>NZ_CP126693.1:0-770000 GCF_032614175.1 Pseudomonas sp. P105
GTGTCAGTGGAACTTTGGCAGCAGTGCGTGGAGCTTTTGCGCGATGAGCTGCCTGCCCAACAATTCAACACTTGGATCCGTCCGCTACAGGTCGAAGCCGAAGGCGACGAGTTGCGCGTCTATGCACCGAACCGTTTCGTTCTTGACTGGGTCAACGAAAAGTACCTGGGACGGGTCATGGAACTGCTCGATGAGCATGGCAATGGCATGGCGCCTGCGCTGTCCTTATTAATAGGCAGCAAACGCAGCTCTGCGCCGCGCGCCGCCCCCAACGCCCCGTTGGCCGCTGCGGCCTCCCAGGCCCAGGCTGTCGCGGCGCCGGTTAACCATGCCGCACCGGCCCCCACGCCGGCACCGAGCAAGCGTAATGCACAAAAAGTGGCCGAGGTCAGCGAAGAGCCCTCGCGGGACAGCTTCGACCCAATGGCCGGCGCCAGCTCCCAACAAGCTCCGGTACGCGCCGAACAGCGCACCGTCCAGGTCGAAGGCGCGCTCAAGCACACCAGTTACCTGAACCGCACCTTTACCTTCGAGAACTTCGTTGAGGGCAAGTCCAACCAACTGGCGCGAGCGGCAGCCTGGCAGGTCGCGGACAACCCCAAGCATGGCTACAACCCGCTCTTCCTTTATGGTGGCGTAGGCTTGGGTAAAACCCACTTGATGCACGCGGTGGGTAACCACCTATTAAAGAAGAACCCGAATGCCAAGGTCGTGTACCTGCATTCCGAGCGTTTCGTGGCCGACATGGTCAAGGCGCTGCAGCTGAACGCGATCAACGAGTTCAAGCGCTTCTACCGTTCGGTGGACGCCTTGCTGATCGACGATATTCAGTTCTTCGCCCGCAAGGAGCGTTCCCAGGAAGAGTTTTTCCACACCTTCAACGCATTGCTTGAAGGCGGGCAGCAGGTCATTCTTACCAGTGACCGCTACCCGAAAGAAATCGAAGGTCTGGAAGAACGTCTCAAGTCGCGTTTTGGCTGGGGCCTGACGGTTGCCGTCGAGCCGCCGGAGCTGGAAACCCGGGTGGCGATCCTGATGAAGAAGGCTGATCAGGCCAAGGTCGAACTGCCTCACGATGCCGCATTCTTCATTGCCCAGCGTATCCGCTCGAACGTCCGTGAGCTCGAAGGCGCCCTCAAGCGGGTCATCGCTCATTCCCACTTCATGGGCCGCGACATCACCATCGAGTTGATTCGCGAGTCCTTGAAGGACTTGTTAGCGCTCCAGGACAAGCTGGTTTCTGTGGATAACATTCAGCGCACTGTCGCTGAATACTACAAAATCAAGATATCCGACCTGCTGTCCAAACGCCGATCGCGTTCGGTGGCTCGCCCGCGTCAGGTGGCGATGGCCTTGTCCAAGGAGCTGACCAACCACAGTCTGCCGGAAATTGGCGATGTGTTTGGCGGACGCGACCACACCACGGTGTTGCACGCCTGTCGTAAGATCAACGAACTTAAGGAATCCGACGCGGACATCCGCGAGGACTACAAGAACCTGCTGCGAACACTGACCACTTGATGACCACCAGCGCAGCTTATTAAGGCAAGGGACTAGACCATGCATTTCACCATTCAACGCGAAGCCCTGTTGAAACCCCTGCAACTGGTCGCAGGCGTCGTCGAACGCCGCCAGACCTTGCCGGTACTTTCCAACGTGCTGCTGGTTGTCGAAGGCCAGCAATTGTCGCTGACCGGTACCGACCTGGAAGTCGAGCTGGTCGGTCGTGTACAGCTTGAGGAACCGGCCGATCCAGGTTCCATCACCGTGCCGGCGCGCAAGCTGATGGACATCTGCAAAAGCCTGCCCAACGATGCGCTGATCGACATCAAGGTCGATGAGCAGAAGCTCGTGGTCAAGGCCGGTCGCAGCCGTTTCACCTTGTCGACGCTGCCGGCCAACGACTTCCCGACGGTGGAAGAAGGCCCAGGCTCGCTGACCTGCAGCCTCGAGCAAAGCAAATTGCGCCGTTTGATCGAACGCACCAGCTTCGCCATGGCGCAGCAGGACGTGCGTTACTACCTCAACGGCATGCTCCTGGAAGTGTCCGCCGGTATCATCCGCGCCGTCGCCACCGACGGTCACCGTCTGGCCATGTGCTCGATGCAGGCCGATATCGGTCAGCCAGACCGCCACCAAGTCATCGTTCCGCGCAAAGGTATCCTGGAGCTCGCGCGCCTGCTGACCGAGCCGGACGGCAATGTCAGTATCGTGTTGGGCCAGCACCATATCCGCGCCACCACGGGTGAGTTCACCTTCACCTCGAAGCTGGTCGATGGCAAGTTCCCTGACTACGAGCGCGTGCTGCCCAAAGGCGGCGACAAACTGGTCTTGGGTGACCGCCAGGCGCTGCGCGAGGCGTTCAGCCGTACCGCGATCCTGTCCAATGAGAAGTACCGCGGCATTCGTCTGCAATTGGCCAACGGTCAGCTGAAAATCCAGGCGAACAACCCGGAGCAGGAAGAGGCGGAAGAAGAAGTGGGCGTTGAATACAACGGCGGCTCTCTGGAAATCGGCTTCAACGTCAGCTACCTGCTCGACGTACTGGGCGTGATGACCACTGAGCAAGTGCGTCTGATCCTGTCGGACTCCAACAGCAGTGCGCTGGTGCAGGAATCCGATAACGACGACTCGGCCTACGTTGTCATGCCGATGCGTCTGTAATCAGCTAGATGTCCTTAAGTCGCGTCTCGGTCACCGCGGTGCGCAATCTGCACCCGGTGACCTTCTCCCCTTCCCCCCGCATCAATATCCTTTACGGCGCTAACGGCAGCGGCAAAACCAGCGTTCTGGAAGCTGTTCACCTGCTGGGGCTTGCTCGTTCGTTTCGTAGCACCCGTCTGTTACCGGTTATCCAATACGATCAGTTGGCCTGCACCGTGTTCGGACAGGTGGAGTTGGCGCAAGGCGGTCACAGTGCCTTGGGGATATCACGGGACCGGCAAGGCGAATTCCAGATCCGCATCGATGGGCAGAATGCCCGCAGCGCCGCGCAACTGGCGGAGATCCTGCCGTTGCAGTTGATCAACCCGGACAGTTTCCGTTTGCTGGAAGGCGCGCCGAAGATTCGTCGACAGTTTCTCGACTGGGGCGTGTTCCACGTGGAACCGCGGTTCATGGCCACTTGGCAGCGCTTGCAGAAGGCGCTGCGCCAGCGAAATTCCTGGCTGCGGCATGGTACACTTGACGCCGTTTCGCAAGCGGTTTGGGACAGGGAACTGTGCCAGGCCAGCGCTGAAATAGATGAATACCGCCGCGCTTACATCAAAGCCTTGAAACCGGTCTTCGAGCAGACCTTGAGCGAACTGGTTGAGCTTGAGGGCCTGACGCTCAGCTATTACCGAGGCTGGGACAAGGACCGGGAACTGAGCACCGTACTGGCTGGCTCGCTGCAGCGGGACCAGCAGATGGGCCATACCCAGGCTGGACCGCAACGCGCTGACTTGCGCCTTAGATTGGGCGCACATAATGCCGCGGACATCTTGTCCCGGGGGCAGCAGAAGTTGGTGGTGTGTGCCTTGCGTATTGCCCAGGGCCATTTGGTCAGCCAGGCTCGACGCGGTCAGTGTATTTATCTGGTGGATGACTTGCCGTCCGAATTGGACGAAGCCCACCGCCGCGCACTTTGCCGCTTGCTGGAAGACTTACGCTGCCAGGTTTTTATCACCTGTGTAGATCACGAATTATTGAGGGAAGGCTGGCAGACGGAAACGCCAGTCGCTCTGTTCCACGTGGAACAGGGCCGTATCACCCAGACCCACGACCATCGGGAGTGAAGGCATTGAGCGAAGAAAATACGTACGACTCAACGAGCATTAAAGTGCTGAAAGGCCTGGATGCCGTACGCAAACGTCCCGGTATGTACATTGGTGACACCGACGATGGCAGCGGTCTGCACCACATGGTGTTCGAGGTGGTCGACAACTCCATCGACGAAGCCCTCGCCGGTCATTGCGATGACATCAGCATCATCATCCACCCGGATGAGTCCATCACTGTTCGTGACAACGGTCGTGGCATCCCGGTAGACGTACACAAGGAAGAAGGCGTTTCCGCAGCCGAGGTCATCATGACCGTGCTGCACGCCGGCGGTAAGTTCGATGACAACTCCTACAAGGTTTCCGGCGGTCTGCACGGCGTAGGTGTATCGGTCGTGAACGCACTGTCCGAAGAGCTTGTTCTTACCGTTCGCCGCAGTGGCAAGATCTGGGAACAAACCTACGTCCACGGTGTGCCTCAGGCGCCAATGGCGATCGTGGGTGACAGCGAAACCACCGGCACCCAGATTCACTTCAAGGCTTCCAGCGAAACCTTCAAGAACATCCACTTCAGCTGGGACATCCTGGCCAAGCGGATTCGTGAACTGTCCTTTCTCAACTCCGGTGTCGGTATCGTCCTCAAGGACGAGCGCAGCGGCAAGGAAGAGCTGTTCAAGTACGAAGGGGGCCTGCGTGCATTCGTTGAATACCTGAACACCAACAAGACTGCGGTCAACCAGGTGTTCCACTTCAACGTCCAGCGCGAAGATGGCATCGGCGTGGAAATCGCCCTGCAGTGGAACGACAGCTTCAACGAGAACCTGTTGTGCTTCACCAACAACATTCCACAGCGCGATGGCGGTACTCACCTGGTGGGTTTCCGTTCGGCGCTGACCCGTAACCTGAACAACTACATCGAACAGGAAGGTCTGGCGAAGAAGCATAAAGTCGCCACCACCGGTGACGATGCCCGTGAAGGCCTGACGGCGATCATTTCGGTGAAAGTGCCGGATCCGAAGTTCAGTTCCCAGACCAAGGACAAGCTGGTTTCTTCCGAAGTGAAGACTGCGGTCGAACAGGAAATGGGCAAATACTTCTCCGACTTCCTGCTGGAAAACCCCAACGAAGCCAAGCTGGTGGTCGGCAAGATGATCGACGCCGCCCGTGCCCGTGAAGCAGCGCGCAAGGCTCGTGAGATGACCCGCCGCAAAGGCGCGCTGGACATCGCCGGTTTGCCGGGCAAGCTGGCCGACTGCCAGGAAAAAGACCCTGCCTTGTCCGAACTGTACCTCGTGGAAGGTGACTCTGCTGGCGGTTCCGCCAAGCAAGGCCGCAACCGCCGCACCCAGGCCATCCTGCCGCTCAAGGGCAAGATCCTGAACGTCGAGAAGGCGCGCTTCGACAAGATGATCTCCTCCCAGGAAGTCGGCACGCTCATCACTGCGCTGGGCTGTGGCATCGGCCGCGATGAGTACAACATCGACAAGCTGCGTTATCACAACATCATCATCATGACCGACGCCGACGTCGACGGTTCGCACATCCGCACCCTGTTGCTGACGTTCTTCTTCCGTCAGTTGCCGGAGCTGATCGAGCGCGGCTACATCTATATCGCCCAGCCTCCGCTGTACAAGGTCAAGAAAGGCAAGCAAGAGCAATACATCAAAGACGACGACGCCATGGAAGAGTACATGACGCAGTCGGCCCTGGAAGATGCGAGCCTGCACCTGAACGAAGAGGCCCCAGGCATTTCCGGCGAAGCCCTTGAGCGCCTGGTCAACGACTTCCGCCTGGTGATGAAGACTCTCAAGCGCCTGTCGCGCCTGTACCCACAGGAGCTGACCGAGCACTTCATCTACCTGCCGGCTGTCAGCATGGAACAGCTCTCCGATCACGCTGCAATGCAGGATTGGCTGGCCCAGTACGAAGTTCGTCTGCGCACCGTAGAGAAGTCTGGCCTGGTGTACAAAGCCAGCCTGCGTGAAGACCGTGAACGTAACGTCTGGCTGCCAGAGGTCGAACTGATCTCCCACGGCCTGTCGAACTACGTCACCTTCAACCGCGACTTCTTCGGCAGCAACGACTACAAGACTGTCGTCTCCCTGGGCGCGCAACTGAGCACCCTGCTGGACGAAGGCGCGTACATCCAGCGTGGTGAGCGCAAGAAAGCCGTTACCGAGTTCAAGGAAGCCCTTGAGTGGCTGATGGCCGAAAGCACCAAGCGCCACACCATCCAGCGCTATAAAGGTCTGGGTGAAATGAACCCGGACCAGCTGTGGGAAACCACCATGGACCCAGGCTCGCGCCGGATGCTGAAAGTCACCATCGAAGACGCCATTGGCGCGGACCAGATCTTCAACACCCTGATGGGTGATGCGGTCGAGCCTCGTCGTGACTTCATCGAGAGCAATGCGTTGGCGGTGTCTAACCTGGATTTCTGATCCACAGCCACCCTGCCCCAACGAAAAAGGCCAACGCATATGCGTTGGCCTTTTTTTTCGCCCGTTGGCCCTAACTCGCCACCGAAGCCTCACTCCCCGCCGCCACACTCTCCAACCGATACCCATACCCATAAATCGTCAGCAACTGCCAACCCCGATCCGCCGTCAGCCCGAGTTTGTTGCGCAGACGGTAGATGTGGGTGTCGAGTGGGCGCGACGAGGTCATTTCCTCGTGGGTCCAGAAGCGTTCATAGAAATACTCCCGGGACAGCGGACGGCCCAGGTTGGCGAACAGGCAGCGGGCCAGCCGGTATTCCCGTTCAGTCAGGCTGATGGGCATGCCGGCGCGGGTGACGGTCAGTTCGGCGTCGTCGAATTCCAGGTCGTTGAATACCAGCACGTCGCTGGCTGGAGCACGTTGCAGGTTATGGCGTCGCAACACGGCTGTGACCCGGGCCTTGAGTTCGTTAGGCCTGAAGGGCTTGCTCACGTAGTCGTCGGCTCCGGCATTGAGGGCCTGGACCACATCGTGCTCGCCGTCGCGGCTGGTGAGCATGATGGCGGCCGGGGGCGAGTCCATGTGCTCCCGCGTCCAGCGCAGCAGCGACAACCCGCTGATGTCGGGCAATTGCCAGTCGAGGATCAACAGGTCGAAGGTTTCCCGGCGCAGCTGCCGCAACAGGTCTTCGCCGCGCTCAAAACTGTGCAAGGTCCAGGCTTGCTCGCCCCTGCCGGGGATTTGTTGCAGTGTCTGTTCCACCCGGCGCAGCTCGGCCGGTTCGTCATCCAGTATGGCGACACGCATGGGATGCGATTCCTTGATCTCGAGAGTAACGGACATCATCAGGGTGGCCTGCAATCTGAACAAATATTCCACTTGCCCGATGTAACCTCGGCGGGCCGATAAGTTGTCGGGTTGCAGGTCCCCTGTCGCTGGCAGTGACAATACCGGCTCATGACGCGCAGGGAAAGGTAGCAGCGCGCCACCTATCGAGTCCGCTATAGTCTTTGGTCTTCAGCCTGCTGGTGCGACACGCGACCCCCCATGAAAAAAATCCCCCGTTCCTATGTTCTGTCAGGGTGCTTATGAGCAACCAGCGTCGTCGTGAAAGCCGTGAACCGACCCAAGTCCAACGCATGTTTCGCCAATTGGTACGGGAATGGTTGTGGATAAGTCTTCTTCTATTACCGCTCACCGCGTTGTTGTCGTTCAGTACCCAGCCAACACGCCACGGGCCAGAAGCGGCGTTGTTGTCGGTGTTTGTGGTCGCTGTTGTGCTGGGGTTGCTATTGCTGCGCCCTCGCCTGGCGCTGTGGACGACAGTGGGTGGCATGAGCATGGCCCTGCTGATCAGTGTCGTACTCGCGGCTGAAGGTTGGTGGTGGTCGCCCATGGCGAGCGTGCTGGGCATCGTGTTTGGTTATCTGATCTGGAATTGGCGGCGGCTGAGCGTGGTGCTGGCCTACTTTGGCTGGGAACTGGCGCGCCTGGATGCGGAGCCCAAGGTTTTCCCCGAACGGCGTCGTGCGCCCTACACGGGCAGCGACCGCTTGCAGGGCCAGATCATGGCCCTGGAGCAAGCCATGGGGAGAACCCGGGACACCCGTCGCTTTATTGCCGATGGCCTCGAATACCTGCCGGTGGCAACAATGATCATCGATCCCCAAGGCAAGATATTGCTGGGTAACCGCAAAGCGCGTGATCTCTTCGGCCATGGCTTGGCGGGGGGCGATGTATTGGAGCATCTCGCGCAGCTGGGTTACCCAGGACTGGAACGCGGGGTGCCTCACCGGTTATCCACATTACCCCTGGTGGAGTTTCGCGACAGCCGGGAGCGCAGCCTGCGTCTGGAACGAGCCCCGCTATTGCCGGTTGACGGAGAGGCGCCGATAGGCTGGTTACTGAGCCTCATCGACCTGAGCGCGGAGCGCGAAGCCGAAGAGCAGCGCAGCGTCATGCTGCGTTTTTTGTCCCATGATTTGCGCGCGCCCCACTCGGCGATCCTGGCCCTGCTGGATGTGCAGCGGCATCAGACCGGAGCGAATAATCCGCTCTTCGATCAGATCGAGCGGCAGGTGCGTCGCGCCTTGGAATTGACCGATGGCTTTGTGCAACTGGCCAAGGCCGAGTCTGAGGCGTATCAATTCCAACCGACGCTGTTCGCCATGTTGGTCCTGGATGTACTTGACCAGGCGCTGCCCATCGCCCAGGCAAAACGCATCCAGTTGATTCATGAAATAGAGGATGAAGAGGCGATGGTGAGCGCGGATCAATCATTGCTGACCCGTGCCCTGTTCAATCTGCTGGAAAATGCCATCAAGTACAGCCCGCCCGACGCCTGCATTTCCCTGCAGGTTCATTGCACGCCGGGTTGGTTGACCTGCAACGTCGCCGACCAGGGCAAGGGCATCAGCGCCGAAGAACTACCGGACCTGTTCAGCCAGTATCGACGGTTTTCCTCGGCTCACGGTGTGGATGGTATTGGCTTGGGACTGTCGATGGTCAAGGCCGTGGTGGACCATCACGAGGGGAAAATCGAATGCCATAGCGTGGTAGGCAAAGGCACGACGTTCAGCCTGCGATTCCCGTTGTTGGCGGAGTAAAGACCGTCCGAACGCGGCCCGAGCCTTCGGACGATCTTTTGGTGCTATAAAAAACTTATGCACCTGTACGTGGCTTTTATGTGTTTATGAAATATGTATTAAAAACAAAGACATAAAACAGAAAAGTAACGGATTTCGAAAAAACGGTGCACAGGTTATCCACAGATATCAAACAGCGGCTTGTTCCGTGGGCACTTCCGCGACAGGACCGGGTGGAAGCGAACCCATCTCCCGTTGGGTCTGTTCGTTCCAGGTTTGTACGCGTTCATTGAGCTCGGCAATGGCGCGGGGCCCACTACCTTCGGCGTACATGGGTTTGCCGATCACCACGGTGATGACGCCCGGTGTCCGGAGCCAGCCACCTTTGGGCCAGAACTTGCCGGCATTGTGTGCAATCGGCAGCACCGGGAGGTCAGCGTTTACCGCCAATGCGCTGCCACTGCGGGAGAATTTGCCGATCGTCCCGTAGGGAACACGGGTACCCTCTGGAAAGATCAAAACCCAAACCTTGTCCTTGAGCAGCTCATCACCTTTTTTCGCCACTTGCTTGAGAGCAACCTTGGGGTTGTCCCGGTCAATGGCGATGGGGCGCAGCATTGCCATGGCCCAGCCGAAGAAAGGTACGAACAGCAGCTCACGTTTGAGCACTTGGCTCAGGGGCTCGAAGTAAGCCGAAAGGAAGAAAGTCTCCCAGGTGCTCTGGTGGTTGGACTGGATCACGCACGGCCGCTCAGGCACGTTTTCGGCGCCTTTTACTTCATACCGTATCCCCAGAAAAACCTTGCTCAGCCACAGCGCGCAACGGCACCAGTACACATTGATAAAACGGTAGCGCGTCCTGAACGACATGAAAGGCGCTACAAAAAAACTCAACGTGCACCACAACAACGAACTGGTGCCCAGCAGCAGGTAAAAGAGAAAGGTTCTGATGGCCTGCAATATCGACATAGCGGCATTTACCGTTGCGGGCAGTGCCCGACTGTTTAAGCGCTTCCCGAACAGTCCTTGATCAGGATGTCTTGGGAGCTCTAATTGTGGATAAGTTCAGCGGCAATCGCCGCCAAGTCTTCAAAAATCAGGGTGCCCACCGGCAGGGTCTTGCCCAGAGTCTTCTCGCCTTTGCCGGTCTTTACCAAAACGGGCTGACAATCGACGGCCTTGGCCGCCTCCAGGTCACCCAGGCTGTCGCCGACGAACCACACTCCCGCCAGCGTTACATCGTAGTGAGCGGCAATGGTTTTCAACATGCCCGGCTTGGGCTTGCGGCAATCACAACCTTCGTCCGGCCCGTGCGGGCAGTAGACGATCAGCCCGACTTCACCGCCCTGCTCGGCCACCAATGCGCGCAAGCGCTCATGCATGGCCTCAAGGACCGCGAGGTCGTAGTAACCGCGGGCAATGCCCGACTGGTTGGTGGCAACCGCCACCGTCCAGCCGGCCTTGCTCAACTGCGCGATGGCTTCGATCGAACCGGGGAGCGGCAACCACTCCTCCACCGATTTGATATAAGCGTCGGAGTCGTGGTTGATCACTCCGTCCCGATCGAGAATCAGCAGTTTCAACAGCAGCCCCTCAACCCAGCATGGAAATGTCGGCAATATTGAGGAACAGGCCCCGCAGGCGCGCCAGCAGTGCATAGCGATTCTTGCGAACATCTTCGTTGTCCGCATTCACCATCACGGCTTCAAAGAACGCATCGACAGGATCGCGCAGTGCTGCCAGGCGTGCCAGCGCTTCGGCATACTCGCGCTTTTCCATCAGCGGTTGCACGGACGTAGACGCCTGCTGGATAGCCGAGTTGAGAGAGAACTCCACGGCGTTATCAAAGTACCGCGCCTCAGGTACGGCGAAAATTGTAGGCTCGGCCTTGCTCAGCAGATTCGACACCCGCTTGTTCACCGCCGCCAGCGCTGCTGCTTCCGGCAGTTGGCGGAAAGCCTGCACCGCTTGGACGCGCTGGTCGAAGTCCAGGGCCGAACCGGGCTTCAGGGCCCGCACCGACAGGTAAGTGGCGACATCGACGCCTTCGTCTTCATAACGCGCACGCAGGCGGTCGAAGATGAATTCCAGCACCGCATCGGCCAGACCGGCAGACTTGACCTTGCTGCCGAACGCATTGACGGCGAACGCCACGGCGTCGTTCAGGTCCAGGTCCAGTTGCTTGTCGATCAGGATCCGCAGCACACCCAGTGCCGCGCGACGCAGGGCGTACGGGTCTTTGCTGCCGGTAGGCAACATGCCGATGCCGAAAATACCGACGAGGGTGTCGAGCTTGTCGGCGATGGCCACGGCCGCACCGGTCAGGGTGGTCGGCAGTTCAGCGCCGGCACCGCGGGGCATGTACTGCTCGTTCAGCGCCAGGGCCACGTCTTGCGGCTCGCCGTCGTTGAGGGCGTAGTAGTAACCGGCAACGCCTTGCATCTCCGGGAACTCACCGACCATTTCGGTGGACAGGTCGCACTTGGACAGGATGCCGGCACGGGCCGCGCGCTGGGCGTCGCCGCCAATGCGTGGAGCGATGAAAGCAGCCAGTTTCGAAACGCGCTCGGCCTTGTCATAGACGCTGCCGAGTTTTTCCTGGAACACCACGTTCTGCAGGCGTTCGTTGAAGCTTTCCAGCGGTTGCTTCTTGTCCTGCTTGAAGAAGAACTCGGCGTCGGTCAGGCGCGGGCGAACGACTTTCTCGTTACCGGCGATGATCTGCTGCGGGTCCTTGCTTTCGATGTTGGCGACGGTGATGAAGCGCGGCAGCAACTTGCCTTCAGCGTCCAGCAGGCAGAAATACTTCTGGTTGTCCTGCATGGTGGTGATCAGCGCTTCCTGCGGCACTTCAAGGAAACGTTCCTCGAACGAGCACACCAGCGGCACTGGCCATTCCACCAGCGCGGTCACTTCGTCCAGCAGACTTGGCGGCACGATGGCGGTGCCTTCCTGCTGGGTGGCCAACTCTTCGGTGCGCTTGCTGATCAGTTCGCGACGCTCGTTGGCGTCAGCCAATACGTAGGCGGCACGCAGGTCGGCCAGGTAATTGGCCGGCGAGGTGATGCGCACGCTCTGCGGATGATGGAAGCGGTGACCGCGGGAATCGCGACCGGCCTTCTGGGCCAGGATCGTGCAGTCGATGACTTGGTCACCGAGCAGCATCACCAGCCATTGGGTCGGACGCACGAACTCTTCCTTGCGCGCGGCCCAGCGCATGCGCTTGGGAATCGGCAGGTCGTTCAGGGAATCTTCGACGATGGTCGGCAACAGGCTGGCGGTCGGCTTGCCCTTGATGCTCTGGCTGTAGCGCAGCTTCGGCCCGCTCTGGTCGATTTCGCTCAGGTCCACGCCACATTTCTTGGCGAAACCGAGGGCGGCTTGGGTTGGGTTGCCGTCGGCATCGAACGCGGCCTGGCGTGGCGGGCCGTCGAGGTTGATGCTGCGGTCCGGCTGCTGGGTCGCCAGGGCGGTGATCAGCACGGCCAAACGACGCGGCGCGGCGTAGACATGCTTGGCTTCGAAGTTCAGGCCAGCGGCTTGCAGGCCCTTCTCGATACCGGCCAGGAACGCATCGGCCAGGGTGTTCAGGGCTTTGGGTGGCAGTTCTTCGGTGCCCAGTTCAACCAGAAAATCTTGAGCACTCATTGTGCAGCCTCCAGCTTAGCCAACACTTCATCACGCAAATCCGGGGTCGCCATCGGGAAGCCCAGCTTGGCACGGGCCAGCAGGTAGGCTTGCGCAACGGAACGCGCCAGGGTGCGTACACGCAGGATGTATTGCTGGCGCGCAGTCACGGAAATCGCCCGGCGTGCGTCCAGCAGGTTGAAGGTGTGGGACGCCTTCAACACCATTTCATAGCTCGGCAACGGCAGCGGCTGGTCCAGTTCGATCAGGCGCTTGGCTTCGCTTTCATAGAAATCGAACAACTCGAACAGCTTGTCGACGTTGGCGTGTTCGAAGTTGTAGGTCGATTGCTCCACTTCGTTCTGGTGGAACACGTCGCCGTAGGTCACTTTGCCGAACGGGCCGTCGGCCCATACCAGGTCGTAGACCGAGTCCACGCCTTGCAGGTACATGGCCAGACGTTCCAGGCCATAGGTGATTTCGCCGGTCACCGGGTAGCACTCGATGCCACCCGCTTGCTGGAAGTAAGTGAACTGGGTCACTTCCATGCCGTTGAGCCAGACTTCCCAGCCCAGGCCCCAGGCGCCCAGGGTTGGCGATTCCCAGTTGTCTTCAACGAAACGAATGTCGTGCACCAGCGGGTCGAGGCCGACGTGCTTGAGCGAGCCCAAGTACAGCTCCTGGAAGTTTTCCGGGTTCGGTTTCAGGACTACCTGGAACTGGTAGTAGTGCTGCAGACGGTTCGGGTTTTCGCCGTAGCGGCCGTCAGTCGGGCGGCGGCTGGGCTGCACATAAGCGGCGTTCCAGGTTTCCGGGCCGATGGCACGCAGAAACGTGGCAGTGTGGAAAGTGCCGGCGCCTACTTCCATATCGTAGGGCTGAAGTACCACGCAACCTTGCTCGGCCCAGTATTGCTGGAGGGCGAGGATCAAGTCTTGGAAGGTACGCACGGCTGGCGTAGGCTGGCTCACGAAATTCACCTGTTTCTTGGGCTGCGATTTAAAGAGCGGGAGTATACCCGATTCGTTCGTGCGCACGCCCCCTGGAGCCTTATGCCACGCTGCTTTTGGTGTTCTGACGATCCTTTGTACATGGCTTATCACGATCAGGAGTGGGGCACGCCGCTGCGCGATGCGCAGGGTTTGTTCGAGTTGCTTTTGCTCGAAGGGTTCCAGGCCGGGTTGTCCTGGATCACCGTTTTGCGCAAACGCGAGCGCTACCGGCAAGTGCTGTTCGGCTTTGACGTACAGCGCGTGGCGCAGATGAGCGATGCAGAAATCGATGAGCTGATGCTCGACCCCGGCATCATCCGCAACCGCCTCAAGCTCAATGCGGCCCGGCGCAATGCCCAAGCCTGGCTGGCCCTGGAGGATCCGGTGGCGTTCCTCTGGTCGTTCGTGGACGGCAAGCCGGTCATCAACCACTTCAAGGACCGCTCCGAAGTGCCGGCCATCACGCCCCAGGCCGTGCAGATGAGCAAGGGCCTGAAAAAAGCCGGCTTCACCTTTGTCGGGCCGACCATTTGTTACGCCTTGATGCAGGCCTCGGGAATGGTCATGGACCACACCCAGGACTGCGACCGCTACGCGGAGCTGGCAAACGGCGGTTAGAATAGCCGGCTCGCAACACGCCCATGAATTCAGGAGTGACCTGTGGATAAGTTGAAAGGCGCCTTGCTGGTCGGCGCTCTGCGGTTGTTTGCGCTGCTGCCTTGGCGCGCGGTGCAGGCGTCGGGTTCGGCCATTGGCTGGCTCATGTGGAAGCTGCCCAATCGTTCCCGCGACGTGGTGCGGATCAACCTCGCCAAGTGTTTCCCCGAGATGGACCCGGCCGAGCGCGAACGCCTGGTGGGCCAAAGCCTCAAGGACATCGGCAAATCCCTGACCGAAAGCGCCTGCGCCTGGATCTGGCCGGCCCAGCGTTCCATCGACCTGGTGCGGGAAGTCGAAGGCCTGGACGTATTAAAAGAAGCGCTCGCTTCCGGCAAAGGCGTGGTGGGCATCACCAGCCACCTGGGCAACTGGGAAGTGCTCAACCACTTCTATTGCAGCCAGTGCAAACCGATCATTTTCTACCGTCCGCCCAAGCTTAAAGCGGTGGATGAATTGCTGCGCAAACAGCGCGTGCAACTGGGCAACAAAGTCGCGGCGTCGACTAAGGAAGGTATCCTCAGCGTCATCAAAGAGGTCCGAAAGGGCGGTCAAGTGGGCATTCCCGCCGACCCGGAACCGGCCGAGTCTGCCGGCATCTTCGTACCCTTCTTCGCCACCCAGGCCCTGACCAGCAAGTTCGTACCGAACATGCTCGCCGGCGGCAAGGCCGTCGGCGTATTCCTCCACGCCCTGCGCCTGCCGGACGGCTCCGGCTACAAAGTCATCCTCGAAGCCGCCCCAGACGCCATGTACAGCACCGACACCGAAACCGCCTGCGCCGCCATGAGCCAGGTTGTGGAGCGTTATGTACGGGCCTACCCGAGCCAATACATGTGGAGCATGAAACGCTTCAAAAAACGCCCGCCAGGCGAGGCGCGGTGGTACTGAAGGCCTGTTGCTGCATATGAGTGACACAGGGATTTGTGGTGAATGCAGGATATGCGAACACCCAAGAACCCATGTGGGAGCCGATCTTGCTCGCGATGGCGGCGGCCCATTCAACATCAGTGCAAGCTGACCCACCGCTATCGCGAGCAAGCTCAGCTCCCACGGGGATTTGTGATGGATGCGATATCTGTGAACAACCCGGAAAAACTGTGGGAGCGAGCCTGACAGACAACACATATCCAACCGAACGGCTCACCCTGTGGCGAGGGAGCTTGCTCCCGCTGGGTTGCGCAGCAGCCCCAACCAAGCTGACACATTCTTTCAGGCACAGAGGTCGATTTTTCCAAGCACAGTGCGGGCTGAATGTCCTAAGCTCGCCTACCCCCAATCAGCCAAGGACGCGTCAATGGGCATTCGAGGTAATGACCGCCAGATTGATAACATCGAGTTCAATGTCAGCGATATCGCCCGAAGCAAAGCCTTCTATGCGAGCGCATTCGGCTGGAGTTTCGTCGACTACGGCCCGACCTACACCGAATTCAGCGACGGTCGTCTGACCGGTGGCTTCACGACCGGTGAACCTGTGCGCCCAGGCGGCCCGTTAATCATCCTGTACGCGGATGACCTTGAAGGCACCCAACTCAGAATCGAAGCCGCAGGGGCGATCATCAGCCGTGAAGTGTTCGCTTTCCCCGGTGGCCGACGTTTCCACTTTATCGATCCGGATGGTTATGAGCTGGCGGTGTGGTCGGCTTCCTGATGGCTGATTGATCACGAGGAGGCGCAAAGCCTCAATCGTGTCCATGATTAAGGACCTGCGATATCGGTGACGTTGGAATGGCAAAGCCATCTCTAAATCCGTCGGATTACCGTCCGTTCAGAAATATCGCACTTCCTCTGGTTCATTAATCAAGGAGTCCCCTCATGAAAATCGACTTCACCGGACGCCACGTCTTAGTCACCGGCTCCTCCAGCGGCATCGGTTTCGCCACAGCCAAAGGCTTCCTCGAGTCCGGCGCCCACGTGGTCATCAATGGTCGCAGCGAGAGCAGCGTGGAGGACGCGTTGCAGCGGTTGGGCGACCTTGCTTCAAGTGCCGCGGGCTTTGTGGGTGACCTTAGTCATGAGGCTGGCTGCCAGGCACTGATCGCCAAGCACCCAAGCTTCGATATCGTCATCAACAACCTGGGCATTTTCAAACAGGAAGACTTTTTCGAAACGCCGGACAGCGAATGGCAGCGCTTTTTCGAAACCAACGTGATGTCGGGCGTGCGGGTTTCCAGGGCCTACGCGCCGGGCATGGTCGAGCGCGGTTGGGGGCGGATTGTGTTTGTCTCGTCGGAATCGGGTCTGAACATCCCCGCCGACATGATCCACTACGGCTTTACCAAAACCGCCCAACTGTCCATTGCTCGCGGCCTGGCCAAGCGCCTCGCCGGCACCGGCGTTACGGTGAATTCGGTACTGCCTGGGCCGACGCTTTCCGAAGGAGTTGCCCAGATGCTCCAGGCAGACGTTGAGCGTAGCGGGGAAAGCCTGGAAAAGGTCGCGGCGGATTTCGTCAACCAGCACCGCAGCACCTCGATCATCCAGCGTGCGGCGCGCGTCGAGGAAGTCGCCAACATGATCATCTATGCCAGCTCGGAACAGGCCTCGGCCACCACCGGTGCGGCGTTGCGTGTGGATGGTGGTGTGGTGGATAGCATCGTTTAGGGCCCTATGACACGTTGCAAAAAAACGCCGCTTCCTCATGAGAGATAAGCGGCGTTTTTTCTTTTGGAAGCAACATGGGTTGATTTGACCCGTTTTCGGAGCGTTGAAGGGTTTGTTCAGCCTACCCGGTTTTCGATCAAGCGATCCGAGCCACCTTCGGCTACACGTTTATCAATCAGCCGGTCCGAGCCACCTTCGGCGACACGTTTTTCGATCAGCCGATCCGAACCGCCTTCAGCGACACGTTTTTCGATCAGTCGATCCGAACCACCTTCGGCGACACGTTTTTCGATCAGTCGATCCGAACCACCTTCAGCGACACGTTTTTCGATCAGCCGATCCGAACCGCCTTCAGCGACACGTTTATCGATCAGCCGATCCGAACCGCCTTCAGCGACACGTTTATCGATCAGCCGATCCGAACCACCCTCAGCGACCGTAGGTTGAACAAAAGAAGTTGCGAATGCATTGCCGAGCGCCAGTGCGAGAAGCGAGCCAACGAGCTTTTTGTTGAAAGTGTTCATGTCCTGATCCTTTTTATTCGTAGATGAAGTGAGTTAGACGGTGACGTGCAAACGGACGTCGACGTTGCCGCGTGTCGCGTTGGAGTACGGGCAGACCTGGTGAGCCGCGTCGACCAGCGCTTGAGCATCGGCTTGATCCAGACCCGGCAGATTGATGTGCAGGTCAATGTCCAGACCGAAACCGCCAGGGATCTGGCCGATGCCGACGTGTGCCGTGATCGAGGCGTCAGCAGGGATGCTGCGTTTGCTTTGGCTGGCGACAAACTTCAATGCGCCGATAAAGCAGGCCGAGTAACCGGCGGCGAACAACTGCTCAGGGTTGGTGGCTTCACCACCGGCGCCGCCCAGGGCTTTTGGTGTGGCCAGTTTCACGTCGAGAATCTTGTCGCTGGAAACAGCACGGCCATCACGGCCACCGGTGGAGGTTGCGACTGCGGTATAGAGAACGTTCATGGTGTTTCCTCGCTTGCTGATTGGTTTGACCGATTTGGTTTGCGCTAAATGTTTGTGCGCTAACCAGTTGAGATAAAGTTAACGGACAAATAGTTTGCGCGCAAGATAAATTTTTGAAAATTTGCCGAATTTGAATTAACCAGTTGATCCGAAAGGAAATTTATTTTTAAGCGCCGCCGTGTCGACAGAGCGTGTGGGCGAAGTGATTCAAGGGGAAGGAGGTGCTAGGGAGTATCAGCAGGGCCAGCGCAATTGCAGGCCTTCGAAGAGAGGGGCTTCACCAGCAGAATGGTGGGTTTCTCGATCATTCCCACGCTCCTGCGTGGCAATGTCGTCAGGGACGCTTCTGATCAAACCCTTTCCGACGGCGTTGCAGATGCTCCAAGTAGACGTCGAGCGCAGCGAGGAAAGCCCTGGAAAGGGTGGCGGTAGATTTCGTCAACCAGCGTCGCACCTCGATCATCCAGCGCGAGACGCGCGTCGAGGAAGTCGCCAGGTCGGAGCAGACCTCGGCGACCACGCCGGAGGCCGCTCACTTGTGTGCTTGCCCCGAGTTATTCCGTCTTCCCGCCATTGCTCATCAATGCTCGTGTTTAGTCGCCCGTGGTTATCTGGAGAGGCTGTCATCTGAGCAAATTGCTTTCAGAGCGAGGAAGGTGGTTGGAGTGGGACCAATCTGAGTCGGCATGCTGACGAGCGTAAGAGTGTCCGAATTACCTTCCAGGCGGTACGGCTTTCCGTTACACAGCTTTTTGGCTTTCTGATTTATATCTTCCAACATGCCTTCCCTTGAATTGAAGACACTCCCACTGTTGGTAAGCATATATTCGCCTGGACCCACCTTGTCAACGGAGGTGAAGGTACACCCTGCTAGGGAGGAAAAGATAAATCCGATTAATGCTGTTTTTTTCAACTGTTCAATCTCCGGTGCAAGTTTATACCGCCGAAACGGCCTTCTTCTAAGCAACAGCAACCTGATTACGCCCCAACGCCTTTGCTCGATACAGAGCTTTGTCCGCATCGTTCATCAGGCTGTGAAGGTCCTTATTACAAGCCTCCGTCGACGCGACGCCGAGGCTGGCTGATATGCAGTGAACAGGCTCGATCATCAAACCCGCAATCGTATCGATGAGCTGTTCTGCAATCTGGGTAGCGACTTCGATGGAAGTGTCCGGAAGCAGGATGGCGAACTCTTCCCCGCCTAGCCGGCCATGAATATCCGTTCCCCGAAACGACGAACTGATGACCGCCCCCATCTGGCGCAGAACCTGATCCCCCACCTGATGGCCGTAGGTGTCGTTGATGTGCTTGAAGTGATCCATGTCCAGCATGACGGCGCACAACCCTACCCGCTTGGCCTTGCATTCGTCGTAGAGCTGTTGGGCATGCTCGAAAAAAGCCCGACGGCTCTTCAGGCCGGTCAGTTCATCGGTTTGGGCTGCGCGAGTTGAAATGCTGTTGGCCTGTTCCATTTCGCGGGTGAGTCGAAAAGCGGTTTCCAGTGCCTGGGACATTTTGTGTGTAGCACGGGCGGCAAATGCTGCGAACACCAAAATCGAGAGTGCGATGCCCACTTGAATCGGCGACGGTTGAAACAGCAGCCAGGCGGTACACGGCAACAGCACCAGGCCAATGGAGACGAGAGTCATATCACGGTAGGCGGAGTAGCAGGACACCGCGCTGACGGACATGCCGACAGTAAAAAGCATGACCAATGCCTGGGACAACAGATCGTCCGCCGGCATGACCGCTAATGCACCTCCTCCCCAGATGCTGGCGGACAATACCAGTGTGATCCAGTATTTGCGCTCCCAGCGTTGGGGGGTGCGCTCGCTTTCGTCGCTGCGAACATAGGCAACGAACAACGAAATGCGCAACAGCGTCGAGCCAGTCAAGATGGCCAACCACCAAAAGATGACGCTGTGCTCAAACCGATTCCAGCACAGCCAACACAGCATGATGGCCGCGAGGTAGCTACCGAACACCGCAGAAACCGATTGGCGAAACAGTTGCTGCAGCCGGTCAGTTCGCACCTGCTCGGCTATGAAGAAAGCCTGGTCATTCCGAGATCCTGGGCAATCCATGTGATCCACCTGATCGTGACGCAACTGAAAGAGAGCGATTGTGGCACCCTGCCAGTAAGGCGAACAACTGAATTACACCCACAGTCCCGATATCCCGATTAAACCGAACCCCGTGGCGAGGGAGCTTGCTCCCGCTGGGCTGCGAAGCAGCGCCAACCATTCCTACAGACAAATCGCATCGTCTGCTTTACCGGATCAGGCAGGCAGCAATCCCGCCTCCTGATAGCTCGATATCAAATCATCGAACAGGCTCACATCCGCCCGAGTTCGCGCGATTAACTGAGCACCCGCCACAGCGGTGTAAATAGCGAGGGCTCGGCGTTCACATTCTTGCGTGCTGCCAGTTCCGGCATCTGCCAATACCTGGGCAAGCCACGTTACGTTACCGTCCACAAAGGTCCTGATCTCTCGCAACACCTCATCGGGAAGGTCTTCGTATTCGGCTGCCATGAAGCTGGACAGACAAAGCTTGTTGCCGTCCTGAAGCGAAGTTCGAAAAATGGCGGCGTACAGCTGCACGCACTCCTTAGGATCAGTATTGGCGGCCCGGATCCCTTCAAGCACCCGCCGCGTGTCCTGCCAGTAGCGTTCAGCAACCGCCGCGGCCAGGCCGGCCTTGCTCGGGAAGTGGTAATAAATGCTGGCGTTCTTGATGCCCACCTCTTCGGCAATGTTACGGAAATTTATCCCATTGTAACCGTGCAGTTGTGCAGCGGATTTCGCTGCCGCCAAGATGGCTTCTCGAGCATTTTCGTTCACGTTGTGGCCTCGTTTCGAAATTCGATTCACTCATGTCATCGCGATTCTACGCCCGGATTTGCTTACCTGCCAATTGTCAGGTAGGGGGTTGACAGCGCCCGATCTCCAGCTCAATCTTTTACCTACCAATTGACAGGCAGGTAACCGAATCATGACTTCTTCCCAACAGAGCGCTGATGTTTACACCGTTCCTACGATGAAAATTTACGATTGGTTCAACGGCCCTTACCCCGCCCGAGTGCGCATAGCGCTGGCGGAGAAGGGATTGCTCTCGAAAATCGAATTCGTGTCGGTGAATCTCTGGAGCGGCGAACATAAGCAACCCGAGTTCCTGGCCCTCAATTACTCCGGGACACTGCCCGTGCTGGAGCTGAGCGATGGGACGCTGATTGCCGAGTGCACGGCGATTACCCAATACCTGGATAGCCTGGTCGGCGAACCGACGCTGACGGGCGAAACACCTGTTGAAAAAGGCCTCATCCACATGATGACCAAGCGCGCCGAGATCGAGTTTCTCGATGCGGTCAGCATGTACTTCCACCATGCAACGCCGGGCCTGGGCCCAAAGGTCGAGCTGTACCAGAATGCAGAATGGGGCGGCCGAATGGGCGACAAGGCGATCAGAGGCATGCGCTATTTCGACAACCTGCTCAAAGACCGGCCTTTTGTAGCGGGTGACAAGTTCTCGATGGCCGATATTGCGGTGCTGGGCGGCATGATCTTCGCCTCGCTGGTGCAGCTCACCGTTCCTGAAGAATGTGTCGCATTGCGCGCATGGCATGCCAGGATGCAGGAACGTCCCAGCGTGCAGACATGGCGTGCCATGGTCGAGCGTGGCGTTGAGCCGCGATAGTGGGTAAACCCGCCAAAGAAAAACCCGACGCTTTAGGTCGGGTTTTCCTGGGTATTCCGACCTGCAAGTGAGTCACGGGTGCAAAAGGGATGGAGCGTAATCTTGAAAGAGCACGAGCAAGCCCGACGTGCTCATTGTTTACGGGTTACTCGACTCGCGACAGCTTAGCGTCGTCGCAACCGGCAGCACGGCACTCGCGCTCGACAGCCTTGAGTATGACGATACGCGCCTCTGTCTTCTCATTGGCACAGTCCAGGTAGAGCAGGCCATCGTTGGAACAGGCGTTGTCACGGATTTTGATCCACTGGATTTGAGCGGCTTTCACTTTTTTCTTTTGCTCCGGGTTCAGAGCACTCATCGTCTTCTTGTATTGCTCGTTGATTTCCTGATCCGACTGAACCATTTTCAGCGACGCGCAATATGTCCTGTCATAGGCGTTTCTAGGGTTATCGCAACTCATCGCAGATGCCGATGCTGATGCCATTGCCAGCAATGTCCCAACCAACAAAGACTTGATCACTCACTTCACTCCCTGAATGCCCTCTATTCATTAGAGGTCGCGGCGGGGAATTTATCATGAGGGTTGTAGAACAATGAAGCAGATCCTAGGGTTCATTCGGTCTGAACAATGGGCAAATGCTGATAGGGGTTGGGGAGCAAGTGATTTCTGAAAAAGGCTGCGTAGCTCCCGCTAACCTGCGTACAGCTGCCACCCCTTGTTTAGTAGCTAGAGGGTTACGGCTTCACTTACAGGACTTAGTACATGTTCAAACCTACACCGAATCCGCCTGAAACAGACCATACCGCCTCGCGCAGCAAATCCAAGGGCAAAAAACACGACGAAGCCGCCAAACGCACCTTGGATTACTACCTGCTACCCAAACCGGAAAAGTCCGAAGATGCGTCCCAACCGGACCAACTCTTCACCGTCGCAAAAAACGCCGACAACGAATCCCTCCTCGCCAACCTCAGCGAAACCCTGGCGGCAGCCTGGCCTTTGACCTGGAAGGACCGCGCCGTCATATCCTTCTCGGCATCCAGCAATTGATCGAATTGAGTTCATTGCTAACGAATCGGGTGTTGGATAACGTCGATCCGCGATAGCAGGTAAATATCCTCCCGAAAAGCAAACCCGACATCTTGTGTCGGGTTTGCTTTACTAACGCTCTATGGGCCTTACATGAGGGACATTAGTCGCCTGCGAGGGCACCAGCTGCATCGGGCATAGTCTCTCCGGCCTGCTCGGCGGGTACCTCAGCGGTCTTCTGATGTTCCAGGCCGCTGCTTGGCATTGTGACTTTGGCGATACGATCAGAAAAATATTTGTCGAATGGTTCCAGCTCCGAATATTCATCAGGGGCAACCAACAAGGCCTTCAGGCGCCCGATAAGGCCGCAGATCCAGTCGGCGCACTGGATGGTTTGGAACAGATGGCTTTCGGCCTGAATTGGCGGCTCAATGAGTGCCCTGCATTTTTGCGAGGCATCCTCGAACATGGCCAGCGTGCAGACCTCCACGTTGGTTTCCCGCCATTCGTTACCGCAGCGTTGTTCATCGAGCATCAACATGAAGGTTGAGCCGCTCTGTACGCAGAATCGGTCTATTTTGCGCACGGCCTGCAGAAGCTGCCGTTTGAACGTCTCGGTGGAGTCATGGGCACCAGGATCAGTGGTCTTGTGCTCTCCTGTGTAGAACACGTGACCGCCGATTTTCTCAATGTGGCTCAGGAGACGGAACGTGGAGCGCCGGAGTTGCTCATATTTGGTGACGTTGCGGAGGGCGTATAGCTGAGAGCCCTTCTTTTCCCACTGATAGGCGGGCAGATTCTTGGGGTTATCGTTGGCAAGGTCGAACGCAAGGAGGTGGCATTTTAGCTTGTAGAAATAGATTGCGAACTCGCGGATTTCGGTAGCTGGAAGGATCAGCCCAGCAAACCCGAAAGCGGGATGCGTTTTGTACCTTGGATGGTGGCGTGAGACGTACTGGCCGACGTGCCCGAACTCATCCAGGTACGCGACGTAATGCGTCATAGTGACCGGACTCCTTGTCATAGAAACACGAAAGCCCGCAGAGATTTCTCTCAAGCGGGCCTCGGAAGGTAGGCACGAGAGTTAAACCCTCATGCGTTGGGGACAATTATTATTGCGGAACAAACACTATGTCAATCAAGTTTGATGAATGCCCATGATCTTGAGGGCCTTTCCGTAACGCCGTATTTCCGAGCAAAAAAACGGGCCTGCATTCCCACGCAGCCCCGTTTTTTCACCACCTGATCAGCTCAAAACGCCGGCAAAACCGCCCCTTTGTACTTCTCAAGAATAAAAGCCTTCACTTCCGGCGTATGCAACGCCGCCACCAGCTTCTTCATCGCCTCACTGTCCTTATCATCCTCACGAGCCACCAGGATGTTCACATACGGCGAGTCGTTCCCTTCAATCACCAACGCATCCTTGGACGGATCAAGCTTGGCCTCCAACGCATAGTTGGTATTGATCAACGCCAGATCTACCTGAGTCAGCACCCGTGGAATGGTCGCGGCTTCCAGCTCACGGAACTTCAAATCCTTCGGGTTCTCAACAATGTCCTTGGTCGTCGACAGGATGTTGTTGGAATCCTTCAGCGTGATCACCCCGTGCTTCGCCAGCAGCAACAGCGCACGGCCGCCGTTGGTGGCGTCGTTAGGGATGACCACGTTGGCACCGCCTGGCACTTCTGCCAGTGTCTTGAACTTGCTGGAGTACGCGCCCAAAGGTTCCAGGTGCACGCCGGTCACACTCACCAGGTGGGTGCCCTTGGCTTTGTTGAACTCATCCAGGTACGGCTGGTGCTGGAAGAAGTTGGCGTCCAGGCGCTTTTCCGCGACCTGTACGTTCGGCTGGATGTAGTCGGTGAAGACTTTGACCTTGAGGTCGACGCCTTCTTTGGCCAGGGCCGGTTTGACGAATTCGAGGATTTCCGCGTGCGGCACCGGTGTCGCCGCGACGGTCAGGGTCTCGGCGGCGTGGGCGGAAAATGCTGCGGCGGCAGCGAAGGCAACCAGTAGTTTTTTCATTCAGCTAACTCCTTGTGGGGCGCCCGCTCTTGGCGCCTGCCAGCGAATGGCCGGCTCATGGTTTATTGGCCGCGAGGCCTTACTTTCTAGAGAAATGCACAACCAGTTTGTCGCCCACGGTTTGCAGGACCTGGACCAGCACCAGCAGCAACACCACCGTGACCACCATCACATCGGTCTGGAAGCGCTGGTAACCGAAACGGATCGCCAGGTCACCCAAACCACCGGCACCGACCACACCGGCCATGGCCGTGTAGGACACCAGCGTAATCGCTGTCACCGTAATCGCGGCAAAAATGCCTGGACGGGCTTCCGGCAGCAAGGCGTTGACGATGATCTGCCGCGTGGTCGCGCCCATGGCCTGGGTCGCTTCGATGATGCCGCGATCGACTTCGCGCAAGGCGGTTTCCACCAAGCGGGCGAAGAACGGTGTTGCGCCGACCACCAGTGGCGGGATTGCGCCGGCCACGCCCAGGGATGTGCCGGTGATCAATACCGTGAACGGAATCATCACGATCAACAGGATGATGAACGGCAGCGAGCGCAAGATGTTGACGATCAGCGACAGCAGCGCATAAACGCCGCGGGCTTCGAGCAACTGGCGCGGGCTGCAGAGGAATAACAACACGCCCAGCGGCAGGCCGAGTAGCACGGTGAAAAGCAGCGAGCCAAAGAGCATCAGCAGGGTGTCGCCGGTCGCCAGCCAGATTTCCAGCCAATCGATGTTGGCGAAGAATGAATTCAACAGTTCCATCAGCGCAGCACCTCCATGTGGACGTCAGCCGCGGTGAAGCGGGCGAATGCCGCCTCCATGTCACCGCCGGTGACGGCGAGGGTCAGTTGCCCGTAGGGGGTGTCTTTGATGCGGTCGATACGACCGGCCAGAATGCTGTAGTCCACGCCGGTTTCCCGGGCGACGGTGCCGAGCAATGGCGCGTAGGTCGCTTCGCCTTGGAACGTCAGACGCACGATGCGCCCCGGTACGTGGGCGAAGTCGTCGCGCTGTTCGCTTTCGTCGATCTGCTCGTCTTCCTGGACGAAACGCTTGGTGGTCGGGTGCTTGGGGTGCAAGAACACCTCGGCCACGGGCCCCTGCTCGACGATCACACCGGCGTCCATCACCGCCACTTCATCGCAGACGCGGCGGATCACGTCCATTTCATGGGTGATCAGCACGATGGTCAGCTTCAGCTCGCGGTTGATTTCCGCCAGCAGTTGCAGCACCGAGGCGGTGGTTTGCGGGTCGAGGGCGCTGGTGGCTTCGTCGCACAGCAGGATCTTGGGCTTGGTCGCCAGGGCGCGGGCGATGCCGACGCGCTGCTTCTGGCCACCGGACAACTGCGCCGGGTATTTTTTGGCGTGGTCGGACAAGCCCACCCGCGCCAGCAATTCGGCGACGCGCTGGTCGATTTCGCTGCGGGACAATTCACCCGCCAGCGTCAGTGGCAGCGCCACGTTGTCGGCCACGGTCTTGGACGCCAGCAAATTGAAGTGCTGGAAAATCATCCCGACCTGCTGTCGGAAACGCCGCAAGCCGCCGGCGTCCAGGGCAGTGACTTCCTCGCCGTCGACGATGATCTTGCCGCCGCTGGAGTCTTCCAGGCGATTGATCAGGCGCAACAGGGTACTTTTCCCCGCACCGGAATGGCCAATCAGGCCGAAGACCTGACCGTTCTCAATCGTCAGACTGGTCGGGTGCAGGGCGGGGATATCCCTACCGGCGACCCGGTAGGTTTTATGGACGTTTTGAAACTCGATCACGTAGCGAACCTTGTGGGGCGCGTTGGAAAAGGATCAGCGGTTAGCCGGGCGCGCATTTTAGCCTGTCCGTATAGAGGTTCTTAGCATTTATTTGCGATTGAACCAGCCATTTGGCAATAAGGCGATCAAAGGACATAAAAAAGGAACGCGGCGAACCGGTATCGGTCACTCACTAAGCAACTCGAAAATGCCCGGGTACCGTGCCTGCGGCATCGAACTCAAGAGTCCTGGCCACGGCGGGGATCGCAACGAGGAGTTATGTCTGATGAGTACCAACAAGCCCACCGGCACCGAAAGCCAACTGGCCGGGACCGACACGCTGGATCGCGGCAACACCAACGCCAAGCTTGAAAGCCTGGAACAGTTTCGCTCCGACGCCACCGAGCAGGCGCTGCGCACCAATCAGGGCGTGAAGATTGCCGACAACCAGAACACCCTCCGGGTCGGGGCGCGCGGGCCTTCATTGCTGGAAGACTTCATCATGCGTGAGAAGATCACGCACTTTGACCATGAGCGCATCCCGGAGCGCATTGTCCATGCTCGCGGCACCGGTGCCCATGGCTACTTTCAGAGTTATGAAGCGCATTCGGCGCTGACCAAGGCTGGTTTCCTACAGGATCCGAGCAAAAAAACGCCGGTATTCGTGCGTTTTTCCACGGTGCAAGGTCCACGAGGATCCGGCGACACCGTGCGAGATGTGCGGGGCTTTGCGGTGAAGTTCTTTACCGACGAAGGCAACTTCGACCTGGTGGGCAACAACATGCCGGTGTTTTTCATCCAGGATGCGGTGAAGTTTCCAGACTTCGTCCATGCGGTGAAACCCGAACCCCATAATGAAATTCCCACGGGCGGTTCGGCCCACGACACCTTCTGGGATTTTGTCTCGCTGGTGCCGGAGTCGGCCCATATGGTGATTTGGGCCATGTCTGACAGGGCCATTCCCAAGAGCCTGCGGTCCATGCAGGGTTTCGGCGTACACACCTTCCGGATGATCAACGCCGAGGGCCGGAGCAGCTTCGTCAAATTCCACTGGCGCCCCACAGTCGGCACCTGTTCGCTGGTGTGGGACGAAGCGCAGAAGCTCGCCGGTAAAGATACCGACTACCACCGTCGCGATCTTTGGGAATCTATCGAGATGGGGGACTACCCGGAATGGGAATTTGGCGTACAAATTGTCCCCGAGGAAGACGAGCATAAGTTCGACTTCGACCTCCTCGACCCCACCAAGCTCATTCCCGAAGAGCTCGTTCCTATCACGCCCCTGGGCAAGATGGTATTGAACCGCAACCCGTATAACTTCTTTGCCGAGGTCGAGCAAGTCGCGTTCTGCCCTGGGCATATCGTGCCGGGCATCGACTTCACCAATGATCCGCTGCTGCAAGGCCGGCTGTTTTCCTACACCGATACGCAAATCAGCCGACTCGGTGGGCCGAATTTTCATGAGCTGCCGATCAACCGGGCGATTACCCCGGTGCACAACGGCCAGCGTGACGCCATGCACCGCACCACCATCGACAAGGGCCGCGCTTCCTACGAGCCGAACTCCATCGATGGCGGCTGGCCGAAGGAAACCCCGCCCGGCCCGCAGGACGGCGGCTTCGAAAGTTATCCAGAGCGCATCGATGCCCACAAGATTCGTCAACGCAGCGAGTCGTTTGGCGATCACTTTTCCCAAGCGCGGCTGTTCTACAACAGCATGAGCCCCCACGAGCAGGAACACATCATCGCCGCCTACAGTTTCGAACTGGGCAAGGTGGAGCGGGAGTTCATTCGGGCACGACAGGTCAATGAAATCCTCGCCAACATTGATCTGAAGTTGGCCGAGCGGGTGGCAATAAACCTCGGGCTGCCAGCACCGACCGCCTGCACCGTGGACGTACCGAAACCTTCGTTGGAACAATCCCCCGCCTTGAGTCAGGCGAACCTGCTGTCCGGGGACATCAAGACCCGCAAGGTGGCTGTGCTGGTGGCCAACGGTGTCGATGGGGCGATTATCGATGCGCTCAAGCAAGCCTTGGAAGCCAAGGGTGCTCACGCCAAAGTGCTGGGGCCGACCTCCGCCCCCGTCACCACAGCCGCTGGGCAAAAACTGCCGGTGGATGCGTCCATGGAAGGTATGCCGTCCATTGCCTTTGACGCGGTGTTCGTCCCAGGTGGCGCTGAATCGATCAAAGCCTTGAGTGCGGACGGCGTGGCGTTGCATTACGTACTGGAAGCCTACAAGCACCTGAAAGCCATCGCGCTCAACGGCGAGGCCCGGCAATTGCTGGTGCTATTGAAGCTGGAGGCGGATGCGGGGCTGATTCCCGACGCGGATGCCAGCCAGTTCCCGGCATTCTTCGACGCTATTGCCCAACATCGGGTGTGGGCGCGGGAGCCTAAGGCCAAGGCGATTCCGGCTTGATGGGCGGCTGACAGAGCTTTTGTTGGTAGGACGCAATCGCGAGCAGGCTCGCTCCCACAGTGGTTTTGTGTCGATCACAAAACCTCATGTGGGAGCGAGCCTGCTCGCGATGCTTTTTAGGGATTGCGCGGTGTCAGCACCATTTGCGCCGGTACGTTGCGCAGAATCTGCTTCTGCAGTTTCAAATCAAACCCCGGGTCCAGTTTCTGGACCCGCTTGGTCAGCAAAGTCGCCAACCACGGATAATCGTCGGTGCGCGGCGCCTGGATGCTGACGTCACATTGAAAATTCACCACGTCGGCGGCAATGGCATCCAGTTGTCGACGCATTTTCTGTATATCGCCGATATTCAGCGCAACTGTCGTGCTTTCAGCACTCGGGTCGATCACTTTGGCGACCGGTTTGGCTTCGGCGGCCTTGAGGGCGGCCTCGGCTTTTTCCAGCTCGACCTTGCGGGCCTCGGCAATGGCGCTGTTGACCTCACCGGAGAGCGCTGGCGCCTTGGGCATCAAGGCTCGGGCTCGGCTCAGGGCGGTGGCGGCGGCGTTTACATCGCCTTTTTGCAGGTCAATTTGGCTGCGGCGCAGATACGCCTCGGCCAGTTGCCGTTGGTAGGGTTCCAGCGCCGGGTCTTCCGGCGACTGGGCCTGCAAGGCGGCCAGTTGGTCTTCAGCAGTGGCCAGCTCATTGCCGGCCAGACTTTGTTCAAACTGCGCGAGGGCCGGGCCCCGGGTGTCGGGGGCTTCGGCGACTGGCGGCGAACTCTGGCAGGCGCCCAGCAGCAGGGAAAATGCGACAAGGAGCAGATAACGGGAGGCGAACGGCTTCATTCCTGCGACTCTCTATTTGCGCAAAAAGCGAGCAAGTCTACACCCCTCGGCGGGGCAGGACAAAACTCAGCAGAAATAGCGCGGCGGCGCTGACCACAATCGACGGCCCGGCCGGGGTGTCCTTGAACCACGATAGCGCCAGCCCGCCGCATACTGCGAGCATGCCCAGCAGGCTGGCGCCCAGGGCCATCTGCTCCGGGGAGCGGGCGTGCCGCTGTGCTGCGGCTGCCGGGATAATCAGCAAAGAAGTAATCAGCAATACACCGACGATTTTCATCGCCACGGCAATGACCACCGCAATCAACAGCATCAACGCCAGCCGCAAACCCACCACGGGCAAGCCTTCGACCCGCGCCAGTTCCTCATGCACCGTAACCGCCAGCAACGGGCGCCAGAGCGCTACCAGCAGCAGCAGGACGGCCGCGCTGCCACCCAGGATCCACGAAAGATCCATGGGGCTGATGGCAAGCAGATCACCAAACAGGTAGGCCATCAGATCAATCCGCACGTCATGCATGAAGCTTAGTACCACCAGCCCGAGAGACAGGGTGCTGGGCGCCAGAATGCCCAGCAGCGTGTCGGACGCCAGCGGTTGACGCTGTTGCAGCGTCACCAGCAGCACCGCCAGCAACAGGCAGCCGACGGTCACCGCTACTGCGGGGCTGACGTCCAGCAAAAAGCCCAGGGCCACGCCCAGCAAGGCCGCGTGGGACAAGGTATCGCCGAAATAGGCCATGCGCCGCCAGACCACGAACGAGCCCAGGGGGCCGGCCACCATCGCGAGGGCCAGGCCTGCGAGCAGGGCGTACAACAGAAAATCAGCCATGCTTGCAGCCATCTCCATGAACATGGGTAGTAACAGACGAGTCGCTGACCACCGAACCATGCAGGTCATGGGCGTGATCGTGATGGTGGTGATAAATCGCCAGGCTTTGTGCGTTCTTTCCGAACAGTTCGACGAATGCCGGATCGCCGCTGACCTGCTCGGGATGCCCGGAACAGCAGACGTGGCGATTGAGGCAGACCACCTGGTCAGTGGTGCTCATGACCAGGTGAAGGTCATGGGAAACCATCAGCACGCCGCAGCGGTGACGGTCGCGCAGGCGGGTGATCAGGCTGTACAGCTCGGCCTGACCGGCCACGTCGACCCCTTGTACGGGCTCGTCGAGCACCAGCAACTCGGGTTCGCGCAGCAGCGCGCGAGCCAGCAACACGCGCTGCATTTCACCGCCGGAAACACTTTGTACCGGACTGTCGATCACCTGTTCGGCACCGACTTCGTTGAGCGCCGCCAGGGCCCGTGCGCGATCCACGCCAGGCACCAGGCGCAAGAAGCGCAGGACCGACAGGGGCAGCGTCGGGTCGACATGAAGCTTTTGCGGCATGTAACCGACCCGCAGCTTCGGCTTGCGCCAGACGCTGCCGCTGTCGGGTTTGAGCAACCCCAGCACGGCACGCACCAGGGTCGTCTTGCCGGCGCCGTTGGGGCCGATCAGGGTGACGATCTGCCCCGGCTCGACGCTCAGGTGAATATTATCCAGCACGCTCTGGCCGGCGAACGTCACGCCTACGTGCTCGAGACGGATCAACGCATTGCTCATCAGGCCCCCTGGCAACCGGAGCAGAGCCCGACCACTTCGACGGTCTGGGTATCAACCACGAAACCCACTTCTTTGGCGCTGGCAACGATGGCATCGCTGATGGACTTCTGCTCCAGCTCGATGGCTGCGTGGCATTCGCGACAGATCAGGAACTGGCCCTGGTGCGCGTGTTCCGGATGATTGCAGCCAACGAAGGCATTCAACGACGAGATGCGATGCACCAGGCCGTTTTCCAGCAGGAAATCCAGCGCCCGATAAACCGTGGGCGGCGCGGCGCGGCGGCCGTCCTGCTCACTGAGCACCGCGAGTATGTCGTAGGCGCCCAGCGGCTTGTGGCTTTGCCAGACCAGCTCCAGCACGCGTCGACGCAAAGCGGTCAGGCGCAACCCTTGGCGCGCGCAGATGGCGTCGGCCTCGGACAGCGCGGTGTGCACGCAGTGAGAATGGTCATGGGGACGACTGGCAAGGGGCGTAATAGGCATGGGCAGCGACGATTTTAGTGAGAGACGTTATTATGTTACCCGTTCTCGCCTCTCCGAGTGGTCATCGTGTCCCGAAATTTTTCGATCTTTGTAGCTTTTGTCGCCAGTTTTCTGCTGATCGGCCCGGCCCAGGCCGAAGTCAAAGTGCTTACCAGCATCAAGCCATTGCAACTGATTGCCGCCGCGGTGCAGGACGGCGTGGCGGTTCCTGAGGTCCTGCTGCCGCCCGGCGCTTCACCTCACCATTACGCCCTGCGGCCTTCCGACGTACGGAAGGTGCAGTCGGTGGATTTGCTCTACTGGATTGGCCCCGACATGGAAAGTTTCCTGCCGCGCGTGCTGAACGGTCGTACGTTGCCGTCCGTCGCGGTGCAGGACGTGCCGGGGCTCAAGTTGCGTCACTTCGCCCAGGACAGTCATTCCCACGCCGAAGATGAGCATGACGCCGATGAGCATGATCACGACCATCGCCCCGGCACCATCGATGCCCATCTGTGGCTCTCGCCAACCAATGCCCGGGTGATTGCCGCCAAGATGGCTGCCGACCTGAGCGCGGCCGATCCGGCCAATGCCAGCCGCTATCAAAGCAACCTCAAGGGTTTCAACCAGCGTCTCGATGCGCTGGATGCGCGTTTGAAGACCCGTCTGGCCGGCGTCGCGGGCAAGCCGTATTTCGTGTTCCACGAAGCGTTCGACTATTTCGAAGACCACTACGGCCTCAAGCACGCCGGAGTTTTTGCCGTGGCCACCGAAGTCCAGCCCGGCGCCCAACACGTGGCGGCGATGCGCAATCGCTTGCAGGCCGTGGGCAAGACGTGCGTCTTCAGCGAACCGCCCCTGCGCCCGCGCCTGGCCGAAACCCTGGTGGCCGGGTTGCCGGTGAAATTGGCGGAGCTGGATGCGCTGGGCGGCTATACCCCTGCGACGGCGCAAGGGTATGAGCAGTTGCTGGAGAAGTTGGGGAATGATCTGGCGGGGTGCCTGGAGTCGCTATAACTGCCGAGCGCAAACCCTGTGGCGAGGGAGCTTGCTCCCGCTCGGTTGCGCAGCGACCGCAAAATCTTAGGGCTGCTGCGCACCCCAGCGGGAGCAAGCTCCCTCGCCACAGAGGCATTCAGTTGCGTCAGAGGGCGAACGGCAACATCGCACTGACCGTCTGCCGCTGCGCCAGGCGCTGCTGAAACTCCATCGGATCGTGGATCAGTACATCCTGCCCGGCAAAAGACTCGGCGGCGATCAACCGCGACAGCCAGAAGCGCACGCATGCCACGCGCAGCATCGTCGGCCATGACTCGGCCTCGGCAGCGGTGAATGGGCGCAGCGCCGCATAAGCCCCCAACAAGGCCCGCGTCCGTGGGCCATCGAGCACACCGTTGTCATCCGAACACCAGTCGTTCAGGGCGATGGCAACGTCATACAGCATTGGCCCGGAGCAGGCGTTATAGAAGTCGATCAGCCCGGTCAGGTGTGTGCCCTCGAACATCGCATTGTCGCGGAACAGGTCCGCGTGGATGTTGGCCCGGGGCAGCGCCAGAATTTTTACCTTCTGTTGGGCGATTTCATCCAGCGCAGCCTCCAGCAACCGGCGGGGTTCGGTATCCAGGTGCGACAACAGCTTCGCGCCCTCCTCCTGCATCCAGTCCAGGCCGCGATCAGTCTTGCGCTTGATCATGTTGTCCTTGGTCGCCAGGTGCAGATGGGCCAGTAACTCCCCTACCTGGGCGCAATGCTGTGCGTTGGCCTGCTTGATGTGCTTGCCGGCCAGGCGCGGTTGCAGCAGCGCCGGCTTGCCGGCCAGCTCTCGCAGCGCAACGCCGTCGGTGGTACGCAAGGCGTAAGGCACCGGCAGGTCGGCGTCATGCAGCACATCCAACAGCTCGATGAAGAACGGCATTTCCTGCACCGGGCCGCGTTCCACCAGGGTCAGGACAAATTCACCCTGCTCCAGGCTGATAAAAAAATTGGTGTTTTCGCTGCCGGCGGCGATCCCCTGGAAATCAAGCAGGCGGCCAAGCCCATACGGGGCGAGAAAGGTTTCCAGCTCGGGCCGAGCCAGGGGAGTGAACACAGACATGGTTAAAAACTGCCAGTACGGGCGCCCATCAGTGAGCGCCGGTTGAAGTCGAGAGCGGTATTACCACTCAAAGATTTTCCACGATGGAATCAGCATATCCGGTTGATCCGAGCGGATGAAATTCCCGTCGCTGCCATCGGCACGGACCAGGAAATAAGGCTTGCCGTTTTTGGGCGTGACCTTGATCGCGTACAAAAAGCCGTTTTGCCGGTACTCCTGAATGGTTCTATCGCCTTCGGTGCGGATGGTGACATCCGGGTCCGCCGAGGGGGCGTCGTCCGCCGCCATGACGGCCAGCGGGGTGATTGCAAACAAGCCAGCCAGTAACAGGCGATTTAGTGTACGCATGATAACCTTGTCCCTTTGTCGTCAACGGTCCCGCTATTCTAGCCCCGGACCCGCCGAAAAGGTTGATCCTGCTCATGAGCCAAGCCCCCCTCGTCCTGGTGGACGGTTCTTCTTATCTTTATCGCGCCTTTCACGCGCTACCACCGTTGACCACCTCCAAAGGCCTGCCGACAGGCGCGGTCAAGGGCGTGCTGAACATGCTCAAGAGCCTGCGCAAGCAGTATCCGGACAGCCCGTTCGCCGTGGTGTTCGATGCCAAGGGTGGGACCTTTCGCGATGAGCTGTACGCCGAATACAAGGCCAACCGCCCCAGCATGCCCGACGACATGCGCGTGCAGATTGAGCCGCTGCATGCCAGCGTCAAGGCCCTGGGCTTCCCGCTGCTGTGCGTGGACAACGTCGAAGCCGATGACGTGATCGGCACCCTGGCCCGCAGCAGCGCCGCAGCCGACCGTCCGGTGGTGATCTCCACCGGCGACAAAGACATGGCGCAACTGGTCGACGGGCACATTACCTTGGTCAACACCATGACCGGTAGCGCCCTGGACGTGGCTGGCGTGAAGGAGAAGTTTGGCGTCGCTCCGGAGCAGATCATCGATTATCTGGCACTGATGGGCGATTCTTCCGACAACATTCCCGGTGTTCCGGGCATCGGTCCGAAGACCGCCTCGGGCCTGCTGGTGGGCGTCAATGGCGGCCTGACCGAGCTGTATGCGCAACTGGACATCGTCGCCACCTTGCCGATTCGTGGCGCCAAGACCCTGGCCGCCAAACTCGAAGAACACAAGGAAATGGCCCTCCTCTCCTACGAACTGGCGACCATCAAGACCGACGTGCCGTTGGATGTCGGTCTCGACGACCTGCAAATGGGCCAGCCGGATCACGAGAAACTCGCCGAGCTGTATACCCTGCTGGAGTTCAAGAGCTGGTTCGAAGAAAACCAGCGCGATGCCAAGCGTGCCGGTCAGGAGATCGTCGAAGCTGCCGACGAACAACCCGGCGCCGCTGAGGCCAAGTACGAGATCATTCTCGACCAGGCACGTTTCGACGCCTGGCTCGCCAAGCTTGAACAGGCGCCGCTGTTTGCTTTCGTCACCGAAACCAATGGTAACGACGCCCAGCATGCGCAACTCGTAGGGTTGTCGTTTGCCGTCGCGCCCTTTGAGGCGGCCTACGTTCCCTTGACCCATTCCTACATGGGCGTGCCGGAGCAACTGGATCGCGACACGGTACTCAAGGCGCTCAAGCCATTGCTGGAGAACCCGAACAAGCTCAAGGTCGGCCAGCATGCCAAATTCGAAACCAACATCCTGGCCAACTGCGCCATCGGTGGTGATCAAAACCACGGCATTCTTGTGCAAGGCATTGCCTTCGACACCATGCTTGAGTCCTACGTACTGGACTCCACAGCAACCCGTCACGACATGGACAGCCTGGCGCTCAAGTACCTGGGACAAAGCAAGACCGATATCCAGGACATCGCCGGCAAAGGCGTCAAACAGCTGACCTTTGACCAGATTGCCCTGGAACTGGCCGGCCCTTACGCCGCCGAAGATGCGGACGTGACTTTCCGCCTGCACCAGGCCCTGCAGGAAAAACTGGCTGCCACGCCAAGCTTGGGCAAGGTGCTCAACGAAATCGAAATGCCGCTGATGCCGGTCCTGGCACGCATTGAGCGCCAGGGTGCGCTGGTCGATGCCAACCTGCTGGGGGTGCAGAGCGTTGAGTTGGGCGAGAAGCTGGTGGCTCTGGAACGCGAGGCATTTGCCATCGCCGGGGAGGAATTCAACCTGGGTTCACCCAAGCAACTGGGGGTGATCCTCTACGAAAAACTTGGCTTACCGGTGCTCAGCAAAACCGCCAAGGGCCAGGCGTCTACCGCCGAAGCGGTGCTGGCCGAGCTGGCCGAGCAGGATTATCCGCTGCCCAAGGTATTGATGCAGTACCGCTCGCTGAGCAAGCTCAAGAGCACCTACACCGACCGCCTGCCGGAGCAGATCAACAGCCGTACGGGCCGCGTCCATACCAATTATCAGCAAGCCGTCGCCGCTACCGGACGACTGTCCTCGATCGACCCCAACCTGCAGAACATTCCGATTCGCACCGCCGAAGGCCGCAGGATTCGTCAAGCATTCGTTGCGCCGAAAGGCTACAAGCTGCTGGCGGCGGACTACTCGCAGATCGAACTGCGGATCATGGCGCACCTAGCCAAGGATGAAGGCCTGCTCCACGCCTTCCGCAATAATCTGGATGTGCACCGGGCCACCGCCGCCGAGGTTTTCGGCGTTGAGCTGGACGCCGTCACTCATGACCAGCGCCGCAGCGCCAAGGCGATCAACTTCGGCCTGATCTACGGCATGAGTGCTTTCGGTCTGGCCAAGCAGATCGGCGTGGATCGCAAGCAGTCCCAGGCTTACATCGACCGCTACTTTGCCCGCTACCCAGGCGTACTGGCCTACATGGAGCGCACCCGTGCCCAGGCAGCCGAGCAAGGTTACGTCGAAACCATTTTCGGTCGTCGGTTGTACCTGCCGGATATCAACGCGAAAAATCCGGCTTTGCGCAAAGGCGCAGAACGCACGGCCATCAACGCGCCGATGCAGGGCACAGCGGCAGATATCATCAAGAAAGCCATGGTGGCGGTGGATCGCTGGCTGACTGCGTCGGGGCTGGATGCCAAGGTCATCCTGCAGGTCCACGACGAATTGGTGCTGGAGGTGCGCGAGGATCTGGTCGATCAGGTGCGCGAGGAAATACGCCAGCACATGAGCGCCGCCGCCATGCTGGATGTGCCGCTCCTGGTGGAAGTGGGCGTGGGCAATAACTGGGATGAGGCGCACTGAGTCTCAACTGCTGAAATTGCGGGGACCTGTGTGGGTCAGGGAGATATGGTAGGCCCTGTGGCGAGGGAAATCCCCTCGCCAAATCGAATCCTGGCCTCATTAGTTCGGAAAATTCCTAAGGTTATTTCCAAAAATAATCTGAACTAAAACCGTGAATTGCTACTCAGAGTTTCTGAAAGGCTGGTGAAGCCCTTCAATGCTCCTATGTTGTGTTAAGTGTTGGCAGATATCTGGACCCCGCCCTAGCGGTCCGGAACTTGGACCCCGAACTTCCCCCTCCCCATACGAAGTCCGGGGTTTTTTTTGCCCGCGATTTGGCTTATTCCGCCTCTTCGCTGCCCTTGTCTGCCAATTCCATCCAATCGGCCAATACAGTGTAGGCCTCTTCCAGGCCCATGCGCTTGGGCGCCGAGAACAACTGGATGGTGATCGTCTCGCCCCATCCCTTGCGGATTTCCGACTGCACTTTGAGCAGGGTGTTCTTGGCTGCGCCGTAGGTGAGCTTGTCTGCCTTGGTCAGCAGGATGTGCATCGGCATGCCGCTGGCGACAGCCCAGTCGAGCATCAGCAGATCGAAGTCGGTCATCGGATGGCGGATGTCCATCATCAGAATCAAGCCTTTCAAACTCTCGCGGCTGCCCAGGTAGGCTTCCAGATGGCGCTGCCAGTGTTGTTTGAGCGGGATCGGTACTTTCGCGTAGCCGTAGCCGGGCAGGTCGACCAAACGGCGTTCATCGTCTAGCTTGAAGAAGTTCAAGAGCTGCGTGCGGCCCGGAGTTTTCGAGGTGCGTGCCAGGCTTGCATGGGTCAGGGTGTTCAGTGCGCTGGATTTACCGGCGTTGGAACGCCCGGCGAAAGCCACTTCAAAGCCTTCATCGTCGGGGCATTGATCGACTTTGGCGGCGCTGAGCATGAAGGTGGACTGTTGGCACAGGCCGAGGATGGGGTTCTTCAGTTGCATGGGATTTCCGATGTGGGTGGCGTCGGGAATGGACGCGGCAAGCTGTGTCGTTTCCGTTTCAGTGACGCCAGTATATAATGCCGCAGATTTTGTGTGCGCTTTGTCCCAGCGTAGGATGAAGCTCACGGGAGCGACCGACTGAAATTGCGCACTAGAACGCAGCTCGCTCTCAACCCTGAAAAGGTCGTTTTATGACGAAATGGCTGCTAGCTGCCGGTGTCTTGATGCCGCTTTACAGCGCTCAGGCTACACAGGATCCGGAAGCTGTGTACAACCGTGTTTGTGGTGCCTGTCATTCCGGCCAACTCCCCATGGCACCCCGCAAGGGTGATCAGGAAGCTTGGACGCCGAGGTTGGCGAAAGGTATGGAGACGCTGGTGCAACACGTGACCCAGGGTTTCAAGGCGATGCCGCCGCGTGGTTTGTGCATGGACTGCAGTGCCGAGGATTACCGAGCCATCATCCAGTGGATGAGCGAGTAAACCCGGTCCATAACTCTTTAACCCTTAGCCGTAGTTGGATTAGCTGATGAACAAACTGATCGTGAGTCTGCTGTTGACATTGGGGATATCCGGCGTAGCCCATGCCGCTGGCGATGCCGCCGCCGGCCAGGCGAAAGCCGCCGTATGTGGGGCCTGCCATGGTCCGGATGGCAACAGCATGGCACCAAACTTTCCGAAACTGGCGGGCCAGGGTGAGCGTTACCTGACCAAGCAGTTGAAGGACATCAAGGACGGCAAGCGTGTCGTGCTGGAAATGACCGGCCTGCTGACCAACCTGAACGATCAGGACCTGGCGGACATGGCGGCTTATTTCGCCAGCCAGAAGGGCAGCGTTGGCGCCGCCGATCCAAAACTGGTCGCACGTGGTGAAGCGCTGTTTCGCGGAGGCAACCTGGAAAAGGGGCTTCCAGCTTGCACCGGTTGCCACTCGCCTGACGGCAAAGGTAACGCAGCGGCCGGCTTCCCGCACCTTGGGGGCCAGCACGCTCAGTACATTGCCAAGCAGCTGACTGACTTCCGCAAGGAAGCAGACGGTCGTAACAATGATGGCGAGGCGATGATGCGCACCATTGCCCGCAAGCTGAGCGACGAAGAGATCGCGGCGGTGGCCAGCTACATTCAGGGCCTGCACTAAGACCGTTGGCCGGGCGTTGTGAGGGTTTACATCTCTTGCAACGTTAACGCTCGATTAATCTGTCGATGCGAACATCAAAAGGGTGGCTTTGGCCGCCCTTTTTTGTGGCCGCTACCGTTACACTAGCGAACTTGAACCCGTCACGGCCTGTCTGAAAAACACGCCTCGCGAGGTCACCTCATTGTCCAGGAGTAAAGCATGCGTAATCTGATCATCAGCGCCGCGCTCGCCGCTGTCAGCCTGTTCGGCATGGCCGCCCAAGCCAACGCCGAGGAATCGAAAGCCCCTTACGTCGAATTGAGCAATCCCGTTCCGGTGGCCGTGCCTGGCAAGATCGAAGTGGTGGAACTGTTCTGGTACGGCTGCCCGCATTGCTACGCGTTCGAGCCGGTCATCAACCCATGGGTCGAGAAACTGCCTTCGGACGTTAACTTCGTACGCATTCCGGCCATGTTCGGCGGCCCATGGGACGCCCACGGCCAGATGTTCCTGACCCTCGAAGCCATGGGCGTCGAGCACAAGGTTCACGCTGCAGTGTTCAATGAGATCCAGGTTGAGAAGAAGCGTCTGACCGATCCTGAAGAAATGGCTGAATTCCTCGCCACCCAAGGTGTGGACAAGGACAAGTTTCTGGCGACGTTCAACTCCTTCGCCATCAAGGGCCAGATCAACAAAGCCAAAGAACTTGCCAAGAAATACGAGATCACTGGCGTACCCACCATGGTCGTCAACGGCAAATACCGCTTTGATATCGGTTCGGCCGGTGGTGCTAACCAGGCGCTGGAACTGGCCGACCAGCTGATTGCCAAAGAACGAGCGGCAACCAAGGCCGCCGCTAACTAAGCGCGGCGCTGACCATGGCCCGCTGGAGCACCGAACGCGTCGTTGGCCTGCATGAACCGCGGGTCAATGAGCATCATATCGCCTCCACGGGCCTGCCTGCCGACAACTGCCTGCGGCTGCTCAGTTTCAATATTCAGGTGGGCATCAGCACAGAGCGTTACCGGCATTACCTGACCCGTGGCTGGCAACATCTGCTGCCGCACACCGGACGCGCCGTCAACCTGCAGAAGATCGGCGACCTGCTGAAAGATTTCGACCTGGTGGCCTTGCAAGAGGCCGACGGTGGGAGCCTGAGATCGGGCTACGTCAATCAGGTGGAGCATCTGGCTCAATTGGGTGCTTTCCCCTACTGGTACCAACAACTCAATCGCAACCTCGGGCGCCTGGGTCAGCACAGCAATGGTGTGTTGAGCCGCCTGCGGCCGTGGGCGATAGAAGACCACCCGTTACCCGGGCCCAAGGGACGCGGAGCGATCCTGGCGCGCTTTGGCGAAGGTCCGGAGGCGTTGATCGTGGTCATGATGCACCTGGCCCTCGGGGCTCGTACCCGAACGATGCAACTGGCCTACATCCGCGAGTTGATTGGTGACTACAAGCACCAGGTATTGATGGGCGACATGAATACCCATGCCAACGACTTGCTGCAAAATTCGCCGTTGCGTGATCTTGGGCTGCTCGCCCCACAACTCGAAGCCACATTCCCCAGCTGGCGCCCCCAGCGCTGTCTGGACCATATTCTGCTGAGCCCCACCTTGACCCTCGAACGGTTCGAGGTGCTGGCTCACCCCATTTCCGACCACCTGCCTGTCGCGGTCGAAATTCGTCTGCCGGGTTCGCTCACGGCGGATGCATTCCCCGCACTGAGTCCTGCCCCTCGCGGATCCCATGAATGAGCGACGAAGCCGAACGCTGGAGAGAGAAGTACTTCAAGAGCATCGAACAGCAAGAAAAGCTCGAGCGCCGCTGGGCGGCTCGGCTCGACTTGCTGCGTCGCGGCCTGGTGCGCAGTACGCTGGCCGCCGAAGGCACTGACCGGGCGGTCGATCAGTGCATGAAAGAAATGCGCGAAGTGGTGCGCAGCGATGACATGGATGCCGCCCTCGCCGCTCTTTTGCCCCGCCTGGAAAAAGCTGTGCTTGATTCCGAGCAGCGTCGCGAGACTCGAGTCGAACAGGTGAGCGCTGCATTGACTTCCCTGGTCGCTCAGTTGCAAACCTTGCCGCTGCCAAAGGAAGTCAGCCGGCCCTTGAAAAAGTTTTCCAAGCAGTTGGAAGACCGGGTGGACCAGGCTCGGGAGATTCCTTTGCTGCTCAGTGAACTGAGCAGCTTGCAGGGCCAGGCGCTGAGTGTGCTGGAAGCGCCCACTGAACCGAATCGTCCCGGCCTGCTGCAACGGTTGTTTGGTGGCCACGGCCAGGAAGAAGCGGCGCCTCCGCCGCACGAACCTGCCCAGCGCAGCGCGGTAACGGTTTTGGAAACGACACCGCCGGCACCGGCACAGTTAGCGACTGACGCTGCGCCTGCCATAACTCCAGTTCCAGCCCCGGCAGTGTTAGCCGGACCTGCGGCAACAGTCGATGAAGCGCCTGAACCGGTCGCGTTCATTCCGCCAATGGTCGATCCCGATCCAGAACGCTCTCCGTCGCCGGTATCCGAAGCTGCCGAGCCGACTCTGGAGCGAGATGAAGCTACCGAGCAGGAGGAGGCAACCGAGCCGGCGCCGATTCCCACGGAACAGGCGGTGCCGGTACCCGCCCTTGGGAACCCTGATGAGCTGATGCCCGAGGAGCCGCCGCAAGCGCTGGACGAGTCGCTGCCCCTCCCGGAAGAGCCCGTCGAACCCTCGGCCGCGGTCGAGCCGGCAGCGTCTGAGCCGGAGGACGACCATTATGAACTGCCCGACTCACCGGAGCCGTCCTACAGTTCGGTGGCCAGGCATATAGAAGACACCCTGTTGGGCCTGCTGGGCGACCTGACCCTGCCCGAGCGTCATCGTCCCCAGGCCGAGGCCATGCGCGAACGGCTGCAAAATGGCTTGAACTGGTATGAATTACTGCCAATTCTCGACGATCTTGCCGTGCTCATGCTGGCAATTACCGACACCGGCCAACATGAATTCGAAGCGTACCTGCAGCGCCTCAATGATCGGCTTGAGTCCTTCCAGAGCAGTTTACGGGCAGCCAGTGAAGACCATGCCGATAACCAGTCGGCCTCCCGGGAAATGGACACGCAGATTCGCGAGCAGGTGGATGGCTTGCAAAGCAGCGTGCAGGAAGCTGATGACCTGGAAGGTCTCAAGCAAGTGCTGGAGAACCACCTCGAAGGCCTGCTTGGCACGATGGACCTGCACCAGAAGCAGCGCGATCAGCGCGAGCAGGAAGTGTCGGCTCGCCTCAAAAGCCTGGCCGAGCGCGTCGCGCTGATGGAGCAGGATGCCCAGGTTGTCCGGGATAATCTTGAAGAGCAGCGGCAAAAAGCGCTTATCGATCCGCTCACTGGGCTGCCTAACCGCGCCGCCTGGTCCGAGCGTCTCGAACAGGAAGTTGCCCAATGGCAGCGGCACGGCAACAGTCTGCTGCTGGCCATGCTCGATCTGGATCACTTCAAGCGCATCAACGATAACTACGGCCACCTGGCAGGTGATCGGGTGCTGAAGATCATCGCTTCGGTGCTGCGCAGACGTTTGCGTGGCAGCGATTTTATCGCCCGCTTTGGCGGTGAGGAATTTGTCCTGCTGGTGCCCGACACGCCGCTGGCGGCCGGAGCAAGACTGGCCGAGTCCCTGCGCGCAGCCATCGAGGCCTGCCCGTTTCACTTCAAGGGTGAGCCGGTCACGATCACCGTGTCTGTGGGCATGACCGCGTTCAAAAGCGGGGAGCACAGCGATTCGGTGCTTAAAAGAGCCGATCAGGCGCTATATAGAGCCAAAAATGCCGGGCGCAACCGAGTGGAATGGGGCTGAAGGCAATTGTTCCATTTTGTGAATCCCGTTATGCGAGCCAGATCATCGCAACGCGATACGTTACACTGTTGCATTACCCCAGCGCGTAATGCACCTGCCATGAAATTTTTTTCGCTCATTGCCTTCTTACTGGTTCTGGCCGGTTGCGCCAGCGGCCCCAGGCTCGATACCAGCCACCCTTCAGTCAATCATGACAACCGTATCCAGTTCGTGGTGCTGCATTACACTTCCGCTTCCCTGGAGCGGTCCCTGGCTCTGCTCACCCACGGCGAAGTCAGTGCGCATTACCTGATCGGCGATGATAAAAGCGCGACCGTCTACAAGCTGGTAGATGAAGGCCGGCGCGCCTGGCACGCCGGAGACAGTGAATGGGATGGCCGGACCTGGCTCAATTCCAGCTCCATCGGCATTGAGATCGTCAATCCCGGTTTCGTCGATACGCCCACCGGGCGCCTCTGGTATCCCTACAGCGAAGCTCAGGTCCAGGCCTTGATCGCCTTGCTCAAGGACATCTCCCAGCGTAATGGGATCAACCCGCGCAACATCATTGGGCATAGCGATATTGCCCCGATGCGCAAGCTTGACCCTGGGCCGCTGTTTCCCTGGAAGCGCCTGGCGCAAGCTGGGGTGGGGATTTGGCCAGACGAGCAGGCGGTAATCCGCCAGCAGGCGGTTTTCGCGGCGCAGGTACCGAACGCCAGTTGGTTCCAGGCCGAGCTGGCCCGTTTCGGTTACCCGACGCCCCGCACCGGCGAATGGGATGTGGCCACTCATCATGTGCTCGCTGCCTTCCAGATGCGCTTCCGGCCGACCCGGTTCGACGGCATGCCGGATGCGCAAAGTGCGGCTATCCTGCAGGTGCTCAACCAGACAAAATAATGACGCCCGTCCGACGGTCAGGGCTAAATCCAAATCAGAAGCTATAACTCATTGGTAACTTTCGGATTACCAATGATGACGCCTGCCCGCGAAACCCTGCAAAGCTGGCTCCATCGCCCGTTTCTCCTGGCGATGATGGCGGCTGTCCTGAGTACCGTGCTATTGCTGGGCGCCAGTCTGTTCGTGGTGATGCAGCAAATCCAGCAGCGCGAAAGCGACCAGATGAATGCTCAGGGCGAGCGCTTTCTGCAGCGACTCGAGCAGCTTTTCGGACAGTTGCGCGAAAGCCTCGACGATCTGCAAAACCAGCCGTTGCGCAGATGCGACGACGACATGATCGCGACGTTGCAGCAGGTCAGCTTCAACTACCGTTTCGTCTACGAAGCGGCGTATATCGATAGCAGCGGGGTTTGTTCCAATCGTCCACGCCGCAGCGGGTTATCGGTGATCCGACCGCCTGACATCCGGGGGCCGACCTACAGCTACTGGCTCAATACCACCACCGAGCCGGATGAAAACCGTGCTGCATTGATGCTGGGGCGTGGCAATTTTCGCGTTGCGACTTCCCGCGGGCATCTGACCGACGTGGTCGACCTGCCCCCCGGCAGTAGCCTGCTTGTAGTGCTCGATCATGGCGAGCGGGCGATACCGGTGCTGGGTACCGATCAATACTGGCCGCCCACGGAGCCTTGGCCCTCGAAAAGCCGCAATGCATTGCAAGTGACGCAGAACCGCCTGATCTATCGGATGCAGACCGACAGCCCGGAATATCAACTGGTGCTGATTGCTCAACGCAATGGTTTCAATATTCCCTCCAACGCCTGGTGGTTGCTGCCCATCAGCCTGATGCTGGGCCTGGGGATTGGTTTCCAGGTATTCCTGCTGGCGCGTCAGCGCCAATCGATGGACGCCGAACTGCACGGGGCCATCCGGCGCGGGGAATTGCAGGTGCTGTACCAGCCGATCTTCGACCTGCGCAGTCGCAATTGCGTCGGTGCTGAAGCCCTGTTGCGCTGGCGGCGCCCGGACGGCACCCTCACCAGCCCGGATCTGTTCATTCCGATGGCAGAGAACACCGGGCAGATCCGTCAGATCACAGACTTCGTGCTGCAACGCCTGTTCGACCAGTTGGGTCAGCTGCTGCGGGCCAATCCGCAGCTGTACATCTCGGTGAACCTGGCAGCGTGCGACGTCATGGTGCCACGTATCGGCGAAGTGATCGCCCGCCTGCTGGCGTTGCATCGGGTGTCGGCGCACCAGATAGCCTTTGAAGTGACCGAACGCGGATTGGTCGATGTCCTGGTCGCCCGGGATAATCTGCAATCGCTGCGCGATGTCGGGCATCAGGTGTTGATCGATGATTTCGGCACGGGCTATTGCAGCCTCGCCTACCTGCAAACCTTGCCGGTGGACTGCTTGAAAATCGACAAAGCCTTCATTGACGCCTTGGGGCACGATGCCGCCAGCAGCGGTGTGGCCCCGCATATTATCCGCATGGCCCACGCGTTAGAGCTCAAGGTGATTGCCGAGGGCATCGAGCATGAAGCCCAGGCGTCTTACCTGAGCAGCGAAGGCGTGACTTTCGGGCAGGGTTGGCTGTTTGCCCATGCGCTCAGTGCCGTGCAGTTGATCGAGCTGATTACCCGCGGCCGGCGCCTGTTGGGGCGACGCCTGGACGATGAGGCCTGAACCGACTCAGACCGCCAGCGCCATATAGAACTGTGTGCCCTGCCCCGGCCGTGAATAAACGCCCATGCGCCCACCGTGGAGCTGGACGATTTCCTTGCACAGCGCCAGCCCCAGCCCTGCGCCGCCCTTCTTGCGACCGACCTGGACGAAAGGTTCGAAGATCCGTCCCTGCTGGCCGTAGGGAATGCCCTCACCATTGTCCTCGACGCTGATGATCACCCGCTCGCCGTGGCGACGGGCCTGCAGGCGGATCTGACCGTGGTCGCCCGTGTGACGCATGGCATTGTCGATCAGGTTATCCAGCACCCGGTCCAGTTGCGCAGCGTCGGCATGCAGGCGTGGTAAGGGTCCCTGGATCGCCACGAGCAATTGGATGCCCTTGGCTTGGGCCTGTGCGGCAAACCGCAGCCGGGCCGACTCCAGCAGTTCTTCGATGGAACAAGGTGCCAGCGTCAGTTTTTGCAGACCGTTCTGGTAGCGGGAGAAGTTCAGCAGGTCATTGATGAGCTGCATCAGGCGCTGCATTTCTTCGTTGACGGTGTTGAGCAGATCGGCTTCGCGCGATTCCTCAGGAAAATGCACGCGCTCCTGCAACAGGCCGAACGCCATGTGCATGCCGGTCACCGGGGTACGCAGCTCGTGGGACGCGCGCAACACGAATTCACTGCGCACCCGTTCGAAAGCGCGTTGTTCAGTGACATCGTGCAACACCATCACCGCCCCGAGGATGTGCCCCTGGGTATGGCTTACGGGGGTGAGGCTATACGTCAGCAACCGCGACTCGCCATCCACTTCGATGCTCAAGTCGTCCGGTGCCCGCTCCAGCGTTCCCCCGCGCAGCACCAGTTGCAGTTCCTCATCCAAATCCTTGCGTTCCAGCGCCTCGCCCAATCCCTGGCCCAGGCGCTCCTCGTCCCAGCCCAATTGACGCTGGGCCACCGGGTTGAGGTGCTCCAGGCGACCCTGGCGATCGATCATCAGCAAGCCGTCGTCGATGCTGTCGAGTACCGCTTGCAAGCGTTGCTGGCCGGCGAGCAGCTCATCGACGTTGGTGGCCTGATGCTCGCGCAGAGCCTGGGCCATGATGCCGAAACGACGGGTCAGCAAGTTCAGTTCCGAGGCCGAGGAGATCGGCAGCGTCACTTCGAAGTTGCCCTGGCCGATATTATCCGCCGCCGCCGCCAGCGCCTCGATCGGCGCCCCGAAACGTCGGGCGATACCGTGGGCTGTGATGAAGCCGATGATCAGCACCGCCAACCCTACCAGCCCCAGTAATCCGGAAATCAGCAACGCGCGCTCGCGAGCTTTGTTCTGGGTGTCGCTGATGTTGTTCAGCGCCTGCCGATACGCGTCGATCAAGCCCGTGCGCAGCACGTTGAATTTTTCGGTGAGGTTCTGGATACCGGACAGTTGGGCCGGTAGCTGGCGAGAGGCTGAAAAAGCCTCCAGAAAACTGATGTAATCGGCTTTGGCCTTGCTGAAGCTGTCGGCTGAATCGTCCAGCACCTGTTCGTGGGCGATGCCCTCGTCGAGCAACTCGAAGTATTGCCGTTTGGATGCTTCCAGAGCCACCAGGTCGGGCTTCTCATCGAGCATGATCATCAACTGGTCGCCCAGGGTCTGACGCAGCTTGAGGCCCAGGTCGAGCAGGATGAAGTTGTCGCGCACCGATTGTTCTTGGGTATTGGCCATCTGCACCACGCTGACCAGGCCAAGCAACAGCCCCAGCAAGGCCACGGTAATCAGCGCCGAGATACTCAGAAACAGCCGTGTGCGCAGCTTCATCGCCAGTTTCATAAGATGACGCTCACAGGTTGTACTGCTTGCGTTTGCGATACAGCGTGGAGGCATCGATTCCCAGGGTCTTGGCGGCCTGATCCAGCGTGTCGGCCGTGGCCAGCACTGCGCCAATATGCGCCTTTTCCAATTCGTCGAGGCTTAGCGCAGCCCCGATTCGCGGTGCATTGTTGACGGGTTGCTCGGCCATGCCCAAGTGGCTGATTTCGACTTTTTCCTGCGCGCAGATGATGCTGGCGCGCTCGACCACGTTGCGCAGCTCCCGGATGTTGCCAGGCCAGCGATAGCCTAGCAGCGCTTCACGAGCCTCGTCGCTGAAGCCGCGCGCCGGGCGGGCGTATTCCTTGACGAAGCGCGCCAGGAAGCGGTCGGCCAACGTCAGAATGTCTTCGGCCCGCTCGCGCAGTGGTGGCAGATGCAGGGTAATCACATTCAGGCGGTACAGCAGGTCTTCGCGAAAGCGCCCGTCGCGCACCATGTCTTCAAGGTTGAGGTTGGTCGCCGCGAGGATCCGCACATCGGCACGACGGGTCACCGGATCGCCGACCCGTTCGTATTCCTTGTCCTGAATGAAACGCAGCAACTTGGGCTGCAATGTCAGGGGAAAATCGCCGATTTCGTCGAGAAAAAGCGTACCGCCGTCGGCCTGGTTGACCCGTCCCAGCGTGCTTTCACTGGCGCCGGTAAATGCACCGCGGCTGTGGCCGAACAGTTCGCTTTCCATCAACTCAGCGGTCAACGACGGGCAGTTGATCGTGACGCAGGACTTCTTCGCGCGTTTGCTCCAGCCATGGATGGCTCGGGCCAGTTCACCCTTACCGGTGCCGGACTCGCCAAGGATCAGAATGTTGGCGTCAGTGCTGGCGACCTGGCGAGCGGTTTCGAGCACGACTTTCATCGCCGGGCTGTGGGAGTCGAGGCCGTCATTGGGTTTGCGCACTTCCCCTTCCAGGGCTTCCAGTCGCGCCGACAACTGGCGCACCTCTAACTGTTTGGCGGTCGCCAGGCGCAGTTGATCGGGGCTGCAAGGCTTGACCAGATAATCGGCGGCGCCCGCCTGGATCGCATCAACGGCGGTGTCTACCGCCGAGTGGGCGGTGACAATCACCACCCGCATCCAGGGTGCCTGGATGCGCATTTGCGCCAGGACATCAAGGCCGTTGTCTTCTCCCAGGCGCAAGTCCAGAAAGCACAGGTCAAACACCTGCCGCTGCAGCAGGGTGTCCGCCTGGGCGGCGCTGTTGGCGGTGGCGACGCTGTAGCCTTCGTCTTCCAGGCAATAACGGAATGTACGCAGGATGGCGGACTCGTCGTCTACCAGCAGAATGCGGCCTTGATGCTCAGTGGCGGATTCCATTTTTCCTACGCTCCTTTAATGAATGATGTTGGTTAGTGTCAGAAAAATCGGGCAAGTTGCATGGTCGTTTCTGAGGGGATATTACCCACCGGCAGCGTACTTGCGAGTGTCTGACTCCTAAAAGGTTGATTTAGGTCCCTTTTTTGCGCCCGCGGCCGCCTCGTACGGTATGGCTTGCCCATTCCGACATCTATTTCCGACGGGCAATTCAAAAAGATTCTATCGCGTCTATCTCCGCCGTTCGTGCATTACGCACGACCTTTGTCGTGGCCATCGTGCAGGATGCGCTCCGGCTGGCTCGCAAGTCATCCATAACTAATTGATTTTAAAGATATTTATATCGCCAGAAATTCTGGCATGCCGAGTGCAATGGTTAGCTCAACGTGGCGTCAAGGCGCCTCAACCAGGTCACCACTCGGGGTGGGGAGGAATTTCAGGATGAATCGTCAACGTGCCGCTCAGTTTCGAATCTCTGCCCTGCATGTTCAGCAGGGTTTGTGGGCAGCAGTGGCCCTGCTGATCACGCTTGTGGCTGGCCAGCAGTTGATGCTTTGGCATCAGAGCCAACAGCCTGAAGCGCCTCTGTTGTCAATTCAGCGCGCCCCGCAAACTCATTTCAGCGCTGTCAGCAGCCTCTCGGATATTTCCGCCTCGATGCGAATGATGGAAGTCGATCAGGCTGAGAGCGGCATGCCCCGCGAGGAGCGCTGGGTGTTTTAACTCGATGAACCGGTCGTCCACTGCACCGGAACCATCACTGCAAGACCCTAACTAAATAGAAAAGCGTAAGGAGAATCACCATGTTGAGCTGGGCAATTACTTTCCTGATCATTGCCATCATCGCCGCAGTACTGGGCTTCGGTGGTATCGCAGGCACCGCCACGGGCATCGCCAAGATTCTCTTTGTCGTGTTCCTGGTGATGTTCATCGCTTCCTTCTTCTTTGGCCGCCGCGGCCGAGGCTGACCATGAGCGTCGCACTCAAAGGATTGGTCGCCGCCCTGCTGCTGGGCGGCGGCACCATGGCCATGGCTGCCAACGACGGACAGATGCGGGTCAATCAGTTGCTCAAGGCCGACCCGCAATATGTCGAGACTTGGCAGCAAGTGGTTAAAAAGGAAGAACGCCTGCCGGAATGGGTGATGAACCTGTCAGGCGATTCGCAGCAGATGAATGCTGTCGAGGAAGATGGCGACAAATACCTGGTCGGTCCGTTGTGCGAAACCCAGGCGACATGCCGCAGCAAGCGCTTGTTCGTCGCTTTCAGTTTCGACAAGGACGAGGCTTATGCATTGCTGGTTGAAGTCCCTGCCGGACTTCCGGCCGACAAGTCGCCGACACGTCATGCCGATTACCGGTTCCTCGGCAATCCTGATGAAGGTATGCAAGAACTGTTAATGGAGCAACTCAAGAAAGATCCGAACTGGTACTGATTCTGAAAGCGAGAAAAGCACGTTGTTTTTCTCCTCTGCACAGTCCGAAGAGGGCCGATGCATGACCAGGGGGCCGGGACGCTCTGCCCGTCTAAGGGCGCAGTGACCTACGGGCACAAGGGGTGCCTGCGAAAGGGCCGGGTCAGGAAAAAGCTTCCACGCAGGCTCGCACAGTCATGACGACTGGCGAACTTGCGTGGAGCTTCGTGCATTGTAAAGTTCATGCCAGAGCGGTTGGCTATCCTGGCGTCTGCCCCACCCCTGCGTACCACCATCGTTTTTCCACGCTGCTCCACTCCCCCGCATCCGACCGTATATCGGAGATTTATCCGCCCGGTCCGCTCTTTCGAGAGTGCTTCATTCTTCCATCCTTTGAGCGCTTTTTGCGAGGCCGGACAAAAACCCCGTTGCGCGGAAAATGGCCGGTTCACGGCATTTTTGCCTGCCGAAATGGCGTATTCGAACCGATGGGTACGCACGTTTTATTTCAAAGACATCATGCCGATTCGGCATAGGGTAGGCGTTTACGGCATTAGACGCCCCTCCTTTGCATCGCAATAGTTGCGCCTTTTTTCGCCTGCCAGTGCGCCTTTGGCGCGTACTCGGGGTGACCTTATATGGGGGCAGCGGCACGCATTCGTATCGCCATCGGGTGGTTCGGTTTGTGGCAGTTGCCCGAGTCCAACTGAAGTAAGGGTAAAGATATGAAGAAGGCAAGACTAAGCCTCGCCTGGCAGATCCTCATCGGTCTGGTGCTCGGGATTGCAATTGGCGCGCTGCTCAACCATTTCAGTACCGAGAAGGCCTGGTGGATCAGCAACGTGCTGCAACCGGCAGGCGATATCTTTATCCGTCTGATCAAGATGATCGTGATCCCGATCGTGATTTCTTCGCTGATCGTCGGTATTGCCGGGGTCGGTGACGCCAAGAAACTCGGGCGTATCGGTCTCAAGACCATCCTCTACTTCGAAATCGTCACCACTGTCGCCATCGTCGTCGGTTTGCTGTTGGCCAATTTCTTCCAGCCGGGCAGCGGCATCGACATGAGCACCTTGGGTACGGTGGATATTTCCAAGTACCAGGCCACGGCCGCCGAGGTTCAGCATGAACATGCGTTCATCCAGACCATTCTCAATCTGATCCCGTCGAACATCTTCGCGGCGGTGGCGCGTGGCGAGATGCTGCCGATCATTTTCTTCTCCGTATTGTTTGGCCTGGGTCTGTCCAGCCTGCAATCGGACCTGCGCGACCCCCTGGTAAAAATGTTCCAGGGCGTCTCGGAAAGCATGTTCAAGGTCACCCATATGATCATGCAATACGCCCCGATCGGCGTGTTCGCCCTGATCGCGGTGACGGTTGCCAACTTCGGCTTCGCTTCGCTGTTGCCATTGGCGAAGCTGGTGATCCTGGTTTACGTCGCCATCGCGTTCTTCGCCTTCGTGGTGCTGGGGCTGATTGCTCGTCTGTTCGGCTTCTCCGTGGTCAAACTGATGCGCATCTTCAAGGATGAGCTGGTGCTGGCCTACTCCACCGCCAGCTCCGAAACCGTGTTGCCACGCGTGATCGAGAAGATGGAGGCCTACGGTGCACCCAAGGCGATTTGCAGCTTCGTGGTGCCGACCGGTTATTCGTTCAACCTCGACGGTTCGACCCTTTACCAGAGCATCGCGGCGATTTTCATCGCTCAGTTGTACGGCATCGATCTGTCCATCAGCCAGCAATTGCTGTTGGTGCTGACCTTGATGGTGACCTCCAAAGGCATCGCCGGCGTACCGGGTGTCTCTTTCGTGGTGCTGTTGGCGACCCTCGGCAGTGTCGGTATTCCGCTGGAAGGTCTGGCGTTCATTGCCGGTGTCGACCGCATCATGGACATGGCCCGCACCGCGCTGAACGTGATCGGCAATGCCCTGGCCGTGCTGGTCATTTCCCGCTGGGAAGGCATGTACGACGATGCCAAGGGCCAGCGCTACTGGAATTCCCTGCCCCACTGGCGCAGCAAAGAGCCGATGCCAGCGGGAGAAACTGCCAGCCGTTGAGGCGCATAACCCCTGTGGGAGCCGAGCTTGCTCGCGATTGCGGTGTGTCAGCCAACATCAATGCTGACTGATCCGGCCCCATCGCGAGCAAGCTCGGCTCCCACAGGATCTGCCATAGGATTTTTGTAGCCCCTGCGCAATGCCAAACAAACCCCGGAGAAATCCGGGGTTTGTCGTTTCTGCCAGCCCCGCTATCATTCGCGGCATCTTCCGGGGGACTTAACCGATGCTCAATGGCCTGTGGCTTGGCTTCTTTATCGTGGCAGCCGTATCGGCGCTGGCGCAGTGGCTGATCGGCGGTAACGCCGGGATCTTCGCCGCCATGGTGGAAAGCATTTTCGCCATGGCCAAGCTGTCGGTGGAGGTGATGGTCCTGCTGTTCGGCACCTTGACCCTGTGGCTGGGGTTTCTGCGGATCGCCGAAAAGGCCGGTATTGTCGACTGGCTGGCCAAGGCGCTCGGGCCATTGTTTTTGCGGCTGATGCCGGAGGTGCCAGCGGGTCATCCGGCGATTGGCCTGATTACCCTCAACTTTGCGGCAAACGGCCTGGGGCTGGATAACGCGGCGACCCCGATCGGCCTGAAGGCCATGCGAGCCCTGCAGGACTTGAACCCCAGCCCGACCATCGCCAGCAATGCACAAATCCTGTTCCTGGTGCTCAACGCCTCATCGCTGACGCTGTTGCCGGTGACCATTTTCATGTATCGCGCCCAGCAAGGGGCGCCGGACCCGACCCTGGTATTCCTGCCGATCCTGCTCGCCACCAGCGCCTCAACCCTGGTGGGGCTGCTGTCGGTGGCGTTCATGCAGCGTCTGCGCCTGTGGGACCCGGTAGTGCTGGCTTATCTGATTCCGGGTGCGTTGGTACTGGGCAGTTTCATGGCGCTGCTGGCGACGCTCTCAGCCACGGCACTGGCCGGGCTGTCCTCGATCCTGGGCAACCTGACACTGTTCGGCTTGATCATGATGTTTCTGGTAGTAGGCGCGCTGCGCAAGGTCAAGGTTTATGAAGCCTTCATTGAAGGTGCCAAAGAGGGTTTTGACGTCGCCAAGACGTTGCTGCCATACCTGGTGGCCATGTTATGCGCCGTCGGCGTGCTGCGGGCCTCGGGCGCGCTGGACTTCGGCCTGGACGGCATCCGGCACCTGGTGCAGTGGGCCGGCTGGGACACCCGTTTCGTCGACGCCTTGCCGACTGCCATGGTCAAGCCATTCTCCGGCAGCGCCGCGCGGGCGATGCTGATCGAAACCATGAAGACTTCCGGCGTGGACAGCTTCCCCGCGCTGGTGGCCGCGACCATTCAGGGCAGCACCGAAACCACCTTCTATGTGCTGGCGGTGTATTTCGGTGCCGTGGGTATCCAGCGGGCGCGGCATGCGGTGGGCTGCGCGCTGCTGGCCGAGTTCAGCGGCGTCGTGGCGGCGATCGGGGTTTGCTACTGGTTCTTTGGCTGAACCATATCCCCTTGCCACAGGCCCGGATTGCAGTCACGGGCCTTTAGGGGCGTGCGGGTATCGCCAAGCGCTGGCCTTGTTCCACCGTCCAGTTCACAACCTCGGCGGTCAGTCGATCGCTGGCCTGGCCGAAACCTTGCACCACTGCTGGCACTTGCACGTCGCTCAAGGGCTGGCGGACTTCAAAACGATGACTGGCAAGGATGCGTTGGTCAAATCCCCGCACCAGCAATGCGTCCAGGCGAATCACCACGCTGGCCCCCGCGCCTTGATATTCGGTCTGGAAGGCCTGCAATTGGCCACCCAACTCCAAATCCGTTTGCAAGTTGCTGTCGGCGACACTCAATAGCCCGACACGTCCATCCTGTGCGAAGCCATCGAGCAAGCGATTGCGCAGCAACACCGGTGCCGGGTCGCTCCAGCGTGAGGCTGCGTAGCTGCTCAACAGATTGCCGTGGGGAATGACCGCGATTTTAGGGCTGTTGAGCACTTCGCTGGCCTGCGGGCTGGCCAGGCGCAACGACCACTTCACGGGCGTGCCCGGGGCTGCGAGCGCCTGAGTCGCGGGTAAGCGATAGACGTCCGCGGGCTCGGCCTGGGGCAGAATCGAGCAACCGCCCACCAGGACACATCCTGCCAGCAAGAGGATAGGGCGGACGAACCGAGCAAACGGCTTCATGGCGTGAATTCCTTGTTCTTGTCATTGCCCAGCAAATAGCCGCTGGGGTTGGCATCCAGGCGCCGGGAAATACCCCGCAGCGCGCTCAGGGTGTCGCGCAGTTCCCGCACCGCCGGCGACAGGGCATTGAGCCCCTGCATGCCATTGTTCAGCGCGTCGCGATTGTCGTTGAGCAGTTTGTCGAGGGTTGCGGTGCTGCGGGCCAGCGATTGCATGGCCTGGTCTGCGCTGCTCATGACCTCTTTGCCCTGATCGTTGAGCAGACCGTTGGCGCTGCGCATCAATGCCGTAGTCTGCTCCAGGGTGGCGCTGGCCTGTTTGCCGACAGAAGCCAGTTGCTGCATGGCCTGGCGAATATCGCCGCGTTGATCGGCGATGACCCCGGTGGTTTGCTCCAAGTGTTCAAGGGTCTTGCCCAACCGCTGGACATTGTCCGAGGAAAACACCGCGTTGGCGTTATGCAGCAGCAGGTTGATGCTGGTCATCAGGTCATCGCTGTTGTTCAGCAGGCGGGCGATCGGCGAGGGCGCTGCGATGATCACTGGCGGCTCGCCATCGTGCCCGGTCAGTGGCGGGCTGTTGGGGGTGCCGCCACTGAGTTGGATAATCGAGGTGCCGGTGATGCCGGTCAGTGCCAGTTTGGCCTGGGTGTCCTGCTTGACCGGTGTTTCAGCACTCAAGCGTACCCGCGCCAGTACCCGGCGCGGGTCGTTCGGGTCCAGGCGCAGATTGACCACGTCTCCGACCTTGATGCCGCTGTACTCCACCGAGCTGCCTCTGGACAAGCCGCTGACCGCTTCGTTGAACACCACTTCGTAATCCTTGAATTCGCTGTCCACGCTGGACTTGGCCAGCCACAACCCAAACAGCAGGGCGCCGACCACCACGATCACGGTGAACAGGCCGATCAATACATGATGGGCTCGGGTTTCCATGTCAGACCTCGTTCAATTGTGTAGCAGCCGTCAAGGCCGCGCGGCCGCGAGGGCCGTGGAAGTATTCATGGATCCAGGCATCGTCGGTTTCCGACACTTTGTCGATGACATCGGCAACCAGCACTTTTTTCTGGGCCAGCACCGCCACCCGGTCGGTGATGGTGTAGAGGGTGTCCAGGTCATGGGTGACCAGAAATACGCTCAAGCCCAAGGCGTCGCGAAGCGTCAGGATCAATTGGTCGAACGCTGCCGCGCCGATGGGGTCGAGGCCGGCGGTGGGTTCGTCGAGAAACAGAATGTCCGGGTCCAGGGCTAGCGCCCGGGCCAGGGCTGCACGCTTGATCATGCCGCCGGACAGCGAGGCGGGGTATTTGTCGGCTGCCGATAGCGGCAGTCCGGCCAACGCCAGTTTCACCGCCGCCAGATGTTCGGCATCGGCCCTGCTGAGCCCGGCGTGTTCGATCAGGGGCAGGGCGACATTCTCTGTCACGGTCAGCGAAGAAAACAGCGCGCCTTTCTGAAACAGCACCCCAAAGCGTCGTTCCACTTGCGAACGCTGTTGCTGGGGCAGGCTCGGCAGATCCTGGCCGAATACTCGCACGGCCCCTTCACTGGGCCGGTTCAAACCGACAATGCTGCGCAACAGCACCGATTTACCACTGCCGGAGCCGCCGACCACCGCGAGGATCTCGCCCTTGTATACGTCCAGGTCGAGGTTTTCGTGCACGCTCTGCAGGCCAAAGCGATTGCACAAGCCACGTACCTGTATCACCGCCTCGGTGGGCGGCCTGGAAGGTCGACTCACCATTGCATCTCCATGAAAAACAGCGCGGCTACCGCATCGAGCACGATCACCACAAAAATCGACTGCACCACGCTCGAGGTGGTGTGAGCCCCGACAGACTCGGCGCTGCCGCTGACTTTGAAGCCTTCCAGGCATCCCACCGCAGCAATCAGGAAGGCAAAGATCGGCGCCTTGACCATTCCCACCACGAAATGCTGGACGCCGATGTCCGACTGCAACAGCGTCAGGAACATCGCCGGAGAAATATCCAGCGACAGGGCACACACCACACCGCCGCCGACAATGCCCGAGAGCATGGCCACAAAGGTCAGCATCGGCAGCGCCACCAACAGGGCCAGCACTCGCGGCACCACCAGCAACTCGATGGGATCGAGGCCCAGGGTACGAATCGCGTCGATTTCTTCGTTGGCCTTCATCGAGCCGATCTGGGCGGTGAAGGCGCTGGCGGTGCGACCTGCCATAAGAATCGCAGTCAGCAACACGCCGAATTCGCGCAGAAACGAGAACGCCACCAGGTCCACGGTGAAAATACTGGCGCCGAAATCGGCCAGCACCGTCGCCCCGAGAAACGCCACCACCGCGCCCACCAGAAAAGTCAGCAGGGCGACGATAGGGGCCGCGTCCAGCCCCGTCTGTTCGATGTGAACAACCATCGGGGTAATGCGCCAGCGTTTCGGGCGAAACAGGCCCCGGGCCAGCGTTTCTAGGATCAAGCCGACAAAGCCCAGCAATTGCAGGGTATCTTGCCAGACCTTGTCCACGGCTCGACCGATGCGTGTCAACAACTGGGTCACGACACTCACCGTCGGCTCTTTGACCGGCACGCAGAAGTCGGTCAGCGAGCAATACACCGTCTGCAACAGTGCCCGATCGGCGGACGACAACGTGCAGTCGCGGTGCTCGGCGGTCTTGCCCAGCCGCTCGGCGCCCAGCAGTTCCACCAGCAACGAGGCGCCGGCGGTGTCGAGGGCACCCAAGCCATTGAGGTCGATCAAAGTGTTGTCGTCGTACTGGCCGCGCAGCGAGTCGCTCAAACGCTTGAGCTGCGTGTAGTGAGCCAGTGTCCAGTCCCCGCTGATCCATAGCTGCGCCGGGGAGTGAGAGCGATCCAGTCGGGCACTGCCAGCCAGAGTGCCAGGGGTCATAAGCGCCATGCTCGTTCGGCTCGAAAAGTGTTACCTAATAGCACGCCCGGCATTATTTTGTCCCAGGCTCGAGCGCAGCGCTGACCTTGAAGCGCAATACACCAATCACCTGGCCATTTTCCGTCAGCACCCGCACCTGCCATTTACCGGTGGGGTCTTCCGGGAAGTTCTGCTTGTGGGTCCAGGCGCGATAGCCTTCCTTGCGCCCGCCATGAATGTCCAGGGCAATACGGTCCACTTCTTTGCCGTTGAATTGCCAGACGTGATAAATCCGCTCATCGAGCCCTCGCGGCGCATTGATAGCGGTGTAGGCATACAGACCGTTGCCGCGGATCTGGTCAGCGGTGACTTCCTTCAGGCTGGCGCCCGGCGTGCGGTCCTCCAGTTGGGTGCTGATCGCCACCTCGGTCATCCACAAGGTTGCCGGCGGCACCCAGGAGCGCAGCACCCACCCGGCCGCGCCGATCCCCACCGTGATGCACAGAATCGCCAGGGCGTTGCGCACGGTGCGGATCGGAAAGATCGAAGCCAGGCTGGGGAACGACAACAGCATGGCAGTGCCCAGCGCCAGCTTGAAGCTCTGGTCGGTGGTCAGGTGCAGGATGATCGGCAGTGCGGTGAGCAGGGCGGCAAACAGCGTCAGGGTGTGCAGCGCCAGGAACGCCCAGCGCCGGGGCGCCAGCCATTTGTAGTACAGCGGATCAATGATCGAGACCAGTGCCGAGGCCGCCAGCAGGCCGGTGAAAATCACTTGGCTGCTGTTCCAGGTGGTGGTGATGAAAAAGAACGGCAAGACGAAAAACAGGCTTTCCTGGTGAATCATCTGCGTGGCGTAACGCAGCAGCGGCTGGGGGATTTCCCGTTTGAATATGCGGGTAAAAAGCCGGGTCAGGCTGTTCTCCAGCATCAGCCAGAGCCAGCTCACCAGCATGATGATGGTGATCCAGGTCGCAAGACCCTGCTGGCGGTCCACCAGCATGAAACTGCCGACTCCAGAGATGAAGCCACCGAGTGCGATGACCCCTGGATAGCGCTTCATCAATTCGAGAAGGCGCTGGATGTAGTGAGTCAGGTTCGGCATTCGGCAGTTCACAGTGAGTCGTAGGAAATATCCCTGACAGAGTATCGCCAGGACATCGATGTGACGAGCGCTCTAAGCCCTGCGACGCAATCTCCACCCGACCAGGACCAACAGCAACCCCAGCAGACCGGCCACGCCCCAAACCAGCTCATCGTCGCCGAGCATGGGTTTCTCGATGCGCAGGTAGCCCGGGTCCTTGAGCAGTTCACGCAGGGCCTGGTTGGCCTGTTCCAGGCTCACCGCCTGAAGGCGCACGGCCGGATTGGTGAAGCGGCCGTCGTCGTAATCGCCAAGGGCACCCCAATAGTAATCGGCCAGTGCGCTGTTGCCTTGAACCGCCCACGATTGATGGGCGATGGCGGCGCGTTTGATGCGCACGAAACTCTCCGGGTCGAGGCCATCCTTGAGCAACGTGGTGCGCATTTGCTCCAGCGCCTGCTCGGCCTGGGGCAGGTCATCGCGGGCCAGGTCCGCGTTCAGGCTGAAGAAGCCAACGCCGCCAAACACCTCTCGCTCCACCCACGGCCCGTAGGACAGGCTGCGGGCCAGGCGCAGCTGGCGATAGAGCGCCCAGTCCAGATAGTCCTTGAGCAGGTCGAAGGTTTCGTCGTGTTGCTGTTCCAGCACCGGCTCCGGAAACAGCCAATGAAGCTTGGCGCTATTGCCCACCAGGCCGCGCATCAGGTTGCGCTTGGTGACCGCGCTGTAGCGGATCTGCGGTAACGCTGCGTGAGCGCTGGGCTCGACCGGTTCCAGTTCGCCGAAGGTCCGCTCCAGATAGGCCGGTAGCAACCGGTCCAGGTCGCCGACCACGATCAGCGTCATGTTGTTCGGTGCATACCAGGCCTTGCGTGCCTGCTCGATCCTGGCAAGGGTGAGGTGCCCGACTTCGGCGCGTTCGGCACAGCGCAGACCCAATTCCACTGCCAATTGATTGCCCGCCTTGTGGCCCAGGTCCTGATGATCGAGCCAGCGTTGCAGATGGGTGTAGTGGCCGCCATCCTCGCGTTCCACCACACGTTTGGCCGCCTGCAGGGCGTTGTCGTCGATGCGGGTACGAGTCAGCAGGGCGATCAACAGGTCCAGGACCTTGCGTTGATTGCGCGCCGGTGCCTCGATGACGAACGTGGTGTCGGCGTTGCTCGTGAAGGCATTCCACTCGCCGCCCAGCGCCTGCATACGCTCTTCCAGCCCGCCTTCGCCGCCGTCATCGACACCGCTGAACAGCAAATGCTCAAGCAGGTGGGGCAGTTCCTTGTCGGCGCAGTTGAAGTCGTCCAGTCCCACGCCCACCACCAGCCGGATCGCCACATGCCCGCGCTCGCTGCCCGGCTTGAGCAGCAGTTGCATACCGTTGGGCAGCACATACCCCTCGACCTGGAATCGATCCAGCGCGACCGACGGCAGTGAACCGAGCAAAAGAACGGCGAGCAACAGACAACGCATAGCGAGCTTCCTGGCGGCTGATTGGAGGTCCATGTGCCGGGCAGGCCGTCATCGCAGGCAACTTCGCGCCCCACCTCGAACCCGATGGATTTCCATGGCGACGTGGGGCCGGCTTGCGTGCGAATGGTTTAAGCCCAGGCCAATCTTACTGACTGAGCAATGCGCCAGTCGTTCAAGGCGAATGGGTGACGTCGGAAATTTCATCAACCGCGAGCGCACCGGTCTCGGAAGTCCCCAGCACCACGTAGGCGCTGCCGCAGAACAGCGAGTTGAGGCGTTTCATGTCGGCGATCAGTTCTAGGTGCAGGGAACTGGTCTCGATGCTTTGTACGATTTTTCGCTGTAGGCGGCTGACGTGTGCGTGGGCCAGTCGTCTTTCCTGCGCTCGAAAGCGACGTTTCTCACGCAACAGCTGACGGGCGCTCTCCGGGTCGGCACTGAGGAACACCGACAATCCCAGCCGCAGATTGGCGATCAACTGGCTGTGCAGCGTCGCCAACTCTTCCAGGCCAACCTCGGAAAAGGACCGACGTTGCGCGGTTTTCTGTTGCTGGACCTTGCGCAACATGCGTTCGATGAGGTCGCTGGCCAGCTTTAGGTTGATCGCCAGCTCAATGATTTCCGCCCAGCGGCGGCTGTCCTGTTCACTGAGGTCCTCACGGGGCATTTGGGCCATATACAGCTTGATGGCGCTGCACAGCGCCTCGACGTCATCGCCCATGCTCCGTACTTGTTGGGTGACTGCGGTCTGCCCGCCGCGCAGTACGTCGAGCATGGCTTCGAGCATGGTTTCGATCAGATCACCGATGCGCAGGGTTTCCCGGGCAGCATTAGCCAGGGCCAGGCTCGGCGTGGCGAGGGCGGTGAGGTCCAGGTGGCGGGGCTTGGCCGTGCCGTTGGTGTCAGGACGCTCCGGCAGCAGCCAGGCACACAGCCTGGCCATCGGCCCGACGCTGGGCAGCAGCACGAGGCAGCGCACGGTGTTGTAGAGCAGGTGAAAACCGATCACCGTTTCCTGGTGGCTGAAATCCAGGCCGTCCAACCAGCCCACCAGCGGATCGAGCACTGGAATGATCAACAACAGGCCGATCAACTTGTACAGCAGGCTGCCCAGCGCCACCTGGCGGCCGGCGGCGTTCTGCATGCTGGTGCTGAGAAAGGCCAGCACGCCGCTGCCGATGTTGGCGCCGATCACCAGGCCGATGGCCACCGGCAGACTGATCACCGCTGCGCCGGCCAGTGTCGCGGTCAACAGCACGGCGGCGAGGCTGGAATAGGAGATCATCGCGAACAGCGCACCCACCAGCGCATCGAGCAGGATGTCGCCGGTCAGCGAGGCAAAGATAACTTTCACGCCCTGGGCCTGGGTGATGGGCGCGGCGGCTTCGACAATCAATTGCAGCGCCAGGATGATCAAACCCAAGCCGATGCCGACCCGGCCCATTTGCCCCAGGCGGGTCTGTTTGCGCGACAGGAAAAAAATCACCCCGAGGAAAATCAGCAGCGGCGATAACCAGGACAGATCAAGGGTCAGTACCCGCGCCATCAGCGCCGTGCCGACATCGGCGCCGAGCATGGTCGCCAGGGCAGGGGTAAGCGCCATCAGGCCCTGGCCAACGAATGAGGTGACGAGCATGGCCGTGGCGTTGCTGCTCTGGACCATGGCAGTGACCATGATGCCTGCGACGAACGCCAGCCAGCGCTTGGACATGTTTTGGCCAATGACATGGCGCAGGTTCGTGCCATAGACCCGCAGAATGCCGGTACGGACGATGTGCGTGCCCCAGATCAGCAGGGCCACGGCGGAGAGCAAGTTCAGCAGGGTCAGCATGAGAAGCCCCCTGTTAGCGTCCCAAAGGGACCAATTGACGGTGCCACATTTTTCTTCGTTGTACTTAAGCTGTAGTTGGCCAACGGTTCGAGCGCCAGCATTGCACAGCTAAAGACGGGTTTGAAACAAAACTGTCATAAAAAGCCATTGACCAAAGACACCACGAAACCCTGTGGGAGCGAGCCTGCTCGCGATAGCGGACTGTTAGCCCATGAAGATGTTGAATGTTGTGGCTTCATCGCGAGCAGGCTCGCTCCCACAGGTTTTGCATCCAGCTACTTTCCGGCAGGCATGAAAAAGGGGCTCGAAAGCCCCTTCGTTCATTGCCCTGTGCCGCTTACTGGCCTGGCATATCCTTACGCAGTTTCACCGGATCCTGCTGCTTGCGCTTGCGCGCCATGGCAGTGCGCATCTTGATGTTGAATGCTTCGACCGCCAGGGAGAAGGCCATGGCGAAGTAGACGTAGCCTTTTGGCACGTGCACGTCCAGGGACTCAGCGATCAGCACGGTACCGACCACCAGCAGGAACGACAGCGCCAGCATCTTCAGCGACGGGTGCTTGTCGATGAACGAGCTGATGGTGCCCGCCGCCAGCATCATCACCAGCACCGCCACGACGATTGCCGCGACCATCACCGGTACATGGGAGACCATGCCCACGGCGGTGATCACCGAATCCAGGGAGAACACAATGTCGATGATCGCGATCTGGACGATGGTGTAGATGAAGCTGCCGCCCGTGCCCGCAGGCGTCTCGCCGGTTTCGTCTTCGCCTTCCAGCGCGTGGTACATCTCCTGGGAGCTTTTCCACAGCAGGAACAAGCCACCGAAGAACAGGATCAGGTCACGACCGGAAATGCCCTGGCCGAACACTTCGAACAGGTCGGCGGTCAGGCGCATGACCCAAGTGATGGACAGCAGCAACAGGATCCGCGTGATCATGGCCAGGGCCAGACCGAAGATCCGGGTGCGTGCCTGCATGTGCTTGGGCATGCGGCTGACCAGGATCGAGATCATGATGATGTTATCGATGCCCAGGACAATTTCCAGGGCGGTCAGGGTGAAGAAGGCAACCCAGATTTCCGGGTTGGTCAGCCATTCCATGTGAGTTCCTTTAGCGAGTGTTGGGCCGCGCCGCGCCTTCGATTATCCAAAGGAGCGACGCAGCGGGCATTGCTTTTATAGAGTGCTGAACAGCGGAAAAATCCCCATCAGCAAGGCGGCAAACATTATGCACAGGCAAACCAATACTGCCCACTTCAAGGTGAAGCGTTGGTGATCGCCAAACTCGATCCCCGCCAGGGCCACCAGCAGGTAAGTCGATGGAACCAGTGGGCTCAGCAGGTGGACGGGCTGGCCAACAATCGAGGCGCGGGCCATTTCAACGGCAGTGATGCCGTAATGGCTGGCCGCTTCGGCCATGACCGGTAACACCCCGTAATAAAATGCATCGTTCGACATGAAGAAGGTGAACGGCATGCTCGCCAGCGCGGTAATCACTGCCAGGTATGGGCCCAGGAAATCCGGGATCACCGCCAGCAGGCTCTTGGACATGGCGTCGACCATGCCGGTCCCGGACAGGATGCCGGTGAAGATACCCGCCGCGAAAATCAAACCGACCACCGCCAATACGCTGCCGGCATGGGCCGCAACGCGGTCTTTCTGCTGTTGCAGGCAAGGGTAGTTGACGATCATCGCGATACTGAACGCCACCATGAACAGCACCGGCAGCGGTAACAGGCCGGCGATCAGCGTGCACATCAGGCCCAGGGTCAACGCACCGTTGAACCAGATCAGCTTCGGACGACGGGCGTCCGGGAACTGGGAAACGCTGATTTCGCTGTGGTCGATCTCATCACCGGCGAGGTGCAATTCACCCAGACGGGCGCGCTCGCGTTTACCGTACATGTAGGAAATCGCCAGGATCGCCGCTACACCCGCGAGCATCGCAGGAATCATCGGAACGAAGATGTCGGACGGATCGACATGCAGCGCGCTGGCTGCACGGGCCGTCGGGCCGCCCCAGGGGGTCATGTTCATCACGCCACCGGCGAGAATGATCAGGCCGGCCATGATCCGTGGGCTCATGCCGATGCGGCTGTAGAGCGGCAGCATGGCGGCCACGCAGATCATATAAGTGGTCGCGCCGTCACCATCGAGGGAAACGACGAGCGCCAGAACGGCGGTGCCGACCGAAACTTTCAACGGGTCGCCCTTGACCAGCTTGAGGATCTTGCGCACGGCCGGGTCGAACAGGCCGGAGTCGATCATCAGGGCAAAATAAAGAATCGCGAACATCAGCATCACCCCGGTCGGGGCAAGCTTGGTGATGCCTTCGAGCATCATCGGACCGATCTTCGGTGCAAAACCACCGAACAGAGCGAACAGGATCGGGATGATGATCAGGGCAATCAGCGCGGACAGGCGCTTGGTCATGATCAGGAACATGAACGTGATGACCATGGCAAAGCCAAGGAAAGTCAGCATAGGAAATACTCCAGGCGTGGCGCGACGGGCAAAGGCAGACCGAACAGGTCAGCGCAGAATGCAAAGCACGGGACGGACGGAGGGAGTGGGTTCAGCGGGGCGGGTAGCAGCGGACATCAGAATCACCATTGTTGTTGTTAAAAGGGCCTAACGAGCCTTAGCCGCTCGCTTCTGGCCACCGGTCTGTTGCCGGTAGTGGGGGCGATCCTAATCGCGCAAGCTTTCAGCCACCTTTCGCCGCTGTAATGGAGTTTTTCTGTAGGGCAAGGCTTACCTGTAGGAGCAAGCTTTGTTCCCACAGACAATCTGCGCTCCACCGATAAATCAAAACACCGAAAGATCCAACGGCCGCACCGCGCCCATCCAGATCGCATGCTCGGTGTGGTCCGTCAGGTCGTCGCCGGTGTCCGGGTGAAGAAATATCACCAGGCCTTTGCGATTGAGCGCCAGCCACGGCAAGACCACGCCGATGTGCTGTGGATCGAACGCCAATTGGCAGCTCCAGTCCGGGTGCGGCCCGACTGGGCGTTGGTGGATACGGCCCATTTTCAGCCCAAACAGTCGCGTTGCTTCCTCGCACAGTGCCCGCGCCTGGTCGATGGTGTTGGCGTCGAAATAGACATGGGCGTGGTAGCCCTTGATCCGCTGCATGTGCTTCTCCTCGAGAACTGGCCGAACCGAGGTTGTCTCCCGCGGGTCAGAGCCTTTACATGCGGGACAAAAAAGGAAAAACAGCCATGAAAAATGCCGAAACCCCGGTCACCAAAGTGGTGCTCTATGGTGCCATGAGTAGCCTCGGCAGTGCGTTGATGGCTGAAATGCTGCGGCGCCAGCACGAAGTCATCGCTGTTCTCGACGACCTTACGGCCCTGGCGCCGCGCCCCGGCCTGCGGGCCAAGACCGGCGACCTCTACGATCCCCAGCGGGTCAAGCAAAGCGTGGCCGGCGCCAATGCCGTGGTGTGTCTGTTGAACGCTCCAGGGTTGCCGATGAACAGCGAGCACGTGGAGCGCACGCTTATTCCCGGTCCCGTGGAGCAGGTGTTGGCGGTGGATGCGCTGATCGCCGGGATGGAGGCAGCGAGTATTTCCCGGCTGTTTCTGGTGGGCGATTTCGCCGTGCTCGACGAGGAGCCGGCAGACGATGTATTGCAGCGCCATGCCGCCGAAGAAGTCCTCGACGCCCTGAACAACAGCACGTTGCAATGGACCCTGATTGACTCACCCTACGCAACGCCCGGTTTGAGCATCGAGCACTTCAGCCAGATCAGCACCAGCCTGGAGGCCGGCATGGCCGAATCACTGGAGCGGCTTGGCCGTGTGGCCGTCGGCATTGCCGATGAGCTGCGCCTGAACCTGCATGTGGGCCAGCATGTCAGTTTTGTCGCCGCCGATTAGCCTGTGCGGTCGCCGTCTCCCGAGTTGGCGCAGGGGCGGGCTGGTTACACCGCAATGGAAGGCAAGGCCAACCCCGTGAGCGATTCGGCGCTGTTGGCCTGCTCCTCCATCAACCAGTCCACAAACTGCCTGATCAATACCCCGCGCCGTTTACGCTGGGGCAACACCACGTAATACCCTGACCGCGACAACACTGTTTCAGCGACCGGACGGCACAGCAGCCCTTGGGCCAATAAGTTATCCACAAGGTATCGCCAGCCGATGGCAACGCCCTGACCGCCAATCGCCGCCTGGATGAGCAAGGTGTAGTTGTCGAACCGCAACTGCCCGGGTGCCGGGGGCGAGGTAATGCCCAGCTCACGGAAAACGCCACTCCAGTCAAACCAGTGGCTACTGTTTTCCCCGCGCAAATGCAGGAGCGGGAACTCCGACAAGGCTTGAGCCGACAAGGGCAGGGAGCGTTCCTTGAGCAACAGCGGGCTGCACACGGGAAAGACTTCTTCGCTGAAAAGCCAGCGACTTTCGCCTTGTTTGAAGCGACCATCTCCAAACAGCACCGCAACGTCGATATCCGTGCGCAGCATGTTGTGATTGCGTTCGCTGGTCACCAGGCTGACGTCCACCTGTGGGTTGGCGGCGTGAAACCGATGCAAGCGGGGCATCAGCCAATAGGCGGCAAACGCAAAATCGGTGGCCACTTGCAGTACTTCATGCTGGTCATGGGCGGTGATCGCGCTCAATCCTGCGTCGATATTCTGCAAACCGACCTGCACCTGCTCGAACAGGATTGTTCCGGCCTCGGTCAGCTCGATGCCGCGGTAGATGCGATCGAACAATCGCGTACCCAGTTGTTCTTCCAGGCGCTTGATCTGCTGGCTGATGGCCGGTTGCGTGGTGCCCAGTTCGATCGCCGCTGCCGTAAAGCTGCGGTGGCGGGCCGCGGCTTCAAAGGCGCGGAACAGGTCAAGGGACAGGTCACCCAGGGCTTCATACATAAGCTGTGCTTATCCTAGTCATTGCCTTACGTGGGCTTTACCCATAAAGGTGGGGGCTACATGCTCAATCGCAGCAATTTCGCATAACTGTTTACTATGGAATGCCGCGAATACATGAAGCGCAAGAACATTCTTTTCATCATGGCCGATCAAATGGCCGCGCCAATGTTGCCGATCTACGGTCCTTCGCCGATCAAGCTGCCGAACCTGTCGCGCCTGGCCGAGCAGGGCGTGGTGTTCGACGCCGCGTATTGCAACAGCCCACTCTGCGCACCGTCGCGCTTTACCCTGGTGAGCGGTCAGTTGCCCAGCAAGATCGGCGCCTACGATAACGCGGCGGATTTTCCTGCGGACGTCCCGACGTACGCCCACTACCTGCGGCGTCTGGGTTATCGCACGGCGCTGTCCGGCAAGATGCATTTTTGCGGGCCGGACCAGTTGCATGGCTATGAAGAACGCCTGACCAGTGACATTTACCCGGCCGATTACGGCTGGGCCGTGAACTGGGACGAGCCCGACGTGCGGCCAAGCTGGTATCACAACATGTCTTCGGTGTTGCAGGCCGGTCCGTGCGTGCGCACCAACCAGTTGGATTTTGACGAAGAAGTGGTGTTCAAGGCCCAGCAGTATCTGTTCGACCACATCCGCGAGGATGGCGACCAGCCGTTCTGCCTGACGGTGTCCATGACCCACCCACACGACCCGTACACCATTCCCAAGACCTTTTGGGATATGTATGACGACAAGGACATCCCGCTGCCGCAAACCCCGGGGCAAACGGAGCTGGACCCGCATTCCCAGCGCCTGTTGAAAGTCTATGACCTGTGGGACAAGCCACTGCCTGTGGATAAGATCCGCGATGCGCGCCGCGCGTACTTCGGTGCGTGCAGCTACATTGACAGCAACGTCGGCAAGTTACTGCAAACCCTGGAAGACACCGGCTTGATGGACGACACGATCATCGTGTTCTCCGGCGATCATGGAGACATGCTCGGTGAAAAAGGCCTCTGGTACAAAATGCACTGGTTCGAGATGGCGGCTCGCGTTCCCTTGCTGATCAGCGCACCGGGCCAGTTCGCCAGCGGGCGGGTCGGGGCGGCGGTGTCCACTGCCGACTTGCTGCCGACTCTGGTGGAGTTGGCCGGTGGCCGGCTTGAGCCCGGACTGCCGCTGGATGGCCGGTCGCTGGTGCCCCATCTGCAGGGGCAGGGCGGTCATGACGAGGTCTTTGGTGAATACATGGCCGAAGGCACCATCAGCCCGTTGATGATGATCCGTCGTGGCCCCTGGAAATTCATCTACAGCGAAGACGATCCATGCCTGCTGTTCGATCTGCGCAATGACCCCAAAGAACTGGAGGACCTTAGCCAATCGGCTGAGCATCAGTCCCTGTGCGCGGATTTTCTCGCCGAGGCGCGAGCTAAATGGGATATCCCAACCATTCACCAACAGGTGCTCGCCAGTCAGCGACGTCGACGTTTCGTCGCCCACGCGTTGACCCTGGGCAAACTCAAGAGCTGGGATCACCAGCCGCTGGTGGACGCCAGCCAGCAGTACATGCGTAACCACATTGACCTCGACGATCTGGAACGCAAGGCCCGTTATCCACAACCCTGCCAAAACCAATAACGTAAGGGGAAGCACATGCAAAAGTTATCCACAGTACTGACCGCTGGGCTGTTGGCGCTTAGCAGTTCGGCGTGGGCCGAGCAAAGCTGCGAGACGGTAAAGATGGCCGACCCCGGTTGGAGTGACATCGCTGCGACCAACGCGATCACGGGTTTTCTGCTCGATGGCATGGGCTACAAGGCCAAGGTTGACACCCTCGCAGTGCCGATCACCTTCGGCGGCCTCAAGGACGGCCAGGTTGATGTATTTCTGGGTAACTGGATGCCGGCGCAGCAGGGGTTCTACGACAAGTTCGTGGCCACTGGCGATGTCACGCAACTGGCCAAGAACCTGGACGGCACCGAATTCACCCTGGCGGTCCCGGATTACGTGTGGGATGCCGGTGTGCATAACTTCGCTGACCTGAACAAGTTCGCCGATAAGTTCGACAAGAAGATATACGGGATCGGCTCCGGCGCCCCGGCCAACCTCTCCCTGAAGGAAATCATCAAGACCAACGATTTCGGCATGGGCGAGTGGAAACTGGTGGAATCGAGCGAGCAGGCCATGCTCGCGGAAGTCTCCCGGGCGGTGAGGAAACAGAAGTTCGTGACCTTCCTTGGCTGGACGCCACACCCGATGAACGTGCAACTGAAAATGCACTACCTCAAGGGCGGCGAGAAGTATTTTGGCGACACGGGCAGTGTCTATACATTGACTCGCAAAGGTTATGCACAGGCCTGCCCGAACGTAGGCAAGCTGTTGACCAACCTGAGTTTCACCCAGGAAATGGAAAACAGCATCATGGCCGAGGTGGTGAACAACAAAGTCAGCAATGCCGATGCGGCCAAGGCCTGGATCAAGGCGAATCCGGCGGTGCTGGATAAATGGCTGGATGGTGTGAAGACGCTGGATGGCAAGGATGCGTTGGCGGCGGTGAAGGCCAAGCTCTGACAATCATGTGGCGAGGGAATCTATGTGGGAGCAAGGCTTGCCCGCGATGAAGACGACTCGATCTTTCAGACCGAGCTGCCTGTTTCGCGAGCAAGCTTTGCTCCCACATTAATCTCCTCGCCACAGGGAGAACGGCGCCTTGTCCTGATACTCTTGCGCCAAACCCGATCCTTGAGGCCCCATGGCATTGCCCACCCGCCATTCACTCTTTCCGTTCCTGAGCTGGCTGCCGCGGCAGACCCGCGCCAGTGTCGGCCGTGACCTGATCGTCGGCCTGAGCGGTGCGATTCTCGCGTTGCCGCAGTCGATTGCCTACGCCCTGATTGCCGGACTGCCGCCGGAATACGGCTTGTATGCGGCGATAGTGCCGGTGCTGATCGCCTGCTTGTGGGGTTCGTCGTGGCACCTGATCTGCGGTCCTACGGCGGCGATTTCCATTGTCCTGTATGCCAGCGTCAGCCCCCTGGCCATGCCGGCTACCCAGGACTACGTCACCTTGATCCTGTTGCTGACGGTGCTGGCGGGGGTTTTCCAGTGGCTGCTGGGGTTGTTGCGTTTCGGCGCGCTGGTGAACTTCGTCTCACACTCGGTGGTGCTGGGTTTCACCCTGGGCGCGGCGGTGGTGATCGCCCTGGGGCAGTTGCCCAACCTGCTGGGTCTCGATCTGCCCAACGAAGCCACGGCGTTGAAAGGGCTGCTGATGTTGGTCAGTCATATCGAGGCTGTGGATAAGCCTTCTCTGTTTCTCGGTTTGGGCACGCTGGTGCTGGGCGTGGTGCTCAAACGGCTGCTGCCGCGCTGGCCGAGCCTGTTGATCACTTTGGTTATCAGCAGCCTGGTGGTCTGGCTGTGGCCAGGGATGTTCGGGCATGTCGCGCTGGTCAGCGCATTTGCCGGGCGCTTGCCGCCGTTCTCTGCGCTGCCGCTGGACCTGGATCTGATCCTGCGCCTGCTGCCCGGCGCGGTTGCGGTGGGCATGCTCGGGTTGGTGACCAGCCTGTCCATTGCTCGCTCGTTATCGGTACGCTCGGGGCAATTGCTGGATGCGAACCAAGAGGTCAGGGCGCAGGGGCTTTCCAATATTGTGGGAGGGTTCTTTTCCGGATCCTTGTCAGCGGGTTCCTTTACCCGTTCCGGCCTCAGTTATGAAGCCGGCGCTTGCTCGCCCCTGGCCGGGGTGTTCTCGGCACTGTGGGTGGCCTTGTTTGCGGTAACCGGTGCCAAGCTGATTTCGCACATTCCGATACCGGCCATGGCCGGCAGCATCCTGTTGATCGCCTGGGGGCTGGTGGATTATCGCGGCGTCCGGGCGTTGTTTCGCGTGAGCCGCGCCGAATTCGTGGTGATGAGCCTCACTTGCCTGGCCACGCTGCTGCTGGAGCTGCAGACCGCTATCTATGCCGGCGTGCTGGCGTCGCTGTTCTTCTACCTCAAGCGCACCTCGCAACCGCGGGTGCAACACACCCGTGAGGGTGAAGCTGACATCCTGCGGGTTGGCGGTTCGATCTTTTTTGGTGCCAGCCATTACCTGCAAGTGCGTCTGCAACGGTTGCAGGCACAACGGGTGGTGATCGATGCCCAGCAGATCAACTTCATCGACTACTCCGGCGTGGAAATGCTGCACCAGGAAGCCCGGCGCTTGCGCACCCAAGGGCGCAGCCTGACGTTGCGTAGGGCCAGGCCCCATGTGGTGGAAGAGTTGAAGAAGCTGGAAGGGCCGGAGCACTGTCCGATCCATTTCGAAGACTAGGGCTTAAGGTAGACACACCCTGTGGCGAGGGGATTTATCCCCGCTGGGGCGCGCAGCGGCCCTGGTTTTTTGGGACGGCTTCGCAGTCCAACGGGGATAAATCCCCTCGCCACAACAGTCTGTAGCCTACAGTGCGAGCTGGCGCCGCAATTCGGCCAGCACTGGCGCGGTGTCCGGGCGTACCCCGCGCCACAGGTAGAACGCTTCGCCCGCCTGCTCGGCGAGCATGCCCAAGCCATCCATCGCCACCGCCGCGCCGTGTTCGCTGGCCCAGCGACAGAACGAAGTGGGCTCCTTGCCATACATCATGTCGTAGCAGAACGTCATGCCGGGCTCGATCAAACTTGCGGCAATCGGCGGTACATCACCGGACAGGCTCGCCGATGTGGCGTTGATAATCAGGTCCACCGGCTCTTGCAGCCAGTCGAAACCGCTGGCCGAGACCGGGCCCAGGTCGGCGAACAACTCGGCCAGCAACTCGGCTTTTTCCACCGTGCGGTTGGCGATGATCACCGAGGCCGGCGCTTCGGCCAGCAGCGGTTCCAAGGCACCGCGCACAGCACCGCCGGCGCCCAGCAACAGGATGCGTTTGCCCTTGAGGTTTAAACCTGCGTTGACGGTCAGGTCCCGTACCAGTCCGGCACCATCGGTGTTGTCACCCAACAGATGGCCATCGGCCAGCTTGCTCAAAGTGTTCACCGCCCCGGCCCGCTGGGCCCGCTCGGTCAGGCTGTCGGCCAGGCGGAAGGCGTCTTCCTTGAACGGCACGGTGACATTCGCCCCACGACCCTCGCGGAAGAATTCCCGCACGCAGCCGGCGAAATCGTCCAGGGGCGCGAGCAGCGTGCTGTAGTCCAGTGTTTGCCCGGTCTGCTCGGCGAAGAGACGGTGGATCAGCGGCGATTTGCTGTGGCCGATCGGGTTACCCATTACAACGTAGCGGTCCATGGATAGTCCTCGTTCAGGCCGTCGCCAGCCAATCGCGATCCTGCAGGAAATACTCGGTCAGCCGCGCCTCTTCGCTGCCCGGTTCGGCTTTCCAGTCATAGCCCCAGCGCACTTGCGGCGGCAGGGACATCAGGATCGACTCGGTACGCCCGCCAGATTGCAGCCCGAACAGGGTGCCGCGGTCGTAGACTAGGTTGAACTCCACGTAGCGTCCGCGGCGAAACTCCTGGAATTCCCTTTGTTTGGCGGTAAACGGGTCCTGCTTGCGGCGGCGCACGATAGGCAGGTAAGCCTCGATGTAGGCATCGCCGATGGCGCGCATGAAGGCGAAGCTGGTGTCGAAATCCCACTCGTTCAGGTCGTCGAAAAACAGGCCGCCAATGCCACGGGGCTCGTTGCGATGCTTGATATGGAAATAGCTGTCGCACCAGGCTTTGTAGCGCGAATACACGTCGGGGCCGAACGGGGCACAGGCCTGTTGGGCAACGCGGTGCCAATGCACGCAGTCTTCTGCCACGCCGTAGTACGGTGTCAGGTCGAAGCCGCCGCCGAACCACCAGACCGGCTCTTCGCCTTCCTTTTCAGCGATGAAAAAACGCACATTGGCGTGGGACGTAGGCACATGAGGGTTGTGGGGATGGATGACCAATGACACACCCAGCGCTTCGAAGCCGCGCCCGGCCAGTTCCGGCCGATGGGCGCTGGCCGAGGGGGGGAGACCGCTGCCGAAGACGTGGGAAAAGTTGACGCCGCCCTTTTCGATCACCGTACCGTTTTCAATCACTCGCGTGCGACCGCCACCACCGGCGGGGCGGGTCCAGGCATCTTCGACGAAACGAGTACCGCCGTCTTCGGTTTCCAGGGCCGCACAGATGCGGTCTTGCAGGTCGAGCAGGTAGGCTTTCACGGCCTCGGTGCGAGTGGTCATGACATCACCTTGATCAGGGCTACGCTACGCGGCTTGCAGCGGGCCGGTGGCAAATGGGCGCACAGGATACCACCGCACTTGCCTACGCCACAGTTGACGAAGGTCAAGCTTAGGAGTCCGATAGCAGGCTTGGTAAAAAGTCCACGACAAGGAGAAAGTGAAGATGGCCAAACGTATTCAGTTCAGTTCCCACGGCGGCCCCGAAGTGCTCGAGTACGTGGGCTACCAGCCTGCCGAACCGGGCCCACAGCAGGTGCGGGTCAGCAACAAGGCCATCGGCCTGAACTTCATCGATACCTATTATCGCAGCGGTCTTTACCCGCCACCGGCCTTGCCGTCGGGCTTGGGGGCCGAGGGGGCGGGTGTGGTCGAGGCCGTCGGTTCAGACGTCACGCGGTTCAAGGTCGGTGACCGGGTAGCTTATGGCAGCGGTCCGCTGGGGGCCTACAGCGACGTGCATGTGTTGCCCGAGGCCAATCTGGTGCATTTGCCCGAGTCCATCAGTTTCGAACAAGCGGCCGGCGTGATGCTCAAGGGCCTGACCGTGCAATACCTGCTGCGTCAGACCTACGAGCTCAAAGGGGGGGAAACCATCCTGTTCCATGCCGCTGCTGGTGGCGTGGGCTCTTTGGCCTGCCAGTGGGCCAAGGCCCTGGGCGTGCGATTGATCGGCACCGTCAGCTCAGCGGAAAAAGCCGCAATCGCAAAATCCCACGGCGCTTGGGAAACCATCGACTACAGCAAGGAAAACGTCGTACAGCGGGTGCTGGAGCTGACCGACGGCAAGAAAGTCCCGGTGGTCTATGACGGTGTCGGCAAGGACACTTGGCTGACCTCCCTGGACTGCGTAGCGCCCCGTGGCCTGTTGGTGAGTTTCGGCAATGCTTCCGGTGCGGTGGACGGCGTGAACCTGGGGATACTCGCGGCCAAAGGCTCGCTGTACGTCACCCGTCCGACCCTGGCCACTTACGCCAATAACGCCGAGAACCTGCAGCGCATGGCCGATGAGCTGTTCGGCATGATCAGCAGTGGCAAGATCAAAGTGGATATCAACCAGCGTTATCCACTGGCCGAAGCGGCCAAGGCCCAGGCGGAGTTGTCGGCGCGGCGTACAACTGGCTCGACGATTCTCCTGCCCTGATTTAAAGGTTGCTAAAGAACCTGTGGGAGCGAGCTTGCTCGCGATAGCGGAGTATCAGCCAACATCTATGCCAACTGATCCGACGCTATCGCGAGCAGGCTCGCTCCCACAGGGTTTGATGCAAGATCCGGAAGGTGTGTTCGGGCTCAGTCCGGCCGCACCACGTTGCCGGTCGCCAGGTCGCGAATCACGCTGGGGTTCTTGCGCCCACCCAGGTTACCGCCCAGCACAAGGTCGATCTGCCCACGGAAATATTGCTCGACGCGAATTCGCGTGCGCGCCGCCGGGCGGCCCTGAGGGTTGGCCGAGGTGGACACCAGCGGCCCCACCAGTGAGCACAAGTCGCGCACGGTGGGGTGATCGCTGACCCGCAGCGCAACCGTGTCGTGCACACCGGTAATCCATTGCGGCAGCAGATTCTGGTGCGGCACCAGCCAGGTATTAGGCCCAGGCCAGGTGCTGGCCATTCGATCCATCCAGGTTTCAGGGAAATCTTCGAACAGAAAGTCGAACTGGTGGATGTTGTCAGCCACCAGGATCAAACCCTTATCGGGCAGCCGCGACTTGATCGCCAGCAGGCGCTCCACCGCGTCTTCGTTCCACGGGTCGCAGCCCAGGCCCCAGACCGCTTCGGTTGGATAGGCAATCACCGCCCCGGCGCGAATTTCTCGCGCGGCTTGTTGCACACGCCAACTGTTGACCATGAAAGACTCTCCACAACGCAAATAAGGCTGTGCGCAGTTTACCGATCTTCCCCATAAAACCTAGCGCGCAAACCAGCGCCCGTTGTCACAGACCGCCCGTCCCTCCATTTCCAGCTCAGTCAGCGCCGCCAGTACTTTGGGCAAGCTCCAGCCGCTGGCGGCGGCCAGCGCTTCGCTGCCAAGCGGCGCGGCATGGAGCAAGCGCAACAGCGGATGGGTGACGGGCGCCGGTTCCATGGACAGCGGCAACTGCTGCCAGCCCCGCAATGCTTCAAGGATGTGCTTGACGGTTTCCACCAGCGCCGCGCCGTCGCGGATCAACTGATGGCAGCCCTTCGCGCCGGGGTGGTGGATCGACCCCGGAATGGCGTACACCTCGCGCCCTTGTTCGGCCGCCAAGCGTGCGGTGATCAGCGAACCGCTGGCGACACTGGCCTCCACCACCAGTACACCGAGGGACAGACCGCTGATGATCCGGTTGCGACGAGGAAAGTTGCTGGCGTGGGGCGGCGCGTCCAGCGGGAACTCCGACAGCACCGCGCTGCCTTGGGCGATCATCGCGTCCGCCAGCCGACGATTGCGCTGTGGATAAAAATTTTCCAGCCCTGTGCCCAGCACGCCAATTGTTTGCCCACCCACATCCAGCGCTGCTTGATGGGCCGCCGCGTCGATGCCCAGGGCCAGGCCGCTGGTGATGACAAAACCGGCACCGGCCAGGCTTCGGGAAAACGCCGCGGCGGTGTCCATGCCCGGTCGCGATGCCCGGCGGCTGCCGACCATCGCCAGCTGTGGTTTTTCCAGAATGGTCGCGTCCCCGGCGACGAACAACAGCGGTGGCGCATCGCTGATCTGCGCCAGCAGCGCGGGGTAGTCAGGCTGGTCCCACATCAGTAAACGCTGGGCCGAACCCTCCAGCCAGGCCAATGCATGGGCGGCGCCGTCACGCACATCCGGGTTGCGCCGAGCCTCGGCACACGCCGCGGGCAACCTCAGCGCTCGCCAGGCGCTGGCCGGTGCGCTGATGGCTTTGGAGGCCGAGCCAAAGGCCTCCATCAGGGTCATGAAACGTTTGGGGCCCAGTTCCGGCAAGCGGTGCAGGCGCAGACGGGCCTCCAGTTCCGCAGGGGAAACCGAAGCAGATTCAGGCAATGACATGGATCATCCTTGATCGTTATAAGCCCCGTCGAAACGGGAACAAGCTGTGGATAACTCTGTTGGTAACTTGTGAGACCCGTTATGGATTGCGCACTTTGTCGAGTACCGCCAGCGAGCGCGAGGCGTATAGCACCAAGCCATAGCTGAGCTTGTCGTAGGTGCGAAAAACCATCAGCAGGCCAGCACGTTCATCGGGAATTTTCACCTGCTCGCCGGTGATGCGGTCACGCACGGTCTCGCCGGTCTTCATCACCGCCAGCACATTGCCTTCGGCCAGCCCGTCGCGACGGCCCTTGTTCAGGGTTACCACATCCAGGGCGCCGATCTGGGTGACGCCGCGGGGTACATCGAGGATCAGCCCGTTGATCTCCGATTTCGGTGCGCTGGGCATGAACGTCGAGTTGATCGAGCGTTCTTCGCCACTGAACAGGCGATCGCCGAGGCGCACCTCCTGGGTCGTGCGTTGCAGGGCCAGGGTTGTGATGTCGCCTTCGCTCGCCACGACTTCACCGCTGCCGATGTCATCGGCGTTGATGCCCAGGAACTCCTTGGTTTCGGGATCGGTGTAGACCTTGCCCTGCCGGAAGATGCCATACGCCGACTGGTTTGCGTCGAAGGGGCCGCGGGCAAAGATCCGGTCTCCCGTGCCGCTGAGGACCCGTTCGGCATCGCCGGCAACGATGTAGGGCGCCTTGTCGAAATCCTCGGCCGTGTCGACGATGCGGTTGCTCAGCAAAAAGCTGTTGATGGCCTGCAGCGGGATGCTCGGGATCGCGTCGGCCACCGGCGAGCTGCGAATGCGCGGTGACAGCTTGATGGTGCCCCGCGAAGCGCCGCGATTGAGGGTCAGGCGCGGTTGACCGTTGACGTAGACCAGCGACAGGGTGTCGCCGGGATAAATCAGGTTGGGGTTCTCGATCTGTGGGTTGGCTTGCCAGAGTTCGGGCCATTTCCACGGTTCACGCAAGTATTTGCCGGAGATGTCCCACAGCGTGTCCCCCGTCACCACTGTGTATTGCTGGGGAAAACCTTCCCGAAGTTGCACTTGCCCGTGCGCGATACCGGCCGAGGCCAGAAGCAGCAGGGCGAGTAGTGATTTCCTCATGCGGTGAATCCCTTTATTATGTGCGTTCGCGTAAAACGCCAGAGCCCCCGTGGCTCGCTCCGTGATTGAGGAGCAACGTTTTACAACGGTAGCCTGCATCCCAAGACACGCCAGGCCAGCCACCCGACTTTACTTCACACGTGCATTTATCAAGCTTATGGCCATTTTGAACATTCTCGAATTTCCGGACCCGCGCCTGCGCACTATCGCCAAACCGGTGGCCGTAGTGGACGACGAAGTGCGTCAGTTGGTCGATGACATGTTTGAAACAATGTATGAGGCGCCAGGCATCGGCCTCGCCGCGACCCAGGTCAACGTGCACAAGCGTATCGTCGTGATGGACCTTTCCGAAGACCGCAGCGAGCCCCGGGTGTTCATCAATCCCGAGTTCGAAACCCTGACCGACGAGATGGACCAATACCAGGAAGGCTGTCTCTCGGTGCCCGGCTTCTACGAAAACGTCGACCGCCCGCAGAAGGTCAAGATCAAAGCCCTGGACCGTGACGGCCAGCCTTACGAGCTGATCGCCGAAGGGTTGCTGGCGGTGTGCATCCAGCATGAGTGCGATCACCTCAACGGCAAGCTGTTCGTGGACTACCTGTCTACCCTCAAGCGTGACCGGATCAAGAAAAAACTGGAAAAACTTCATCGCCAGAATGCTTGACGCCCCCTTCAAAGGCTTGCCGCGGCAAGCCTTTTTCTTTTGCGACTGCTTTGTAAATGAGAGCTTCCCATGACTGAGCCACTGCGCATCGTCTTTGCCGGCACTCCCGAGTTCGCCGCCGACCACCTCAAGGCCCTGCTGGCCAGCCCCCATGAAATCATCGCGGTCTACACCCAGCCGGATCGGCCGGCCGGTCGCGGGCAAAAACTGATGCCCAGCCCAGTCAAGCAACTGGCCCTGGAGAGCGGTTTGCAGGTCTTGCAGCCGCCGACCTTGCGCGACGCTCAGGCCCAGGCCGACTTGGCCGCACTCAAACCCGACTTGATGGTGGTGGTCGCCTACGGCCTGATCCTGCCCCAAGTGGTGCTGGATATTCCGCGCCTGGGTTGCATCAACAGCCACGCCTCGCTGCTGCCACGCTGGCGCGGTGCGGCGCCGATCCAGCGCGCCGTGCAAGCCGGCGATGCCGAGAGCGGCGTCACCGTGATGCGCATGGAAGCCGGCCTGGACACCGGGCCGATGCTGCTCAAGGTCAGCACGCCCATCAGCGCCGAAGACACCGGCGGCAGCCTGCATGACCGCCTCGCACTGATCGGCCCGCCGGCCGTGGTCCAGGCCATCGCCGGCCTCGCCGCCGGCACGCTGGAAGGCGAAGTGCAGGATGACAGCCTCGCCACCTACGCCCACAAACTGAACAAGGACGAAGCACGCATCGACTGGAGCCGCCCGGCCATCGAGCTGGAGCGTCTGGTGCGTGCCTTCAACCCGTGGCCGATCTGCCACAGCACCTTGAACGGCGAGGCCCTGAAAGTGCTGGCGGCAAGCCACGCCGAGGGGCAGGGCGCGCCGGGTGAAATCCTTGGTGCCAGCAAGGACGGCCTCGTTGTCGCCTGTGGCGAGCAGGCCCTGTGTCTGACACGTCTGCAATTACCCGGTGGCAAGGCGCTGAACTTCAGCGATTTGTACAACAGCCGTCGTGAGAAATTTGCCGTCGGCACGGTGCTGGGCCAAGCGGCGGACGCTTCATGAACCCGCGTCTGGCCGCCGCCAAGGCGCTTGCTGCGGTCCTGAGCGGAAAAGCCTCACTCAACAGTTCCCTGCCGACCCAACTGGACAAGGTTGAAGACCGTGATCGCGGCTTCACCCAGGACCTGGCGTTCGGCACCGCCCGTTGGCAGCCACGGCTGTCGGCCCTGGCGGCGAAGCTGCTGCAGAAACCGTTCAAGGCCGCCGATGCCGACGTCGAAGCGCTGCTGCTGGTGGGGCTCTATCAATTGCTCTACACCCGCGTGCCTGCCCACGCCGCCATCGGTGAAACCGTGGGCTGCGCCGACAAACTGAAAAAGCCGTGGGCCAAGGCCCTGCTCAATGCCGTGCTGCGCCGCGCCCAACGGGAAAGCGAAGCCCTGCTGGCCGAGCTGGAACACGACCCGGTGGTGCGCACTGCCCACCCGCGCTGGCTGCAAAAATCCCTGAAAGCCTTCTGGCCCGAGCAGTGGGAGGCCATCTGCGCGGCCAACAATGCCCATCCGCCGATGATCCTGCGGGTCAACCGTCGCCACCATACGCGCGATGCCTACCTGGCGTTACTGGGCGAGGCTGGTATCCCGGCCATCCCGTGCCAGTACAGCCGCGACGGTATCGTGCTGGAAACCCCCGGCGATGTACGCACGCTGCCGGGCTTTGCCGACGGTTGGATCAGCGTCCAGGACGAAGCCGCGCAACTGGCTGCCGACCTGCTGGAGCTGGCGCCCGGCCAACGCGTGCTGGATGCCTGCTGCGCACCGGGTGGCAAGACCTGCCACATCCTCGAGGCCGAGCCGAAACTGGCCGGCGTGGTGGCGGTGGACCTGGAAGCCAAGCGCCTGGTGCGCGTGAAGGAAAACCTCGAACGCCTTGGCCTGGACGCCGAACTGATTGCCGCCGATGGCCGCGACACCGCCAGCTGGTGGGATGGCAAGCCATTTCAACGCATCCTGCTGGACGCACCGTGTTCGGCCACCGGCGTGATCCGCCGTCATCCCGACATCAAGCTCACTCGCCAGCCGGACGATATCGCCGCACTGGCGGTATTGCAGGGGCAATTGCTCGATGCGTTGTGGATAACCCTGGAAGTGGGCGGCATGCTGCTGTATGCCACGTGTTCAACGTTGCCGACCGAGAACACCGAAGTGATCGAAGCATTCCTCGCCCGTACCCCCGGTGCCCGGGAGCTGGACATTGCCAGCCAGGCCGGGGTGAAGCAGCCCCATGGTCGGCAGTTGCTGGCCCAAGAGGGCGGCCACGACGGGTTCTACTACGCCAAACTGATCAAGATCGCCGCCGCACGCGGTTAAAACCGATTCGATAGGAGTGACCGGATGAAAATCATCATCCTCGGCGCAGGGCAGGTCGGCGGTTCGCTGGCTGAACATCTGGCCAGTGAAGCCAACGACATCACCGTGGTCGACACCGACGGTGACCGCCTGCGCGATCTCGGTGACCGCCTCGACATCCGTACCGTACAGGGCCGTGGCTCATTGCCTACGGTGCTGCGTCAGGCCGGTGCCGACGATGCCGATATGCTGGTGGCTGTCACCAACAGCGATGAAACCAACATGGTGGCCTGCCAGGTCGCTCACACGCTGTTCCACACCCCGACCAAGATCGCCCGGGTGCGCGAGGCGGCCTACCTGACCCGCGCCGACCTGTTCGACAACGAAGCGATCCCGGTGGATGTACTGATCAGCCCCGAGCAAGTAGTGACCAACTACATCAAGCGCCTGATCGAACACCCGGGCGCTTTGCAGGTGATCGACTTTGCCGAAGGCAAGGCGCAATTGGTCGCGGTCAAGGCCTACTACGGCGGACCGCTGGTGGGCCAGCAACTGCGCCAGCTGCGCGAGCACATGCCGAATGTGGAGACGCGGGTCGCGGCGATTTTCCGACGTGACCGGCCGATCCTGCCCCAGGGCGATACCGTGATCGAAGCGGACGACGAGGTATTTTTCATCGCCGCCAAGGCCAATATTCGCGCGGTGATGAGCGAAATGCGCCGTCTCGACGAAAACAACAAGCGCATCGTGATTGCCGGCGGCGGGCAGATCGGCGAGCGTCTGGCCGAAGCCATCGAAAGCCGCTATCAGGTCAAGATCATCGAGATGAACCCGGCGCGCTGCCGTTACCTCTCGGATAACCTCGACAGCACCGTGGTGTTGCAGGGCAGCGCCTCGGACCGTGACTTGCTGCTGGAAGAAAACATCGCCGACGCCGACATCTTCCTGGCCCTGACCAACGACGACGAAGCCAACATCATGTCCTCGCTGCTGGCCAAGCGCCTAGGGGCGAAGAAGGTGATGACCATCATCAACAACCCGGCCTACGTCGACCTGATCCAGGGTGGCGAGATCGACATCGCCATCAGCCCGCAACTGGCAACCATCGGCACCTTGCTGGCCCACGTGCGGCGCGGCGACATCGTCAGCGTGCACTCCCTGCGCCGTGGCGCGGCCGAAGCCATCGAGGCGATTGCCCATGGCGATGCCAAGTCCAGCAAAGTCATCGGCAAGGCCATCCGCGACCTCGGCCTGCCGCCAGGCACCACCATCGGCGCGATCATCCGCGACGAACAAGTGCTCATCGCCCATGACGACACCATGATCCAGACCGGCGACCATGTGATCCTGTTCCTGGTGGATAAAAAGCATATTCGTGATGTGGAGAAGCTGTTCCATGTGGGGTTGAGTTTCTTCTGATCCAGAATTTGCGGTGATGGACCGGGCCTCATCGCGAGCAGGCTCGCTCCCACAGAGGATCTCCATTGCTCACAAATATCGTGGGCAACCCCAACCCCTGTGGGAGCGAGCCTGCTCGCGATAGCTATCTAGCAGCCAGCGGATCAACCCCTGACACAACCGATAAGGACGCCGCCATGCTCGACTCCCTGGAAAAAATGCTCGCCAAGGGTGTGGATAACTCATTGCTGCGCTTCGGCCTGGGCAAGGGCTATCTGGACCTCGGCGAATTCGCCCGGGCCGCCGAACACTTCCAACGCTGCGTCGAACTCGACCCAAAATACTCAGCAGCATGGAAACTCTTAGGCAAAGCACACCAAGGCCAAGGCGACCTACCGGCAGCCCGCCAAGCCTGGGAACAAGGCCTTGAAGCCGCCCGCGCCCACGGCGACAAACAAGCCGAAAAAGAAATGACCGTGTTCCTGAAAAAACTGGATCGCCACTCCTGAATTCACACAAAACCGCTTTTGTGGCGAGGGAGCTTGCTCCCGCGTGAGTGCGCAGCACTCATAAAAAAGCCCACAGTACCCCAATGCCAATCAACCAAGCAGCCAGCACACCCCGAACCCTGTGGCGAGGGGATTTATCCCCGCTGGGCTGCGCAGCAGCCCCAAACAGCCAGCGCGGTTTATCTGGCGGCTTAACTGACAAATATTCACCGCTCCAGCATTGGTCCCCAACGCACCCTCTCGACCCTAGTCATCAAGACTTGACTGGAGACGCGCATGTCCGAATTACCCAAGTGATCATTGCCCTTGGGATTGTTCCTGAAACGGTGGCGGTTTGAGCAAATTAGCTGAACGGGAAACGGAACGTATTTAATATCATAGATAAATTCGTCCCCTTATTCCGAAAGCCCTGTAGTCCATCTCCTAAGCTGTCATTGAGGTATTGAGACCCCTACATCTCCGTGCTTAATTAGAAATCCAGACAAGCGGTTCTGGCCACAGCACATTTAACTTTACGATCAAAAGGACTTGAGCTCATGAAGCAGAACGGAATTGATTTACCCCCGACTCAGGTAAATGGTACGTGGCGTGGCTCTGCAGGAGGATATTGGTCCACGGACGGTATCATAATTGATGGTACTTATATATTTCCACCGCCTCAGCCAGACGTACTAACAGAAGATGATGATTTTTACATAACTGATCTTATAAAAACTCAAACCGGGCTGGACGACTTCACTTTCAACCTTAAAATTCTCGACAAGGCTATAAATCATAAAAACGCTTATGGTGCAATAAAAGATATATGGCAAATTGTCGAGCGGGAACGCGGCTGGGTAGCGCCTTACTGGCGTATAAATGACGTATTCTTCAAAAATAAAGCTATCTGCTTTAGCTTGGCTGATGCGCTTGAGAGAAGCGGTTTTACGTCGAGGGAAGCTATTATAGCCATCGCCCACTCAAAATACGCCCGCAGTACAACATTCAAATTAGAAACACCAAAATTATCGGGAGGCACATTCAGCCCGGTTAAAGCATTGGCGCATTATTTATGGGGAAAGGGAGAGAAGCTTGAGGTCGATATCAATACTATTGGTTTACAAATAAGAGAGCACAAGCTCTCATTATTGAAGCAGACTATCGAGAGCACTAAATCACCGGGCACATATCATCTGGTAGACCCAAAGGTGGCATATGACACCGGCAAAGACAGTCTTATCAGTGGTGCTTACCTTGGGGGAATCACGCTCCGTGTTGAGGGTGATTTCACTCGCAACCAAGATACATCTTGGCAGTTTCTGGGAACGGTCAAAGCCTACCATGACTTCTATGACTTCAATAAAAGCGATAGACCGCTCGCGCTTGAGCAACTAACTACAGCTGGCAGAGCCCTACCAGGAAAAGGGTACAAAATAAACATCTCGGGCGAGCATAAAATTCACTTGATAGGAAAAGGCTTTCAGACTCCTAACTTTTAAACAGTAGTGCCATGGCAAGGGGTAACACTGTTGTCATGGCACAAGGACAAAAAATATGAAAATAAGGCATTCTTTGTTTTTTTATTTGGCAAGTCTCTCGGCTACTCCAATAATCGGTGGCTACAATTTGTACTCTAATTTCGAGAATAACTTGTATTCGGCCGAACATGAGACTATAGCTATCCCATTCGCAGCAATTATTGGCACGTTGCTCCTATCACTGCTAGTTCTAATGCTGCAGCGACCTTATCGATTAAGAAAATCAAGCAACATGCCCCGCTCCCTTCTTGCAAAATCCGCAAGCATCCTCGCCACAATCGTAACGGCAGTCCTATTGCTGGATAACCTAATCTACTGGTTACACCCCAACCATCTGCCAACCTTCTTGGTATTTTTAACGGCTTCCTATTTTTATATTTATTATCAGCTACAGTTTTATGGTATTAAAAGTTCCGTCCCTCATCACTAGCGTTTCAGGTTACTGCCGGCAAGGCGAATCATTTGAATCCAATACGCTCGTTAATGAAATCCCACCGACCTACCATGCTGGCGATGTACTGGTCAGCATCGCGGCGTAGGTCAACAGTGGTATTGGCCCGCAACTTCAACCAGCCTAGCGTTATCTTGGGCAGTTGCCGGAGACCGGTTGCATCGATAGCAGAAGGTCGCCCAAGAATCTCCCTTCGTCTCGTAAAGTGGCAACCTGACTGACCCCTGCCTATAGTCTTTGGCGCTAGATAGCTACCGGAGGCATGGACATGAGCCAGAGCATTTCACCCGCCGCTTCAGCTGCGCGGAACACCGGCATGGTCGCCACGACCTTATGGGGCTCGGACAAAATCGCAGGTATCACGGTCGATCCGGACGGTGCTATCTGGCTTGGCGCTTATAGCCGCCTGGGGCTAGGAGGCGAAGAGGATTCAGGCTTCACCGGCAGCCTGGTCCGGTTCAATGCCAACGGTAGCCTGGACCGCGACTTCAGCGGCGACGGTAAATCCCTCCTCCCTGTGGCGCTCGATATCGAGGACGGCGGTAATGCCGCCGTGCAGCCGGGAGGAAGCTACCTGGTGGCGCGCTACGTGAAAGTAGGCGACGCCTGGGTGTCGGGCATCACTCGTAACTTGGCCGACGGCAGCCTCGATACGAGTTTCGGGAACGGCGGCACCGTGACAGTGCCTTTCTATTGGAATGAAGATCTAGGCCAGCAAGCGTCGTTCTCCGTGCAACGCGACGGCAGCTTTTTCGCCAGCGCTGGATATCCCTCTGGGGAGATCTATATCGCCCGCTTCGACGCGACGGGGGCCTTGATTTCGTCTTTTGGAGAGGCCGGGGTCCTGCACCTACCCGCGTCCGTCGGCATTCACCCCAGCGGCACGTTCGACGTTTCATTGCAGGGAGACGGGAAGGTATTGGTCACGGGGCGAGAGACCCTGACCCGCCTCAACCCGGACGGTACGCTGGATAGCAGCTTTGCGAACGGCGGCAGCCTGGCCCTGGATGTTCACGCAGACGCCCTGGTCATCCAGGATGACGGCAAAATCCTGCTGGCGGGCGCCTCGGGCGGCGTGGCGACCGTCATCCGACTCAATGCCGACGGCTCACTCGACAGCGATTTCGGTGAACAAGGTCGGGTAAGTTGGGGCTCGGAAAGCGCTCCTTTCGCAGTCGCCGACATGATCGTGCTGGCCGACGGCAAGCTATTGATTGGCGGAAGCCAAGGGACGAGCGCGGACGGCTATCTGGCCGCCTTGGTCCAGTTGAACCCCGACGGTCGTCTGGACAACAGCTTTGGCAATCCCGACGACGGCTATTACCACCTTGACGGTGGCCGCGCTGATGACTTCTTGCTCGGTACCGCCTCGTTCGACGATGCAATCTTTGGCGGAGCCGGTAACGATCTGCTCGATGGCCAGCAAGGTCGTGACCTGCTCACGGGCGGTGCCGGGGCCGACACGTTCCGTTACCAGTCAGTCACAGACAGCTACCGAACTGCAACCGCGGCCCATAGCGACCGCATCACCGACTTCGAGCCCAGCAGCGATACCCTCGACCTCTCCTCCCTGGGCTTCCTCGGGCTGGGCAATGGACATGACGGAACGCTGGCGATACGCGTCAATGAAAGCGGGACGCGGACCTACCTCAAGAGTTTCGAGGCCAACGCCGATGGGGAACGCTTCGAAGTGGTCTTCGACGGTAACTTGGGCCAAGCGCTGAATGAAACCAACCTCCTGTTTCAGCAGGCCAGGTTGATGGGCACCGAAGGGGATGATCGTTTACAAGGCAACGCTCGAAGCGAAATCATCGAAGGGTTCGCGGGCGATGATCGCCTTTATGGCGCGCTAGGGAATGATGTGTTGGTTGGCGGAGAGGGCCGGGACCTATTGGCGGGTGGCGGTAACAACGATGTGTTCCGCTTCGACGGACTGAGCGACAGCTACCGTACCGCCACCGAAAACCACACTGATCGCCTGATGGACTATACCGCGGGTGAAGACACGATCGACTTGTCCGCCTTGGGTTTTACCCGACTGGGAAATGGTTACGACGGCACGCTGGACGTGATTTTCAATGAAGCCAAGAACCTGACTTACTTGAAGAGCTACGAAGCCGACGCGTCCGGGGCTCGATTCGAGTTGAGCTTGGTGGGGGACCATTCCGGTTACCGCGACTTGAACATCATCTTCGCCGAGCCCTTGGATGAGGAGGCTATTCAATTGATTGGAGTGGCTAACGACTTCTGGGTGTAAAACACAAACTTGACCAGTTCAGATCGCCACTCCTGACTTCGCATAGGACCGCTTCTGTGGCGAGGGAGCTTGCTCCCGCTTGAGTGCGCAGCACTCATAAAAAAGCCGACCACGTCTTCAATAACAGCCCGCCAAACAGCCAACACACAAAACCCTGTGGCGAGGGGATTTATCCCCGCTGGGCTGCGAAGCAGACCCAAAAAAGCCAACGGAATCAGCCTGACACACTGCGACTCCTGCGCATGACCAACACACCCTGCCGGCAAGGCGAAATGATTTGAATCCAATCCGCTCCTTGTAGAGAATCGCCACCTTTACCCCAAAAGGATATGGGCGATGAAGTTCGAAGGGACTTTCCAATACATGGGCAATCACGGGATCGTCTTCAACGTCTCGCAGATCACCCTCACCGACAGCGAACGTGGGCGCTTGCGCGAGCTGCATTTTGGCGAAGCGAAAAGTGCCCACTATGAGGTCAACAGCAAGGTCGTCGAGGTGTACGACAAGATGCTGGCCAAAAACCTGCCGTGCGTGATGATGATCGGCATCTCCAAGCCGCTGACCCGGCAACAGGGCGATGCCCTCAATACCCAGCGCACCACGATCGCCACCCTTGCAGCCGCGGCCTTCACTGCCGCCGCCAAGGCTGTGGCCCCCTCTTACGTGGCGGCATCTGTAGGGGCCGGTGTGCGCACGTATGCCAATGAAATCCTGCCCACCTACCATGCGGGCGACGTACTGGTCAGCATAGAAGCGCAGGTCAACGGCGGCATCGGCCCGCAACGCACCCTCTCGACATTGATCATCAAGGCCTGACTGGAGACGTACATGTCCGTAATTACTCAATTGGTCATTGCCTTGGTGTTGTCCTTTCTGCTCGATCGATTCCTCAAACCCTATCTGCTACGCAAGTGGCTAGGCGTGGTGTTGGTGGTGGCGGGTGCGGTTGGCTGCGTTTTGGCCGGTCAGACCCGCTTGTTGGGGTTTGATCTGGGGTTGCTGTCGGTTTTTGCCGTGGCGATAGGGATGGGGTTGTTCATGAAGCGGCGGCGGTTTGAGGAGGTTGGCTGAATGGTAAAGGGGAGAGTTCTTCTGAAAATGTATTCTTCGCCTTTCGCTCTTTTTATGCACCCGTCGCGATGAGGAGCCGTTGATGCAATTTCGAGGTTTTACGTTTGGCCACATTGAGGTCGAGGCCGAAGGACGAGCCCACGACCTACATAACTTCTATGCGGCCAGCGCCATTCACTATGCAGCGCTAGAGCGCACACTCATTCTCAGGTTTACTCGGCGCACCGAAGACTGGGTGCCACCAGAGGAAGCGAGACAGATCACCGTGAAATTCCGTGAGGTGAGCTACTTTCGTGCCGAGGGGCGCGATCCGGATTTGGCCGAGGATGATTGTGTACTTCATGCGATTGGAACTGTGGAGTCTGGTGCTGAGACGAAAAATTTTTACCTGGCGGATAACATTCCGGCAGACCAGCACTTAGTTGTGTGCTTTGCGTCAGGGCTGACGTTACGGATACAGGCGGAGGAAGCAATATGTGAGATTGATGTCTAGGCGCCCGCTGTGGCCGATTCTCGACTGTCGTCACCGGCAGAGAGCGGCCCCTGGACATCCTGATGGCGAAACAGTAGCTTTTTTAGCTAGTAGGCGAGAAATACTCAATAGCGAATCATCCTCCTCATGCCGCACTTCACTTGGACTATGTCGAGAAATGGGACCGAAAACTGAAGAGCTGATCTGCATTCTTGATCAGCTTGCAATAGTGCTTGAAAGCGGCGGAGACACCCACTGGAGTTTCTGGATGCGTAAGGCAAGGGCACTATTGCTGGATTCTGATTACTCTGGGATTGAGTATCTACTGTCAGCCTATGGCGGAATGGGCTCATTAAATGATCTCATTCTTGGTCAAAGCTATGTCGGTGGCGTCCTTTCCTGGAATCCAGGTCATGTCGAGCTAAACGAAAAATTCATTGAATTGCGCAACAACGCCGAGCAGCTCGCCTACGCAATAAAACGGTCTCAAGATTGATCAGGCACCTAAACAACGTCCCCCGCAGCCGCGTTTGTGCATTCCCTTCGCGTCAAACCTTAGACGGCAGTAGATGAATCCAACTCTCGACACGGAAGTGTCTAGTCCTGAAACAGGTGTAAACCTTATTCAGGACTAGACAAAATAAATCTGAGAATCATCTGGCCGGCCTTCCCCCTCACAGAGGTGGCGCAAAATTCAAGGTGCGAACTTAGACTTCTGCTGAGGAGGCTGTGATGAAATTCTGTGGCATAGACCTGCATTCGAACAGCAGCGTTGTAGTGCTGGCCCTGGTCCTCACGCTGTTCGGCTGCGCTACCGCGTCGGACCCGCCGAGGAGTGCGGGTGGCGATTGGCGGTCCTTCTATGTAGTGAATCATGGCCTGCATACCGGGTTGGTCATTGCGCGCCCCGATCTGCTTCAGGTGCTTCCCACACTGGCCGAAGCGTTCAGCGACGGCGACTTCGTGGAGTTCGGTTGGGGTGACGAGGATTTTTACCGAGCCCCACAGGCCACCTTGAGCCTCGCCCTGCGAGCCTTGTTCGGGTCGAAGGCAACCGTGCTGCATGCGGTCAAGATTGACGGGGATCCCAGGCGGCGTTTCGCCACAAGCGAGGTCATCGAGGTGCGGGTGACGGAGGACGGTTACCGACGACTGCTCGCGTTCGTGGCCGGGACCTTCACTCACTCAGCGACGGGCACCTTGGTGGTGCTCGGGCCTGGCTTGTATGGAGAGAGCCGGTTCTACCAGGCCGAGGGTCGCTATTCGCTGTTTTATACCTGCAATACCTGGGTCGCAGAGGCGCTGACCGCGAGCGGTTGCCCAATGTCGCCTACGACGGCGATTACGGCGGGGAACGTCATGTCGCAGTTACGCCGGGCGACAGCGGTCGGTGCGTCCTGCCTTGACTGAAAAGGGGACGACTGAAAAAGGGAGACTGACAAGGGGAAAGAGAGATCTTCTGAAAATGAATCCCTTTGTCCAAGGAGAACCGTGATGTGGCCTAGTCAGTCGACATTTCCAATGTTCGCGAGAAAAATCCTGGTGTCCCGATTAGACCGCAGACAGACTACGCGGCATGCCGATGGCGCAGTCGCCACAAGTTGTTCCATCTTCGCTCGTGCTGATTTTTTCGTCCGCCACATGAACCTGAAAAACTCCGGCAGATTAGCCAGTCGTTCGGGGCAGTTCTCCGGCAAGTCAGGCCGAGATCGACCGTGCTTAAGCAGCGTTCTGAGCAGTACGCGCCAGAATCTAAGCGTCGCCGATCGATCAATCCATATCAAAAGATCTGCGCGGCTCAATCGGTTGTCCCAAGTAGCTGAATGGCCTCCTTCGAATATCCAGCGATCACGGGCCTCGACCTCGCGACAGAGGCGCGTTTTTTCGTCACAGGTTCGTTCGACCCATCCTGGCAGCCAGTGAATAGTGTCGATATGAACGACAGGCAAGCCCGTATGCTCGCCAAGCTTACGTGCCAAGGTGCTCTTTCCAGACCCAGGCTGACCAACAATCATCACCCGTTGCATCGAAGCTCCTTTTCGCTATGCATGCTGATTTTGGGGGCGCGATTTTACGTCGATGCGCGTCTCCGTCAACTGCAAGGTGGGTTTACGTCCTTGGCGCTACTTCGGAAAGAGACCATGATTTTGCGTTCACCTGTAACCGGACCGTCTCATCATCGTGGGCTGTCGCCGTTTCAGTGAGTGGCTAGGGAGCTGTTGTCCCGAATCTGGTTGATACACCACCGAATCCATTATCATCAGCCCGCGATTCGGCAGCCCCAAGCCCCGGAAAGGTCAGGGCACCCAATGGAAATCAGGGAGAGATGGATGTACCTCAATCAAAAGTCCGGCCGCTGTATCTTGTTGGCCGGTGCGCTGGTAATTAGCGGTTGCACTTCTTTTTTGCAGGGCAAGCAGTATGTCGTTCCCGGCCCCAATGAACCCTCCGCAACGGTTCGCCTCAAGGCTGGAAATGGTGCGAGACTGGATGCCATGACCTTCAGCGATAATGGATGCTATGCGGGTTACACAATCCTGCCCTCTAACGGCGACTACATCGAATCCCGGGTTGCCGTGGACAAGGAGCTGATCCTGACCTATGGGCAGGTCGCAGGAAGCAGCGTGTGTCAAATACCGTTCTCCTTCACGCCACAGAACGGCGCCACCTACACCTTGATCCAAGGCTCCTGGAGCAAGCCCAAGGTGGGCATTCTCCCAATCTTCAACCGCGACGAATACTTCTGCGGGGTAGGCGTGATCAAGAAAGTCGGCGATCAGGAGAGCGTCGAACCCATTCAACAGCTGCAAATCAAGACTGGGTTCGCATGCCTGAGGTTCGTTAAATAAAGGCACTGCACGGCATCCGTTGCGCGTCGGTTGAATCTTTTCGGACGGATACTGAAGAATGAATTTGGCCTCGTTTTCAAATCTGCTCAACAACGCGGCACCGTCCGTAACACCAATGATTTCATGGATCACGGCGATTTTTAGGGGCGTGTGATCGAGCTGAAAATCTGAGTTGTTGCGGGAACTGGGGACAGATCACGATTTTGCGCTCACCTGTAATCGGACCGTCTCATAATCGTGGTCTGTCCCGTTTCCTTCCCCGTTTCCGCGCGTTTGCCCATGTCCCCGTTTCCGCAGGCGGAAAAGGAAATGACCGAGTTTCTCAAGAAACTGGACCGTCACCCCTGATACCCCCAGCGACTCGATCTACCGTGGCGAGGGCGCTTGCCCCCGCTTGAGTGCGCAGCACTCATAGAAAACATCAGAAATAAATCCGCTTCTATTGAATGATAGCAATGCATAGCAAAAACTAGGTATTTCAGCTAGCTTTAGCTATCTTTCTATAGATTTTGCTATTTCGTGAGGTCGACATGGATCCCTACCGTAATCCGTTTGCGCCCGGGGCGGGCAGCAGGCCCCCTGAACTGGCGGGGCGCGACCTGATTCTTGAGGCGGCAAGAATTGCCTGTGGGCGAGCCGTCAATGGGCGAAGTGCTCGTTCCATCATGCTCCTTGGCTTAAGAGGCACGGGTAAGACGGTCCTGTTGAATGAGATAGGAAAAATTGCAAAGGAGGAAGGTCTTTTCGTCTCCAAAGTGGAGGCGCCAGAACGTGAAAGCCTTGCACGTCTTCTTTATCCTGAAATGCGAAAGGTCATGCGCGCGCTTTCCAGCGTTGAGGTCGCCAAGCAAATTGCTAATCGTGGGCTAAAAGGACTTCGCAGCTTTGCATCAATCTTCAAGATTGATATTGGCGGTATTGAGATTGGTGTTGAGCCTGAGCCTGGACTCGCGGATAGCGGAAATCTTCAATACGACCTTCCAGATCTTTTTACTGTAATAGGTGAAGCCGCACAGGCCGCCGGTAAAGGCTGGATTCTTCTCATTGATGAAGTCCAATACCTCACCGAAGCAGATCTATCGGCACTGATTGTCTCTATCCATCGCATGTCGCAAGAAGGGCTTCCGGTGCTGCTGGTCGGTGCAGGTCTTCCGCAAGTTGCTCGGTTGGCGGGTGAGGCGAAGTCATATGCCGAGCGGCTTTTCCTTTACCCGGAGGTGGGGGCGCTTGATCAACCGTCTGCGGCTCAAGCCGTTCAAAAGCCGATCCTAGAGGAGCAAGCCTCTATCGACACTGCAGCTCTGGACAGCATTGTTGATCGGACGCAGGGCTATCCTTTCTTTCTTCAAGAGTGGGCATCCACGGCATGGAACAACGCCGAGGGACCTGAAATTACCGCTGACGATGTCGAGCATTCTTATTCGGAGACATTGGCCTCTCTCGATGCGGGCTTCTTCAGGGTCCGTATCGATCGGCTTACACCTTCGGAGGTTCAGTTTGTAAAAGCCATGTCCACCCTTGGCGATGGCCCCTATGCCATCGCTGATGTTGCGAAGGTGATGGGGCGTCCTCAATCATCGCTTGGTCCGACTCGGGCTAACATCATCTCCAAGGGAATGATCTACAGCACAGATCACGGATATCTGAATTTTACAGTTCCTCTTTTCGCAGAATTCATGCGTCGCCAGGAATGAGGGCCTGCAATGTGTGGCGAGGGGAATATCTCCTCGCCACACAGCTTGATGGTGTTGCGGTTAACGTGGGTCGACGTTATCCAACACCCGATTCGCCAGCAACGAACTCAGCTCAATCAACTGCTGAATACCCTGCGCCACATGGCGCCTCGATCCATCCAGATCAAACGCCAGATCACTCACCATGGCATCAGCCGAAGCCAGGGTTTCGCCGAGGTTGGCAAGCAAGCATTCGTTATCGAGACCTTTCACGACGGTGTATAGCTGCCCCGGTTTGGGGTCGTCTTGAGACTTTTCAGATTTCGGCAGCAAGTAGTGATCCAGCACGCGTTTGGTGGTTTCGTCTTGCTGCTTGGCTTTCGATTTTGCGGATGTAGAAGTGGAATCTGCCTCTGGCGGATTCGGGGTTATTTTGAACATAGGTGTGGGCCTCATATTAGGCCGCACCATCTCGCTACTAAACGAAAGGGTGGCGGCTGTGCGCAAGTTAGTAGACCGGTAACCCACACCAAACCCGGCGCGCCCAAGGGCGCCATGCGCACAGCCACCATCGAGAACAGGCAAATGCCTGACTGATGAGACTTGTACAACCGAAGTGGGACCCGGGCTACTAAACCCGACCACTGATGGGCAGTGGCAGGAAAGACAATAGAGCCCAGGGAAAAGGCGCACAAGCGGGCGGATTCTGGCGTAGTTGTAGGCAAAGGCGCAAGGATGCGTGGCTTGATGAGGTGTGTAGGCAGGTTCTGTAGGAGCGGGGTTTGCCGGCGATGCGGGTGACTTGTTTTGGTCTGGAACCGAGTCGATTTCATCGCGAGCAGGCTCGCTCCCACAGGTGAATGGCGGTGGGAGCGAGCGTTCTGTGATGGCCTTATTTGCGTTTCAGCATCTCTGGCAACTGCGCCACTAGCTTCTGGTTGTTCAACGGCGCACGAATAAACCCGCGTTGAGTACCGTCCGGTCCGATGACTGCGAGGTTACCGCTGTGATCAACCGTGTAGTTGGGTTTGCTGGTGTCCGCCGGGATGAACGGAATGCTCACCGCGTTGGCGAGTTTCTGCAGGTCTTCGATCGATGACGGGGTCAGGCCGATGAACTGCGGGTCGAAGTAGCCCAGGTACTGCTTGAGTTGCTTGGGCGTGTCGCGGTTCGGGTCGACGCTTACCAGCACGATCTGCAATTTATCCACAGCCTCGGGCGGCAGTTCGCTTTTGATCTGGCGCAGTTGGGCGAGGGTGGTCGGGCATATGTCCGGGCAGAAGGTGTAGCCGAAGAACAGCAGGCTCCATTTGTCTTTCAACCCGTCCATCGTCACTGGCTGACCGTCCTGGTCGGTCATTTTCACGTCCGGCAGGTTGCGGCTTTGAGGCAGCAGGATGATGCCGGCGTCGATCAGCGCCGTGGGGTCGCCTTCGCCTTTGCCGGTCAGCACTTTATTGATGGTAAGGCCGAGGATCAGCGCGATCACGGCCACGAGAATGAAGACGGTTTTCTGGGTTCGAGTCATAGGCTCAACAGTAAGTAGTGATCTACAAGCAGGGCGATGAACAGCAGGAACAAGTACCAGATAGAGTACTTGAACGTGTTGATCGCCGCGTGCGGCCGACTGCCACGGTACAACACCACGGCCCATTGCAGAAACCGGGCGCCCAGCACGAGGGCGCAAACCAGATACAGCAAGCCGCTCATCTGGATCACAAAGGGCATCAGGCTCACCGCCAGCAGCGCCAGGGTGTACAGCAGGATATGGATTTTGGTGTAGTGCTCGCCATGGGTCACCGGCAGCATCGGGATATCGGCCTTGGCGTATTCCTCCTTGCGATGAATCGCCAGGGCCCAGAAATGCGGCGGGGTCCAGGCGAAGATGATCAGCACCAGCAGCAGCGGTTCGGCGCTGACATGACCGGTGGCGGCCACCCAGCCCAGCAACGGTGGTGCCGCGCCGGCCAGGCCGCCGATGACGATGTTCTGCGGCGTCGCCCGTTTGAGGAAACCGGTGTAGATCACCGCATAACCGAGCAAGGAGGCCAGGGTCAGCCAGGCGGTCAGCGGGTTGGTGAACGCCAGCAACAGCGCTTGGCCGGCCACAGCCAGTGCGAGGGCGAAGGTCAGTGCGGCGGCCGGTGAGACTCGGCCTTCGGCCAGCGGGCGTTTATGGGTACGGGCCATCACCGCATCGATGCGCCGGTCCACCACATGGTTGACCGCCGCCGCGCCGCCGGCACACAGGGCGATGCCCAGGTTGCCGAACACCAGCACCGTCCACGGCACCCCGGCGCGGGTGGCGAGGAACATGCCCACCAGCGAGGTGATCAGCATCAGCACCACCACTTTGGGCTTGGTCAGCTCCAGATAATCGCGCCAGATCGCTTGGCTGTGGCGTTCACCGGTCAAGGTTGCCATGGCATCTCTCCTTTTATTGTTATGGGGCTGGGGCCGTGTTTATGCGGGTTGAAGCGCCAGCGCAGCGGGACTTGATGCTTGACCCGGACCAGGCTGGTACGGGCGTGATAATTGACCAACACCAGGCTCAACAACAGCGCGGCGCCTCCGGCGTTGTGGGCCACGGCGACCGGCAGCGGCAGGTGGAACAGCACGTTGCTGATGCCCAGGCTGATCTGGGCCGCCAGGGCTATCAACACCAGCCCGGCCAGGCGTGTCATGCCGACGGTCTTCAACTGCCAAGCCAGCCCCAACAGCACCACCGTCACCAGCAACGCGCCGATACGGTGGGTCAAGTGAATGGCGGTGCGCGCATCGCTGTCGAGTTGGCCACCCAGGTAGTTGGGGCCGATGTGCTGGGTCAGATGAAAGCCGTTGGCAAAATCCGCCGGTGGTAGCCATTGGCCGTGGCAGGTCGGGAAATCGATGCAGGCTACGGCGGCGTAATTGGAGCTGACCCAACCGCCGAGGGCGATCTGGCCGATCACCAGCAGTAACCCGGCGGTGGCCCAATGTTGCAGACGCTTGGGCACGGTCAGCGCCGGCAACACACCAGACAATCTCAACGTAAGCAGAAACAGCAGGCTGAGGGTCGCGAACCCGCCCAGCAAATGCCCGGTCACCACTTGCGGCCACAGCTTGAGGGTCACGGTCCACATGCCGAACGCCGCCTGGGCAAAGACCACCGCCAGCAGAAACAGGGGCAGCTTCAAGGGCAGGCCTGGGTGACGCCGGTTCATCCAGGCCCGGGCAGCCAGCACGGTAATCATCAGCCCCAGCAGGCCGGCGAAGTAGCGATGGACCATCTCGTTCCAGCCCTTGTGGGCTTCCACCGGGGCGTCGGGAAAGTGCAGTTCGGCATGTGCCAGCTGGGCTTCGCTCTTGGGTACGCTGATGAAGCCGTAGCAACCGGGCCAGTCCGGGCAGCCGAGGCCGGCGTGGGTGAGCCGGGTGTAGGCGCCCAGCAGTACGACGATCAGTGCCAGCAACGTGGCAAACAGCGCGAGGCGAAATCCAGGTTTGGCCATGTCGTTGCCCTCATCCGATGTTCGACAGTTTCAACAGATGTCGCAGGTCGTTGAGCAGTGCCTTGCCCTTGACCCGGGCGTCATAGCGCAGCACCAGGTTGCTATGGGGATCGATGATCCACAGCTGCGCTTCGCCGCTGCCTTGGGCGCCTTTCTGATAGGCCGGCAGGTCCAGCGGGTAGCGTTGCAGTTGGGGGTATTCGCGTTGCAGTTGGGCGTCGTATTGCGCGTCCAGCGGCTGGGCGATGGCCAGGGCATGGCTGGCGCGGGAGGCGTCGCGACCCAGGCCGATCTGCACCTGACGGGCCAGGTAGACCAGTTGCCGGCAATCAGCCGAACATTCCTGCGGCGCCGTGACCAGGATCTGCCAGCGCCGCTCATCGGCTTGTACGCCGATCTCGGCGCGGGTCTGGCCGTTGCCGATCAGTTCGCCGTGGTAGCTGCGGCTTTCCGGGACCCAGAACTGGAATTTGTACATGCCGGTGGCCAGGATCATCGGGCCGATCACCCCGAGCACGATCAGCAGCAGTTGCAGGCGCCCCTTGCGACGGTTGCGCGCCGTAGGTGCCTCAGACGTGTTGGTTGGATTCATGGTGGTTCCCATGCTGTCTCCCTGCGTTGTGCCATCCGAGATAAAGAAAGAGGCCGAACAGCGCCGCCGCCATGGCGAACCACTGCACGGCATAGCCGAGGTGTTTTTCCGGCCCCATGGCCACTACCGGCCAATCGGTCCGATAGGCGCCGGGGCCGCTTTGTTGGCGTAATTGGTAGGCGAAACCGTTGCGGCCCAGTTCGGCCCAGAGCTTGTCCGGCTCGACCGCGGTCACCAGTCGCGGCCACGGGGCGTCGGCTGGGTCGGCGTGGAGCTGGAACGTGGTGCCCGGAGCAACGTAGACCCAGGCTTGAAGGTTCACCGCTTGTTCGGGGGTGCTGAAGGCCGGCGGAGTGCGCCGGTCAGGCCAGGGCAACCAGCCACGATTGACCAGCAGCCAGAGCCCGGTCGCCTGGTCTAGAAAGGGTTGTAGCAACTCCACGCCGACCTTGCCGTCGTGCTGGCGGTTATCCAGCAGGATGCTGTGTTCGGCGTCGAACTGGCCCCGCAGGCTGACCGGTCGAAAGGCCGGGTCCGCCGTGTGTTGCAGCTCCACGCTTGCCATCGGCTGCGCCACGCGGCGTTCGGCGTAACTGTCCATGAGCACGCGCTTTTGTTCGCCCCGGCTCAATTGCCAGAACCCCAGGCACACCATCACCGGCAACAGCACGGCTACCACCAGTGACGGCACGATGCCTGGCCGGAAGCCTTTCATGGCGCCGTTCCAAAGCTGTCGAACGAGATAGCTATACTCACGTGCATCGCGTCCCCCCGGAGTGTCCCTAATGCTAAAAGCAGCCATCGTCCTGATGCTGATTGCCACGATTGCGAGCCTGTTCAGCGGCCTGTTTTTTCTGGTCAAGGACGACAGCAGTTCCAATCGCCTGGTCATCGCCCTGGCGATTCGGGTCAGTCTGGCCGCCGCCACCGTCGGCTTGATTGCCTGGGGTTTTTTCAGCGGCCAGTTGGTGTCGCATGCTCCTTGGTAAAGAGCCGCCTTGGTAACGGCTGCCTCAGAGGATGTAGACGAAGAAGAACAAGCCGATCCACACCACATCGACGAAGTGCCAGTACCAGCTCGCGGCCTCGAAGCCGAACTGATGCTCGTTGTCGAAATGCCCGCGCATGATGCGCATCAGCATTACGAACAAAATGATCGTGCCGATGGTGACGTGAGCGCCGTGGAAACCGGTGAGCATGAAGAACGTTGCGCCATAGATGCCCGAGCCCAGCGTCAGGCCCAGCTCTTTATAGGCGTGGATGTATTCCTCGGCCTGGAAGCCCAGGAAGGCGCAACCCAGCAGCACGGTGATAGCCAGCCAGATTTTCAGCGCACCGCGATGGCCTTTTTTCAGGGCATGGTGGGCGATGGTCACGGTGACGCTGGAACTGACCAGCAGGATGGTGTTGAGCAGCGGCAAGCCCCAAGGGCTGATCACATCCTTGGGCGGAGGGAAAAGCTTAGGGTCGGGGTTGTTCAGCAACGGCCAGACGTATTCGAAGTTCGGCCAAAGCATCTCCGACAGGCCCTTGCTGCCTTCACCGGCTAAGCCAGGCGCCGAGATCATGCGCACATAGAACAGCGCGCCGAAGAAGGCGATGAAAAACATCACTTCAGAGAAGATGAACCAGCTCATGCCCCAGCGAAACGAGCGGTCGAGCTGCGCACTGTAGAGCCCGGCGCGACTTTCCTTGATGACCGCGCCGAACCAGCCGAACAGCATGTAGGCCAGCAACAGGCCGCCGACAAAAAAGATCAGCGGGCCGTTGGAGTCGGGCCGGTCAGCCTTCAGGTCGTTGAACCAGGTCGCCAGGCCGTACACCGTGACGAACATCCCGACGGTGGCGATGATCGGCCATTTACTCTGGGCCGGAACGTAATAGTGTTCGTGAGTTGCCATTTATTGTTCTCCTTATCGGGCACGCTATCGGTCAGTGTTTACAGCCACCGGTGGATGACGAGCGGTGATATCGAACAGCGTGTAGGACAGCGTCAGGTGCTTCACTTCCTTGGGCATGTCCCGGTCAACGATGAAGCGCATGGGCATTTCGATACGTTCGCCGGGTTGCAGCACTTGCTGGGTAAAACAAAAGCATTCGGTCTTGTGGAAATAGGCCGCCGCGTTGCTCGGCGCGATGCTGGGGACTGCCTGGGCGCTCATCGGCCGATCGGTGGGGTTGTGGGCAATGAACACCATCTCGTTCACGGCCCCGGGCTGAACCACCAATTGGTCGGCTTTAGGATAGAAATCCCAGACCATGTCCACGGAGTTGGTCGACAGGAACTGCACGCGAACCTGGCGCGATTGATCGACGATTTGTTCACCTTCGTACTGCCCTGCGGTTTTGCCGTTGATGCCGAATACCCGGCACATCACGTCGTAGATCGGCACCAGGGCAAACCCGAAGGCAAACATGGCCACCACTACCACTAGCAGGCGCGTGACCAGTTTCTTCAGCGAAATCGAGTCAGCCATGACTCCTGCTCCTTGCACATAACCCTGTGGGAGCGAGCCTGCTCGCGATAGCAGTAGGCCTGGCACACCGCGTCGGGCCTATCGCGAGCAGGCTCGCTCCCACAAAAGCTTGCATGTTCATTTCACTTCCGGCGGCGTAGTGAAGGTGTGATACGGCGCCGGTGAAGGCACGCTCCACTCCAACCCCTCAGCCCCATCCCACGGTTTGGCCGGAGCCGGTTCGCCGCCACGGATGGTCTTGATCACGATGAACAGGAAGAACAACTGCGTGGTGCCGAACATGAACGCGCCGATGGACGAGACCATGTTGAAGTCGGCGAACTGCAGGTTGTAGTCCGGGATCCGCCGGGGCATGCCCGCCAGGCCTACGAAGTGCATCGGGAAGAACGCCAGGTTCATGCCGACGAACGACAGCCAGAAGTGCAGCTTGCCGAGGGTTTCGTCGTACATGTGGCCGGTCCATTTCGGCAGCCAGTAGTAGGCCGAGGCGAAGATCCCGAAGATCGCGCCGGGCACCAGCACATAGTGGAAGTGCGCGACCACGAAGTAGGTGTCCTGGTACTGGAAGTCCGCCGGGGCGATGGCCAGCATCAGCCCGGAGAAGCCGCCGATGGAAAACAGGATCACGAACGCCACGGCAAACAGCATCGGCGTCTCGAAGGTCAGCGAGCCTTGCCACATAGTGCTGGCCCAGTTGAACACCTTTACCCCGGTGGGCACGGCGATCAGCAGGGTGGCGTACATGAAGAACAGCTCGCCCACCAGCGGAATGCCCACCACGAACATGTGGTGCGCCCAGACGATGAACGACAGGAACGCAATGGCCGCTGTGGCATAAACCATGGAGGTGTAGCCAAACAACGGTTTGCGGGAGAAGGCCGGGATGATCGAGCTGACGGCACCGAAGGCCGGCAGGATCATGATGTACACCTCGGGATGGCCGAAGAACCAGAACACGTGCTGGAACAGTACCGGGTCACCGCCGCCGGCAGCACTGAAGAAGCTGGTGCCGAAGTGGATGTCCATCAGCATCATCGTCACGCAGCCGGCCAGCACCGGCATCACCGCGATCAGCAGGAACGCGGTGATCAGCCAGGTCCAGACGAACAGCGGCATTTTCATCAACGTCATGCCGGGGGCGCGCAGGTTGAGGATGGTGGCGACCACGTTGATCGCGCCCATGATCGAGCTGATGCCCATCAGGTGGATGGCAAAGATAAAGAACGTCACGCTTTCCGGCGCATAGGTGGTGGACAGCGGTGCGTAGAAAGTCCAGCCGAAGTTCGGCCCGCCGCCGGGGGTGAACAGGGTCGACACCAGCATCAGGAACGCCGCCGGCAACAACCAGAAACTGAAGTTGTTCATCCGTGGCAGGGCCATGTCCGGCGCCCCGATCATCAGTGGGATCATCCAGTTGGCCAGGCCGACGAAGGCCGGCATCACCGCGCCGAAGACCATCACCAGGCCATGCATGGTGGTCATCTGGTTGAAGAACTCCGGCTGCACGATCTGCAGGCCGGGCTGGAACAGCTCGGCACGGATCACCATGGCGAACGAGCCGCCCAGCAGGAACATGGAGAAGGCGAACCACAGGTACAGCGTGCCGATATCCTTGTGGTTGGTGGTCAGTACCCAGCGCATCAGCCCTTTGGCGGGGCCGTGGGCGTGGTCGGCATGACCGTGGTCATCGATCACAGCACTCATGTCCTGTCTCCTTCGAACGAGTGGGCTGGGCGGCGCGCGGCGATGAGCTGCGACCGGTTGCGGGAACAAACGTCAGGCCGGCTCATTGGCTTTCTGCCTGTTTGAGTTCCAGCACTTGTTTAGGCGTAACCATGTCGCCCTTGTTGTTGCCCCAGGCGTTACGTTCATAGGTCACGACCGCCGCGATATCGACTTCCGACAACTGTTTGCCGAACGCCGCCATGGAGGTGCCCGGTTTGCCGTGGAAGACAATGTTCAGGTGATCAGCCACAGGGCCAGTGGCGATTTTCGAGCCCTTGAGCGCCGGGAACATCGGCGGCAGGCCCTGGCCTTCGGCCTGGTGACAGGCCACGCAGGTGGTGTGATAGACCTTGTCGCCACGTTCGATGAGCTCTTGCAGGGTCCATTCCTTGCTGGTCAGCTCTTTGAGTTGCGCCGCTTCGGCCTTGCGCTCGGCCAGCCATGCTTCGTAGTCGGGCTTGCTCTTGACCTCGACAACGATGGGCATGAACCCGTGGTCCTTGCCGCACAGTTCGGCGCATTGGCCGCGATACAGGCCGGGCTTGTCGACGCGGGTCCAGGCTTCGTTGACGAAGCCGGGAATCGCATCGCGTTTGACCGCGAACGCTGGCACCCACCAGGAGTGGATCACGTCGGCGGAGGTGACCAGAAAGCGCACCTTGGCATCGACCGGCAGCACCAGCGGCTTGTCGACTTCCAGCAGGTAATGTTCGCCCTTGGCGCTCTGGTTATTGATTTGTTCGGCGGGGGTGGCCAGGTTGCTGAAGAACTCGACGTCCTGCCCCAGGTACTTGTAGTGCCACTTCCACTGATAGCCGGTGACCTGGATATCGATGTCCGACTCGCTGGAGTCGTACATCTTGATCAGGGTCGCGGTGGCGGGAACCGCCATGGCAACCAGGATCAGGAAAGGCACGATGGTCCAGAGGATTTCGACGCGGGTGTTTTCGTGGAAATTGGCCGCGTTCTGGCCGGTTGAGCGGCGGTGCATCATCATCGACCAGAACATGGCGCCGAAGACGATGATGCCGATCACTACACAGATCCAGAAGATGGTCATGTGCAGGTCGAACACTGCATTGCTGATCTGTGTCGCTCCAGGCGCCATATTCACAGTCCAGGCCGCTTGCGCCTGGCTGAAAATCGACCACAACAGGAGGCCCATCCATACGTGTGGATGTCGCGTCATTGCGGGTTCCCCTTATCGTTCTTGTTATCCCGTCGGCGTAACGCCAGCGGCAAGGGATCGGCTACTTCAGACTACCAACTTGACTCGCCGCGCCTTGCTGCACATGCAATCGGGTGTCATCAGCTAACTCCATTCCAAACCGAGTATAGACAGCGACTGCAACCTCGCAACGCGATGGCGTAAATCGTTTGAAACAGGCAGGGCTTGCGCTAGAGCCCACGAATGGAGAAGGATGCGAACCTGAGTGATGGCAAACCGATATAACTGCGACGTATCAAGGATGAGTAGGTTTATGAAAAATAGGTCTTAGGAGTGTTTTTGCGCCAGCTAAGTTATGTCTTCCTTATTTCATTGCCTTGTTCCCTGGAGTTGTCATGAACACCGCCGCATTGCGCGAGCAGATCCAAAAAGCCCAACAACATGAGGCCGAGACCGGCCAACTGACGCGTCAGCTGGAAGCCCAGCTGCCGAACCTGCACGCCGCGATCCAACTGCCGGACATCGACGCCAAGGGCGTGATGACCCGCTTTGTCACCGCGTATATCGAGCAAGTGCCCGACCTGCTGGACGCAGCCAACGAGGTGGCCCGCGAAGCCGGCATCGAATCGCAGATCAAACCGGTGCTGAAAATCGCCGAGCAGTTTTTCCTCCAGCCACCCAAGGTCATGGAGGGTCACGTTGGCCTGGACAGCCTGCTGGACGAAGCCTACCTGGCCCATCGGCTGGTGGAAGAGGTCAACGACCTGTACATCAAGCACTTCGGCCAGCCGCTGATTCCGTTGGATATGACGGTGGCCAACCTGATCGCTCACCATTTGATCGGCGAACCCTTTGCCAATCAACTGGATGAAGCGGTGCATCACGCGGTCGATGAAATGCTCGACGAAGACAGCTTTGCGCTGGAGTCGGTGGAGTCTTACCGGGAAAAACTCAGCAACCCGGACACGGGCGCTGCCTGGAAACGCTGGCCGTGCCTGTCGCGGCAGTTGGGAGTAGGGCTGGAGCTGGATCAGCCGGCGGCTTGATCTGGCTGAAACACTCATCCCCTTGTGGGTGTTCACAGAAATTGTGTCCACCACAGATCCCTGTGGGAGCGAGCCTGCTCGCGATAGCGGTTGAACCTGCAACATTAATGTCGACTGATTCACCGCTATCGCGAGCAGGCTCGCTCCCACATTTTGCTCAAGGTGTCAGGTAGCTGCTGCGCCCACCCCCACCGTGGTGCGCAAGCGCCCTTCCAGCCTGCGCTTGAGCCCACGGGATTCGATCAACAACTTCGAACCCTTGCTGGCATTCGCCCGGCCCCATTCTTCCAAAAGCTCCAGGCACGAATGGTCGATGTAGCTCAGGTTATTGAGCGGCACATGCACCGTCGCGCCTGTCGGAATGGTGCCCAGCACCTGGGTCAGCGCCGGAACCTTCAGGAAGGTTGCCGCCCCCACCAGTCGCAATTCCATCTCACCCTCCTGGGGCAGATCGATCAGGCTGATTTTCAGTCGGGAGGCTTTCCAGGCCAGTTTTGCCAGGGTCAGGCCGAAACCGATCAATACGCCGGTCAGCAGGTCGGTGAAGATGATCGCCAGCGCCGTCGCGGCATAGGTGAACATCGGCATCCGGCCATACCGTCCCAGCCCGCGAAACGCCTTGAGATCCACCAGTTTGAAACCGGTGTACACCAACACACCCGCCAGGCTCGCCACCGGAATGCTCTGTAGCACGCTGGACAGCAGAAGCACGAAGAGCAACAGCCACAGGCCATGGAAAATCGTCGACATCCGCGTGGTGGCCCCGGCCTGGACGTTGGCCGAACTGCGCACGATCACGCCGGTCATCGGCAGGGCGCCGAGCAGACCGCAGAGCATATTACCGATGCCCTGGGCGGACAGTTCCCGGTCGAAGTCTGCGCGTTCGCCGCTGTGCATGCGGTCCACGGCGGCGGCCGAGAGCAGCGTTTCGGCACTGGCGATGAAAGCGACAGCGAACGCGGCGATCAGCAACGTGGGGTCGGCCAGGTTCAGCAGGTCCGCCGGGCGCAGCCAATCAATGGCTTCGGCAAGGTTCTCCGGGACTTCCACGCGCTTGACCTGCAAGGCCAACAGCAGGCTGGCAATGGTCGCCAGGCCCACGCCGAGCAAGGCACCGGGAACAAAGCGCAAGCTGTGAGGGCGAAACTTTTCCCACAGCCACATCACCGCGATCGTCGACAAACCGAGCAGACCCGCCTGCCAGCCGAACGACGGCAACGCCTGGGCCACTGCCGCAGGGAACGCCGCCAGATTATCCAGCCCCGACGGCTTAGGCGCCGCGTCGAGCATCACATGGACCTGGGACAACACGATCAGCACACCGATACCCGCCAGCATCCCGTAGACCACCGCGGGCGCGGTTACCCGGAACCAGCAGCCCAGGCGAAAGCGCCCGGCCAGTAACTGTAGAAGACCGGCCAACAGCAGAATCGGCCCGAGCATCGCGACGCCGTGCTGGCGCACCAGTTCGAAGACCAGTACCGCCAACCCGGCGGCCGGGCCGCTGACTTGCAACTTGGAGCCGGCCAGAAAACCCACCACCAGACCACCGATGATGCCGGTGATCAGACCTTTGGCCGGTGGCAGGCCGGACGCGATGGCAATGCCCATGCACAAGGGCAGCGCCACCAGAAACACCACCACGGAAGCCAACAGCTCCCGTGGCAGAACAGCTTTTAATTGAGCAGCACGCATGGCGACTCTCCCGAAGTTTTCTTCAGGCATGGCAAGGCCCGACCGCTCAAATGGCAGGCTGGGCTTGTACCACGCAAGGATGTTTAGGAGTGGTTAGAAGCGCGCTTTAGGCGTCGCCACCGGTATCGGATGGCTGCCATCGAGCGGCAGGAAACAGCCCTGGTCCGCGTCGTAGGCTTTGATCTCGCTGGTCTCGATGTTGTACACCCAACCATGGATGAACAACTGGCCGTTTGCCATGCGAGAGGCGACCGAGGGATGCGTTCGCAAATGCTGCAACTGCGCGATCACGTTCTCTTCGGTGAGGATGGGCATGATCTGTTTTTCGTCGCCGCACGGGCAGTTGTCATGAACCATGGTCTTGGCCACTTCGGCGTGGCGCAACCAGGCTTTGACCGTGGGCATTTTTTCCAGGGTGTCGGGATTCAACACTGCACGCATGGCGCCGCAGTCGGAGTGACCGCAGACGATGATGTGCTGCACACCGAGGGCCAGCACGGCGTATTCGATGGCGGTGGAGACGCCGCCGTTCATCTGCCCGTACGGCGGAACGACGTTGCCGACGTTGCGGGTCACGAACAGGTCGCCTGGGGAGCTATGGGTAATCAGCTCGGGCACGATGCGCGAATCGGCGCAGGTGATGAACATCGCCCTGGGCGCTTGCGCCGTGGCGAGTTTCTTGAAGAGCTCTTCCTGCTGGGGAAAGATTTCGTGATGGAAATGCAAAAAGCCGTCAACAATATGCTGCAGCGCTGCATCGGCGGTTTCCGCCTCGGGTTGGGCTGAAGCCGACGCAGCCAACGGCTGTTTATCCTTGTCACTCATGATTCATCCTCTTTGACGGTATAGCGCCAGTGGCTGGTTAAAAAACATCCAGGTCGAAATGTTCGACTTGTCAGTCACTCGATGAACAAGGTAGCGACCGAAACTTAACTCAAACTGAATCAAAGGCTCTAGAACAACGATTACAGGTGTGACCGGGAAGCAAGCGTCGCTCATGCCTGCCCATGCCCCACGTTCAACTTTAATCAAATCAAAGACATCTGTCGGCCCGGCGGACAAAAGGCGTTGCAATCGAGATTGTAACCTTCCCGGCGCTCAAGCCCCAGACGCTTGAGCGCCTTGGCGAAACGCTGGGCCAGCAGGTCGGCGAACGGGCCTTCGCCACGCATCCGAGAACCGAAGCGGCTGTCATACAGTTCGCCGCCACGGCTCTGGCGAACCAGGCTCAGTACATGAGCCGCGCGTTGCGGGTAGTGCGCCTGCAGCCATTCTTCAAACAGCGGCGCGACCTCCAATGGCAGGCGCAACATGATGTAGGAAGCACTCTGCGCGCCGGCGGCGTGGGCCTCGGCCAGCAGATTTTCAATCTCGCTGTCATTGATCATCGGGATTATCGGCGAACACAGCACCCCCACGGCAATGCCCGCCTCGCGCATGACCTTGATCGCCCGTAATCGCGCCTTGGGCGCCGCCGCGCGCGGTTCGAGGATGCGCTTGAGTTCATCGTCCAGGGTGGTGAGGCTGATCATGACCTTTACCAGGCGCTGTTGCGCCAGCTCGGTCAGCAGGTCCAGGTCGCGCAGAATCAGCGAGCCTTTGGTGACGATGGTCACCGGATGACGGTAGCGCAGCAGCACTTCGAGAATCCGGCGCGTAATGCGATGTTCGCGTTCGATCGGCTGGTAAGGGTCGGTATTGGAGCCCAGGTTGATTGGGGCGCATTGATAGCCACGCCTGGACAGCTGTTCCTCCAGTACGTCGGCGGCATTGGTCTTGGCGATCAGTCTGGTTTCGAAATCCAGCCCGGGCGACATGTCCCAGTAAGCGTGGCTGGGCCGCGCATAGCAGTAGATACAGCCATGTTCACAGCCCCGGTATGGATTGATGGAGCGGTCGAAAGGCAGATCCGGCGAGGTGTTGCGGGTGATGATGGTCTTGGCTGTTTCGATCCGTACTTCGGTGCCTTGGGTCGACGGTACTTCCTGATACCAGCCATCATCCTCGACCACCGAGCGACTCGGGGCGAAGCGGTTGTGCGGGTTGGTGGCGGTGCCACGGCCACGGGGCGGAAGAGAGATGGACATTGGAAGGCTCCGTTGCTGTATGTGCATACAGTATTCGCTGGAATTCAATTAGGCCAGCGCCGTTCAGCAGCCCACCGCTATGGATCGTGTTCACGTCGTGTTGACGTCTTGCTCACAGGCCTTTAACCGGCTCGTGCCGAAACTGACCGTCTCGTTCTTCTTCGTTTCGGTCGTCCACGCATGTTCAAACTCTATTCCCGCTCGCTGCTCCTCCTGTCCTTGTTCCTGGTCTTTGCCGAGTCCCAAGCCCTAGCGGCCGATCTGGGCGAGGCAAGGTCTTCCGAATGGGCCCAGCCGGTGGAAAAGCGCTACAACCTTTATCAGATGTCGCCGGCGCTTTACCGCAGCGCCTTGCCGGACGCGGATGCTTTGCCTCTGCTGACGAGGCTCAACATCGGCACAGTCATCACATTTCTGCCGGATTCGGACGCGAGTTGGTTGTCCACACCCGGCGTCAAGCAAGTGCAGTTGCCTTATCGCACCAATCATGTGGACGACAGCGACATCCTCGCCGCCTTGCGCGCCATTCAGGCTGCCGAAACCGATGGTCCGGTATTGATGCACTGCAAGCATGGTTCGGACCGCACCGGGTTGGTGGCGGCCATGTACAGGGTGGTCGTACAGGGCTGGAGCAAAGAGGAGGCCTTGAACGAAATGACTGAAGGCGGCTTCGGCAACAACCCGCACTTCAAGGACGGGATTCGTTACATGATGCGGGCCGATGTTGAGAAGCTCCGCGTTGCGCTGGCCAACGGCGACTGCAGTACCAGCGTTTTTGCTCTTTGCTCGCTGCAAAGCTGGGTCGGTTCCGTCATCACGACTCGTCAGCCCGACCCACAGGTTATTCGCCCTTCACCCTGACGGCTGACATCCCTGTAAAAGCTGCCACGGACTCGGCCAGAGGCCTTGAATCGCCAGGGCCGAATATTGTTTCACGCAACGCCCGGCCTTTTGTCCCGTTGAACAACCCCTCCTGCTCAAACCTTTGGAACGCGGTGATTGCCAACGCTTTTGACCAGGCATAGGCGTAAATCCGGGCCGCATAACCGGTCACCATGTAATCCAGGCCATTGGGCCAGCGTTCGCTCCCCCATACGGGCAGATGCCCGACTTGGGCGCTGACTTGATCGAATACCTGCTGAGCCGTGCGCCCATCGCCGTGGGTCAGGTGCAGTTCCATGTCAAACAGCGCGTTGCGCAGCAGCGAGGCGGTTTCCCAGCTGGCTTGAGTGTTGGCGAAGGTCAGCAACTGATCGGCGATGGCATCGGGCATGGCCGCGCCGGTCTGGTAATGCTTTGACAAACGGACCAGGCATTGCCGGGTAAAGCACCATTGTTCCAGTAGCACCCCGGCAAATTCCGAGGTGTCCCGGGAGAGCTCGGTGATGCCCGACACGTCGCGATACTCGGCGCGGGTCAACACATGGTGCAAGCAATGGCCGAACTCATGAAAGAGAATTCGCAGTTGCAGATGGTCGAGCAAGACCGGCGATGCATCTGAGCTGCGCGCCAGCCAGCCGTGCAACACGGCGATGGGATGTCGGGGCCGGCCCTCGGCCGTGATGCGGCGGTTTCGCAGGGTGGTGGTGTTCGGGTAACCGTCTCTGTTCGCATGCTCGAACGGATCGAAATAGATGTAGCCGATGGTCTGGTCCCACTCGCGGACTTCGAAAAGACGCACGTCCGGATGCCACGTGGCCGCGTCAGCGCGTTCGAGAATGTCCACCCCAAACAGATCCTTGGCGATCAGCAATAGCTGCGAAAAGGTGGACTCCAGCTCGAACCAGGCGCTGAGGGCCAGCTTCGAGATGCCGGCCGTATGCTGACGAAGTTTTTCTACCAGATACGGGTAATCCCAAGGTTGAAGCTCGGTGAAACCTTGCCTTAGGGCAAATGCCCTGAGCTGTTCGGCGTCGCGGGCAAAGAGGTCCTGTTGTTGTTCAAGCTGATCGCGCAAGAACCCCATCACCTGTTCGGGAGACTCGGCTTGCTCAGGCTCGATCACCATTTGAGCGAAATTCGAATAACCCAGTAACGTGGCATATCGACGACGATCTTCCAGCAACCGTCTGAGCACCTCGCTGTTATCAAACCGGCCAGCGTCGGGGCCTTGGTCCGAGGCGCGCGTGCTGTAGGCCAGGTAAACCTCTTTGCGCAAAAGACGATTGTCCGCGTAGCTGGTGACGATGCCAAACGATGCATCACTGAGGGTCAGCAGCCATCCCGTGCGCCCGGCCTCGCGGGCCTGTTTGGCCAGCTGTTGTTTGAATTGCGGCGCCAGGCCGCTCAACTGAGCCTCATCGTCGAACGCTTTGCTCCAGGCCTTGTTGGCCTTTTGCAACTGATCGAGGAACAATTCCCGGCCCTGTTGAATGCGTTGCTGCAGGGCTTTCAAGTCTGACGCTGCGGTATGGGCCAACCCGTGCTGGCGAAACTGGCGCAGGGCCTTCTCCAGAACTCTTTTACGAGGCGGTTCGAAGTGCCTGGCAATCTCGCTGTCGGCCAAGCGCTGATAGAGTTGGAACAATTGGCGATTGTGTCTCAGCGCGTTCTGGAAATCTTGCATCCGTTCGCTGCAGTCGAGCGAAGCCTGGACCCAGTCGTCTCCCGGCCGGGTGGACGCCAGCAGATCCAGCAGGTCGTCGAAACCCTTCAAGCGGGCGTGAATCTCGTCCATGGCCAACACCAGATCGTCCCAGGTGGGGAAGGGTGTCTGAGTCTTGATGATGTCGGCCACTTGATCGCGGCTCTCGGCAAGGATCCGGTCGAGGGCCGGTGAAAAATGTTTGGCTTGGATCTGCGCAAAGGGGGGCAGGTCATAGGCCTGCAACAGCGGATTGTCATTGTCGGGCATGGCAGCCTTCCTGTCTGTCTGGACTGGGGAACAGTCTGGAGAGGAAGGCGTGACGCGTTGCGGTATATATGTATCGCTTCCGGGCCGGGCGGCCCGGAAGGTGATGCCGAAGATTTCAGTCGGTTTTTTTCTTCAACTTGGGATTGGGGAAAAACTGTACCGCCTGGACCTTGGCGTCCGGGACTTTGAGCGCCGATGTGTTGACCCGGGTGCCCAACTCCTTGGGCACCGACAGGCCTTGTTCGTTGAGCGTGTCGGAATAACCGCAGGCCACACACTCACGGTGCGGCACGCCGTCTTCGTTCCACATCATCAACTTGTCCGGTTCGCTGCACGCCGGGCAGACTGCCCCGGCGATAAAGCGCCTTTTGGTAATCACAGGCCCCTCGCTCATGCTGCTGCGTCCTCGGTCAGGCCGCTGTGGCGCAAGAGTGCGTCAATCGATGGCTCACGGCCACGGAAGTCGACGAACAGCACCATCGGCTCCTGGGAGCCGCCACGGGCCAGGATCGCTTCACGGAAGGCGCGACCGGTGTCGGCGTTGAGTACGCCGTCCTCTTCGAACTTGGAGAACGCATCGGCCGACAACACTTCCGCCCACTTATAGCTGTAGTAGCCCGCCGCATAACCGCCGGCGAAGATGTGGGCAAAGCTGTTGGGGAAGCGGTTGTAGGCCGGTGGACGCATCACCGAGACTTCGTCGCGCACGCCTTCGAGCACTTGCAGCACGCTGCGTCCATCGCCATGGGTGGCGTGCAGCTCGAAGTCGAACAGCGAGAACTCCAGTTGGCGGACCATCATCAGGCCGGACTGGAAGTTTTTCGCCGCGAGCATTTTTTCCAGCAGGTCCTGGGGCAGCGGTTCGCCGGTTTCATAGTGACCGGAAATCAGCGCCAGGCCTTCGGGCTCCCAGCACCAGTTTTCCATGAACTGGCTCGGCAGCTCCACGGCATCCCAGGCCACACCGTTGATGCCGGACACTCCGGCATGTTCGACGCGGGTCAGCAGGTGGTGCAGGCCATGGCCGAACTCGTGGAACAGGGTGGTGACTTCGTCGTGGGTCAGCAGCGCGGGTTTGCCGCTGTCGGCCGGGGTGAAGTTGCACACCAGGTTGGCGACTGGGCTTTGCAGCACGCCATCGAAGGTGCGCCGACGGTCGCGGGCGCCGTCCATCCAGGCGCCGCCGCGCTTGTTGGCGCGCGCGTAGAGATCGAAGAAGAAGCGGCCGACGTGCTGACCGTTCTCCTTGATTTCGAACAGGCGCACGTCCGGGTGCCAGGTGTCGAAACCTTTCAGTTCGGCGATCTCGATGCCGTAGAGGCGCTGCACGATGGCGAACAGGCCGCTCAGTACCTTGTCGATCGGGAAGTAGGCGCGCAGGGCTTCCTGGGCCACGCTGTAACGCTGCTGGCGCAGCTTTTCACCGTAGAAGCCGCTGTCCCAGCTTTGCAGGTCGGGGCAGCCCTGTTCGGCGGCGAACGCCTTCAGCTGTTCCAGATCCAGGGCGGCAAATGGTTTGCTGCGCTTGGCCAGGTCGCGCAGGAAACTGAGCACCTGATCGCTGGATTCGGCCATTTTGGTCGCCAGGCTCAACTCGGCGAAGTTGGCGAAGCCCAGCAGTTGGGCCAATTCCTGGCGCAGGTCGAGGATTTCTTCCATCACTGGAGTGTTATCGTTCTGACCGGCGTTGGGGCCCTGGTCTGACGCGCGTGTGCAGTACGCGGCGTAGACTTCTTCACGCAGGGCGCGGTCTTCGGCGTAGGTCATCACCGCGTAATAGCTGGGGAATTCCAGGTTGATCAGCCAACCGTCCAGCTCTTTGGCCTGGGCGGCCGCGGCCATTTGCGCCTTGGCCGAGTCGGTCAGGCCGGCGAGGGCGGCCTCAGAGGTGATGTGTTTGGTCCAGGCCTGGGTCGCGTCCAGCAACTGGTTGGAGAAGCGGCTGCCCAGTTCCGACAGTTTGCTTTGCACTTCGGCATAGCGTTGCTGCTGCTCGGGCGGCAGATCGATACCCGACAGACGGAAGTCCCGCAGGGAATGTTCCAGGATGGTTTTCTGCGCCACGTCGAAACCGGCGGCTTCGGGGCTGTTCGCCAGGGCTTCGAAGGCCTGGAACAGCTCGCGGTTCTGGCCCAGCTCCGTGGAGTAAGCACTCAGCGCCGGCAGGCAGGCCTCGTAGGCTTCGCGCAGTTCGGGGCTGTTGCGCACGGCGTTCAAATGGCTCACCGGGCTCCAGGCCGCGCCCAGGCGATCATTGAGCTCGTCCATCGCCAGCACCAGGCCGGCCCAGGTAGGCTGAGTGCCCTGGGTCTTGAGGATCTCCGCAATGGCGGCACGGTTGTCAGCCAGGATCTGCTCGATGGCCGGTTGCACGTGCTCGGCACGGATCGTCGAGAACGGCGGCAGGTCGTAGGGTTGCAAAAGAGGGTTGTTCACGCTCACGGTTGACACCTTGGCTGGAAGAAACATGGACCCATCTTAATTACAATCGACGTTCACCGCAGCTAGCAGCGCCTATCACCGGATAAGAGAGAGCCTATCGTGACCCTTCGCACGTACCAGAATCACAGCCCACGGCTTGCCCGCGGCGCTTTTGTCGACAGCACCGCGGTGGTGATCGGCGACGTTGAAATCGGCGAAGACAGCTCCGTCTGGCCGCTGACGGTCATTCGCGGCGACATGCACCGCATCCGCATTGGTGCCCGTACCAGCGTCCAGGATGGCTGCGTGCTGCACATCACCCACGCCGGTCCCTTCAATCCCGATGGCTTCCCGCTGCTGATCGGCGATGACGTGACCATTGCCCACAAGGTCATGCTCCATGGCTGCTCGGTGGGCAGCCGGGTCTTGATCGGCATGGGCAGCATCGTCATGGACGGCGCGGTGGTTGAAGATGACGTAATCATCGGCGCCGGCAGCCTTGTACCGCCGGGCAAACGCCTGGAGAGCGGCTTCCTGTATGTAGGCAGTCCGGTAAAACAGGCCCGGCCGCTGACCGACAAGGAACGCGCCTTTTTCACCTACAGCGCGGCGAACTACGTGAAGCTCAAGGACCTGCATCTGGCCGAAGGCTACGACCGGCTCTGAATCGTCCCGCCCTTACCCAGGAATTTGCATGCATTACCAGACCGTACTCTTCGACCTCGACGGCACCCTCACCGACCCCCGCGAGGGCATTACCCGTTCGATCCAGTTCGCCCTGAGCCAACTGGGCATCGACGAACCCGACCTGACCCGTCTCGAACACTTTATCGGCCCGCCACTGTTGCAGGCCTTCATGCAGTTTTATGACTTCGATGAGGCGAAAGCCTGGGAGGCGGTGAATTTCTATCGCGAACGCTTCAAAGTCACCGGGTTGTACGAAAACCGCGTCTTCGACGGTGTGATGCCCCTGCTGGAAACCCTGGGCGAGCAGGGCCGGCAGTTGTACATCGCCACCTCCAAACCCTGGGTCTTCGCCCGCGAAATCGCCCGCCACTTTGACTTCGCCCGGCACTTCAAAGTGATCTATGGCAGTGAGCTGGACGGTACGCGCACCGACAAAGTTGAGTTGATTGCTCACCTGATGGCTGAAGAAGGGCTCGACCCGGCGAATACCTTGATGATTGGCGACCGCAAACACGATTTGATTGGCGCTCGTAGCAATGGGCTGGATGCCGCGGCGGTGGGCTATGGGTTTGGCAGTTATGAGGAGCTGAATGCCGAGGGCCCGGCGTATCACTTTCAGACGCTGGATGAGTTGCATCGGGCATTTTTGCAGGGGTAGTCATATTGCGATCGCGGGCAAGCCTTGCTCCCACAAGGGGGCGGTGTTGTACATGCAAGCCGCGTTCACTGAGATCTATTGTGGGAGCGAGCCTGCTCGCGATGAGGCCGGTTCAATCACCAGAAATTTTCGATCCTGCCAGCGCCTTCAGTGCCGCTTTGCGCTCATCAATCGGCAAACTGCCAAGCTTTTCCACTGCGGCATAAAACGCAACCCAGTCTCCGCCTTCCTGTTGAAACAGCGCCGCAAACGCTGGCACCCACTGGCTATACAGGCCGAACGGCAATAGCCGCGCATTGTTCAGCGGCGCATAGATCCACGCGTCGTAGCGTTTGTCGCCTGCCCACCGGGTGTCGCGCAGTCGCTGATAATCAGCGCGCAGGCGCTCGAACTCCTGGGCCTTGCGCTGGCGCATCTGTTCGGCCGGCAGGGGTTGGGTATAGAGCTGTTCCAGCCGCTGACGCGTGTCCAGGACCAGTTGGATGAATTGCTCGCGCTGGCGCATCCGTTTGCCATTGTCCGGGGCCAGCCCGCGACTGGCGCGCCATTGCCGGGTGCCTTGCTGTTCGACGAAGGTGGCAAAGGATTCATTGAATTCGGTGTCGTCCTTTACGTAGAAGCGCTGGTGCGCCAGTTCATGAAAGATCAGCGTCGCCAGGCGTTCGTCGCCCCAGTGCATCATCGAGCTCAGGATCGGGTCGTTGAACCAGCCCAGCGTCGAGTAGGCCTCTACGCCACCAATCGCCACATCCATGCCCCGCAAGCGTTGCAAGGCTGCCTCGCCACGGGCGGCGCCCTGGCTGTAGTAGCCGCGATAGGCCACGCAACCGGCGATGGGGAAACAGTGGTTTTGCGGGGCCAGGGAAAATTCTGGCGTGGCGAAGACATTCCAGACCACGAATGGGCGGCCAATGTCCGCATACAGGCGGTAGCTTTTGTTGTCCGGCAGGTGCAACTGCGCACTGGCGAATGTGCGTGCCGCACGCGCCTGGGCCAGATGAGCCCGCAATGTAGGATCGCGGGCGGGGTCGGCAATCACTTGGTCGATCGGCTCTCGGGCCTGCAACAGCCGTAGCTGTCCACTGGCGAGCTGACTGTAGTAACCCACGCTTGCACAACCGTTGAGTAACAAAAGCAGGAGGCCTGGAAACAAAATCCGGAAAACACGGTCGAGTAACCGATGGCTTGAATGCGGCCTGATCAATTGGAATCACCCTGGGAAAGTCTGCCCACAAGACTATCCCGCCTGCCTGGAGCTTCGCTATGCGCGTATTGATGCTGACGAGTGGCCTGTTGCTGCTGAGCGGTTGCGCCGGTTTGCCCGATCCCGATCCGTCGCAGGCATGGATCGACCTGGGAAGCCATCAGGACACGGCGCTGCAAGCGCTGGAAGTCGATGACAAGACGTCTCTCGACCGACGTTATTTTGAAGTGCAGCCGGGCAGCCATGAGCTGACGGTGCGTTATCAATTTGCCGTCGAGCCCGGCAACATCGGCCCGAATGCCGAGCCACTGTGGCGCGATTGCCGGTTGAATGTGAAGTTCAAGGACTTCAACGCAGGCCAGCGTTATCAGTTGCAGGCTGGCAACATCGGTTTCCGTCCATGGGCCAAGCTCTATGATCAACAGCGAAAAGTCGTGGGCCAAGGCACGCCAGCAGGCTGTCAGCAAAGCTGATCGGCGCTATGCTCATTGTCTGACTTCAGGAAATCATCATGCGCCTACCTCTGCTGCTATTGGCCTTTGTCTCCATGAGCGGCTGTGCAACCAGCCCGCCGCCCAAGATTGATCCGAACATGGCCTGGATCGACTTCGCCACGCCCATGCCGGGCGGCAAGATGCTGATGGCTGAAAGCCTGGATGGCCAACGACTGCCGGACGGACGTTTCTTCCAGGTTTCTCCGGGCAGCCACGAACTGAAAGTGCGTTTCGACTTCGAGGTGCCTGGCGGTGGTGGGCTGGGTATGCAAGCCGAGCCGCAAGAGCGGCTGTGCTACATGCTTGTGCGTTACGACCATTTCGAGGCGGGCCAGCGTTATCGCCTGGAGGGTCGCAATCTGGCGTTTACCCCCAGCGCCCGACTCTATAACGCCAAGCGTGAAATCGTGGCCGAAGAACGGCAGGTCAATTGCGTTCCGTAGGACGGCTTAGCTGTCGTTCTTCTGGTAGATGATCTTTTTGGTGCCGTTTTCGCAACTGCCCACGACCATATTTTCATCATGCACTTCATCATTGGTCACGATTTCCAATGTGTAGGAAGGCACGTTATTCGCCTGGATCTTCGCTTCGATTTCAGCTTTCAGTTCTTCACAGGATTTGGGGGCCGCGAGGGCCGACGTGGCCAATGCGCAACTGATGACCGCCAGGGCGAATCGTTTCATGCTCGAATTCCTCATGACAGCGCGCACTGCCTGTGCGCTGAAACTGCAGGTGTGCATTCGACCACAATTGCTGCAGGGTAAACAGATCACAGCCTTCAGCCGCAGTTGAAGGCTGTGATGGGTATCGCATCAGCTCACCAGCGTCGCATCCAGCGTAATCTTGGCGTTCAGCACTTTGGAAACCGGGCAACCTTCCTTGGCCTTGTTGCTCAGCTCTTCGAATTGCTCCTGGCTGGCGCCGGGGATCTTCGCTTTAAGCGTCAGTTTCACTGCCGTAATCGCAAAACCGCCCTCGACCTGATCGAGGGTGACATCGGCGTTGGTATCGATACTGCTGGCTGTGAGCCCAGCCTCGCCAAGGATCATCGAAAACGCCATGGAGAAGCAGCCCGCATGGGCCGCGCCGATCAGTTCTTCCGGGTTGGTGCCCTTGCCGCCTTCGAAGCGCGCCTTGAAGCCATAGGGGGCTTCGCGCAGCACGCCGGTTTCCGTGGAGATGGAGCCGATGCCGGTTTTCAGGTCACCTTCCCAATGAGCCGATGCTTTCTTGATGATAGCCATGTCTGCCTCCTCAATATCCGGCGCGAGGGTTCGCGCCTGGGTGTTTTTCGTTGTCAGGGTTGTGAGGATAGACCGCCCGATAAAGTTCATCCTGTCGATTAGCCGACCGATTTAGTAGGAAATTTCATGGTAGCTATTGAAACTCGGGTATATGCCCACATTGCATGGAACACACCTATAGAAACGGCAGGCTTTTGCCCGTAGGAAAAGCCCCTCATGCCGTTGGAGATGCCGGCCCATGAAACAGCTGTCCGAAGTGAAGTTCTCGACCCTCGACCTCGTGCCTGTGCGCGCTGATGGCAACGCTGCCCAGTCCTTGCGCAACTCGCTGGACCTGGCGCAGCACGTGGAAAAATACGGCTACACCCGCTTCTGGGTCGCCGAGCACCACAACATGGATGGCATCGCCAGCTCCGCGACGGCGGTCCTGCTGGGCTATCTGGCGGGGGGCACTTCGACCATTCGGGTCGGCTCCGGCGGCGTGATGCTGCCCAACCATGCGCCGTTGATCATCGCCGAACAGTTCGGCACGCTCGAAAGCCTCTATCCAGGCCGTATTGATCTTGGCCTGGGGCGCGCGCCCGGGTCCGATCAGATGACTGCCCGGGCGTTGCGTCGCGAGCGCTCCGGTAGCGCGGACGATTTCCCTGAAGACGTGGCCGAACTGATGCGCTACCTCGGCCCACGTACGCCGGATCAACGCATCATCGCCATGCCCGGCACCGGGACCAACGTGCCGGTCTGGCTGCTGGGCTCGAGCCTGTTCAGTGCGCAACTGGCCGGCGAGCGCGGCTTGCCCTACGCCTTCGCTTCCCATTTCGCACCGCGCTACATGCATGAGGCGATCCGTATTTATCGCAATCACTTCAAGCCGTCGGCGGTGCTCGACAAGCCTTACGTGATGCTCGGCGTGCCTTTGGTGGCAGCCGACACGGACGAACAGGCTGATTACCTGGCGACCTCGGTGTATCAGCGGATCCTGGCCCTGATGCGTGGCCAGAGCCTGGTGCAGCGCCCGCCTGTGGAAACCATGAACGGTCTCTGGTTGCCCCATGAGAAAGAGGCGGTTGGTGACTTCCTGGGCCTGGCCATGGTCGGCGGCCCGCAGAAAATTCGCGCCAAGCTCGAAGTGCTGATCGAGCAAACCCAGGCCGATGAATTGATCTTCACCAGCGACCTGTATGAGCATGCTGATCGCCTGCACTCCTATGAGTTGCTGGCGCAGGTCATGAAAGGCTGATCACGCGCATAAAAAAGCCGACGCATGCGTCGGCTTTGACCTTCCTGAAGTATCAGCCCTTCTTGTAGACGATTTCCTTCGTGCCGCCTTCGCAGGAGCCGACGACGTCTCCGTCAGTAGCCGTACCCTTATCGACAATTTCCAGCGTATAACCCGATGCACCTTTGGCATCGATTTTCGCTGCGATCTCGCTTTTCAGCTCCTCGCATGGCTTGCCGGCGGCAAACGCAGTACCCGCAAGGCTCAGCAAACCCAGGGCCAACATCAAATTTTTCATCGCTCGCACTCCTTGGTCGGATCAATAGGGCAGGGATCGAACAGACATGACGCGCTTGCCAGATAGCGCATCGCCATTCCCTATGGCACTCCGCCAGCGTGCAAGTTCACAGCCCGTCAGCTATTGGCAATGCGGAAGCCGACTTTAATGGTCACCTGAAAGTGCGCGGCCCGGCCATTTTCGATGTGTCCACGGGTTTCCGTGACTTCGAACCACTCCAGGTGCTTGAGGCTTTTGCTGGCTTCGGCCAGCGCATTGTTGATGGCGTCTTCGATGCTGGTGGGAGAGGAGCCGACCAGCTCGACTTTTTTGTACGTGTGGTGATCACTCATGACGTTCTCCTTGGTTGTCTTTAACAGCCTAGCAGCGAATTTTCGCCTTACGTGTGTCGCCTTTTACCGGGTGAAAGTTCAGATTTACTGCACTTTCAGAAACGGCTGGAGTCCCAATTCACACACGCCACTCAACCACTGCAGGAGAGAGCCACCATGGCCAGCAATTCGTTACGTAAAGCCTCGTTGCAAAGCATGGAAGCGGAGATCGAGAGTCTGCTCAAGTCGTTGGAAAGCCTGAAGGACGACGCTTCGGACGAGTCGCGTAAGACCCTCAAGTCGCTGAAGGCAAACGCCGAAAACGCGCTGAAACATTCCCGGCATCTGCTGAGCGACGCGTATGAAGAGGTCAAGGTGAAAACCCGTGAAACCGGAATCGCCACCCGTGATTACGCTCAGGAGCATCCTTGGACCACCGCTGGCGTCGCGGTCGGGGCCCTGGGTTTGTTGGCGGCTTATTTGCTGTGCAAGCGCGGCGACTGAGTCGGCTGGTTCAGCTCATGCCTGAGCCATTGCGCCAATTGCCGAGCGCGCCCGTCCGCGGCGCGCTTGGGTAGCCACAACGCCAGTCGCGCCGGGGTTTCGTCAAAGCCCCACGGCGCGACCAGGCGCCCGGCGCGCACATCCTCGGCGACCAGCGGTTCGGGTGCGATGGCCACCCCGAGCCCCGCCACGGCCGCCTCCAGCAAGTAATACAAATGCTCGAAACCCTGCCCGAATTTCAGGGCCTTGGGTTCAAGGGCGTTTTGCCGTGCCCAAGTGGGCCACGCCTGGGGACGAGAGGTGGTATGCAGCAGCGCCTCGCCCAGGATTGCACTTGGCGGGGCGTTTTGCAGGCGGGCGAAACCGGCGTAATGAGGGCTCATGACCGGACCGATCCGCTCGCTGACCAGTTCATAGACCTGCATGTCTGCCGGCCACGGCGGTTCTGCGAATACCAGCAACGCGTCAAGCCCCGGTCGCCTCGGGTCCAGGTCGCCTTCGCCAGCGGAGAGATGCAAACGCAGATCCGGCAGGTCGGCGTTGAGCCGGCCCAGGCGAGGAATGAACCAGCGCGCCAGCAGACTACCGGAACAGCCCAATACGAATGGTGCATCTGCCGTGCTTTGCGTCAGCTGCGCACAGACGGTGCGTAATCGCTCGAACGCCTCGGCGCTGGCGACGCGCAGACGCATGCCTGCATCTGTGAGTTTAAGGCCGCGTCCCTCCTTGATGAACAGGCTGACGCCCAAGTGTTCTTCCAGCACCTTCAACTGTCGGCTAACTGCACCATGGGTGACATGCAGCTGTTCGGCCGCCTGACTGACGCTGTTCAGGCGGGCAGTGGCTTCGAAGGCGCGCAAGGCGTTGAGAGGGGGAAGGTCATGGCTCATTTTATCTGTGAGTTTTCCTGACAGGTTGCGGCGATCTTATCGGTTTTCAGCGCGGGATGTCAGGGGTAGAGTGAACCTCATTGTCTTTCTACGCATTCGCCTGGAGCCCCCGATGACCCAGCCTACAACCCCTTTCAACCTGCGCAGTGGCCCGGACGCCAACGGCCTGTTCGGTGCATTCGGCGGTCGTTATGTGGCCGAAACCCTGATGCCGCTGATCCTCGATCTGGCCCGCGAATACGAAGCGGCGAAGGAAGATCCGGCGTTCATTGAAGAACTGGCCTACTTCCAGCGTGACTACGTCGGACGCCCAAGCCCGCTGTATTTCGCTGAGCGCCTGACCGAATACTGCGGCGGCGCCAAGATCTACCTCAAGCGCGAAGAGCTGAACCACACTGGCGCGCACAAGATCAACAACTGCATCGGCCAGATCCTGCTGGCGCGGCGCATGGGCAAGAAACGCATCATTGCCGAGACCGGCGCCGGCATGCACGGCGTGGCCACGGCCACCGTGGCCGCACGTTTCGGTCTGGATTGCGTGATCTACATGGGGACCACCGACATTGAGCGCCAGCAGGCCAACGTGTTCCGCATGAAGCTGCTCGGTGCCGAAGTCATCCCGGTGGTCGCCGGCACCGGTACCCTCAAGGATGCTATGAACGAGGCGCTGCGCGACTGGGTGACCAACGTTGACAGCACGTTCTACCTGATCGGCACCGTGGCCGGCCCGCACCCGTACCCGGCCATGGTTCGCGACTTCCAGGCAGTGATCGGCAAGGAAACCCGCGATCAGTTGCAAGCGCAGGAAGGTCGTTTGCCCGACAGCCTGGTGGCGTGCATCGGCGGCGGTTCCAACGCCATGGGCCTGTTCCATCCGTTCCTGGACGACAAGAGCGTGGAAATCATCGGCGTCGAAGCCGCCGGCTACGGTATCGAGACCGGCAAGCATGCTGCCAGCCTGAACGGCGGCGTCCCCGGTGTATTGCACGGCAACCGCACCTTCCTGTTGCAGGACGATGACGGCCAGATCATCGATGCCCATTCGATTTCCGCTGGCCTCGATTACCCGGGCATCGGCCCTGAACACGCCTGGTTGCACGACATTGGCCGTGTCCAGTACACCTCGGTCACCGACGCCGAAGCCTTGGAAGCCTTTCACAAATGCTGTCGCCTGGAGGGAATCATTCCTGCCCTGGAAAGCGCTCACGCCCTGGCTGAAGTGTTCAAGCGTGCCCCGAACCTGCCCAAGGATCACCTGATGGTGGTCAACCTGTCCGGCCGTGGCGACAAAGACATGCAAACCGTAATGCACCACATGGAACAGTCCCAGCAGGAGAAACACTGATGAGCCGCCTGCAAACTCGTTTTGCCGAACTCAAAGAACAGAACCGCGCCGCCCTGGTGACTTTCGTGACCGCTGGCGACCCGGACTACGACACTTCGCTGGCGATCCTCAAGGGCCTGCCGGCGGCGGGTGCTGACGTGATTGAGCTGGGCATGCCGTTCACCGACCCGATGGCCGACGGTCCGGCGATCCAGTTGGCGAACATCCGCGCCTTGGGCGCACAGCAGAATCTGGCGAAAACCCTGCAGATGGTTCGCGAGTTCCGTGAAGACAATAGCGATACGCCGTTGGTGCTGATGGGCTACTTCAATCCGATCCATCGCTACGGCGTGCAGCGTTTCATTGGCGAAGCGCTGGACTCTGGCGTGGACGGGCTGATCGTGGTGGACATGCCACCTGAGCACAACAGTGAGCTGTGCGAGCCGGCCCAGGCCGCCGGTCTGGACTTCATTCGCCTGACCACGCCGACCACCGATGATGTGCGTTTGCCGACCGTGCTCAACGGCAGTTCTGGCTTTGTGTATTACGTCTCGGTGGCCGGCGTGACCGGCGCCGGCGCCGCGACGTTGGAACATGTGGAAGAAGCCGTGACGCGCCTGCGTCGTCACACCGATCTGCCGATCAGCATTGGTTTCGGCATTCGCACGCCGGAACAAGCTGCGGCCATCGCACGCTTGGCCGACGGGGTTGTGGTCGGTTCGGCCCTGATCGACCATATCGCCAGCGCTGAGACGCCGGAGCAGGCGATCGATGGGGTGTTGAGCCTATGTGCTGCCTTGGCTGATGGGGTGCGTAAGGCGCGGATTAGCTGATTGCCTGATTGAGTCTGCCAGTAATAAAAAAGGGGTTCAGAACTCGGTTCTGAACCCCTTTGTGGCTTCAAGGCAACTCCAACCCGCCACCCGCCTTGTGCAGCTTACGCAAATGCTCGCCTATCTCTTTGACGTTAGCCTCACTGGCACTGATTTCTGCCGCGCGGCTTGGCTCAAGCAAGGCCCTGACTTCCTTATCCAAATCCCCTGTCAGTGTTTGAAGCTGTTTCTGACGCAAGCTGCTTTCGGATTCCAGTCGCTGCCATTCGCTGGGCTGCGGCAGCCCGTAACCGCTGCTGCCCAGCAACTCGGCGGGACGGCTCAGGAAACCGCTGTTGGCGAGGATCTGTTGCAGTGTTGCGTTGGCCCTTTCCATGCCGCCGTTCTGTAATTCACGGGCACCGAGGTAGCGCTGCTTGACCTCATCCTGGGCCAATAACAGTTGTCGGCGATAGCTGGCCTGTTCCAGCAGGAGTAACGCCGCGCTGGTGCGCAGGTCGGCCCGTTCAAACCATGGCCGGCGTTCTGCGGCGCTCAGGGCCAGCCAGTCTTCCACGTTTTGTTGCTTGATCGGCAAGTGTTTCTTCAACACCTCGAACATGGCCTGGTACCGCTCGCGGAAAGAGTCGAAGCGGTAACCCAGGCGCAAGGCCTCCTTGGGATCATCGAGCACGCTGGTATCCGCCAGACCTCGCCCCTTGAGCACTTCCAGCAAACCGTTGGGCATGATGCTGTCCAACCCCTTGAGCTGCGCATTGTTGCTGCCGCTGCGCAGCAATTTCAGGCTTTCCACCGCGCAATTGTTGGACAGGAAGTAATAGTTGCCGTCATAGCTCCAGTGCATTTCGGCGGCGTGTTCAACCGTTTCCTCGATCTCGGACCGTGTCAGGTTCAGCGGCACCGAGGCCAGGCTGCGCAGTTCGGTCTTGGTGTATTCATCGATGACCTGGGCCAGCGGCAGTACGAACAGGCGCGACGGGTATTTGCCCACCAGGCCATCCCAGCTCGACAGCTGCACATCGCCCACGAAGGCGCGGTATGACAGCACCAGGTGTTGATCCAGATCCAGACGGCAATCCGGCCCACGGGGGCGGTCCGGCGCGCAGATCACCAGCCGCAGCATGCTGTGGCCCCAGCGGCTGACCCAGTTCTGGTTGGCTTCGGCCAAGAGGTAATCGATGGCGTAGACCCGCTCTGGATCAACCTTGCCCAGTGGCGTCTTGGCAAAGTCGTTGCCGGCGTTGAGGAACGCGAATGACGGGGCGCAGGTATTCTTGGCGGCGGGGGCCCAGCCAAAGTGTTCCTGATAATAGCGATACAGTGCTGGCCGTCGGCAGGCGTAACTCGGGTCCAGGAGAAAGTACTCCATGTTGACCGCGACGAACTCCTTGGGGCTGCTCGTTTCGTAGATGTCCGGGCTGCGGGCGACCTGGCGATTATGCTGTTCCCGTTCACCACGACGGCCGACGTATTGCGGCCAGCCGGCGAGGTCCAGCAAGCGGGGATCATCACTGAGGGTGAAGCGGCGGTCGTTCTGGCCCCGGCATTCATCGGGAAGGCCGATCAGCCCGGCGCTGCTGGTGCGTCGGGTGCAGCGTTGGATCAGCGCGCGTTCGGCGTTTGGCCATAAACGCGAGCGATCATAAATGTGGGTCAGTTCATGCAGGACCGTGGCGAGCATTTCCCGCCGCACGGTGCCGTGGGGGCGATGGGTCTTTTGCGTTGCGGCACTGCCGTCGGTGAGGCTGTCGAGCAGGTTGCGATTGAGGTCCAACTGCGACACCAGCGAGGCCTGGCCGTAGGCGTTGGCGGGCATCCGGTCAGTCCAGCCCACATTGATGCGTCGGTCCAGCTGTTCGATGAATCGCGGCGGCAGGGCCTGCATCGCTTCATCGAGCAGCGCCTGGCTGGCCTGCTGTTGCGCCGGGGTCAGTCCTTCGTCGTTAAGGTGCAGTTGCAGGCCAGCCTGGGCGGTGCTGCTCAAGAGCAGCACGACCCCGGCCGTCAGCCAGACGGCGAACGGCCTCACAATGCGAGGATGGCTTCGGCGAGAACCTGGTCACTGGCGTCGCGGGCTTCCGGTACGCGGGTGCGCAAGGTGTCGAAGGCGGCCTCGAGGTGAGCGCCACGAATTTCCCCGTTACTGGCGACGAAACTGGCCGCATCGTCATGGGCTTCACGAACGATTTTCGAGTCACGGATGGATGTGGTGGTGTCGGAGGTGAAATCGATCGTGCGCTGGGAGGCGCGAACGACGATGTTACTGGTGGCTACCAGGGTTTGTGCCTGGGCCACATCGGCCAACACCAGCAGGCCTAGGGTGGCAGCAATCAGCGGGCTACGCATGGAACGACTCCGAAGAATAAAGATAACTATTGGACGAGAATTGCCTGTGCCAGTTCAAGGTCGCTGACGTGAAGTTTTGGGTGGGTCCGGTGTAGATAATCCAGGGCCGACTCCAGTTGCGCACCTCTCAACTGCCCATCGCTGGCAACGAATGCCGCAGCGTCATCGTGGGCGGCGGCGATCAGTTTATGGTCGAAGGGCGCGGAGGTCACCATGCTCGTGGCATAGCCGCTGATCACGACCTGCTGGGTGGAGACATCGAAAGCATGGGCCGGAACGGACCAGCATACAGCGCTGAAGAAAAAAGCGAGGGACAGATCTGAGTAGAAACGCATAGGACTCGACTGTTGATGGTGAGTCCGAAGGCTAGCGCAAACCACTGCGCCAGAGCCAGCGCTGAAACATCGGAACACCATTGGCGTCCCGATGTTTCATGTCTGGAATCAGATCACCAGGATGGCTTGGGCCAGCTGCGCGTCGGAGGCGTTCAACTGGGGCGCCTGCTGACGGATGTAATCCAGAGCGCTTTCCAGTTTCACACCGCGGATGGCGCCGTTACTGGCGACGAAACTGGCAGCATCGTCACGAGCGGCCAGGACAATTTTGTCGTCGCGAAACGACGAAGTGATATCGGACGTTGCGTCGGAAGTGGCCTTGAGCGCACCCACGAGGGAGTCGGTGGTGACGATAAAACTACTGGCATTGGAGTGGGCGGCTACGGCCAGCAGGGCGGCGGCGCTGAGCAGACGAAGACGGATCATGATGAAACTCCTTGAATAATGAAGTGGTGCCGGTGCGTGTAGCTGGAAGAGAAGACGCATGCTCGACCCGCTTCGCCACGTTCGTTTCGATATTAGGTCAGAACGAGGTGGATGACAGCTTGGCCATTGGCAATTTCCACGCTTCTACTACAGCTCGATAAAACTGTACTGGTTATTTTCTAACTATTCTTAACTGTGCAGGTGCGTGGTTTTTGGCAAAACCAGGCCTCTGAAACGACAAGACCCGTCGCGGTTTCCCGCGACGGGTCTTGTTTGTTCAATTCGGTGCTGGCGGTGGACCCGGTGGGTCAGGGCCAGCGACGCTGAGTTAGCGCCAGAACGGCTTGCTCAGCTCTTCGTAGCGTTGTGCTTCGCTGATACCGGCGTCAGCCAGCAGGCGTGCATCCAGACGGGCCAGTTGGTGGCGGCTGGCGATGCGGCGCTGCCACAACATCAGGTTAGCGATAACGCGAAGAGGCAGGGAAGCCTGGTTTTTTTCAGCTTTGTCTTCGAAGAACAGCTCGGAACTGAGTGTACGTTCCATGGTTGACATCCTTCCGCTTATGGCGGGATTAGGTAGTGGTTTAACTGGTGCCCATGATCCTCTCGTTTGGCCAGTCTCTCTAGATACAGTTCACCTGTAATGTGAGAGACCAGTTAACTGTTAAACGGTGGTGTACTGGTCAATATTGAGGCAACTGTACCTGTGCGCACTATTTTCGTGCGTTTTTGCTGTGAAAGCGGAGATGTGTGGGAGTTTGCTGTAGGAAATCACAGGTACAGTAGTACAGTTTTTGTGGTTTGTGGGCTGAAAGCGATGGCCAGTGAAAACTGTATTTGCTGCCAGGGTGATCCAGCTGTATTAAACCGCCAGCATCTGCCCGGTCTCTTCCAGATTCAGGTGCCAACTCAGTGCATCGCGCAGGATGTGCGGTGTATGTCCGCCCAAGGCGCACGCCGCTTCAAAATACTCGTTCAATGCCTGGCGATAGGACGGATGCACGCAATTGTCGATGACCACCCGCGCCCGCTCCCTTGGCGCCAGGCCACGCAGGTCGGCCAGGCCAATCTCCGTCACCAGGATGTCGACATCGTGCTCGGTATGGTCCACGTGGCTGACCATCGGCACGACACTGGAAATTGCGCCGCCCTTGGCGATCGACTTGGTCACGAAAATCGCCAGATGCGCATTACGCGCAAAGTCCCCCGAGCCGCCTATCCCATTCATCATCCGCGTGCCGCAGACATGGGTGGAGTTGACGTTGCCGTAGAGGTCGAACTCCAGTGCCGTATTGATGGCGATGATGCCAAGGCGGCGTACCACCTCGGGGTGGTTGGAAATTTCCTGGGGGCGCAGGACCAGCTTGTCCTTGTACTTCTCCAGATTGCCGAATACGTCGGCATTGCGCCGGCCCGACAGCGTAATGGAGCTGCCAGAGGCGAAGCTCAGTTTGCCGGCGTCGATAAGGTCGAATGTAGAGTCCTGCAGGACCTCTGAATACATGGTCAAGTCTTCGAATGGGGAGTCGATCAGCCCGCACATCACGGCATTGGCGATGTTGCCGATCCCGGCCTGTAATGGACCGAGTTTATTGGTCATGCGCCCGGCGGCGACTTCCTGTTTGAAGAAGCCGATCAAATGATCGGCAATGGCCTGGGTGTCGCTGTCCGGCGGCATGACTGTCGAAGGCGAATCCGGCTGATTGGTGATGACAATGGCGGCGATTTTTTCCGGCGGTATCGGGATGGCGGTGCTGCCGATACGGTCGTCGACCTTCACCAAGGGAATCGGTGTGCGGGTCGGGCGATAGGTCGGGATATAGATGTCATGCAACCCTTCCAGATCAGGGTTGTGGGCCAGGTTGATTTCAACAATGACCTGCCTGGCGAAAATAGCGAAGCTGGCCGAGTTGCCCACCGAGGTGGTGGGCACGATATGGCCTTGCTCGGTAATGGCCACGGCTTCGATCACTGCAATGTCCGGCAACTTGAGCTGGGCGTTACGCAATTGCTCGACGGTTTCCGACAGGTGCTGGTCGATGAACATCACCTCGCCAGCGTTGATCGCCTTGCGCAACGTGCTGTCGACCTGGAATGGCATGCGCCGGGCCAGTACGCCGGCTTCGGTGAGTTCCTTGTCGAGGTCGTTCCCCAGGCTCGCACCGGTCATCAGACTGATTTTCAGTGGCGTGACCTTGGCGCGCTCAGCCAGGGCGTGGGGCACTGCTTTCGCTTCTCCGGCGCGGGTGAAACCGCTCATGCCGACGGTCATGCCGTCCTGAATCAGCAAGGCTGCTTCTGCAGCGCTCATCACTTTGTTCAACAACGAGGGCAGGCGGATGCGATCACGGTACATGGGTGGTTATCTCGGGCTGGAAGCTGGATGCGCAGTCTAGTAAATTCGCGCCGTGCCCGACCCGCTACAAAAGTCGCATTTAAGGCGTCTATTACGGGCGTTTCAGGCAAAACATTATTACCGGATCGGTAACGTTCGGCCTTGATACAAATCAAAACGCCCCGACAAGTCGGGGCGTTAGTGGCGAAGCAGTGAGCGTTATTCCACCGCTTTGACCATGTCTTCGATAACCTTCTTGGCGTCACCGAACACCATCATGGTCTTGTCGAGGTAGAACAGCTCGTTGTCCAGGCCGGCGTAACCGCTGGCCATCGAGCGCTTGTTGACGATGATGGTCTTGGCCTTGAAGGCTTCGAGGATCGGCATGCCGGCAATCGGCGACTTCGGATCGTTCTTCGCCGCCGGGTTGACCACGTCGTTGGCACCCAGTACCAGCACCACGTCGGCCTGGCCGAACTCGGAGTTGATGTCTTCCATCTCGAACACCTGGTCGTAAGGCACTTCGGCCTCGGCCAGCAATACGTTCATGTGCCCGGGCATACGACCGGCCACTGGGTGGATCGCGTATTTGACGGTCACGCCGTGATGGGTCAGCTTCTCGGTCAGCTCTTTCAGCGCGTGCTGCGCCCGTGCCACCGCCAGACCATAGCCCGGCACGATGATCACGGTATCGGCATTGGTCAGCAGGAAGGTGGCGTCGTCAGCCGAGCCGGATTTCACCGGACGGGCTTCTTTGGAGCCTGCCGGGCCAGCGGCATCCGCCGTGTTGCCGAAACCGCCGAGCAGCACGTTGAAGAACGAACGGTTCATCGCCTTGCACATGATGTACGAGAGGATCGCACCGCTGGAACCCACCAGGGAGCCAGCGATGATCAGCATCGAGTTGTTCAGCGAGAAGCCGATACCCGCTGCAGCCCAGCCGGAATAGCTGTTGAGCATCGACACCACCACCGGCATGTCGGCACCGCCGATCGGGATGATGATCAGCACGCCCAACACAAACGCCAGGGCCAGCATCAGGGCGAATGCCCCGAGGTTGCCGGTGAACATGAACATCAGGCCCAGACCCAGTGTTGCCAGGCCCAGGATCAGGTTGAGCTTGTGCTGGCCGCCAAACTGTACCGGTGCGCCCTGGAACAGGCGGAACTTGTACTTGCCCGACAGCTTGCCGAAGGCGATCACCGAACCGGAGAAGGTGATTGCACCGATGGCGGCGCCAAGGAACAGCTCCAGACGGTTACCGGCCGGAATTGAATCCCCTAGTTGCTTGACGATGCCCAGGGACTGCGGCTCGACCACGGCGGCGATCGCGATAAATACCGCGGCCAGGCCGATCATGCTGTGCATGAACGCCACCAGCTCGGGCATCTTGGTCATCTCGACGCGCTTGGCCATGATCGACCCGGCAGTGCCGCCGACCAGCAGACCGACGATCACATAGCCGATGCCTGCGGTAGCCAGCTCGGCGCCCAACTTATAGATGAGACCCACGGTAGTGAGCACCGCCAGCGCCATGCCGAGCATGCCGAACAGGTTGCCTCGGCGAGATGTAGTGGGGTGCGACAGGCCTTTGAGGGCCTGGATGAAGCAGATCGACGCGATCAGGTAGAGCGTCGTTACCAGGTTCATGCTCATTACTTGGGCGCCTCTTCTTTTACGGCTTTCGGGGCTTTTTTCTTGAACATCTCAAGCATGCGGCGCGTCACCAGGAAGCCGCCGAACACGTTCACTGCGGCCAGGGCCACGGCGAGGGTGCCCATGGTCTTGCCCAGCGGGGTCACGGTCAGTGCGGCGGCAAGCATGGCGCCGACGATCACGATGGCCGAAATGGCATTGGTCACCGCCATCAGCGGTGTGTGCAGCGCGGGCGTTACGTTCCAGACCACGTGGTAACCGACATAAATCGCCAGCACAAAGATGATCAGGTTGTAGATACCGGGGGAGATAAGCTCTTCCATTGTCTGAATCCCTGCTTAGGCGTTTTTGCGGATGACTTGGCCGTCGCGGCACATCAGGCACGCGGCGACGATGTCGTCTTCCAGGTTCACGTCGAACTGACCTTCCTTGGTGAAGACCAGCTTCAGGAAGTCCAGCAGGTTACGGGCGTACAGCGCCGAAGCGTCTGCCGCGACTTCGCCGGCCAGGTTGGTCGGACCGCAAATGGTCACGCCATTTTCGATCACCACCTGATCGGCCACGGTCAGCGGGCAGTTACCGCCCTGGGCGGCCGCGAGGTCAATGACCACCGAGCCGGGTTTCATCTGTGCGACGGTTTCGGCACTGAGCAAAGTCGGTGCCTTGCGGCCCGGAATCAATGCGGTGGTGATGACGATGTCAGCCTGCTTGGCGCGCTCGTGCACGGCCTGGGCCTGGCGCTGCATCCAGCTGGCGGGCATGGGTCGGGCGTAGCCGCCAACGCCGACGGCGCATTCACGCTCTTCGTCGGTTTCGTAAGGTACATCGACGAACTTGGCGCCGAGGGATTCGATTTGTTCCTTCACTGCCGGACGCACGTCCGACGCCTCGATCACCGCACCCAGGCGCTTGGCCGTGGCAATCGCCTGCAACCCAGCCACGCCAGCACCGAGAATCAGCACCCGCGCCGCTTTCACGGTACCCGCGGCGGTCATCAGCATCGGCATGAAGCGTGGATAATGGTGGGCGGCCAGCAGCACGGCCTTGTAGCCGGCAATGTTCGCTTGAGACGACAGCACATCCAGGCTCTGGGCACGGGAGGTGCGTGGTGCAGCCTCAAGGGCGAAAGCGGTAATGCCGCGTTCGGCCAGCTTGGCAATGGTTTCGTTATTGAACGGATTGAGCATGCCCACCAGAACGGTGCCGCTCTTGATCAGCGTCAGTTCGCTGTCGCTGGGGGCGACCACCTTGAGAATCAGTTCGGCCCCGAAAGCATCACTGGCGCTGCCAATGGTGGCGCCCGCTGCTTCATAGGCACTGTCGATAACGCTGGCCTTGATGCCGGCGCCGCTTTGAACAGTGACCTTATGGCCTTGGCCGATCAGCTTCTTGATGGTTTCCGGGGTTGCAGCAACCCGCGTTTCACCCGTCTGGGTTTCGAGAGGAACACCAATGTGCACGTCAAATCTCCTGCGTGATCTTATTGAGTAAACCCAGGCACTTCGGATGGTGCGGCTGGGGCGGCCGATCAGCACGATCCCGCCGAATCAGGCGGGGCGCGGCATTTTGCAGGCGAAAATTCAGCCCTTCAAGGGATTATGACGGGTGACGGAAAATTAACTACAAGTCACCCTGTGACCGAATGTCGCAATGATCGGCATATATCCCTTGTAGGCTGGGCTTTCCAGGGTTTCAGGCCAAATTTGACGATTTTTCCATTGGCGACGTGAATGAACCCTGATGAGCTGCGTAACGTGGCTCAAAGCCACGTATTTGAACGGTTATGAGACTACGGTACTGATTTCGTAACAGATTGACTGTATGCGACATAAATTTATATCTGTAGCGCTTTTGATTAGCTTACTACCGGAGTCGGATATAGAGTTTTTCCTTTTTAATCAAGGCTGTAGCTACTAGCTTGATTGACCAGCCAATCGCGAAAAGCCCTCAGAGAGGCCGATTCGACCTTTCGTTCGGGGATCATCAGGTAGTAGGCCTTGATGCTCGACAAGGCATTTCGATTGGCAACGACCAATCGTTTCTCGGCCAGCTCGCGCTGGATCAAAAAAGGTGGAATCAAGGCGATTCCCATGTCATGCATCGCCGCTTGGGCAAGCATGGAGAATAGTTCATAACGCGGGCCTGTCAGGTCTCGCGCGATATTGAGGTTTTGAGCGTTGAACCACTGGCGCCACGCATACGGGCGGGTGGTTTGCTGAAGTAGGGGCAGTTCGGCGATGGCTTGCGGTGTCAGGCTGTTCCGGTTGCCCAGTAAGGTAGGGCTGCACACGGGCATCGGGTTTTCTCCCATCAGCTTGTGGGATTCGGTACCGGACCAGTCCGCATCGCCGAAATAAATGGCTGCGTCAAAATCCGTATCCGCAAAGAGAAACGGCCGCGTGCGATTGGTCAGATTGACCGTGACTTCTGGATGCTGCTGTTGGAAGTCCTTGAGGCGCGGTAGCAGCCATTGAGTACCAAACGTCGGAACCACTGCCAGCTCTATCACGTTGGCGCCGGTATGCCCCATCACTGAAAGAGTATCGCGCTCCACGGCGTCCAGTTGAGTGGCAACGCGGCGGCTGTAGGAAAGTCCGGCCTCTGTCAGTTTGACCCCCCGCCGTGAACGTCGGAACAACTCCACACTGAGGAAGTCCTCCAGACTGGCGATCTGTCGACAAATAGCGCCCTGTGTGAGGGAAAGCTCCTGTGCGGCCTTGGTGAAGCTCTCATGACGTGCGGCGGCCTCGAAGCTGACCAGGGCGGCGGTGCTGGGGATTTTTCTGCGCATGTACATCAACCTCACTCGTCAGGATCGTAAACGGGGGTCAGGGCGTTTACGGAGTGAGAAATTAGCACAAGAGCGTGCGTAATCCTCGTTTGCTCTGATAGGAAAGCGCGCCTAGGATCAATCCACGATTTTTAATCTGATTGGCGAGGATTCTTTCATGGCCGGTAAAGCGAGTTTCAACTGGATTGATCCATTGTTGTTGGACCAGCAACTCACCGAAGAAGAACGCATGATTCGCGACACTGCCGAGCAGTTCGCCCAACAGAAGCTCGCGCCGCGGGTGTTGGAAGCGTTCCGTCATGAAAAAACCGACCCGGCGATTTTTCGTGAGATGGGTGAGGTCGGCTTGTTAGGCGCAACCATTCCTGAACAGTACGGCGGCAGCGGCTTGAACTACGTCAGCTATGGCTTGATCGCTCGTGAAGTGGAACGCGTTGATTCAGGTTATCGCTCGATGATGAGCGTGCAGTCCTCGTTGGTCATGGTGCCGATCAATGAGTTCGGTACCGAAGCTCAAAAGCAGAAGTACCTGCCGAAGCTGGCTTCCGGCGAGTGGATCGGCTGCTTTGGTCTGACAGAGCCGAACCACGGTTCCGACCCGGGAGCGATGATTACCCGTGCGCGCAAAGTAGAAGGCGGCTACAGCCTCACGGGTAGCAAGATGTGGATCACCAACAGTCCGATTGCCGATGTATTTGTCGTCTGGGGTAAGGATGACGCCGGTGATATCCGCGGCTTTGTTCTCGAGAAAGGCTGGAAAGGCCTGAGTGCACCGGCGATTCACGGCAAGGTCGGTCTGCGCGCTTCGATCACTGGCGAGATCGTCATGGATAACGTCTTCGTTCCAGAAGAAAACATCTTTCCGGATGTGCGTGGGCTGAAAGGGCCTTTTACCTGTCTGAACTCGGCTCGCTATGGCATCTCCTGGGGGGCCTTGGGTGCTGCCGAGTTCTGCTGGCACACCGCTCGCCAGTACACCCTGGATCGGCAGCAGTTTGGTCGTCCTTTGGCTGCCACTCAGTTGATCCAGAAAAAGCTGGCCGACATGCAGACTGAAATCACCCTTGCCCTACAAGGATGCCTGCGTCTGGGGCGTATGAAGGATGAGGGTACGGCCGCTGTTGAAATCACATCGATCATGAAGCGCAACTCCTGCGGCAAGTCCCTGGATATTGCTCGCATGGCGCGGGACATGCTGGGCGGCAATGGCATCTCCGATGAGTTCGGCATCGCTCGCCATCTCGTGAACCTGGAAGTGGTGAACACTTACGAAGGTACTCATGACGTTCATGCACTGATCCTGGGGCGTGCGCAGACCGGTATCCAGGCGTTCTATTAATAGGGGGAACGGCATGGGCGCGCTTTCGCATCTGCGGGTACTGGATTTATCGAGGGTGCTGGCCGGGCCGTGGGCTGGTCAGATCCTGGCGGACCTGGGAGCTGAGGTCATCAAGGTCGAGCGGCCGGGTGGTGGCGACGATACGCGCGCCTGGGGACCGCCGTTCCTGAAGGATGCGTCTGGCGAGAATACCACCGAGGCGGCCTATTACTTGTCGGCCAATCGCAACAAGCAATCGGTGACCATCGATTTCACGCACCCCGAGGGGCAAAGGTTGGTGCGGGAGTTGGCGGCCAAGTCCGACATTCTGATTGAGAACTTCAAGGTAGGTGGGCTGGCGGCCTATGGCCTGGACTACGACTCGCTGAAGGAGATCAACCCACAACTGATCTATTGCTCGATTACCGGGTTTGGTCAAACCGGTCCTTACGCCAAGCGCGCCGGATATGACTTCATGATCCAGGGGTTGGGGGGCTTGATGAGTCTCACCGGTCGGCCTGAAGGTGATGCGGGGGCGGGCCCGGTGAAGGTAGGGGTGGCGCTGACGGATATCCTGACCGGTGTCTATTCGGCCGTGGCCATCCTGGCAGCGTTGGCTCACCGCGATCATGCCGGCGGCGGGCAGCATATCGACATGGCCTTGCTGGACGTTCAAGTGGCTTGCCTGGCGAACCAGGCGATGAATTACCTGACTACGGGTAACGCGCCGAAGCGGTTGGGGAACGCTCATCCGAACATAGTGCCTTATCAGGATTTTCCTACGGCGGACGGTGACTTCATCCTTACGGTGGGCAATGACGGTCAGTTCCGAAAGTTCGCCGAGGTCGCGGGTCAGCCGCAGTGGGCTGATGACCCTCGTTTTGCGACAAACAAGTTGCGGGTGGCGAACCGTGCAGTATTGATACCTTTGATTCGCCAGGCGACGGTATTCAAGACCACTGCCGAATGGGTCGCTCAGTTGGAGCAGGCTGGTGTCCCCTGTGGGCCGATCAACGATTTGTCCCAGGTGTTTGCTGATCCTCAGGTCCAGGCGCGTGGGCTGGCGATGGAGTTGCCTCATGCACTGGCGGGTAAAGTGCCGCAGGTTGCCAACCCGATCCGGCTGTCCGCGACCCCGGTGGAATATCGCAATGCGCCTCCTTTATTAGGGGAGCACACGCGGGATGTCCTGCAGCGAGTATTGGGGTTGGATGAGGCGATGGTGACGGGGTTGAGAGAGGCTGGGGTGCTCTGATTCTCTCTGCTATATAGAAGAGGCTTTTTGAGGGGCACGGTGGCTTTTTCGAATGCCCTGCAACTTATTGATAGAAAAACGAAATTAAGTGTTGACGGCAAATCCTGGACGTCTATAATTCGCCCCACTTCCGGCGCAGTCGAAACGAAAAACTCCTTGAGTTTCAATGAGTTAAACGATTTTAGGCAGCGCAGGGCTTCAGGTCATCGAAGCTTTGGAAGCAGTTAGTGGGGCGGTTTTCCTGGCTCCGTTAACGATTCGATCTTCTCGATCGAAAGCGTCAAAAAGAGGTGTTGACAGCAGCGAGTAACGCTGTAGAATTCGCCTCCCGCTAACGAGAGATCGGAAGCGCAAGTGGTTGAAGTTGCAGAGGAAACTTTGAAAACTTCTTAAAATAACCGCTTGACAGATACACCGGGCGCTGTAGAATGCGCGCCTCGGTTGAGACGAAAGGCTCAACCCACCGCTCTTTAACAATTGAATCAAGCAATTCGTGTGGGTGCTTGTGGAGTCAGACTGCTAGTCAACAGATTATCAGCATCACAAGTTACTCCGCGAGAAATCAAAGATGTAACCAACGATTGCTGAGCCAAGTTTAGGGTTTTCTCAAAACCCAAAGATGTTTGAACTGAAGAGTTTGATCATGGCTCAGATTGAACGCTGGCGGCAGGCCTAACACATGCAAGTCGAGCGGTAGAGAGGTGCTTGCACCTCTTGAGAGCGGCGGACGGGTGAGTAAAGCCTAGGAATCTGCCTGGTAGTGGGGGATAACGCTCGGAAACGGACGCTAATACCGCATACGTCCTACGGGAGAAAGCAGGGGACCTTCGGGCCTTGCGCTATCAGATGAGCCTAGGTCGGATTAGCTAGTTGGTGAGGTAATGGCTCACCAAGGCGACGATCCGTAACTGGTCTGAGAGGATGATCAGTCACACTGGAACTGAGACACGGTCCAGACTCCTACGGGAGGCAGCAGTGGGGAATATTGGACAATGGGCGAAAGCCTGATCCAGCCATGCCGCGTGTGTGAAGAAGGTCTTCGGATTGTAAAGCACTTTAAGTTGGGAGGAAGGGCATTAACCTAATACGTTAGTGTTTTGACGTTACCGACAGAATAAGCACCGGCTAACTCTGTGCCAGCAGCCGCGGTAATACAGAGGGTGCAAGCGTTAATCGGAATTACTGGGCGTAAAGCGCGCGTAGGTGGTTCGTTAAGTTGGATGTGAAATCCCCGGGCTCAACCTGGGAACTGCATTCAAAACTGTCGAGCTAGAGTATGGTAGAGGGTGGTGGAATTTCCTGTGTAGCGGTGAAATGCGTAGATATAGGAAGGAACACCAGTGGCGAAGGCGACCACCTGGACTGATACTGACACTGAGGTGCGAAAGCGTGGGGAGCAAACAGGATTAGATACCCTGGTAGTCCACGCCGTAAACGATGTCAACTAGCCGTTGGGAGCCTTGAGCTCTTAGTGGCGCAGCTAACGCATTAAGTTGACCGCCTGGGGAGTACGGCCGCAAGGTTAAAACTCAAATGAATTGACGGGGGCCCGCACAAGCGGTGGAGCATGTGGTTTAATTCGAAGCAACGCGAAGAACCTTACCAGGCCTTGACATCCAATGAACTTTCCAGAGATGGATTGGTGCCTTCGGGAACATTGAGACAGGTGCTGCATGGCTGTCGTCAGCTCGTGTCGTGAGATGTTGGGTTAAGTCCCGTAACGAGCGCAACCCTTGTCCTTAGTTACCAGCACGTCATGGTGGGCACTCTAAGGAGACTGCCGGTGACAAACCGGAGGAAGGTGGGGATGACGTCAAGTCATCATGGCCCTTACGGCCTGGGCTACACACGTGCTACAATGGTCGGTACAGAGGGTTGCCAAGCCGCGAGGTGGAGCTAATCCCACAAAACCGATCGTAGTCCGGATCGCAGTCTGCAACTCGACTGCGTGAAGTCGGAATCGCTAGTAATCGCGAATCAGAATGTCGCGGTGAATACGTTCCCGGGCCTTGTACACACCGCCCGTCACACCATGGGAGTGGGTTGCACCAGAAGTAGCTAGTCTAACCTTCGGGGGGACGGTTACCACGGTGTGATTCATGACTGGGGTGAAGTCGTAACAAGGTAGCCGTAGGGGAACCTGCGGCTGGATCACCTCCTTAATCGACGACCGCAGCTGCTCCATGAGCTCCCACACGAATTGCTTGATTCATTGAAGAAGACGATTGGGTCTGTAGCTCAGTTGGTTAGAGCGCACCCCTGATAAGGGTGAGGTCGGCAGTTCGAATCTGCCCAGACCCACCAATTTCATGGTGTTCCCTGTAGAAATACGGGGCCATAGCTCAGCTGGGAGAGCGCCTGCCTTGCACGCAGGAGGTCAGCGGTTCGATCCCGCTTGGCTCCACCATTACAGATTGGCACCAACGTTTAAAGCTTAGAAATGAGCATTCCACCAAGACGGTGCTGAATGTTGATTTCTAGTCTTTTGATTAGATCGTTCTTTAAAAATTTGGGTATGTGATAGAAAGATAGACTGAACGTTACTTTCACTGGTAACGGATCAGGCTAAGGTAAAATTTGTGAGTTGCTCTTTGAGCATGCGAATTTTCGGCGAATGTCGTCTTCACAGTATAACCAGATTGCTTGGGGTTATATGGTCAAGTGAAGAAGCGCATACGGTGGATGCCTTGGCAGTCAGAGGCGATGAAAGACGTGGTAGCCTGCGAAAAGCTTCGGGGAGTCGGCAAACAGACTTTGATCCGGAGATGTCTGAATGGGGGAACCCAGCCATCATAAGATGGTTATCTTGTACTGAATACATAGGTGCAAGAGGCGAACCAGGGGAACTGAAACATCTAAGTACCCTGAGGAAAAGAAATCAACCGAGATTCCCTTAGTAGTGGCGAGCGAACGGGGACTAGCCCTTAAGTGGCTTTGAGATTAGCGGAACGCTCTGGAAAGTGCGGCCATAGTGGGTGATAGCCCTGTACGCGAAAATCTCTTAGTCATGAAATCGAGTAGGACGGAGCACGAGAAACTTTGTCTGAATATGGGGGGACCATCCTCCAAGGCTAAATACTACTGACTGACCGATAGTGAACTAGTACCGTGAGGGAAAGGCGAAAAGAACCCCGGAGAGGGGAGTGAAATAGATCCTGAAACCGTATGCGTACAAGCAGTGGGAGCCCACTTTGTTGGGTGACTGCGTACCTTTTGTATAATGGGTCAGCGACTTATTTTCAGTGGCGAGCTTAACCGAATAGGGGAGGCGTAGCGAAAGCGAGTCTTAATAGGGCGTCTAGTCGCTGGGAATAGACCCGAAACCGGGCGATCTATCCATGGGCAGGTTGAAGGTTAGGTAACACTGACTGGAGGACCGAACCGACTACCGTTGAAAAGTTAGCGGATGACCTGTGGATCGGAGTGAAAGGCTAATCAAGCTCGGAGATAGCTGGTTCTCCTCGAAAGCTATTTAGGTAGCGCCTCATGTATCACTGTAGGGGGTAGAGCACTGTTTCGGCTAGGGGGTCATCCCGACTTACCAAACCGATGCAAACTCCGAATACCTACAAGTGCCGAGCATGGGAGACACACGGCGGGTGCTAACGTCCGTCGTGAAAAGGGAAACAACCCAGACCGTCAGCTAAGGTCCCAAAGTTATGGTTAAGTGGGAAACGATGTGGGAAGGCTTAGACAGCTAGGAGGTTGGCTTAGAAGCAGCCACCCTTTAAAGAAAGCGTAATAGCTCACTAGTCGAGTCGGCCTGCGCGGAAGATGTAACGGGGCTCAAACCATACACCGAAGCTACGGGTATCACTTAGGTGATGCGGTAGAGGAGCGTTCTGTAAGCCTGTGAAGGTGAGTTGAGAAGCTTGCTGGAGGTATCAGAAGTGCGAATGCTGACATGAGTAACGACAATGGGTGTGAAAAACACCCACGCCGAAAGACCAAGGTTTCCTGCGCAACGTTAATCGACGCAGGGTTAGTCGGTCCCTAAGGCGAGGCTGAAAAGCGTAGTCGATGGAAAACAGGTTAATATTCCTGTACTTCTGGTTATTGCGATGGAGGGACGGAGAAGGCTAGGCCAGCTTGGCGTTGGTTGTCCAAGTTTAAGGTGGTAGGCTGGAATCTTAGGTAAATCCGGGATTCTAAGGCCGAGAGCTGATGACGAGTTACCCTTTGGGTGACGAAGTGGTTGATGCCATGCTTCCAAGAAAAGCTTCTAAGCTTCAGGTAACCAGGAACCGTACCCCAAACCGACACAGGTGGTTGGGTAGAGAATACCAAGGCGCTTGAGAGAACTCGGGTGAAGGAACTAGGCAAAATGGCACCGTAACTTCGGGAGAAGGTGCGCCGGTGAGGGTGAAGCACTTGCTGCATAAGCCCACGCCGGTCGAAGATACCAGGCCGCTGCGACTGTTTATTAAAAACACAGCACTCTGCAAACACGAAAGTGGACGTATAGGGTGTGACGCCTGCCCGGTGCCGGAAGGTTAATTGATGGGGTTAGCTAACGCGAAGCTCTTGATCGAAGCCCCGGTAAACGGCGGCCGTAACTATAACGGTCCTAAGGTAGCGAAATTCCTTGTCGGGTAAGTTCCGACCTGCACGAATGGCGTAACGATGGCGGCGCTGTCTCCACCCGAGACTCAGTGAAATTGAAATCGCTGTGAAGATGCAGTGTATCCGCGGCTAGACGGAAAGACCCCGTGAACCTTTACTATAGCTTTGCACTGGACTTTGAATTTGCTTGTGTAGGATAGGTGGGAGGCTTTGAAGCGTGGACGCCAGTTCGCGTGGAGCCATCCTTGAAATACCACCCTGGCAACTTTGAGGTTCTAACTCAGGTCCGTTATCCGGATCGAGGACAGTGTATGGTGGGTAGTTTGACTGGGGCGGTCTCCTCCTAAAGAGTAACGGAGGAGTACGAAGGTGCGCTCAGACCGGTCGGAAATCGGTCGTAGAGTATAAAGGCAAAAGCGCGCTTGACTGCGAGACAGACACGTCGAGCAGGTACGAAAGTAGGTCTTAGTGATCCGGTGGTTCTGTATGGAAGGGCCATCGCTCAACGGATAAAAGGTACTCCGGGGATAACAGGCTGATACCGCCCAAGAGTTCATATCGACGGCGGTGTTTGGCACCTCGATGTCGGCTCATCACATCCTGGGGCTGAAGCCGGTCCCAAGGGTATGGCTGTTCGCCATTTAAAGTGGTACGCGAGCTGGGTTTAGAACGTCGTGAGACAGTTCGGTCCCTATCTGCCGTGGACGTTTGAGATTTGAGAGGGGCTGCTCCTAGTACGAGAGGACCGGAGTGGACGAACCTCTGGTGTTCCGGTTGTCACGCCAGTGGCATTGCCGGGTAGCTATGTTCGGAAAAGATAACCGCTGAAAGCATCTAAGCGGGAAACTTGCCTCAAGATGAGATCTCACTGGGACCTTGAGTCCCCTGAAGGGCCGTCGAAGACTACGACGTTGATAGGTGGGGTGTGTAAGCGCTGTGAGGCGTTGAGCTAACCCATACTAATTGCCCGTGAGGCTTGACCATATAACACCCAAGCAATTTGCTGACCCGATACAGGGCACCAGATTGCGGTGTGTGAAGACGCTATGAACCGAAAGTTCGCACAACACACAAACCTATCGCATACCCATTTGCTGGAACGTGACCGTAAGGCACGCGCTGGCTACCGAATTTCTTGACGACCATAGAGCATTGGAACCACCTGATCCCATCCCGAACTCAGCAGTGAAACGATGCATCGCCGATGGTAGTGTGGGGTTTCCCCATGTGAGAGTAGGTCATCGTCAAGATTAAATTCCAAAACCCCTATCTGCTGACGCAGGTAGGGGTTTTGTTTTAGTAGAAGTTATCGATTTTCGCTGGCACGTTGCTGTTGAACGGGCCGGTCACAGAATTTCTTGACGACCATAGAGCATTGGAACCACCTGATCCCATCCCGAACTCAGCAGTGAAACGATGCATCGCCGATGGTAGTGTGGGGTTTCCCCATGTGAGAGTAGGTCATCGTCAAGATTGAATTCCCAGAACCCCTGTCTGCTGATGCAGACAGGGGTTCTGTCGTTTTGGGCCGGTAATCGGATCGCCCCTCATGATTGCTGTCCACACACGGCAAACCCTGTGGCCATTGCTATGCTGTGATAGTCGGGGCATCTGAAAAATGGCCCGCGATGTCACTGGTCATGGGGATTCCAATAATGAAAAACCCTTATGCTCCTGGCTTCTGGTGCGCCCTCGCAGCGTTGGTGTTGCTTTCGGCCACTTATTTCTATGGCGTCATGCTGACTCACCAGATCGACAAAGCACTGATCTTCCTCGATAGCGCGGCTGCGCTGATCGGTGTGATATCCATCGCAATCGTGGCCTGGGCATCGCTCCAAGGGCAACGCATCAAAAAAAAGCATCTTGAGCAGGGTAAGACTCTGGTGCTGATCTGGGATACCAAGGTTGCATTACGCCGGGTCGAAACGGTCTTCGATCGTTATTTCTGGGGCAGTTACTGGCAGCCTGGCCGCACATTCCAGGAAGTCATGGGTGAACTCACCGGTACTCCATTGGAAAAAAGTCTCGAGGCCTTGAAGACCCAATGTGCGGCACTGGACAAACAGGTCGCCGAAGACGACTGGCATTGGCTGAACAACGCTCGTGAGCTCTGCGACGTCGCTAACGCTATGGCGCGGGAGCGCTATCAACTGGACTTCTGCGATCCTCGCGCGGACTCATCGGGCGCGACGGTGATCAATCGTGATTTCGAAGTGTTGGTGTACACCTGGACGGCACGGCTGAAGACGTTCGACCATCAACTCGATGAGATTGAAGTTCAATATTCGTAGACCCTCTCTCAAGAAAACGCTTCCCCCCTTTAAACATTGGGCCCGTTGGCATGCCTGATGGTAATCTCCCTCCACTTCGCGGCGTCGAGCCACACCCTTAGCGGTGTCAGGGAAGACGACGGCTTTTTCAACCATGGATATGATCGGATCACTCATGAATAAATCAGCAAGCGTACTTCTGGGAATCGTTGTGGTCGTCGGTGCAATCAGCGCGGGTGGCGCCTGGTACACCGGAACGAAACTCGAAGGAGTGCTGCAAACCGCCATTGCCGACAGCAACAAGCAAATGCAAACGGCCCTGGCTGGGTCAAATGGCACGGCTTCGATCGAGCTGGTGTCATTGGACCGTGGGACTTTCAGCAGCACCGCCCATTATCGCCTCAAAGGTGAAGGCGAGATGTTTGGTGATGAACCGGTTGAATTGCTGTTCGTCGACAACATCGAACATGGCCCGCTGCCGTTCTCGCGCCTGATGACGCTCAAATGGTTGCCGGTCATGGCTACCAGCCACACCGAACTTGAACGCACGCCGTTGACCGAGAAATGGTTCGTCGCTGCCAAGGACAAGTCGCCGCTCAAAGGTGTGGTCAACCTGGGCTACGACCAGTCGACCCACGGCACGTTCGAGTTGCTGCCCCTGGACACCAAGCTGGATGAACAGTCCGAGCTCAGTTTCTCTGGTCTGAAGATCGACCTGGCCTCCAGCGCCCAGGCAGAGAAAATCAAGGCTGACGGTTATATGGACAGCTTCAAGCTGACCACCGTCGCTGAGGACCAGACGCCGGTGCAAGTCGAGCTCAACGGCCTGACGCTCGCCAGCAACCTGAGCAAGAGCACTTATGGTTATTACATGGGTGATAACGTTTTGATGCTCAGCAACAGCAAGACTACTTTTGGTGAGCAGAAGTCGGTCTTGGGCCTGAAGAACTTCGAAATGAAGAACAACAGCACCGAAAATGGCACCAGCGCATCGGGGCGTGCTGATTACAAGGTCGGTGAGTTGTCCTTCAACGATAAGGCTATCGGTTCTGCGCAGATGGCGGTCAGCCTGAAGAACCTGGACATCCCGGCCACCATGTCGCTCATGCAGGTCTATCAAACCAAGCTGCAACCCTACGAGCAGGCGGCGGCTGAAGCGGCAGCAGCCGGTGAGCCAGCGCCGGAGCTGGTGCTGAGCGAGGCTGAGGAGGCGCAGGTCAAGGCCGACCTGGAAAAACTCCTGGCCGGCGGCCCGCAAGTGGCACTGGAAAATCTGTCGTTCACTACAGCCAATGGCGAAAGCCGCGCGACGCTGGTCATCGACCTTACCAAGCCGCAATCCATGGACCTGCCGCCTGATCAACTGGGTCGTCAGTTGCTCGCCTTGCTGGATTTCAATTTGAAAGTCTCCAAGCCGATGCTGGTTGATCTGTTGACCGTGCAGGCGCAAATGGAAGGCCAGACCGACGCCAAGTTGATCGCCGATCAGGCCACTGCCACCAGCGATATGTTCAGCGCGATGGCGGTGGGCACAGAGCTGGCAACGCTTGAAGGCAACGATGTGGTCACCAAGCTGCACTACGCCAACAATCAAGTTGATTTCAACGGTCAGAAGATGACAGTCGAACAATTCACCGCGTTTGTGATGAACAAGTTGGGTGGCGGCGTAACCATCCAGTAATCGACTGGAGCAACATCCAAAGCCCGGCCTGTGCATTGCGCACAGGCCGGTTTTTTTTGCCCGCGAAAATCTGCATCGATTCTGAAGAATTATGGCGTTTTGGAAAACGACCCGCTCCAGAGTGCAAAACTAGGTCCATTAGAGCTTGGCTGGATTCCTTTGATCCGGCTTCCTGTTTGATGGGCAAGGGGGCACTGCGACCCGGCTGGCCATGTAAGGATGCTGACGAATGCCGCGTACTGTGGGTCCCTTTATTCAATGTGGTTTGCGCCCGTTGTTTCGCCTCGCGCTGTGCAGCCAATTGTGCTGGCCGGTGCTGGCGTTTGCCGATACCGCCTATGACCAGATGGTGCATGACGCTCGCGCCGGCCATTACACGCCTGCATTGTCCGCCTTGCGCCAGGTCCCGGTCGATCAGGCCAGCACCGCGCAAATCAGTGACCATCTGCAGATTGCCAGCTGGGCCGGTTTTGATGCCGAGGTGGTGAAAGTCTATGAAGCCCAAGGCCGCTATCGCGACCTGCCCGTTGCGGCGCTGACTGCAACGGCACGTGCCTATCGCAATCTCAAGCGTTGGGACTCGGCCACCGCGCTCTATCGCCAGGCTTTAATCGTCGAACCTCAGAATCCCCATCTGCAACTGGGTCTGGCCTTAACCCAGGCCGACGCCGGTAAACCCGACGAAGCAGTCAGTCGTGCCAGGACCATGGTTGCAGCCAAACCTGAGGACCCGACGCGTCGACTGGCCTTGGGTTATGCCCTGACCCGTGCCAACAGTCCACACGAGGCGCTGTTCGAATACGACCAGGCCTTTACTCGCGCCGGTAACAATCTCGAGGTCGCCCGCGAATACATCATTGCGCTGCAACGTGCCCGCTTGCCTGAGCCGGCCTTGCGCCTGGCTCGTCTGCAACCCGGGTTGATCGATCAGGGCGTGCAGCGGCGACTGGAGGGCGATGTTGCGGCTGAACGGGTGCGCCTGGCGGACATGGCGAGCCGCAGCGAGAAGGATCGCTTCGTTATCGCAGACCGCGCCCTGGCCGATTACGACAAACTGCTCGCCACCTGGACTCCGGTGGCCGAGGCTCATGACGATGTACTGCGCTGGCGCATCGACCGCATCGGCGCCCTGAACGCCCGTGCTCGACGAGCTGAAGTGATTGCTGAATACCAAAGGCTGCTCGCCGAAGGGGTTGCCATTCCCACTTATGCCTTGCGCTGGGTGGCGTCCTCCTATCTGGAGCAGCGTGAACCGGAGATTGCCGTCGATCTGTACCGCCGGGTACTGACGGCACCCGATGCCGATCCGGCGGACCGCTTCGAAGACAGCACCGCGCTCTACTACGCACTGCTGGAAAGTGAAAAATCCGAAGAGGCCCGTGCCCTGGCTGAAGACTTGGCCAAATCCCAGCAACCACGCGTCGAGCTCAAGGGGCTGCCCATCGGCAACCCCAATGACGAGTGGATGGACGCACAACAACTCGCCGCTCAGGCCGGCACATATGGCGCCGACCTGCCCACCGCCGAGACGCGTCTGGCGACCCTGGTCAATCAAGGCCCCGGCAACATCGGGTTGCGACTGGCCCAGGCTGATCTGTACCAGGCCCGGCAATGGCCGCGACGTTCTGAAAGCCTGCTCAAGGAAGTCGAGACCACGACCCCGCGTAACCGTGAGCTGGAAGTCGCCCAGGCCCGCGCCGCCATGGATCTGCAGGAGTGGCGGCAGATGGACGCGCTGACCGATGACGTGGTCGCCCGGTACCCGGAGAACGCCCACGTCAAACGCCTGCAACGCCAGCGCGAAGTGCACGACATGGCCGAACTGCGTATCGAAGCCTACACCGGCAAGAGTTATGGCGGCGGCAGCGGCGATGCCGGTGCAGTCACCGGTAGTCGCGACTTCGGCATTGAAACGCTGCTCTACAGCCCACCCATCAATGAAGACTGGCGGCTATTCGGTGGCGTCGGTTACGCCACCGGCGATTTCGAAGAAGGCACCGGCCACCATCGCTGGCAGCGTCTGGGTGTGGAGCGCCGCACCCGTGACATGACGCTGGAAGCGGAAGTCTCCAACCACTCTTACGGCTCCGGTGACAAGCAGGGGGCACGTCTGGCCGTGGCCCGGGACATCAACGATCACTGGCAGTACGGTGGCAGCCTGGATTACCTCTCGGCCGCCACCCCGCTGCGGGCGCTCAACAGCGGTATCCGCGCCAACGGCGGCAGTGGTTTCGTTCGCTGGCGTGCCCACGAAAGCCGGGAGTGGCAACTGGCGGTCAGCCCATCGCATTTCAGTGACGGTAACAACCGTCTCGAAACCCTGCTCACCGGTCGCGAAGGCATTTACAGCGCTCCGCGGCTGCAAGTGGAGCTGGGCCTGGAAGTGGGTGCCAGTCGCAACAGCGGCTCTGACGAAGTCCCCTACTTCAACCCCAAGTCAGATCTGAGCGTCATGCCGACCGTCAGCGCCAATCATGTGTTGTACCGCCGCTACGAAACGACGTGGAGTCAGCAGTTCCAGGCCGGCGCCGGTACCTACAGCCAGCGCGACCACAGCACCGGTGCCATGGGCCTGCTCAGCTACGGCCAGCGTTTTATCTGGAACGACGTGCTTGAGGCAGGTGCCGCACTGAGTTGGCTCAACCGCCCCTATGACGGCGACCGCGAAAGCGATCTGCGCCTGCTTGTCGACCTCACCTACCGCTTCTAGAAGAGTTTGAAGATGCCTGTCATTTCGCGATTCATCCTTCTGCTGGGGGTCTTGCTGATCAGCGCTTGTGCCCAGCAAGCCCCGGCGTTCACACCGCCCTCACAGCGCCCGCTGGCGGCCAACGACGCCCCGTGGCCGAAAAACCATGTGCTCGGCATCGCCTATCACGACGTGGAAGACCGCGACCCCGACCAGGCGCTCGTGGCCGTGCGTACCGAACGCCTGATCGAGCAATTGGCTTGGCTGCGGGAAAACAACTACCAGCCGGTCACCGTGGACCAGATCATCACCGCTCGCAACGGTGGCCCGGAACTGCCGCCGCGGGCGGTGTTGTTGAGTTTTGACGACGGTTACTCAAGCTTTTACACCCGCGTCATGCCGATCCTGCGCGCCTATAACTGGCCGGCGCTATTGGCCCCGGTCGGTAGTTGGATCGACACGCCGTCGAACCAGCCGGTGGACTTCGCTGGAGTGCCGCGCAAGCGCTCCGAGTTTTTGACCTGGGAGCAAATTCGCGAGGTCTCGAAATCGGGCCTGGTGGAAATCGCCGCCCACACCGACGCCAATCACAAAGGGGTACTGGCCAACCCGCAAGGCAACCTGCAACCGGCGGCGACGACCCGGCGCTACGATCCCGCCACCGGTCGTTATGAAAGCGAAGCTGATTTCCAGGCTCGCCAGCGCAAGGACGTGGTGGCCATTTCCGAGAAGATCCGCAAGGTCACCGGCTACAGTCCGCGCGTGTGGGTCTGGCCCTACGGTGCCGCCGATGGCACCGCCTTGCAGGTGATTGGCAGCGAAGGCTACCAAATGGCCCTGACTCTGGAAGATGGTCTGGACAGCCTCAATAACCTGATGAGTGGCCCGCGTTTTCTGGTGGCCTCCGATCCGGATGGTGCGCACTTCGCCGAGAGCGTCGTCGGCGTGCAGACCATGGACCCCTTGCGGGTGGTCCATGTCGACCTGGATTACGTCTATGACCCGGATCCTGTGCAGCAGGAAGCCAATGTCGGCAAGCTGATCCAGCGCATTTACGACCTGGGCGCCAACACCGTTTTCCTGCAAGCCTTTGCCGATCCGAAAGGTGATGGTCTGGTGCATTCGCTGTACTTTCCCAACCGTCATCTGCCGGTACGGGCCGATCTGTTCGATCGGGTTGCGTGGCAACTGAAAACCCGGGCCAACGCCAAGGTCTTCGCCTGGATGCCAGTGCTCAGTTTTGGCCTGGATTCGAAACTGCCCCGCGTACAACGTTGGGACCCGGAAACCGGCCGCACGGGTGTGGACCCGGATCAGTACGTACGTTTGTCGCCCTTCGATCCGAGCGTGCGGCGGGTCATCGGCGAAATCTACGAAGACCTGGCGCGGATGAGTTCGGTGGACGGCGTTCTGTACCACGACGACGCCGTGTTTTCTGACTTCGAGGACGCCGGCCCCGCTGCCCTGAAAGTCTATGCCGCCAACGGCCTGCCGACGTCCATCGCCGCTCTGCGGGACGACCCAGCGGCGATGCAGCGCTGGACCCGTTTCAAGAGCCGCTACCTGATCGACTTCACCCACGAGCTCACTGCCAAGGTCCGCGCGATTCGTGGCCCGCAGGTGCTGACAGCGCGCAATATTTTCGCCGAACCGATGCTCAATCCCGAAAGCGAAGCCTGGTTCGCCCAGAACCTGGACGACTTCCTCGGTGCCTACAACTGGACGGCCCCGATGGCCATGCCGTTGATGGAAAAGCAGACCCGCGAGCAATCCGGTCCCTGGCTTGAGCGCCTGGTGGAGACCGTCAAGGCCCGCCCCGGTGCGCTCAAGCGCACGGTGTTCGAATTGCAGGCCCGTGACTGGCACAGCAAACCGGTCAGCGACATCGACGGCGAACAATTGGCCGAATGGATGGGACGCCTCAAGCGTTCAGGCGTGACCAGTTTCGGCTACTACCCGGACAACTTCATCGAAGACCAGCCCGCTGTGAAAACCGTGCGGCCGGCGCTCTCCAACAAGTGGAATCCTTGACATGCTCGACAGACTGCTCGCCCTGCTGGTGCTGGCGATCGTCCTTGGGGTGCCCCTGGGCCTGATCTTCCTGGTCACCGGGCAATTCCTGATGGACTTCGTGTTCTTTTACCCGCTGTTCATGTCCGGGCTGTGGATCGCCGGCGGCCTGTATTTCTGGCTGCACTGGGAGCGTCACTGGCCGTGGAAGGACGACACCCTGCCGCCGCCGCTGGCCGGGGAACCGCTGATCAGCATTCTGATTCCGTGCTTCAACGAGGGCGACAACGTCGCCGATACCATACACGCCGCGCTGGGCCAGCATTACCCGAACATCGAGGTCATCGCCATCAACGACGGCTCGAAAGACAACACCGCGCAAGTGCTCGACCAACTGGCGGCTGATGACCCGCGCCTGCGCGTGCTGCATCTGGCGGAAAACCAGGGCAAGGCCGTGGCCCTGCGCATGGGCGCCATCGCGGCGCGCAGTGAATACCTGGTGTGCATCGACGGTGATGCGCTGTTGGCACCCAACACTTGCGCCTACCTGGTGGCACCGATGCTGGACAATGCCCGCCTCGGTGCAGTGACCGGTAATCCGCGTATCCGTACTCGTTCGACTTTGATCGGCCGGGTGCAGGTTGGCGAGTTCTCCTCGATCATTGGCTTGATCAAGCGTACCCAGCGCGTCTTCGGGCGGATCTTCACCGTCTCCGGTGTGATCGTCGCCTTCCGTCGTACGGCCCTGCACCGGGTCGGCTACTGGAGCCCGGACATGATCACCGAAGACATCGACATCAGCTGGAAGCTGCAACTGGACCACTGGAGCATCTTCTACGAACCCCGTGCCCTGTGCTGGATCCTCATGCCCGAAACCCTGCGCGGCCTGTGGCGGCAGCGCCTGCGCTGGGCCCAGGGCGGGGCCGAAGTGCTGTTCAAGAACATCCGCGGCATCTGGCAATACCGCCACCGCTACCTGTGGCCGCTGCTGTTCGAATATTGCCTGTCCACCGGTTGGGCGTTCACGTTCCTGCTGTCGGTGATCTTCTGGGGCGCCGGTAAATTCGTCGAAATGCCAGCGGCCATCGCGGTCGATCACCTCATGCCGCCGGCCTTCACCGGGTTGCTGTTGGCGGTGGTGTGCCTGATGCAGTTCGCGGTGAGCATCCTGATCGATCGCCGTTACGAAAAGGGTTTGTGGCACATCATGTTCTGGGTGGTGTGGTACCCATTGGTGTTCTGGCTGATCAGTCTGTTCACCACCTTGGTGAGTTTCCCGAAAGTGCTGTTCGGGCAGCATCAGAAACGCGCGCGCTGGGTCAGCCCGGATCGCGGCATCAAACCGTTCGATGACGAAGAAGAGGAAGTGATCCGATGAAAATTATCAGGACCCGACAAAGACCTTTTCTGGTGGTCATCGATGCGCTCTTTACCGTGCTGGCGTGGCTGGGGCTGTTGTATCTGTTGGTCAACGGGCTCTGGCCCCTGTTTGACAGCCAGGCAGGCCCGCGCCTAGGTGGCTCGCTCATGGACACGCTCGGGACGTTGCAGATATATGGCTGGATCGCCTTGGTCAACGCGGTGATCCTGATTACCTGGGCGCGCTATCAGCAGCGCAAAAGCCGCAGCTTCGCCCAGCGTCGGCTGCCAGCGCCGGTGGTGGACGATCAAGGCTTGAGCGAAAGCTTCAAATTGACCGACGCGCGTCTGGACACGTTGCGCCGGCCCGGCTCCAAGATCATCCATAACAACCAGGACGGTGATATCAGCCACGTCGTGGCGCATTTCCATCTGCTGAGCCCGGAACTGCAACCGCCGCCACTGGCACCACTGGAAAGGCCCCGGGTGATTCACCTGCCGGTCGATCACTCGGTGTAAGCGCTGCCGCAGGCTGTGATTGTTGATCTTGTTGCTTTCCAGTTCCTCGGAGATTTCCTTCAAAACTCCGCGCTCGCTCCCACAGAGTACGGTCAGCACAAATCAAAATGTGGGAGCGAGCCTGCTCGCGATAGCGGTATTTCAGTCAACATGGATGCCAACTGAACCATCGCCATCGCGAGCAGGCTCGCTCCCACAGGGGGATGGGTGATGTCGCGAATCACGGTCAACGCAGATCAATGTGGCGGATTCGAAGTTCATCGTAATTGTCACTGAAACCTGGCAGGCGCTGCGGCTATAGTTCGCAGGCCGTCCATGGCCTGATCTGCATAAGGTGCCCGGTATGACTCGATCGACTTCCCTTACTCCCTGGCTGGCGGCCATCGCCCTCGTGCTGTGCGCACAAGGGGCGGCCCAGGCTCAGGAACGTTTCACCCTCAGCATGCCAGGTGTGTCGGATAACCGGCTGTTCACCGCGGCGGCCGCCAGTGACGCCAACAACTGCGGCGGTAAGAACATTTCCCCGGCCTTGAGCTGGACAGCGGGCCCGCCTGGCACCCTCAGCTACGCCATTGTCATGCACGACCCGGACGGCCAGAAAGGCCAGGGCGTCGACCACTGGGTTCATTACGGCATCAAGGCCAGCACGCGGCAAATCCCGACGGGCATGGGCACCCAGTCCGCCCTTGAAGGCATAAGTGGCACCAACAGTAAAAACACCCGCGGCTACATTGGCCCTTGTCCGCCCATTGGCGACAGCGCTCATCATTACCTGATTCAGATATACGCGCTCGACCTGCCCCCGCACGCCCTGCCAGCCGGCCTCACACGCCCTCAACTGATGGAAAGAATCAACGGTCACGTCTTGCGCAACAGCAGCGTAGTGCGTCGCTACCACCGCTAATCCAAGCAACAGCTCCCTGTGGCCAGGGAGCTTGCTCCCGCTGGGTCGGGCAGCAACCCTCAACCACAAAATTGGCATCACGCGCCAAAAGCGAGCACTATCGAGCCCCTGTTCATTCATACCGGAGGATGGCGATGACGCAGAAACCCGACGGCATCGCCCGCCTCAAGAACTGCCCCACCAAAGGCGACGAAATACGCCGGGCCATCGCCCAGAGCCGCAAGGATTTCCTGCCTGCTGAAGAGGCCGAAGACGCTGAGCCAGACCAACCACCGGCACAGCCCATGGACGACGGCCAAGACGCCTGAACCGTCCTTCTCAAAAACTTTTCTTGTTTAAATCTGCCCATGACTGCCACAACTCATCTGCCAGACGCCCGATTCAGCCGATCCGACTACAAAACCCTGGGCCTCGCCGCCCTGGGTGGCGCGCTGGAAATCTACGACTTCATCATCTTCGTCTTCTTCGCCCTGGTGCTCAGCCAACTGTTCTTCCCGCCGCAAATGCCCGAATGGCTACGCCTGTTGCAAAGTTTCGGGATTTTCGCCACCGGCTACCTGGCACGCCCCCTGGGCGGCATCCTCATGGCGCACTTCGCCGATCGCCTGGGGCGCAAGCGGGTGTTCAGCCTGAGCATCCTGATGATGGCCTTGCCCTGCCTGCTTATCGGCGTGATGCCGACTTACGCGCAAATCGGCTATTTCGCCCCGTTGTTGCTGCTGGCGCTGCGCATCCTGCAAGGCGCGGCGGTGGGCGGCGAAGTACCGAGCGCCTGGGTGTTCGTGGCCGAACATGCACCGCTGCGGCATCGCGGCTACGCACTGGGTTTCCTCCAGGCTGGTCTGACCTTCGGCTATTTGCTGGGCGCCCTGACCGCCACGGCGCTGGCGCAGATATTCACGGCAGCAGAAATTCTCGATTACGCCTGGCGCTTGCCGTTCCTGCTGGGTGGGGTCTTCGGTGTAATCGGCGTCTGGCTGCGTCGCTGGCTGAGCGAAACGCCGATCTTTATGGCCCTGCAAGCCAAGCGCGAAGGTGCGACGGAACTGCCGCTACGCACCGTGCTGCGGGACCATCGCCACGCCTTGTTGCCCGCCGCCATCCTCACCTGCGTGCTGACGTCCGCCGTGGTGGTGTTCGTGGTCATCACCCCGACCGTTATGCAAAAAAGTTTCGGCATGACCCCCAGTCACACGTTCGCTTTGAGCAGTCTGGGCATCGTCTTCCTGAACATCGGCTGCGTTCTGGCCGGCCTCATCGTCGACCGCATCGGCGCCTGGCGCACTGTCATGCTCTACAGCCTGCTGTTGCCGATGGGCATCGCCGTGCTCTACGCCAGCCTGATCAGCGGCGGCGCCTGGCTGGGCCTGGCCTACGCTGTGGCGGGCCTGGGTTGCGGCGTGGTTGGCGCGGTGCCATCGGTGATGGTCAGCCTGTTTCCGCCGAAAATCCGCGTGTCCGGCATCTCGTTCACCTACAACATTGCCTATGCCTTGTGGGCCAGCGTGACGCCTTTGGTGCTGATCGCACTGGTGCCGTGGAGCCCATGGGTGTGCGTGGGGTATTGCGTGGTGATGGGCGCGGTGGGTGTGGCTGCGGCGGCGTATTTTCCCGCCCGGCATTCGAAGACCGCGCAGGCCTCGTTGGCCTGTGAATCGTAAGGACTCTGCCCCAGGTGCACGACTACACTCATGAATGACCCCGTTTCCAACTCGAGGAGGACGGCCATCATGAAGGCGCACAAGCACGACCTGCTGGAACAAGTCCTGATTGCCCACGGCGGTCTCGAGCGCTGGAACACTTTCAACACTGTCCAGGTCACCCTTGTGACCGGCGGTTCGTTGTGGGCCATGAAGGGGTTAACGCAAGACAATGCACCCCGGCAGATGACTGTCTGGCTGCATGAACAGCGCGCCTCGGTCATGCCGTTCGGTGCGCTGAACCAGCGCACCGCCTTCACGCCTGATCGCATCGCCATCGAAACCACCGAGGGCAAAGTGATCGCTGAGCGTTCGGACCCTAGGGCTTCGTTCTTCAAGCACGAGCAAACCACTCCGTGGGATCCGCTTCACCGTGCCTACTTCAATGGATATGCGCTCTGGTCCTACCTGACCATGCCGTTCCTGTTTACTTTTCCGGGTGTCACCAGCCAGGAGCTGGAACCCTGGAAGGAAGGTGGCCAGGTCTGGCGCCGCTTGCGGGTGAACTTCCCGGACACCCTCGCCACTCACTGCCCGGTCCAGGACTTCTACTTTGGCGATGACTATCTGCTGCGCCGGCATGATTACACCGTGGACGTGAGCGGTGGCCTGCCGGCGGCCCAGTATGTGGAGGACTACATCAAGGCCGATGGGCTGTGCATGCCCAGCAAGCGCCGGGCGTATCGGCGGGATGCGGACGATCAGGCGGTGGAGGGGGAATTGCTGGTGGCGATTGATATCAGTCAGGTTCGTTACGCATAACCGGCTGCTCAAAGACGCTCGCGCAGAAAATCCACAAAGGCGCGAGTTCTTGCCGAGCGGCGCCGGTCTTGGCTGAACACGGCGCTGATGGGCAGCGCTACGGGTTGATAAGCCTCCAGCAGGCTGGACACGGTTCCCTGGCGAACATCCGCGGCGAATAACCACTGCGGTGAAAGCGAAATGCCCAGCCCGCTAAGAACCATCTCGCGAATTGCCTCGCTGCTGTTGCTGGTGACATTGCCCTTGATCGTCACTCGGTGCTGTTTGTCCTGCTGGTCGAAACGCCAAACGTCGTAATGCTCCAGCAGCGTGAAGCCCAAGCAATTGTGGCGGGCAAGATCCGCCGGCTCCAGCGGGGTGCCGTGTTGTTGCAGGTAGGCGGGAGCGGCATACACCCGGCGCGGACTATCGCCGAGGGAAACCGCGACCAGCCCTTCGTTTTTCACCACGCCGATACGAATGGCGACGTCGATGTTTTCTTTCAGCACATCTTCATTTTGGTCGTTCAGTTTCAGGTCGATTTGAACCTGTGGATGGCGCGCCAAAAACTCCCTCATCAAGGGCGCAATGCACAGCCGCCCGAAACTCACCGGGGCGGCCACACGCAAAGGGCCGGCGATCTGCTCCTGGCCACGGGTGAAACTGAGCCGGGCCGTGTCGAGGCTGCTGAGTATTTCCTTGCTGTGGATATAGAAGCGCTGGCCTTGGTCGGTCAGCGCGAGATGGCGAGTACTGCGGGCAAACAACGCACCGCCAAGGTGTTGTTCCAGCGCGCGGATCTGCTTGCTAACCGCTGGTTGACCCAGGTTCAGCTCCCGGGCGACCGCCGAGAACGAACCGCGCTCTACCACTCGCACGAACATCTGCATCGCGTCGAATAGATCCATCTGGATTTGGCCTCTGGTTGGAATAAATCCTATCCATAGTTGCTTACTTATCGGAATGCATCGACGGCCGCAACATGTACTCACCCACTCATTGGAGGTTTACCGTCATGAACAACACCATGTTCGCCGCCATTGCCCAAACCGCTCAGGCTCCGCTGGTCGTTCGCCACATCCCCCGGCCTGTTCCCGGCAAAGGACAGGTATTGATCAGGGTTCACGCCGCAGGGATCAATCCTCTGGATACCAAGATCGCGGCAGGTGGCGGCGCTCATGCCCGCCAGCCGCTGCCCGCCGTACTGGGCATCGATCTGGCCGGAACAGTCGTTGAGCTGGGAGAGGGCGTGCACGATTTCGCCCCCGGCGATGACGTGTTCGGCATGGCCGGCGGCATCGGCGGCGCCCAGGGTGCGCTGGCCGAATACATTGCCGTCGATGCTCACCTGATTGCGCTCAAGCCCGGTTCGTTGAGCATGCGCGAAGCGGCAGCCTTGCCATTGGTCTTCATCACCGCCTGGGAAGGGTTGGTAGACCGGGCAAATGTTCGGGCCGGCCAACAAGTGCTGATCCACGGCGGCGCGGGCGGCGTCGGTCAAATGGCCGTGCAAATTGCCAAGGCCCGCGGCGCCGAGGTCTATGCCACCGGCTCGGCCACCAGCCTGGATTTCATCCGTGAACTGGGCGCGACCCCTATCGACTACCGGGCGCAGGACACCGACAGTTATGTGGGCCTGCACACCGATGGCGAAGGTTTCGACATCGTCTACGACACCGTCGGCGGCTCGACACTGGATGCGTCCTTCAACGCAGTGAAAACCTATACCGGCCACGTACTCAGCTGTCTGGGCTGGGGACAACACAGCCTGGCACCGTTGTCGTTCAAGGGGGCGAGTTATTCCGGGGTGTTTACCTTGATGCCGTTGCTGACCGGCAAGGGGCGCGAGCACCATGGTCGGATAATGCGCAAAGCGGCGGCTTTGGTTGAGGCCGGGGTGCTGCGCATCAAGGTAGACCCACATCGGTTTGGCCTGGGAGACGTGAATGAGGCGTTTGCGCAAGTAGCTCAGGTGCGTGGGCAAGGGAAGACGGTGGTAGAGATGGCGGGGGAGTGACGCGGTCTGCAACTGTTATCCGGAAGCCGCACCCATAAAATCGCCCCGGTCTGCAGCGGCCGGGGTTTTGCCGCCATCCGCTGCCGCCAAAACTTGAGAACCCGTCCAAACTCCGTAGAATGCCGCTGTCACTATGCCACTACCTTTCAGGGACGAATTCAGACATGCGCGTTTTTGCCATATTCCTGGCCCTCTGCCTTATGGCGGGCTGTGCCTCCAAACCCGATTACTACGTTTCCGCCACTCCGGTAACGATCCCCAAGACCGCCACCTTCTGGATCGACACCTTCGACGTTGAAGTCGTAGGCAAGAACGATCGCTTTTTGCCTGACGAAAAGGTCCGTGAGCAATTGCACACCGACCTGATCGGCCGCCTGCTCGAGGACAATCGCTATGCCTCCAGCAAGGAAACCGCCGACTATCTGCTGGACGTCAATGGCGTCTACGCGCGACGTATTCAAGATACCCAAGGTGGCTTCATGAGCAAAATCGTCGCCGATGGCACATTCCTCGCCAGTGTCGATTTCAGCTATCAGGTCAAGGTGAAGAAGGCCGGCGCAGAGGTTTTGCACTTTGCCCAGGCCCGGCAGGGCCTGATGCCGGGCGGCGCGATCGGGCAATTCCAGAACATGAGAAGCATGGTGGGCGCTCTGACCAACAGAGGTAACTCGGATGTCGAAGGCTTTTACACCGGCCAACTGAGCCGCTTTATCGCCGACGACCTGCGGGCCATTCCGTCCCGTTAGGCATGCTCGCATATTAAAAATCTCGTGGTCGTTAACCCGAACCACGAGTGCCTCGCGTCTGACCTTGTGAACGGATCATTCATTCACGAGGTTCAACCCATGTCCCGTCCTCCTTCATTCCTACGTCCTGCAGCCCAGGGCTTCGCCGTGACCTTGCTGGTGGCATTGGCCGGTTGTGGGTTGTCTTCGTCCCGGGAGGCTGCCACGCCGGCCGAACCACCGTCTGCGTCCCCCGCCCCGGTGCGGCAAAGCGAAGTTGCTAACGTGCGCGAGCCTCTGGTCAAGCGTATGGCCGCTCCGGTTTCGATGCCCTCGCCAAGGGTGAGGACCGATGCTGTCGCGGGGGATTACCGCGCCGAGCCCCGCGAGCAGTATGAAAAACTGCAGGACAATCCTATTCATAGTGTTGCCCAAACGCCGGTCTCGACCTTCAGCGTCGATGTCGACACCGGCAGCTATGCCAATGTGCGACGTTTCCTCAATCAAGGTAGCCTGCCGCCCGAAGGCGCCGTGCGACTGGAGGAAATGGTCAACTATTTCCCTTACGACTATGCCGTGCCCACCGACGGTTCTCCCTTCGGCGTGACCACTGAAGTGGCCCCGTCGCCATGGAACCCTCACACGCGCCTGTTGCGTATTGGCATCAAGGCGAGCGATCGCGCCGTGGTGGACCTAGCACCGGCCAACCTGGTGTTTTTGGTGGATGTTTCCGGCTCCATGGACCGACGCGAGGGCCTGCCGCTAGTCAAGAGCACCCTGAAGTTATTGGTGGAGCAATTGCGCGAGCAGGACCGGGTGTCTCTGGTGGTGTACGCCGGCGAATCCCGGGTGGTGCTTAAGCCGACCTCGGGCCGCGACAAGGTCAAGATCCGCAACGCAATCGATCAGTTGGACGCCGGCGGTTCCACCGCAGGTGCGTCGGGTATCGAGCTGGCCTATCAGATGGCTCAGGATAGCTTTATCGACAAAGGCATCAATCGCATTCTGCTGGCCACCGATGGCGACTTCAATGTCGGCGTCAGTGACTTCGACAGCCTCAAGCAAATGGCGGTGGACCGGCGTAAAAGCGGTGTATCCCTGACCACGCTGGGCTTCGGTGTGGATAACTACAATGAGCATCTGATGGAGCAATTGGCCGATGCCGGTGATGGCAATTACGCCTACATCGACAACTTGCTTGAAGCGCGCAAGGTATTGGTCGACCAGCTCAGCTCAACCCTGGCGGTGGTGGCGCGGGATGTGAAGTTGCAGGTGGAGTTCAACCCCGCTCAGGTCAGTGAGTATCGGCTGTTGGGGTATGAGAACCGTGCGCTCAAGCGTGAGGATTTCAACAACGACAAGGTTGATGCGGGCGAAATCGGTGCTGGGCACACAGTGACCGCGTTGTATGAAATTGTTCCGAAAGGCGAGCAGGGCTGGTTGGAACCGTTGCGTTATGCGAGCACACCTAAGCTGGGCGACGAGACAGGGGAGTTGGCGATGCTGCGCGTGCGCTACAAGCCCGTTGAGGGCGGGAGCAGCCGATTGATCGAGCATCCTGTCGCCAGTACGCAAAAAAATGACAAGGCCAGCGATGACTTGCGCTTCTCGGCCGCTGTGGCCGCCTTCGCCCAACAGCTCAAGGGGGATGGCCGCTACACTGGGACGATGAGCTTGAAGGACACCGCGCAATTGGCCCGTTCCGCCCGGGGCGATGATCCGTTTGGGCTGCGCGCCGAATTTGTCCAGTTGGTGGAACTCGCGCAGAGCCTTGAGCGCTGATCCTGACCACGACGAGGATCAAATGTGGGAGCGAGCCTGTTCGCGATAGCGGTGGATCGATCACGATCATTATTGACTGATCCGACGCAATCGCGAGCAGGCTCGCTCCCACGGTATTCTCTTGTCGCCTGCCAGAACTGTGTTAACCGCAAAGGAGTTCGTCACCGACATGCCCGCTCCGCATGATTGTCCCAGCGACGAATCGCTGCTGGCCCGCTACCGCGATGGCGACGGGGCGTGTTTTGAAGTCCTGTACGCCCGCCATCGACAGGGGCTATATCGTTTTCTGGTGTCCTTGAGCAACAAAGCCGAACTGGCCGAGGAAGTCTTCCAGGACACTTGGCTCAGCCTGATCCGCAGCACTACCCAGCCACAAGGACGGGCGAGTTTTCGTACATGGTTGTTCCAGATTGCCCGCAACCGCTTGATTGATCACTGGCGCAAACACGGTGTCCGCAACCCGCTGCACGACAGTTACGACGAACAGGTTCATGTCCAGCCCGACGACACCAGCAACCCCGAACAGCAGGTGAGCCTGAGTCGCGATCAGGCCCGCCTGGACGCCGCGTTGCAAGCCTTGCCCGAAGACCAGCGGGAAGTCTTCCTGCTGCGACTGCACGGCGACCTGGAGCTGCCGCAGATCGCCGCCCTGACCGGCGCCCCGCTGGAAACGGTAAAAAGCCGCTTGCGTTACGCCCAGCAGAAATTGCATCGACTGCTGGCCGAGGAGGTACCCGCATGATTGATTCCAAACAGACCTCGAATTCCACTGATGAAGCCCTGATCGAGCATTTTCGCCAACACACCAGCGGCGAACCGCCCGCGTCCCTGGATGCCTTCATCCTGGCTGCCGCCCGTCGCGAAGCCCCGACGCCTACGCCCAGTTTGTGGAAACGCTGGCTACAGGCCTGCCAACGGCCGCGCTGGCAGATGGCATTCGCCACGGTCGCCGGTGTCGCGTTGATGATCGGTCTGGTGGTTCGCTTGCCAGTACCTCAGAGCGACCTGTCTGCGCCAGCTCCGATGGAGTTTTCCGCCAATCGACAGGAGTCCGCCGTCGCCGCCGCACCGCCGCCCGCCATGTCCGCTCCCGCGCCGATAGCTCGCATGGCAGCACCCCAGGGCGAAATCGCTCAAGCCCCGGCAAGCGCTGACCAGGCCCAGGCGGAAAAGCCTGCGGCGAAAATGAGCAAACGCGTGCCCGCTGCACGGCCGTCGCTGGAGCAGGAACTGCTGGAAATCCTGCGCTTGCGCGAGGCGGGTGAGGACAAGGCTGCTGATGAAAAGCTGCTGGCGCTGCATCAGCGCTTTCCCAAGGAGGACTTGCCGGCGCGGTTGGAGGCGTTGCGCAAGCGTTGAGTGAAATCAGCGTCCACAAAAAAGCCCCAGGTCGCAAGACCTGGGGCTTTTGATTCTGCAGATGGTGCACCAGGCGGGATTCGAACCCACGACCCCTGCCTTCGGAGGGCAGTACTCTATCCAGCTGAGCTACTGGTGCGACGCGGGCGCCATGATACTCATATGCAATGCGGGCGTCCATGCTGCTGATTTGCCGGTGTTTTCATAAGCATAGGCGGGCATGGGCTACGCTGATCAGAAAAAGCAGGCAAATTCAGGTTTTTCGTTCTTTTTTTCGAACAGCCTATTGTCCTTCCCCCCCATCGGCCCTAGGATTCGTTTGAGATTTCAAACGCTCTTGTCTGGGTGCTGAACCGCACGTCTGTGCTTATGTGCGTTATTTCTGTGCTTCAGCCCGGTGGATGATTTCCCTGACGGCAGCCCTTGGGGCGCCTTTCTACAAATCTAATTCGCTCCGCGTGCGCGCGGTGCTGTTAAGGAAAGCCGACATGCAGCTTAAAGACACCCAGTTGTTCCGCCAGCAAGCCTTTATCGATGGCGCTTGGGTCGACGCGGACAATGGTCAGACGATCAAGGTTACCAACCCGGCAACGGGTGAAGTGCTGGGCACTGTGCCGAAGATGGGCGCTGCCGAAACCCGGCGGGCGATTGAAGCCGCCGACAAGGCGTTGCCGGCCTGGCGCGCCCTCACCGCCAAAGAGCGCGCCAACAAGCTGCGCCGCTGGTACGAATTGCTGATCGAAAACCAGGACGACCTCGGCCGCCTGATGACGATGGAACAAGGCAAGCCGCTTGCCGAAGCCAAGGGCGAAATTGTTTACGCCGCCTCGTTTATCGAATGGTTCGCCGAAGAAGCCAAGCGCATCTACGGTGATGTGATTCCTGGCCACCAGCCCGACAAGCGCCTGATCGTGATCAAGCAGCCAATCGGTGTGACTGCTGCCATTACCCCATGGAATTTCCCGGCTGCGATGATCACCCGCAAGGCCGGCCCGGCTCTGGCCGCGGGCTGCACCATGGTCATCAAGCCGGCTTCGCAAACCCCGTTCTCGGCGCTGGCGCTGGTTGAGCTGGCCCACCGTGCCGGCATCCCGCAGGGCGTGCTGAGCGTGGTTACCGGCAGTGCCGGCGACATCGGCGGCGAGCTGACCAGCAATCCGATCGTGCGCAAGCTGTCGTTCACCGGCTCGACCGAAATCGGTCGTCAGTTGATGGCCGAATGTGCCAAGGACATCAAGAAAGTCTCCCTGGAACTGGGCGGCAACGCGCCGTTCATCGTGTTCGACGACGCGGACCTGGATAAGGCCGTCGAAGGCGCAATCATTTCCAAATACCGCAACAACGGTCAGACCTGCGTCTGCGCCAACCGTCTGTACATCCAGGATTCGGTGTACGACGCCTTCGCTGAAAAACTCAAAGTGGCAGTCGCCAAGCTCAAGATCGGCAATGGTCTGGAAGATGGCACCACCACCGGTCCGTTGATCGACGAGAAAGCGGTTGCCAAGGTGCAAGAGCACATCGCTGATGCGGTCAGCAAAGGCGCGACCGTGCTGGCTGGCGGCAAGGCCATGGAAGGCAACTTCTTCGAGCCGACTATCCTGACCAACGTACCCTCGAGTGCCGCCGTGGCGAAGGAAGAGACCTTCGGCCCGTTGGCGCCGCTGTTCCGCTTCAAAGACGAAGCCGAAGTGATCGCGATGTCCAACGACACCGAGTTCGGCCTGGCCTCGTACTTCTATGCCCGCGACCTGGGCCGTGTGTTCCGCGTGGCCGAAGCCCTGGAATACGGCATGGTTGGCGTCAACACCGGGTTGATCTCCAACGAAGTCGCGCCGTTCGGCGGCATCAAGGCCTCCGGTCTGGGCCGTGAAGGCTCCAAGTACGGAATCGAGGATTACCTGGAAATCAAATACCTCTGCCTCGGTATCTGATCCTGCTGCAAGCGCAAAGGGCACGAGAGCGCTGTCCCTTTGCGCGTTTTACCCGTTCTGTTTCTTGTGGCCGGAACGCTGTGACAGTCGATCATCGCATGCTGTCGCAGTTGCCTCCCGTCCATGTACGCCTTGACCCACGCCGACCGATGAGCGGCGAATGAGGACATATTCAATGAGCAACAAGACCAACGCTTCCCTGATGAAACGCCGCGAAGCCGCTGTACCACGCGGTGTTGGCCAGATTCACCCGATCTTCGCCGAATCGGCGAAGAATGCCACGGTAACCGACGTTGAAGGCCGTGAATTCATCGACTTCGCGGGCGGTATCGCGGTGCTGAACACCGGCCACGTACATCCGAAAATCATCGCCGCCGTGACCGAACAGCTGAACAAGCTGACCCACACTTGCTTCCAGGTGCTGGCTTACGAGCCGTATGTGGAGCTGTGCGAAAAAATCAACGCGAAGGTGCCAGGTGATTTCGCCAAGAAAACCCTGCTGGTGACCACCGGTTCCGAAGCGGTGGAGAACGCGGTAAAAATCGCTCGCGCCGCCACGGGTCGCGCGGGTGTCATCGCTTTTACCGGCGCCTACCACGGCCGCACCATGATGACTCTGGGCCTGACCGGTAAAGTCGTGCCGTATTCGGCCGGCATGGGCTTGATGCCCGGCGGCATCTTCCGCGCGCTGTACCCGAACGAACTGCACGGCGTGAGCATCGACGACTCCATTGCCAGCATCGAGCGTATTTTCAAGAACGACGCCGAACCACGTGACATCGCGGCAATCATCATCGAGCCAGTACAGGGCGAGGGTGGTTTCTACGTGGCGCCCAAGGAATTCATGAAGCGCCTGCGCGCCCTCTGTGATCAGCACGGCATTCTGCTGATCGCTGACGAAGTACAGACCGGCGCCGGTCGGACTGGCACCTTCTTCGCCATGGAGCAAATGGGTGTTGCCGCCGACCTGACGACTTTCGCCAAATCCATCGCCGGCGGTTTCCCGTTGGCCGGTGTCTGCGGTAAGGCCGAGTACATGGACGCTATTGCCCCTGGTGGCCTGGGTGGCACCTACGCCGGCAGCCCGATTGCCTGCGCTGCTGCGCTGGCGGTGATGGAGGTGTTTGAGGAAGAGCACTTGCTGGATCGCTGCAAGGCGGTGGGCGAGCGTCTGGTGACTGGCCTCAAGGCCATCCAGAAGAAATACCCGGTCATCGGCGAAGTCCGTGCCCTGGGTGCGATGATCGCCGTGGAGTTGTTCGAAAATGGCGATACCCACAAGCCGAACGCGGCGGCCGTGGCTCAGGTTGTGGCCAAGGCCCGCGACAAGGGCTTGATCCTGCTGTCCTGCGGCACCTACGGCAACGTCCTGCGGGTGCTGGTACCGCTGACCTCGCCAGACGAGCAATTGGACAAAGGCTTGGCAATCATCGAAGAGTGCTTCTCCGAGCTCTGATTTTACGAGCCCTGAGCTGTGCGCTGACCCACAAAAAACCCGCTTCGCAGCGGGTTTTTTCATATTCGGGAACATATTCCCAAGGGTAGAGCTGTCTGCAACGGCCACCATTGGCTAAGGTGCAAGTATTGCGAGGGAGCGATGCTGCATGACTGCCGTGGATTTACCCGCTGTACCCCGTGTGTTGATCGCCGAGGCCGATCCGGTGTCTCGGGAGCTGCTTGAGCAGGTGTTATCGGGCATACGCTGCGATGCTCGGGTGGATACGTGCGGCGAGGGCCAGCAGGCCCTGAATCTGCTTGCGCACAACGCCTATGACCTGGTGATCGCCGATTGGGAATTGCCGGGCGTCGATGGCCTGAGCATCCTGCGGGGCCTTCGCCAGCAGCATCGAAAACCGGTGTTGCCGTTCATTCTCATGAGCCGGCGCAACGATAGCGCCAGCGTACGTGAGGTCTTGCCGCTGGCGCCTGCGGCCTACCTGACCAAACCCTTGAACCGGGAAGACCTGACCCAGCGTTTGCAGGGGCTACTGTTGAGCAGCGCAGAGGATTGCTCCACCGACGTGTCAGCCCCGGAGCAGACCCTGACAACCTTTCTGGAGCGTCGACGTGATTCTTCCGAAGGCGCGCCGCTGATGACCGATGTGCAAGTGGCAGTCAAGCGCAGCCTCAACCCCGGCGGTCTGGACCTGAAACTGCTGGAAGAAGAAATCCGCACCGACCCGCAAATTACCGCCGTGCTGATTGCTGCGGCCAACGGCGCTGCGCAGCATCAGGGCGGCGGCCTGGTGCAGACGGTCGCGCAGTCGCTGCATCAGCTTGGTACCGGGCAGAGCATGAACCTGATTCTGGGGCTGACCCTCAAGCGCTGTGCCCGACTCAGTGTCCCGTGCCTGGCAGACTATGCCGAGCGTTACTGGGAGTTGTCGCTGCACACCGGTGAGTACGCCCGGATGCTGGCGCGGCTGCTGGATCTGGAGCAGGAGCGTTGCTATTGCGCCGGGTTGTTGCATCGCTTGGGGGACTTGGCGTTGTTGCGATGCCTGGAGGAATGGACGCAGGCCGGCGGCGAGCTCGACGAATCGGAGGAGGTGGGCAATTTGCTCGATCAGTTCGGTGCCAGCTTCGGTTCCGCGCTGCGCACCCGCTGGCGTCTGCCGCTGGAGCTGCGGGAGTTGATTGCGGCGGCCTATGGCCTGGGCGGCGGGGTTTACTCCCGCGAGGCACTGGTGATGAACATGGCGGCGCAAATGGCCCATCTGACCGAGCATGAAGGGCTTGAAGAACTGGCCCGTGGGCGCACGGCGCGTTTGCTGAAGATCGGATTGCCGGAGTTGATGCGATTGCGCCGCAAGTAAGGCCGCTGACCAACCCTGTGGGAGCGAGCCTGCTCGCGATGGCGGACTGACAGCCAGCGCATCGGTGAATGGCACACCCCTCATCGCGAGCAGGCTCGCTCCCACAGGGGGTATGACTGGAGTTTTGCTGACGCCTTGGCGACGAGATTGCTCAAGCCGCAATGATGCGATTTTTCCCCTGGCGCTTGGCTTCGTACATGGCCGCATCGGCGCGGGAGAACAGGGTGTCGAGGCTCTGATCTTCGGCGGTAAGGCTGGTCAAGCCTTGGCTGACGGTGATGCCGAAGCCTTTCTCCCCGCTGCGGAAAGCCAGGCGCTGAATCTCGCGCTGCAGACGCTCGGCGACTTGCAGTGCCATGTCCGGGGCACAGCCAGGGAACACCGCGGCGAATTCTTCACCACCGATTCGTCCAAACAGATCACCGCGTCTGAGAACGGAACGTCCGCTTTCGGCGATTTTCTGCAGCACGTTATCGCCTTCCTGATGACCGTAGGTGTCGTTGATCACTTTGAAATCATCGATGTCCAGCAACAGGAACGCCATGGGTGTGCCCTGCAGTCGTGCCTGCTCGAATTCACGGTGAGCGCATTCGAAGAAGTGGCGGCGATTGCTGCTCTGGGTCAGCACGTCGGTGGTTGCCAGTCGTTGCAGTTCGCTTTCCAGCAGCTTCTTTTCAGTGATGTCTTCGGCAATGCCCACCACGATCACCGGTTGCCCCGACTCAGCCTTACGGTTGATGAAGCATTTGTCGCTCAGCCAGCGGATCTGGCCATTGGCAGCGATGATGCGGTACTCACGATCCTCCACGGCACCTTTGACCAGCACTTCGGCCAGGCTGCGCTCCGCGTATTCGAGGTCGTCGGGGTAGATTGCATCGCGCCATTCGTTGAAATCAGCCAGCACCAGACCTGCCGGCCGACCGAAGATTCGTTCATAGGCGGGGCTGACATACAGGACTTGTCGGGTTTCCCAGTTGAACGCCCAGAGCACCGCGTTGACGCTGACCAGCAATGAGCTGAATAGCTGCTCACGCTCGCTCAGGCGCGCGACTTCGCCCTGGGCGTGCATCAGCGCCATGAGCGTCTGGGCCGCTTCGGGCCAATGAGGGTGGGATGAATCCTGTAGGTTCTTGTCGACCATCGGCACAAATCTCAAAGAACGTGCACTGCTGTGGATTGGCACGCGCTTGCTCCAAAGCCCGCCAGTATGGCGAAGTGCTCTTTGAGATAAGGGATTCGGGGCGAAGTTCCTTTTCAGGCGACGAAGGGCCGGGTGCAGTGTTGGAGTTGCCGAAGGCTGCGATCTTTTGATCCTGATCTTTCGCTCACGACTCAATTGTCGAGGGATTCTGGCGCAGTTGTAGGCACGGTCTGAAGGATGCCTGCAATTTGTGGCGAGAGAGTGGCGCTTGTACCGTGCCCGTTTGCATTTTTGTTCAATAGCCTGAGCCACCGGTAACGAACAGAGGCTGATGCGTCATTCCTTGTGGGAATGCAGCGCATAAAAACAATGAATTTTTATAATCGCGGCGCATGACGTAGCGTGATTGGCGGACAGGAGAACCGCCTTGAAATCATCCACCCACACCTCAGTTGATAAATTCGATACTTCTCGCGCCAATGAGTACGGCCGACAGAGCCGTATAGCGCTGGCTGGGTATGACGCCTGCCAGGATCTGGCGGCGTGCATGCTGGCGGCGAGCCTTGGGGATCAACGCTCAGCAAACATACTGGTGGTGGGTGCTGGCGGTACGGCGCAGGAAATTATCGCGATGGCTTCGCTGGAGCCGGGGTGGCGCTTCACGGCGGTTGATCCATCCGAGCCGATGCTGGAGGCCGCCAAGCAGCAGTTGCAGGCCCACCATTTGCTTGAAAGAACCCGCGTGTACTTGGGGCATGTCGAGGACCTGGCGGCAGATGAGTCATACGACGCCGCGACGTTGGTCGGTGTGTTCCATCATCTTGATGGCGATGAGGCCAAGCGCCAGATTTTTCAAGCCATTCGGGCTCGTCTCAAGCCGGGGGCGCCGCTGATCGTCGCGGGCAATCAATACGCTTACGCCAGCCAACCGTTGTTGCTCGCCGCCTGGGGCCAACGTTGGCGGCAGCACGGCGCAAGCCCGGATGAAGTGAAGGCCAAGCTTGGGAAAATCCTCCAGGGCGCGGACCCGCCGCATTCCGAGGCGGCGGTTCAGCAATTGTTGCATGAGGCGGGATTCGGCGATGCCACCCGCTTCTTCAGCAGCCTGTTCTGGAGTGCTTGGTTGACGTGCAAAAGGGCCTGAGGCGTGCGTCCAGGTAGACCGCGTGGGTCATCGGTCTTAATCCAGATCAGCTTTTGATTTTTAGTGATCTTGAGCAGCGAAACAGACCGGCCGAGCGATGCGAGCGTGGCCCCGCTAGCGCCATGGTGCGGCGTGTCCGGTCAACCTTTTCGGGGTGGCTTCGCCGCCTTGGCGGGAGCAAGTTCCCGCGCCACAGGCCTGAGGGGTAGAGGCCATCGCGGGGTGACGTTCTCCAGCACGCGGTTCTGCTACTGGTGGGTTAAGGCATGCTCATCAAGGCCATTCTCAGACGCTTGATCAGTTTCGGGGTCTTGAGACAATCGGCCGGGCGTTTGTTACCCAGGGCGGGCACGGTCTGTTCCAGCCACCAGAACCCTTCCTTGAGCCCCCTTTTTCCGTAGAGCACCACTGCCATGTCGAGGTTGTCATCCATGGCCTTGGCCAGCATGCGGGCGTTGTCGTCGAGGTAGTCCTCTTCGTACAACCGCACGAAAGTTTGCCAATCGGCATCGCCGACGTATTCGTCTTCCAGTCCCATTTTAAAAACCTGCAAAGGAAATCAAGTTGCTGCCGGTCGGGTTTCGCGCCGACGGTGCCAGGATCCCATCATAACCATTGGCCTTGGCCCAGGCGCCTATTTGATGAGTCTGGGTGTATTTGTTGCCGGTAATGCTCTTTAGCGAAACCCCCAGTTGTTTACGCACGTCAGCCCGGGTCAGATCCAGAACGTTGTTGAGCTGCACTTTCTTGCTTACCAACACCCGGGTGGAAAGGTCCACACCCCAGTGGTTGACTTCGCCCATGGCGGTCTTGCGTGAGTTGGCGCCATAGACACCACCCAGTCCGGGGGCGGTGTAACGGTGTCTGGAGGCAACGTTCCACTTGTGCGACGTCCAGGTTGTGCTGATCCGTCCTGGCTCTTCAAAGCGATAAACCGTCCGGTTGACCTTGCGGCCCTTAGGTGGCGTCGAGCACTTCATCAGACCCGAGGGGTCGATCCAGCTCACCGGGTTTGGCGCGTACTGGTAGAGGTTCAGCCCACCGGCCAAACCGATGGGGTCCGGTGTGGTAAAGCGACCGATGTCCGGGTCGTAGAAGCGCAAGGTGTTGTAGTGCAGCCCGGTTTCCCGGTCCAGGTATTGGCCCTGGAACCGCAGGTTCTGCTCTTCGATGTAATACGGTTCGCGTAGCTCTTCTACGGTGTTGCCCCACACCTGGTAACGGGCCCGCCAAAGCGTGTGCCCGTCGGCTTCCGAGAGTTGTTCGGGCAGGCCGTTGGAGTCGTTGTGGTAGTAACGGATTTTCTGGTGTTCACCCAGGCCGTCGACCCTTGCCAACGGTTCGTGGCTGTCGTCGGCGTAGATGTACAGGCTGGTCTGGTTGTCGCGGTGTTCCTGCAACAGTTGCAGTGCATCCCAGGTGAAGCGGGTGCGGCTAAGCAGGGTGGCATGGCGGTCGTATTCGGCTTTTTCGATGCGCCGGCCCAGCGGGTCGTAGGTCATTTTCACGACCGAGCCATTATCGTTACTCACCTCCACCAAACGCTGTTCGGCGTCGTAGCGCATGCGCTGGACACCCCGCCGGGCGCTGCGCTTTTCCACCATGCGGCCGAAGCCGTCATAGCGGTAGCGCTTGTCCTGATAGGTCAGCAAACGGTTATGAGCGACCCGTTCGGTGCCCAGGCTATCGAGCAAGTTGGCGGCCGGATCATAGGCGAAGCCTTCACGCTGGCCCTGGAGGTTGTCCTGGCTGGCGAGAATGCGTCCGGTGGCGTCGTAGTGCAGCAGATGGCGATGAGGGGCGTCAGGCTGGCTGTCGAAGCGTTCTACCAGTTGATCACTGCTGTCATAGCCGAACAGTGATTGCGCCGCCGGTGGTAACAGCGCGGACTGGCCCTGTTGCCGACGTTGGCGTGCGCGCAGGCGACCGCTGCGGTCGTATTCGCTGCGGGTGCTGAGGCGCCCTTGGGTGCGCAGCACTTCACGGTGCAGGCGGTCGCGTTCAAAGTCGCTGATGACCTGGCCGTCAAGGTTGATCTGGTGCAGGTGGCCGCTGCCGTAATGCAGTCGGTTTAGCCAGCGACCATCGGGGAGCAGCGTCTGGGTCAGATTGCCCAGCTCATCGTAGCGATGCTCCAGGCGTCCGGCCCAGCCTTGCTCGGCGATCAGTTGCCCAAGAGCGTCGTAGTTCAAGCCGATGCTTTGCTGCTCACCGGTAAGCGCGGTGAAGGTGATGGTGTTGACCTGATCGAGCGCGTCATAGCAGTACTCGGTGCGCCCGTCTGTGGTGACTTTGGCCACCAGCCGACCCATTGCGTCGCGCTCCAGCTCATGGGTGATCGATGCTTGCGGCGCGAGGTCCAGGTCGGTGCTGCCCGCAACCGCGAGCGCTTCCATGCGGGTGACGTTGTCCAGCGGGTCGTAGGCGTAGCGTTTGAGGCTGCCGTCCAGGCTGTGCTGGGCGGTCAAACGGTCGCCAGCGTCCCAGGCAAACCGGTAGCATTCACCGTTTTCGTTGGTCAGCGCCAGCAGGCGGCCGTAGTTGTCGTAGCTCAGCTCTACCCGTCGACCATGCGCGTCGGTACGCACGCGCAGTTGCCCATTGAGGGTGTGCTGGAAATGCGTAGTGTGCCCGGCGGGGTCGCTGTAGCCGATCAACTGGCCGCTCGCATCGCGCTGATATTGCTCGGTACGTCCGTCCGGTAATTGCTTGGTCAGCAGCCTGCCTTGGTCGTCATAGCTGAAAAGCGTCCGTTCCCCCAGTGCGTCGGTGCTGCTGAGCAACGTCCCGCGCTCGCAATAACTGAACCGTGTGGTGTAGCCGGAACAATCAGTGTGCTCGCTGAGCTGGCCAAGGGGCGTCCAACGCATGGTTTTGCGTTTGCCGATGGCGTCGACAACTTCCACCACCTGACCGTGGGCGTCATGACGATAGCGGGTGACGTTGCCCAACGGATCGGTTTCGCGAATGCGGTTGCCACGCGAGTCATAGCGGTACTGCCAGGTATTGCCCGCGGCATCGGTTTCGGTCAGGGGCAGCGCCCAGTGTTCGAGCCACAGTGTTGACTCACTGCGTCCGAGTGGGTCAGACGTCTGGCAAAGGTTACCCGCCTCGTCATAACTGAATTGATGTTGTCCGCCGTTGGGGGCCGTTGCCGCCACCAACTGGCTTTCGTCGTTCCACTGGAAGACCCAGGTACGGTCCAGGGCATCGGTGGCTTCGGTGATCTGATACCGCCTATCCCAGCGACGGGTGCTGATGCGATTCAAACCGTCGGTGATGCGCGTAGTCCCGGCAGCCAGGTCGTAGTCAAAGGCGTAAGTGTCGCCCGCGTCGGTCCAGTGGCGAACAACCCGCCATTCTCGCTTTTCGATTAAGGCCCATTCGTAAAAGCAGCGCAGCCCGGTGGGCAGTTGGTGCTCAACCATGCGCCGTCCGGCATCGTAGGCGTAGCGGCGTTTCACGTGACCGTTGGATTGACGGACCTCGGTCAGATCACCCTGGGCGTCGTAATCGTAGTGCATCAGCACTTCACGGCGTTGATCAGCGTAAAGCCGGTCTATCCGGCTGACCCGTTGCGGCCAGCGTTTGTGGTACGCCAGCGCGATGCTGGTCAGGTCAAAGGTGTCTCGCAGCTGTACCAACCGACCTGTGTCGTCGTAGTCGAGGTAGATGCGGTTGTCATTGCGGTCGCCCAACTGACTCAGGCGCAGCAGCGATGCACGGCCCGGGGTGGGTTCGAACAGCCGGTACAGGCCGTCTGAGCTGTCGATCAGCAATTGGCCATTGGCATGCCGTCGTACGCTGAGCCCTTCACCGGGACTGAACACGGCGCCGCCCAGAGGGATGGAACCCATGTCGATGCGCCGGCCCTGTTCATCGGTGTAGACCAGCGTTTCACCGCCCTCGGGGTGAGGCAGGATCTCGACGCGCACCTCGTAGGCCACGCTCCAGCCCGCACCGAACATACCTTCGCGGCGCTCGTCGCGGCTGTTGTAGAAGCGTTGCCAGTCGATTGGCAAGATGCCGGGCAGGACGAAGTCCATCTCCTCTACATCGCCCAGAACTTTGGCCCCGGTAGCGGCATGCACCGGGTTCGACGAACCCATAGTAGCGTTGGCCGCGGCGCCCATCGCGCTGCTGACCGCCATCGACGCCGCACCGCCCACCAGCATGCACGGCAGGTTACTCAGGAACTTGCCTTTGCCGCCCTTGAGCATCAGCAGCGCGGTGACTGCCAGACCGACGCCCGGAGTCTTGCCGCTGCGAATCTCGCGCACCACCACCGAGCCGCCGCCAATGGTGACATCGGGTGAAATCAGCCCGGATGACACGACCTTGGCATCGCAGGTGCTGCGGTCGCCGCTGCGCACTGCTGGCTGGCCGTTGATGGTGACTTTGTCCGACCCTTCGGCCAAAAACTGCGGCGGCATCGGCGGATGTTTCATGCACGCGATCATGTCCAGCGGCTTGGGTACGGCGCCGGGCGCGGGTGTTGCAACAGTGGGGCGCCACATCTGCGAGAAAAAGTTCTCGGCCATGTCCAGATAGCTGGGCTCGGCTTGCGGCTCAGGTGCCTCAAGCTCGGTGCCTGCTGGTGCGACATGGGATTGAATCGCCCCAGCGGCGCGAGCGGCTGGGATGTTGTTGGTCAGGGTGTTGGTTGAGCCGGTGAGGATGTTCGCTTGCACCGTGGGCGGGAACAGCGCGTTGCCAATGCCTTCGCAGATATTGCTCAGCCCTTCGTCGGCCCCAGTCTTGCTCATGGCAAGGCCAACGACGGCGCCCACCACGGCGCCGAGCAGGAAGCAACCTAACCCGCCTGTGGCGACTGTGATGCCCGTAGCCGCCACTACCGCAGCCGTCGCTAGGGCGGTAATCGCAATGTTGGCTGCTACCTCCAGCACGCCTCCAAGAATGTCAGCCATCATTGAGGTGTGGTCCAGCGCATCGCCCAGCCGGGCGGCCCAGAGAGCGTCAGACATGCAGTTCGCTCATCAAGCCGGAACGTCAAACAACAACGAACCCTTGATCGTCGCCCAATGCGCTGCTTCAGCATCACCGAGCTTCTCGGCTTTCACATAGCTCAAGGCAAGCATCTTGCGCGTGCCGGGCAGTACCAGGGCGAGCTGAAACTGGAAGACCTTTTCGTTGCCCTTGTTGAACTGGCTGCGCAGCTCGATGCCTTCGACTTCCTGATTGGCGCCCAGGCGCACGGCGACGCCCGGTTGAGCGCGCAGGTCCTGGACCTGTTTTTCCAGGCGTTTGAGCTGCTCGTCGAGGTTGCTCTGCAGGGTTTCGCCGTCGGCCAGCAAGCTGCGGCTGACGATCAAGGAGGTGCCCAGTTCAGGGAACTTGAGGATGTTGATCGTTGCATCCAGCAACTCGCTGGGCGGCAGCTGGAACTGAAATTCATTGATGCGGTAAGTCATGGCGCATAAATCTCGAGGTTAACCCTTGGGGAACGCGGCAGCGATATTGGCGTCGATGCTGGCCTTGACGCCCTGGCCGTCGGGCGTGGCACCGGGACCGCCGCCGTTGTTCAGGTGCAGCACGCCGCCGGTGTTGAATTCGGCATCGCCGCTGGCATAGAAGCTGATTTGCACGCCGGTCAAATTGATCTGACCGCTGGCGTTGAGCTCCAGAATGCTTTCGCCGCAGACCAGGCGCAGGTTCTCGCCCACTTCAATGACGTAGCTCTGGCTGATGCTGTCGGTCTTGCGCAGGCCCACCGACAGGATGTCTTCCTGCTTGACGATGCGCAGGCGGTTATTGCCGATGGTCACCGTCTCGTTGTGGCCGATGCTCTTGTTGCGGTCGTGGCCCACGCAATGGCTTTCATCCACCTCCACCACAATGTCCTGGTTGCGCTCGGCATGGATGTACAACTGCTCGGCGCCTTTTTTGTCTTCCATGCGGATTTCGTTGAAATTCGCTGGCGTGCCGCCCTTGCTCGAACGGCTTTTCATGCCGCTCTGGGTGGCGTTTGCGGGCAGGTCATAAGGCACGGTCTGTTCGGCGTTGTAGACGCGACCGGTGATGATCGGCCGGTCGGGGTCGCCTTCGAGGAAGCTGACAATCACTTCCTGGCCAATGCGCGGGATCTGCATCGAGCCCCAGTTTTTCCCGGCCCAGGACTGTGACACGCGAATCCAGCACGAGCTGTTTTCGTTGGACTGGTCGTGACGGTCCCAGTAGAAATGCACCTTCACCCGGCCGAACTGATCGGTCCAGATTTCCTCGCCCTTGGGGCCGACCACCAACGCGGTCTGCGGGCCTTTGACGATGGGGCGATGGGTTGTGGGCAGCGGCCGGTAGCTTTGTTGGGCGACGATGCAGGTCAGGTTGCTTTCGAACTGGGCCGAAGGTGCGCCGCCGCCGGTTTCACCGCTTTCCTGGGACACGTAATAGCGGGCGCCGACGATCAGGTATTCGCGGTTCTGGTCCTGGCGGGTGAAGCCGGTGAGGCTGAACAGGTGGCCCGAGCCCAGGCCGCGAGCGTTGCCGGCCAGCTCCACTTGCTCGTGCAGGGTCTGCAAGGCTTCGATGCGGGTGCGGGCGTAGTGTTCGCCGTCTTGGCTCTGCACGTAGGTGCCGGGGTAGTCGTACAGCGGATAGTCGCCGGCGGTGTGCGGGCGCGGCATGGCCGAACGCACATCAATGCGCGCGCTGGGGCGCTGGAAGTCGTAGTCGTTGAGTTCCAGCGAGCCGGGCTGCACTTCCTGGGCCAGGTGCCAGTCGTGGATATGGTCGCGCTCGCGCTGCTGTTCGTTCTTGGGGTAGTAGGGCACCGAGCCGTAGCCGGGCACCGTGGTATGGGCGCCATAGGCGTCGGCCAGCACCAATACATGACGGCCCTGTTCGTGGCGGAAGAAGTAGTAGATCCCTTCCTGTTCCATCAGGCGGCTGACGAAATCGAAGCTGGTTTCGCGATACTGCACGCAGTATTCCCACTCGCGATAGGGGCGGCTGAGGGCGTCTTCGAAGTCGGAGAAACCCAGGTCGCGAAACACCTGCTTGATGATCTGCGGGATGGTCAGGTTCTGGAAAATCCGGCAATCGGAGGTACGGGTCAGCAGCCATAGCCAGGGCCGCAAGGTCGCCTGGTAACTGGCGAACTGTCCCTGGTCAACGTTCTGGCTGAAGCGCGAAACGATGCCGTGGAAATGCCGCTCGCCGCCGCCGTCCAGTTGCAGGCTCACGCACATGGGTTTGCCGAGCACCTGGTTGAGGTCGATGGCGTTGTCCAGCGAGTGCAACTGCAACTCGTAGTTGAACAGCCGCCCCAGCTCTTCGCCGCCGCCCATGTCCTTGAGCAACAGCACCTCAGGTCCCAGGGGGCTGGTGATTTTGGCCAGGCGTGAGGCTTGGTTGAATAACATCGAGTGTCCCGTGCAAGTTGTAATAGCTGAAGGAACGCAACCCCCACTGTGGAAGATGCCACTGTGGGAGCGAGCTTGCTCGCGATGGCGGCGTATCAGTCAACATTGATGTTGAATGTACTTGCGCTATCGCGAGCAAGCTCGCTCCCACAGGGTTTTACGGTGTTCCTTACCGTCAGGCCGCGTCGCTGAAATCGTACTGCAATTCGTTATCCCGGGCGCTGATCCGCACGCCGGCCAGCGCCTTGCCTTCGAGCATGCGGGTCAGGAACTCGCGGCTCATGTCCGGCAGCAGGCTGTTGGTCAGGAGGGCGTCGATCATGCGTCCGCCGCTTTCGGTTTCGGTGCAGCGCGAGACGATCAGGTCGATCACCGCGTCGTCGTAGTCGAAGGCGACTTTGTGGGTGTTCTCTACGCGCTTCTTGATGCGGTTGAGTTGCAGGCGGGTGATGGCCTTGAGCATCTCGTCGCTGAGCGGGTAGTACGGAATCGTCACCAGGCGACCCAGCAGGGCCGGCGGGAAAATCTCCAGCAGCGGCTGGCGCAGGGCCTTGGCGATGTCCTCGGGCTCGGGCACGTTCTGCGGGTCTTTGCAGACCTGGGCAATCAGTTCGGTACCGGCGTTGGTGGTCAACAGAATCAAGGTGTTCTTGAAGTCGATCACCCGGCCTTCACCGTCCTCCATCACACCTTTGTCGAACACCTGGAAGAAAATCTCATGCACGTCCGGGTGGGCTTTTTCCACCTCGTCCAGCAGCACCACGCTGTACGGTTTGCGCCGCACGGCTTCGGTCAGTACGCCGCCTTCGCCATAGCCGATGTAGCCCGGTGGCGCGCCCTTGAGGGTGGACACGGTGTGGGCTTCCTGGAACTCGCTCATGTTGATGGTGATGACGTTCTGCTCGCCGCCATACATGGCTTCGGCCAGGGCCAGGGCGGTTTCGGTCTTGCCCACGCCGGAGGTGCCGGCGAGCATGAACACGCCAATGGGTTTGCTCGGATTGTCCAGGCCGGCGCGGGAGGTCTGGATGCGCTTGGCGATCATCTGCAAGGCGTGGTCCTGGCCGATGATGCGTTTTTTCAGGTGCTGGTCGAGGTTGAGCACCGTTTCCAGTTCGTTGCGAGCCATGCGGCCCACCGGGATACCGGTCCAGTCGGCGACCACCGAGGCCACGGCCTGGTAGTCCACGGTCGGCAGAATCAATGGGGTTTCGCCTTGCAGCGCGGTCAGGCGCTGTTGCAGGTCCACCAGTTGCTCGCGCAGTTCGTGGCTAGTCTCGCTGCCATCCTCGCTGTCTACCACGCCGACGCGCTCGCGCAGGGTGGCGCGGGTGGCGAGCAACTCGTCCACCAGGGCTTTCTCTTCGGCCCAGCGGCCTTCCAGTTCGGCCAGGCGTTCGCGTTCGGCGCTCAGCAGGTTTTCGCTCTGGGTCTGACGGCTGCCAATGGCAATGCCGATGGCGTGTTCACGGGCGATGATTTGCAGCTCGGTTTCCAGCGCTTCGATGCGCCGACGGCTGTCGTCCACTTCGGCCGGCACCGCGTGCAGGCTGATAGCGACACGGGCGCAGGCGGTATCCAGCAGGCTCACGGATTTGTCCGGCAACTGGCGCGCCGGGATGTAGCGGTGGGACAGTTTGACCGAGGCTTCCAGAGCCTCGTCGAGGATCTGCACCTGATGGTGTTTTTCCATGGTCGAGGCCACGCCGCGCATCATCAGCAGCGCCTTGTCTTCGGACGGCTCGGCCACTTGCACCACTTGGAAACGCCGGGTCAGGGCCGGGTCTTTTTCGATGTGTTTCTTGTACTCGGCCCAGGTCGTGGCCGCTACCGTGCGCAGGGTGCCGCGGGCCAGGGCCGGCTTGAGCAGGTTGGCCGCGTCACCCGTGCCGGCAGCGCCACCGGCGCCCACCAGGGTGTGGGCTTCGTCGATGAACAAAATGATCGGTTTGGGCGACGCCTGGACATCTTCGATGACCTGACGCAGACGCTGTTCGAACTCGCCTTTCATGCTCGCGCCGGCCTGCAACAGGCCGACATCGAGGCTGCGCAGTTCCACGTCCTTGAGCGATGGCGGCACGTCGCCGGCGACGATGCGCAGGGCAAAGCCTTCGACCACGGCGGTCTTGCCCACGCCGGCTTCACCGGTGAGGATCGGGTTGTTCTGCCGGCGGCGCATGAGGATGTCCACCAGTTGGCGGATTTCTTCGTCGCGACCGACGATGGGGTCGAGCTTACCGCTACGCGCCTGTTCGGTGAGGTCGACGGTGAAGCGCTTGAGGGCTTCCAGTTTGCCCATGGCGCTGGGGGCCATGGCGCCGCTGGCTTCGCCCGGCACGGCGCCGGCGTTGAAACCGTCGCTGGCGGTCAGGGCGTTTTCCGGGGAGTCGCCGACGTATTCGTCAAAGCGCTCGCTCAAGGCCTCGACCTTGACCTTGTCGAACTCCGACGACAGCCCCAGCAACGCATGGCGCAGGCTTGGCGTCTTGAGAATGCCCAGCACCAGGTAACCGGTGCGCACCTGGCTTTCGCCAAACATCAGGCTGCCGTAGACCCAACCGCGTTCCACGGCTTCTTCAACGTGGGAAGACAGGTCGGTGATGGAGGTCGAGCCCCGTGGCAGGCGGTCCAGGGCTTCGGTCAGGTCGCGGGCCAGGCGTGCCGGCTCGATATTGAACTGGCGGATGATGCGGTGCAGGTCCGAGTCCTGCAGTTGCAGCAACTGATGAAACCAGTGGGCCAGTTCCACGTAGGGGTTACCGCGCAACTTGCAGAACACGGTGGCGGCTTCGATGGCTTTGTAGGCCACGCTGTTGAGTTTGCCGAACAACGCGGCGCGACTGATTTCACCCATGCTCATGGCTCCTTGAGGTCTGTGAGGTGTTGGCCTGTTCGGCGTAATGCCGGGCCAGTATTAAATCCTTGGCATCTGTTTCGGGGCGTCCCAACCAGGTGTTGAACCCCAGGCGCAAACTGCCGTTGAGTTGCAGCGCCGGTACTTCGGGTTGTTCCAGGATCAGGTTCAGGTCCCAGTCCAGTTCATGGCCCAGGTATTCGGCGACCCAGGCCACCAGCTCGTTGAAGGGTTGGCTGCCGGGCAACATGCCCATGTAGTCATCGAGCTTGAGTGGCCCCAGGCGAATGCGGAATTTGTGCTGGCGATCCCACACGTAGCGGCCCAGGCAAAAGTCCACGCCCAACTGATGGGCGCTGACGCCCACGCGGCTGCGTTCTGGCAGTTCCAGCCATTGGCCGACGTATTCTTCGATCTCCACCGGCAGGCCGAAGTACTCGCTGATGATGGCCTTCAAGCCGTCCGGGTAGCGGGTTTGCGCCGACAAGTGGCCGCTGTAATGCAGCTTCGCCGTGTCGGGGATCAGCCCCTGCTTGAGCAGGCTCGGCATGCCCCGACCACTGAGGGCGGCCAGGCGCGCCGACCAGTAGTCATCGTCCGGGCGATCATGGCTGACCGTTGGCCGCGCTTCGGCCCAGGCCCGGTAGAACAGGCTGAGCAGGCGATGGTGGAACACATCGAGGAAACGTTTGCTGGTGCTGTCGGCGTTGTTGCGCTGACGTTCGCGCACGTATTCGGTGATGTGCAGCGGCAGCGGGCCGTTGGGGCCGCCGAGGCCGAAGAAGAACTGCTCCAGGCGTGCCGGCGCACCGTCGAGGCCCGGTTGCACCGAGGCCAGGGTCGCCGGGGCGAAGGTGCATTCGGCCTGTTGCCCCAGGCGCAGCGGGTCGTCGGCCAGGCGCAATGAATGGCCCAGGCGCGGCAGCTCGGGGGATTCGCACTCGATACGGCGCAAGGCCTGGAAGAAGTCGTATTCCCAGGGCTCCTGGTGCATCGCGTCCAGGGTACTCAAAGGGTCGGACGACGTCCGGGCTTGGCTTTCCATCGCATGATCTCGCCGCGTTCGGTGGTACGGATCACCGTCTCGGTAAAACTGTTGATCGACACGTAGCGTGCCAGGAAGCGCTCGAACACCGCGCCGAGCAAAAACACCCCGGTGCCGCGAAACGCGTTTTCATCGAATTCCAGGGTGATTTCCAGGCCCCGACCAAACACGATCGGGCCGGGCATCGGCAAGCGTCGGGTGCAGGCCTTGCTGCTGACTTCGCGCAGGCCTTCGATTTGCAACTGCACCGCCGCATCGTTGCTGTCGCCGTACAGGCGCAGCAGTTCGCGCAGGGCGGCGGCGCCCTGGCCTTGCTCGCTCAGGGACAGGTAATTGAGCGAGAGCTGGCTGATCAAACGCCAGGCCTTGGCGTCGTGGGCATGGCTGGCCCGTGGTCGACTGGGGCCGGCGACGCAACGAATCGCGCCGACGGGCGCGCTGTCTGCCAACGTGAAATCAGTCTTGCCGTTGCCCACACTCATGAACAACGGCAGGTCGCGGTTGGTGCACAGCGCCGTCACGCCCAGTTGGCGCAGGTCGTGGCGATAGGGCGCCTGCTGGCTGTCCACCAGGCTGACGAAGGTTTCGCTGCCCACGTAGGTCGAGCGCGGGCCGTTGCGTCGTTGGTCGCTGGACAATACTCGTGGCTCACGCCGTATTGTGTAATAGGCCTGGTCGCGGCCATAACGGGACGGATCGCGCACGGCATAGAACGGCAGGAACGGCTGCTCCGGCCCGGTGCCGTGGCCGGTGAGGCCGGTCAGCGAATGCACTTCGAAATCCATCGGTCGGGTGCGGTCGGCGATGACGTGATGTTCGTTGACCCGCTCCGAGAGGTGGATGCGATCCAGGCGCTTGGGGAACAGGTTGATCGCCGGGGTGCAGAACGGCAGGAACTGCGCGGCGCCGACGCTGCCCTCCAGGCTCGGGTCGTGCCGGTCGAACAGCACGATCAGCTCCAGCTCCTGACCGTCGCAGCGCTTGACCGCGCGGCTCAATTGGGTGAAGTCGACGAACAGGAACCGATGGGGCAGGGCGAAGTATTCCTGCAACAGGCGATAACCCTGGAAGGCGCGCGAGACCACGGGCAGCGCGGCATCGGCATCGTCGAAACCCCGCGAGCACAGCGCGTCCTGAGGCAAGCGTTCAACCCAATCGCCGCCGGGCTTGCGGGCGAACACCGCGCAAGCATTGCTCAGCAGTTGTTCGTAGAGACGGAAGGGCTGTTCGTCGGCACCGCTGAGGTACAGCGGCAGGTTGTCCAGGGGCAGGCTATTGAACGGCAGTTCGGCGCCTGTACGCAGGGTCAGGCGCAGGCCGGCCTTGGCCTTCGGTTCGCTGGCGGCCAGGCGTCCGAGCACGGCGGACGGATTGCCGAAGTACTCGGCCTGGCTGACCTGCAACGGCCACAACGTCACCGCGTGGGCGGTGCGGTACTCGCAGCAGGTCTGGGTTTCACGCCCCAGGGCGGCGCGCAGGACGGTGTCCCGGGGCAGCGCAAAGCCGCCGCTCAGCGAGCCCTCATCGGGGTCGGTCTGCAGTTGCACCACGGTCATCGACGGCGTGGGCGCCAGATAGTGGGGGTAGGCGATTTCCAGCAGGTTATGGGTGAAGGTCGGGTACTCGGCATCGAGCTTGAGCTGCACCCGCGCCGTCAGGTAGGCGAAGCCTTCCAGCAAACGTTCGACGTACGGGTCGGCGCAGTCCATCCCGGACAACGTCAGCCGACTGGCGATCTTGGGGTATTCCTTGGCGAACTCCGCCGCGCTTTCGCGCACGTGGTGCAGTTCCTGGTTGTACAGCTCCAGCAGGCGCGGATTCATGGGCGTCTCCGCTGGTCGGCATGGACCACGCGCACGTGGCCGGTTTCCAGGTCCAGGTCGGTTTGCAGCATCAGGCGCAGCGGCACGGGCTGCGCCCAGAGGTCACCCTCGATCTCGAAACTCAAGGCGTTGTGGTTCATCTCGGCGGTTGCTCGGGCTCGCACCCTCAGGGTGTGGCGCAAGATGCGCGGTTCGAACGTGGCGATGGCTTGGTGGATCAACGCTTCCAAGGCCGGCAGATCGACGTTCGATGCGCTGTTGCCGGCCAGCGCCGGCAACCCGAAATTGACCACAGATGTGCCTGCCGGGGTGTGCAGCGTGGCGTCGGTATCGAGCAGCGATGTGGTGTTGAGCAACCACGCCAAGTCACGCAGCACCGAGGCTTTCAACTGGGTGAGCGACAACACGCGCTTGTCGGCGCTTTCCTTGGGGTTGCTCGGATCGTCGTCGGTCAACCGGTCCAACAGGGACGGTTGCAGGCGATCGCGGGTGGCGATTTCGGTTACCACGTAAAAAGGGCCACAAAGTTTTTCTGGTCAAGGGCGCCGGCCATGCAACGGCCACCACTGGCCACAATCGATGCCTCCAGAAGGCCTTCGATTTGTCTGATGGCTTGGTATTGAGAGCGACACTCAGTGCTTGGCGCAGGTTCTGGTTCGAAATGCTGCACGATGATGATCAAGGCGTTGTTAAAACTTTCGACGCGTGGCAAGCCTTTGCGGTCAACGCTTAAGTGGCAGGGCCACGGCATGTCCAGGGTGAATAGGCTTTGGTCCGGTTTGCGCAAGGCACAGCGTTGATTATGGTTTTCCAGGGTCAGGATCTGACCGGCGAGATCGACCTGAACGTTTTGTGCCGCCGGAGGGTCGGTTTGTTCGGCGCAGGCGTTCAGGCTTAGGAAAAGACAGCTCGACAACGCCAATAGCAGCGCTCGCTTGATCATGTCAGCTCCCAAAACCAGACTTGCTTTGAACGATGAGCCTGATCGGCGAAGTCGCCAGTGGCCCTGCCGCGATTCCATAGATCGATATGGTCACCGGTGCGCGCCTCCTCGGATTGCCCGAGCCGTGCAAAACAGTCCTTGAAGAAAATGATTCCTGTCTTCTGATTGAGTGTGCGGCGGTCCTCGGCGCTTCCCGTGAGAATCGTTGGACGACCTAGATGATGACGCCAAAGCCAGTTGGCCAACGACTCGGCACCCCGAGCATGTTCGTGCGCACACTTGGGTTCGCTATAAGTCGACTTGTTGACCTTGATCGTTTGTTCCGCATTGAGCGTGATGCTCATCCTGATCGCGCATTGATTATCCCAAGGCCCATCGCAGGGCGTTGACGTTGCGGGATAACTGTTCCACAAATTGATAAACGAAGGCTTGGCCATGACTCAGATACCGGGTGGGAAAGGATTGGATTCGAGCAAGCACCAAACACCCCCGGCGCCTGGCACCGGGGGCGTGTTCGATTACACCTTGACGTTCTGACGGATGTTCCAGCCGAACTTGACCGGGCCGCCTTCCTTGGTGCCGTCGGCTTTTTGCGGCTGATAGTCGACCATCACCTTGGCGAAGTTCAGGGTGACGTTTTCGGTCAGGCGATCATCGTTGCCCGAGCCACCGGTGCTCAGGGACGTGATCAGCACTTCTTCCAGGTTGATGATCATGTACTCGACCTGGCTTTCACCACCGGCCTTGCGCACGGTCAGCTTGACCTTGTCGATGTGCTTGCCGCTGGCGCAATGCATCATCAGGTTGGGCGATGCCTTGTCGACGAACTTGGTCAGCGACAGGTCCTGCACGTTGACCTTGCCCGCGCCACCGCCACTGCCCACGTGCATGTTGCCGGACTGGGACATGCCCCAGCTCCAGTTCAGGACATCGATCTCGTCCTTGTGGGCCTTGTCCATGGACTCGCCCTTGATGTCGCCGATCTTGATGAAAATATCAACAGCCATGTTTTCTCCCTGTGTGGTCTCTACCACATTGTTTGATTGACGCCGACCTTGCGAAATCTGTTCTGCTGAACGCTACGAAGGCGATCTCCAACCCACTGAAGATCCGCTGTGGGAGCGAGCCTGCTCGCGATGACGGCGTGTCAGGCAACGCAGGTGGCGACTGATCCACCGCTATCGCGAGCAGGCTCGCTCCCACATGTTTACCGCGTACCGTTCAACAGGTTTTTACGCACCCTTGGCCGAAGGCAGTTTCGATACCAGGCGCAGCGACACAGTCAGCCCTTCGAGCTGATAGTGCGGGCGCAGGTAGAACTTGGAGTTGTAGTACCCCGGGTTGCCTTCGACCTCCTCGACGATGACCTCGGCGGCGGCCAGTGGGTGCTGGGCCTTGGTGGTCTCGGTGGAGTGCGCCGGGTCACCGTCGACGTAGTTGAGGATCCAGTCCTGCAACCAGCGCTGCATCTCGTCCTTCTCTTTGAAGGAGCCGATCTTGTCGCGCACGATGCACTTGAGGTAATGGGCGAAACGGCAGGTGGCGAACAGGTACGGCAGGCGCGCGGCCAGGTTGGCGTTGGCGGTGGCGTCCGGGTCGTCGTATTCGGCCGGTTTCTGCAACGACTGGGCGCCGATGAACGCGGCGAAGTCGGTGTTTTTCTTGTGCAGCAGCGGCATGAAACCGTTCTTCGCCAGCTCCGCTTCACGGCGGTCCGAAATGGCGATTTCGGTCGGGCACTTCATGTCCACGCCACCGTCATCGGTAGGGAAGGTGTGGGCTGGCAGGTTTTCCACTTCACCGCCGGACTCCACGCCACGGATGCGCGAGCACCAGCCGAAGTGTTTGAACGAACGGTTGATGTTCACCGCCATCGCATAAGCGGCGTTGGCCCAGGTGTACTTGGAGCTGTCGGCGCCGTCGGTGTTTTCTTCGAAGGCGAAGGCTTCCACCGGGTCGGTCTTGGCGCCGTACGGCAGGCGCGCCAGGAAACGCGGCATGGTCAGGCCGATGTAACGCGAGTCTTCCGATTCACGCAGCGAACGCCAGCCGGCATATTCCGGTGTGGTGAAGATCTTGGTCAGGTCGCGCGGGTTCGACAGTTCCTGCCACGAGCCCATGCCCATCACGGTCGGCGATGCGGCGGCAATGAACGGCGAGTGCATGGCGGCGCAGACTTTCGACAGCTCGCCCAGCAGTTCCACGTCCGGTGGCGACTGGTCGAAGTAGTAGTCGCCCACCAGGCAACCGTACGGCTCACCGCCGAACTGGCCGTATTCTTCTTCGTACATCTTCTTGAAGATCGGGCTCTGGTCCCACGCGGTGCCCTTGAATTTCTTCAGGGTCTTGTGCAGGTCGGTCTTGGAGATGTTGAGCACGCGGATCTTGAGCTGCTCGTCACTCTCGGTGTTGTTGACCAGGTAGTGCAGGCCACGCCAGGCGCTTTCCAGCTGCTGGAAGTCGGGGTGGTGGATGACCTGGTTGACCTGGGCGGTGAGCTTGGCGTCGATGGCGGCGATGATCGATTCGATCGACTTGATGGCGTCGTTGGACACCAGGTCAGTCTGCGCCAGGGCCTGTTCGGCCAGCGTGCGCACGGCCGTTTCGACGGCTTCGCGAGCGCGCTCGGTCTTGGGCTTGAATTCTTGCATCAGCAGCGAGGCGAACTCGCTGGGTACTTCGGTGGTGCCCAGGGCCTGGGACTGATTTTCACGTGCTGATTCGTTCATGATCATTCGTCCTGATTAAGCCTTGGGCTCGTTGTCGGCGGGCTTGGGCGCGCTGGCCAGGGCCTGCAACAGGGCAGGGTCCTTGATCGCTTTCATGATGATTTCTTCGGCGCCGGTCTTGCCGTCCATGTAGGTCAGCAGGTTGGCCAGTTGGGTGCGCGCTTCGAGCAGCTTGTTCAGCGAGTCGACCTTGCGGGCCACGGCCGCCGGGCTGAAGTCGTCCATGCTTTCGAAAGTCAGGTCCAGGCTCAGGTTGCCTTCGCCGGTCAGTTCGTTGGGAACATGGAACGCCACGCGAGGCTGCATGGCCTTGAGGCGCGAGTCGAAATTGTCGACATCGATTTCAAGGAATTTGCGATCGGCCACAGGTGCCAGAGGCTCGGCGGGCTTGCCGGCCAGGTCCGCCATCACCCCCATGACAAAGGGCAACTGGACCTTTTTCTCGGCGCCGTAGAGCTCGACGTCGTACTCGATCTGCACTCGAGGCGCACGGTTGCGCGCGATGAATTTCTGAGAACTTTGCTTCGCCACGTTGCTGCTCCTGGTCGCTTGAGCGACGGTGTTGGCGTCATCGGGGGTGCCGGTGACGTGACTGCGTGATCCGTTCGCTTTTATTCGCTGTCTGGGCCGCGCAGGTTTTCAAATTGACTCATGCCGTCGGGAATCAGGTTGCGCACGATGGTCGCAAAGTCGGCGTTCACCAGAATCTTGGCCCGATTCAACAGCACCGGCAGGGGGCTGGAGGGCTCTTGACGGGCGTAGTACGCGAGAATCCGGTCCAGGCTGCGCAGCACGTCGTCGCGGCTGTTGATTTCGCCAGGGGCGGTGCTGCGTGGCGCGCCCGCGCTCGGCGCGGTGGCGTGTTCAACCGGCGCGGTGTTGTCGTCGCCGCTAATGACCTCGGGCAGGGCGCTGTCGCCGCTCTGTGGGGCGAACTGGCCGAGAATCTGCAGGGCCATCTTGAGCGGTTGCTTCAGCGGGCCAAGGTCCACGCCTTGGGCGGAACCGACTTGATCGCTGACGTGTTGCTCGATGGCTTCGGCGGCGCTGCGGGCTTCCAACAGGGCGGCGCGGGTGATTTCCAGCTGCTCGGGATCACTGTCGAGCAGGGCTCCGGCGAGCTGTTCGGCGCCGAGGCTTTCATTCGGGAAACTTTGCAGGCCGCTGGCATTGGCGGCGGCGCGCAAGCTCACGGCACCGAAGGTGCGCGAGCGGGCCAGAATGCTTTCGCGCAGCAGGCCAATGGTGATATCGGATGTCAGGCCGGCGAGGGCGTTGATGCGCACGGTGGGATCGTTGTCGTCCTCGGCGTCCAGGCGCGGATGCAGCTCGGCCCAGTACTGCTTGAGCAATTCGCTGGTCAGCGTCAACACACGGGCCAGGCCCGGTATGCCTTCCAGGGCCAGGGAACTTTGCAGCAGGAAATGGGTGATGCGCAGGTCTTTGCTGCGTTGCAGCAGGTCCAGGCTTTGCTGCTGGATGCTGCGCCACTCAGGGGGTTCGGCAGGCAATATCGAATCGCCCATGCTGCGCTCGGGCTGACCTTGGGAATCGCGTTCCAGGCGCAAGAAATCCGCGTCATATTCCAAATCTTCACCGCACGGCGAAGTCGCGGATACGGCGGCGAGCAGCAGAGGCACATCCACTTCGTTCGATCTCCCTATCGCCCGCTGAATAACTCGGGCAGTGCACACGCAAGTTCCGAATGGAACTCCACATGTTCCTTGAGGCTAATGGCTCTTTAGATGCTTAATGATCTTAAAGTGACATCACGTATATTCAAGAAGTTGTGCATTTTTGGTGTAGTACTTATGGCTTGTCAAGGTAAGCTATTTCCCCTGTGTGACAGTTGTGAGGCGCTTAACAACCTGCGCGACCAGTAGGTCAAGGCAGGCACTGATGCAGGTTTTTTGTCATGCAGGCGGGTTAATATCAGCAATCATGCTGGCAAAAAGCCGTTTCGCAGTCGGTTGCAAAGGTTTGTCGGCGAGTCGTTCGGGCGTAGATCCCGGCACTCGATCGCATGCGCAAGTGTTCAGCAAGGAGGCAAGATGGCGCTGTGTTTGACTATCACTAGTTATCACAAGATTACCCCGGGCCAGTGTTCTGAAAAGTCCATGGATCAGGGAGTGATGGCAATTGGCCGTAATTCCGATAATGACTGGGTATTACCGGACCCTGAGCGCCTGGTTTCCGGCAAACATTGCGTTATTCAATACAAAGATGGACGTTATTACTTAACCGATAACAGCACTAATGGTGTGGAATTGGTCAAGGCCGGTGTCCGTTTGCGCAAGGGCAACAGTGAGCCGCTGCAAGACGGCGAAGTTATCCGCATTGGCGATTATGAAATCCAGGCGCGGGTGGATTTCAACCTGCCAGTCTCCGACAGCAATCCGTTCGCTGAGGCGCCCAGCAGCTTCGAAGCCTTGATGGGGCATCAGGGGGCCGGCTTGAATACACCCACGTCGATGCCCGTGGCTCCCCCGGCCCATTTCCAGGGTGCCTCGGCCATGGACACCTTGCCCGACCTGTTCGATTTCCTGAGCCCGGGCAGTGTCCCGCCGGCCACCCAGCCTGACCATGTGCCGGCCCAACAGCATGATTTCCGTCCACCGACGCCCATTGCTCCTCTCAGCCCGCCGCCGGTGATCGAGCCTGTGGCGCAGGCCTCGGCCTCGGTGATACCGGAGGACTGGGACCCGTTCAGCGACAAGCCCGCGCCCGTGGCAGTTGCTCCGATTCCTGTCGCTTCGCCACCGGTTGCGCCACCGCCCGTTGTCGAGCGGCCTGTCGTAGAGCCGGTGCCGACACCCCCGCCTCAGGTCCACGCCACCGCCGAACCTGCGCCGCTGCGCGAGGCGCCGGTGACCAGCGTTCAAACCCCGGCCACGCCGCCCAAGCCGCTCGACGCCGCCCAACCCGACCTGTTGCAAGCCTTCCTGCGCGGCGCCGGGCTGGATCAGTTGCGCCTGGACCAGGCCCAGGCCGAGGCGCAAATGGAAAGCATCGGGCGCAGCTATCGGCTGATGGTCGAAGGCTTGATCGATGTCCTGCGTGCCCGCAGCAGCCTCAAGGGCGAGTTCCGCATTCAGCAAACGATGATCCAGCCGGTGGAAAACAACCCGCTGAAGTTCGCCCCCAATGTCGAGGAGGCCATGTTGTTGCTGCTGCGCCATGGCAACCAGGCGTTCATGGCGCCGGATGTGGCGGTGCGTGACAGCTTCGACGACCTGCGCGCTCACCAACTGGCAGTAATGGCCGGCGTGGAAGCGGCCATCAAGCATTTGCTGGCGCGCTTTGAGCCGGCGCAACTGGAAGAGCGCATGGGCAAACCCGCTGGCCTGTCGAGCATTTTCAACGGCTCGCGACAGGCTCAGTACTGGCAGCAATTCACCGAGCTCTACAGCAACATTTCCCGGGAAGCCCAGGAGGATTTCCAGGACCTGTTCGGACGCGAATTCAGTCGCGCCTACGAAGAGCACAGCGCGCGACAGCGCCGCCTATAACACTTTTAAAAGCAATCAACGGATAGCTCAAACGTCATTGAGGACGCAGGATGATTTTCAGGTTTTTACTCGCAGTCGCCACCGTGCTTCTGCTGACGGCATGCGCCAAGGATGCGGCCGATCCACAGTCCGAAGAGGCTGACACCGCCGCCGTCGAACTGCACTTTCACGCCATTGCCGGTCTCAACCCCGGCGCCACCGGCCATCCGGCGCCGGTCCGGGTGCGTATTTTCGAACTGAAAAATGCCGCCACCTTCGCCCGCTCCGATTATTTCGCCCTGGCCGAACGGGCCCAGGCGACCCTCGGTGCCGACCTGATCGATCAGGACGAAGTGCTGGTCCAGCCCGGTCAGCAGTTGAGCCTGCAACGCGATCTCGATCCGGCTACCCGCCATATCGGCGTGCTGGTGGGCTATCGCGAACTGGACCGGTCACTGTGGCGCACGGTGATGAATGTCCCACCGCGCCAATACACCGAATACCAGATCAGCCTCGACGTGCGCGCCGTGCGCAGCGCCGTCGTCGTTCCCCCATCCAGCCCTGCCCAATAAGCAATCGGAGCCCCCATGTCCTGGAACAATCGCGTGGTCTGGTCGGAAGGCATGTTCATTGGAACGCAGCACTTCCAGCAGCATGACCGTTACCTGGAAAACCTCATCGACGCCCGCAGCCGCCCGCTGTCGGCCGGCGCCTGGGGTTTTTCCCAATTGCTGATCGACCAGGGCCTGCTGGCCCAGGGCAAGCTGGCGATCGTTTCGGCGCGGGGCCTGCTGCCGGACGGCACACCGTTCAACATCCCCGAGGATGACTTGGCGCCGCCTGCGCTGAACGTCGATGACAACCTGCGCGATGGTCTGGTGTACCTGGCTTTGCCGCTCAAGCGTGCCGGTGCGCGTGACACCGTTGACGAAGGTGAAGCCCTCGGCGCTGCGCGCTACGTGAGCCAAGTGTGCGAAGTGCGTGACGATAACGCACCGTTCGAGAACCGTGCGCCGGTTGCCTTGGGTTCGCGGGCCTTGCGCCTGTTGACCGCGCAGGACGGCATCAGTGACTACGCCGCCATCGGCCTGGTACGCATCAAGGAGAAACGCGCCGACCGCGCCCTGGTGCTGGACGACAGCTACATCCCGCCGCTGCTGGATGTGGCCGCCTCCAAACCGTTGGCCGCGTTTCGCAGCGAACTGTTGGGCCTGCTCCATCAACGCGGCGAAGCCCTCGCCGGGCGGGTGGTGGCGTCCGGTGCCGGGGGCGCCTCGGAGATCGCCGATTTCATGCTGCTGCAATTGGTCAACCGCGCACAGCCGCTGATCCAGCACCTGAGCCAGTTGAGCCCGTTGCACCCCGAACGGTTCTACAGCGAGCTGCTCAGCCTGGCCGGTGAGTTCTCGACCTTCACCGCTTCGGGGCGTCGGCCGCAGGAGTATCCGCAATACCAGCACGATGACTTGGCGCTCAGCTACGCGCCGGTCATGCAAGCCCTGCGTGAGGCCCTGTCGATGCTGATCGACAGCAAGGCCACGCCGATTCCGATTGTCGAGAAAGCCTACGGCATCCACGTGGCGATGCTGGCCGACAAAACCCTGCTCGAGAGCGCCAGTTTCATCCTGGTGGTGCGTGCCGATGTCCCAGCCGAAACCCTGCGCGGTCGCTTCGGCCAGCAGAGCAAGGTCGGTTCGGTGGAGCACATTCGCGATCTGGTCAACCTGCAGTTGCCGGGCATCGGCCTGCTGCCGTTGCCGGTGGCGCCACGCCAGCTTCCGTATCACGCCGGCTCCACTTACTACGAACTCGACCGCGGTAGCGATCACTGGCAGCAATTGAGCAACTCCGGCGGGTTCGCGTTCCACATCGCCGGCCAGTTCCCGGGGCTGAATCTGGCTTTCTGGGCGATCCGAGGATAAACCGCGATGAGCAACGACGATCGTACTCAGTTCATGCCGACGCCCGGTGGCCGTGGCGCCGACCCATTCCGCCCGGACTCTGGCCGTCCGGACCCTGGTCGTCCACAGCCGGCGCCCGCACCGCTGTCGATGCCGGCCGCCCCGGTCCTGACCGGTAAGGCCCAAGGCCTCAACCCGCTGGAAAGCGCGGCCGGTCCGCTGCTGGCGCTGTTGACGCGCCTGCGCAACACCATTGCCCATCCGGCTCCGGCCAGCCTGCGGGCGCAGCTGTTGGCGTACCTGCGTCAATTCGAGGAGCGCGCCGAAGCCGCCGGCGTGGTGCGCAATGACGTGCTGCTGGCTCGTTACGCTCTGTGCACCGCCCTGGATGAAGCCGTGTTGAGTACCCCCTGGGGCGGCACCAGCGACTGGGGCAAACAGAGCCTGCTGATCACCGTGCACAACGAAGCCTGGGGCGGCGAGAAGGTGTTCCAGCTTCTGGAGCATTGCCTGCAAAGCCCACGGGAGCGCTTGTACCTGCTGGAGCTTCTGTACCTGTGCATGTGCCTGGGTTTCGAAGGGCGCTACCGGGTGATGAACGACGGGCGCAGCCAACTGGAAGCCTTGCGCGAGCGCACCAGCGCGCTGATCCGCAGCGCCCGTGGCGACTACGAACGTGAGCTGTCGCCGCACTGGCGCGGCGTTACCGTGGCCCGGGATCGGCTGGCGCAATTCATGCCGCCGTGGATCGCCGTGGCCATCGGCGCGGCCTTGTTGCTGGCGCTGCTGTTCGGTCTGCGCATGAAACTGGCTTCCGATGCCGAGCCGGTGTTCAAGAACATCCATGCCCTGGGAGAAATCCCGGTGCAGGCCATCGACCGCCCCGTGGTGCAGCCCAAAGTGATCGAACGACCACGCCTGGCCGGTTTCCTGGCCGATGAAATCCGGGCCGGTCGGGTCGCGGTGGAAGATGCCGTGGATCGCTCGGTGGTGACCATCCGTGGCGATGAACTGTTCGCCTCGGGCAGCGCCAGCATCTCCGATGATCTGGAGCCGCTGATGCTGCGCATCGCCGATGCCATTCGCAAGGTCAAGGGCCAGGTCCTGGTGACCGGCCACAGCGACAATCGCCCGATTGCCACCCTCAGGTTCCCATCCAACTGGGCGTTGTCCGAAGCGCGGGCCAAGTCGGTGCTGCAAATCCTTTCGGCCAAGACCGGCCAGGCCGAGCGCTTCAGCGCCGAAGGCCGCAGCGACACCGAGCCGTTGGCTTCCAACGCCACCACAGAGGGGCGTGCGCGCAATCGTCGGGTTGAAATCACAGTATTGGCGGAGGGGGTCGAGTGAAGGCGTTTTTCAGTTTTATGATCCGCTGGGTCATCCCGCTGCTGGGGCTGATCGCCCTGAGCCTGATCATCTGGTTCGTCGGCCCGTTGCTGGACTGGCTGGTGCCCGAAGGTCGCCGTTGGGCGTTGATCATCCTGGTGTTCGCGGTGTGGGTCGCCTACCGGGTGTTTCGCATCATCCAGGCGCGCCGGCAGGCCGCCGAAGTCATGCGCAGCCTGGCCGCGCAAACCCCGCCCGACCCTACCAGCATCGCGACGGCCGAAGAACTCGAAACCCTGCGCCAGCGCATGGACGAAGCCTTGGCGCTGTTGAAGAAAGCCAAGCTGGGTGGGGACGAGCGCCGCAACCTCTACGAACTGCCGTGGTACGTGATCATCGGCCCGCCGGGTTCGGGCAAGACCACTGCGCTGGTCAGCTCCGGGCTGCATTTCCCGTTGGCCGCGCAACTGGGCGCAGGCGCGGTACGCGGCGTGGGCGGCACGCGCAACTGCGATTGGTGGTTTACTGACCAGGCGGTGCTGCTCGACACCGCTGGCCGCTACACCACTCAGGACAGTGACGCGACTGTCGACAAGGCCGCGTGGCTGGGCTTTCTCGGGCTGCTGAAAAAACAACGCGCCCGTCGCCCGATTGACGGTGCGTTCATTGCCATCAGTCTGTCGGACCTGCTGCTGGGCAGCGACGCCGAGCGCGCGGCTCATGCTGCGGCGATTCGCTTGCGCATCCAGGAGCTGTACACCCAACTGGGCGTACGCTTCCCGATCTACCTGATGCTGACCAAGCTCGACCTGGTGCCCGGGTTCATGGAGTTCTTCGACAGCCTGAGCAAGGAAGAGCGCGCCCAGGTCTGGGGCATGACCTTCGCCCTGGACGATGGCAAGAGCAACGACAGTCCGTTGGCGCATCTGCAAAGCGAATTCGCCGGCCTTGAGCAGCGCCTCAACGACCGCCTGGTGGAACGCTTGCAGCAAGAGCGCGACCCGGCGCGGCGCGACTTGATCTACGGTTTCCCGCAACAGTTCGGCGCGCTGAAAGATTGTCTGCAAAGTTTCCTCGAAGGCGTGTTCAAACCCAACGCCTTCGAAGAACGTGTGCTGCTGCGCGGGGTGTATTTCACCAGCGGCACCCAGGAAGGCAGCCCGATCGATCGCTTGATCGGTTCCATGGCCCAAAGCATGAACCTGGACCGCCAGCACCTGGCACGTCAGACCGGCACCGGGCGCAGTTACTTCATCGAAAAACTCTTCACCGCCGTGGCGTTCGCCGAGCGTGGGTTGGTGGGCGTCGATCCCAAGGTCGAGCGTCGGCGCAAGTGGATCGCCCGGGGCGTATTGGCCTCGACCGTGGCTTTGGTGCTGGTGGTTTCGACGTTGTGGTGGATCAGCTATCGGGCCAACCAGGCGTACATCACCCAGGTCGATCAGAAAGTCGCGCCGCTGGGTCAGGCCGTGCAGAGCCTCAGTCCGGCACAACGCGATGTCCTCGCCGTATTGCCATTGCTCAACGCCGTGAAGCACCTGGCCGACGACGCGCCCGATTGGGCCGAGGGCCTGGGTCTGTATCAAGGCGACATGCTCGAAGCCGAGTCCGGCAGTGTCTATCGCAAGCTGCTGATCGCCGTGTTCGCGCCACGCTTGCTGACGCGTATCGAAGAGCAACTGCACAGCGGCGGCAGTTCGGATTTCCTCTATGAAGGATTGAAGGCCTACCTGATGCTCGCTGACAACGAGCACTACGATGCCGACTTCATCAAGGCCTGGGTTGCTCTGGATTGGGACCGCAGCCTGCCGCGTGACCTGCCGGCCGATCAACGTCTGGCCCTGGGCGAGCATTTGCAGGCGCTGTTCGAGCGTCGTCCGCCCACCGCCCGCCTGGACCCGCGCTTGATCGAAGACCTGCGCCGGCAGTTGCAGCAACTGCCCGTGGCCCAGCGCGTCTATGACCGGGTCAAGCGCCAGAAACTGCCCGAGGGCATCGCCGTTTTTCGCCTCAACGAAGCCGCCGGGCGCGACGCTGCGCTGGTGTTCAGCCGCAAGAGCGGCAAACCCTTGGGCGAGCCACTGAGCGGGTTCTTCACGGTCAAGGGCTACCGCCAGGGCTTTTTGCTCACCAGCCTGAACCAGGCTGGAACGCTGGCTGAAGAGCAATGGGTGTTGGGGCGCGACGAGGCCGGGCAGCAGGACGTCGCCAGCCTGGCCGCCGAAGTGCGCCGCCTGTATTTCCAGGACTATCAGCGCCAATGGGACGCCTTGCTGGCCGACATCGACTTTGTGCCGATCACCAGCGTGGCTCAGGCCGCCGATGTCTTGCGGGTTCTGTCCGGGCCAAGTTCGCCGTTGAAAAAACTGCTGGTGGCGGTGGCGAAAGAGACCGACCTACAGCAGGAGGAACGCTTGCTGGCGGCCCAAGGCGAGCAGGTCGAAGGCGGTGTGGACAAGCTCAAGGAGCGCCTGGGCAGCTTGCTCGGCCAGGAGCAGGCGGCACAAAACGCACCCCAGGCCAGCGTTGACCCGGTCACTGCGCATTTCGCCGAGCTCAACAGCATCGTCAGCAAAAACGAAGGCGAACCGGCGGCTATCGATGGCCTGCTCGCCGACATGAATGCCTTGTACGTGCAGGTCAGCGCCATGGTCGGCGCCAGCGGCGACGCCCTGCTCGGCGAAGCCAAGAACCAGGCCCAGGCTGCTGCCACACGGGTCAGCCTCAACGCCGAACGCCAGCCGCCGCTGGTGCAAGGCCTGGTCAAATCGGTGGTCAACTCCACCACCAACAGCATGATGGGCGGGGTGCGCAATCAACTGAACGCCGCCTGGACCAGCGAAGTGGTGAACATCTACCGCCAATCCCTGGCCGGTCGTTATCCCATGTCGCCGGGCAGTGCGCGGGACGCAACCCTGGACGACTTCGGTCAGTTCTTCGGCGTCGGCGGGGTGATGGACAACTACTTCCGCAAATACCTGCAGCCCTACGTCGACACCTCGACCCCGGCCTGGCGCTGGCAGCCGGGTGCGGCACAGAAGCTCGGTATCGCCCCTGGCGTGCTGCAAACCTTCCAGCGTGCGGCCACCATCCGCGATGCGTTTTTCCGTTCCGGCGGCACCCAGCCGATGGTGCGCTTCGAGCTCAAGCCGGTTGCGATGGACTCGACCATCACCCAGTTTTTGCTCGACCTCGACGGCCAGCAGCTGAGCTACGACCACGGCCCGAGTCGTCCGACCGCCATGCAGTGGCCCAACCCCGGCAGCATCGGCGTGGTACGGATCTCGATCCTGCCGCCCTCGGCCAATGGCCGCTCCGGTATCACTCTGGACGGCCCGTGGGCCTGGTTCCGCCTGTTGGAACAATCGGACCTGACCGCCGGCAACTCGCCAGACCGCTTCAACCTGCGGCTGCGGGTCGACGGCGCCAGCGCCTCTTACGAGCTGCGGGCCAACAGCGCCTTCAACCCGTTCAAGAGCCGCGTGCTCAGCGGCTTCAGCCTGCCGGAGCGTCTATGAGTACACCGGGCTTCTATGGAAAGTTGGCCAGCCGCGGGGACTTCGTCAGCCGGGGCTTGCCCCAGAGTTTTATCGGCCCGTGGGATTCGTGGCTGGCGGCGGGGTTGCTCGCCAGCCAGACCGGCTTGGGCGAGCGTTGGCTGGATGCCTATCTGGTCAGCCCGCTGTGGCGCTTCATGGTCGCGCCCGGGGTCTGTGGGCCCGACGCCGCCGTGGGCGTGGTGATGCCGAGTATCGATCGGGTCGGCCGCTATTTTCCGCTGACCGTCGCGGTGCTGCTGGAGCCCGACGCGGACCCGGCGTCCGTGGTGGGCGGTGCGGACGAGTGGTTTGAGCGGGTGGAGAACCTGTTGCTGAGCACGTTGAGTGTGGAGGCCAGTTTCGAAGCGTTCAACGAACAGTTGGAGACCCTCGGCAGCCCGATGTATCTGCCGCGCACGCCGAGCAGCCGCTTTGCCAGCCTGCATCGCTTCGACGCCACCGACCCGCAGCGGCGCATGAGCGCCCTGGCCGAAGCGGCCTGCGAAGGCGTGAGCGTGTGGTGGGGCCAGGGTTCGGAACGTATCGCGCCCGGTCTGATGCGCTGCCAGGGTTTGCCGGCCGCCGCTGATTTTGCGCAATTTTTGCTCGGCCAAGAAGGTGTTGTGTAGATGCGTCCAAGTGCTGGGAAAGCCTTCAAGTCTGCAAGCAAGAGCCATGTCGGCATGGTTCGCCAGGTCAACGAAGACGCGTGCCTGGAACTGCCGGAAAACGGCCTGTGGGTGGTCGCCGATGGCATGGGTGGGCACGCGGCGGGCGACTACGTCAGCAGTCTGATCGTCGACAGCCTGCGCGGCATTGCCGCGGGCCGTTCGCTGGACGAATACGTCGCCGCACTGCACAGCGACTTGCTGCGGGTCAACGCCGCCGTGCGTGAAGAAACCGCCAACCGTGGCGTGACCATGATGGGCAGCACTGTGGTGGTGCTGGTTGCGCGGGACCTGCGCGGCATGTGCCTGTGGGCCGGTGACAGTCGTTTGTATCGCCTGCGCGACGGCAAGCTCGACAGCATCTCCCGCGATCACAGCTACGTCCAGGACCTGCAGGACAGTGGCCTGCTCAGCGAAGCCGAAGCCCGGGTGCATCCACGGGCCAACATCGTTACCCGTGCCATCGGGGTCGAGGCGCAACTGAATCTGGCGATGGTCGAGCTGCTGCTGGTGCCCGGCGACAGTTACCTGCTGTGCAGCGACGGGCTGACCAAGACCGTCGAGGACGATGAAATCCGTGAAGTCCTGAACCACGATGATCCCGGCGAGATCGCCAGTAGCCTGGTGTCCCTGGGCCTGATGCGTGGCGCGCCGGACAACATCACCGTGGTTGTCGTGAAGGTGCCGTCATGAGCTTGACCTTGAACATTGTCATCCCTGGCTACGACATCGAAGGGCCGATCGGTGAAGGCGCGATGGCCAGCGTCTACCTGGCGACCCAGCGTTCCCTGGAGCGCAAGGTGGCGTTGAAAGTCATGGCGGCCGCGTTGGCTGCCGACCCGACGTTCTGCGAGCGCTTCCTGCGCGAAGGCAAGACCCTGGCGCGTCTGTCCCACCCGCACACGGTCACCATCCATGACATCGGCAACGTCGGTGAGCTGTATTACATGGCCATGGAATACCTGCCCAACGGCACGCTCAAGGAGCGCATCGCCGCCGGCCTGTCGCCGGAGCAGGGCCTGATCTACATCCGCCAGATTGCCTCGGCCCTGGGCTACGCCCATGGCTTGGGTCTGGTGCACCGTGACGTCAAGCCGGCCAACATCCTGTTCCGCGCTGACGGTACGGCGGTGCTCTCGGACTTCGGCATCGCCAAGTCCCTGGACGACCGCACCCAATTCACCCAAGCCGGTTTCGCCGTCGGCACGCCCAGCTACATGAGCCCGGAACAGGCCCGTGGGCAAGACATCGACGGTCGGGCCGACCTGTATGCCCTGGGCGTGGTGCTCTACGAAATCCTTGTCGGCAAACTGCCGTATACCGGCAACGACGCGCTGTCCACGGCCCTGGCGCACTTGACCGAACCGCTGCCGGAGTTGCCGGTGCATCACGGTCATTACCAGGACGTACTGCGCAAACTGCTGGCCAAAGACCCGGCGGAGCGTTTCCCGGATGCAGCGGCTCTCTTGCGGGCGCTGGACAATCTGCCTGAGGAATCGGCGCAAGCGACGCTGATCCGGCCGTTGCCGCTGCCCGTGTCGTCGCCTCCGAGCGGCGATGACCTGGCTGGATTGACCCCGGTGTCCATCGATATTCCGACAGGGCCGGCACAGCCGCAATCCCAGCCCAAGCCAACCCCGCCGCCGGTGAACCCGACTCAACGCCCTAGCGTTTCGTCGCAGCCCAAGACTCCGCTGTTCGCCCTGGCCGCCGTTGCGGTGGCCGTTGCGCTGGCGTTGGGGGGTGGGGCTTATTGGTGGCTGTCGGGCGATGGTGGAGAAGCCACGAAGCCGCCGATTGTCTCGACGCCGCCGGTAAATCCACCGCCGGTGAAAACTCAAGATGTGCCCCCGGCAAAACCGCCTGTGGCAACGCAGGCCGATGGCGGCCAGCGTCCATTGTTGATGGCTGGCAAGAAAACCCTGTTCCAGCGAGTGCTGAGCAAACCGGGCGCCAAGCTCACTGAAGAAGCGGGCGCTGCGCCGGGCAAGGCGTTGCCGGCGTTTTCCGTGCTCTACGTGTATGAGCGCAAAGACCTCGATGGCAGCCCCTGGTTGCGGGTCGGCGCGGCCACGGACGGGCGCAGCGACGGTTGGTTGCCGGCCACGCAGGTCAGCGACTGGAAGCAAAGCCTGGTGCTCAAGTTCACCGAACGTTCCGGCCGTGCGCCGGTAATGTTCCTGCGCCAGCCCGGCGAAGTGGAAAAGCTGCTGGCCGACCCTTCAGCGGCCAGGAATGTCTTGCTCAAGGCCCAGCAGAACCGTGAAGACAATCAGCAAGTGCTGGCCCTGGAACCGGCCGCCAGCGCCGTGCCGCAGAATCAGTTCTACCTGTTGCCGATCTTCGATTCCCGCGAAAGCTTCGATGAGACCGGCCAACCGGTGCAGCTGCTGAACGTGGCGTCCATCGACCCCGGCAACACGCCGAAGGCTACCCCCAACACGCCCATCAGCACCGCCAACGCCGACGCGTTCCGTACCGCCGTGGTGCTGGTGGTGGACACCACCGTGTCGATGCAGCCCTACATCGATCAGGTCCGCGACGTGGTCCACGAGCTGCAAAGCCGCATCGCCGAGCGTGGCGAGCTGGACAGTGTCAGCTTCGGCATGGTGGGTTTTCGCAGCAGCACCCAGAAAACCCCCGGCCTGGAATACGTCGCCAAGACCTTGATCACCTTGGAGCAGGGTCGCGACCCGCAACGCTTCATGGAGATGGCGCGACAGGTCAAGGCGTCCACGGTGTCGAGCCATTCGTTCAATGAGGATGCGTTTGCCGGTGTCATGGAAGCGGTGGAGGGCATGGACTGGTCCGGTTATGGCGGGCGCCTGATCCTGTTGGTCACCGATGCCGGCGCCCTGCGCAAGAACGATCCGTTTGCCGCCACGCAAATGAACGAAGCCGAAGTGAGACAAGCGGCGCTGGGCAAACAGATCAAGATCTACGCCCTGCACTTGCTCAGCGACGCCGGCAAGAAAACCCACGGCGGTGCGCAGAGCCAATATCGCACCCTGACCGCTGACGCCAACCCGCAGATCGGTGACCTGTACATTCCGGTGCCGGGCGCCGATGTGCGTAAGTTGGGTGAGCGCGTCGACGAGATCGGCTCGGTGTTCGCCGACTTGGTGCATCAGGTGCGCAGCAACAAGCCGCAAAGCGTACCGCAGTTGGGCGCGGCGCCGAGCCTGAGCGATAAATCGGCGGCGGTGGGCTACGCGATGCACATGGACTTTTTGGGGCGCAAATCTGCCAGCCAGGCCCCGCAACTGGTCAGCGCCTGGACCGCCGACCGTGACCTGACCAACCCGGCGCTGCCGGCGTTCCAGGTGTGTGTGATGCTGACCAAACTGCAACTCAACGACTTGCAGCAGTCGCTGAAGCTGATCGTCGATGCGGCGCGCAAGACCCAGACTTCGCCCAAGGATTTCTTCCAGGAAATCGCCAGCGCCAGTGCCTACATGAGCCGCGATCCTTCGGCGTTGCGCAAGGGCGGCAACCTGGCTGACGGTGGGATTCTCGGCGAGTACCTCGAAGGGCTGCCTTACCGCAGCAAGTCGCTGAACATGACCCAGGATTTGTGGCTGTCCCTGAGCGTGGCCGAGCAGGAAGATTTCATCGACGAGCTGGATTCGAAAATCCGCCTCTACGAGACCTTCCACAACGATCTGGCCAACTGGGTGCGGTTCGGCGATGCCGAGCCGGGCGATGCCCTGTACCGCGTTCCGTTGTCGACGCTGCCGTGATGCTGAATATGAGCGCCGTACACAAAAGCCGGGGCGCCGGCAGCCAGCGCTACAGCCTGGTAATTCCACGGCTGCAATTGCGTGCCGGCGAACAACTGGCGGTGGTCGGCCCCAGCGGTTGCGGCAAGAGCACCTTGCTGGATCTGCTGGCCTTGGTGCTGGCGCCGGATCAGGCCGGGCAGTTCGATTTCACGCCGGCTAACACGCCGTTGGACATCGCCGCGCTGTGGCGTGCGGGGCAGCAGGGCGCCTTGGCGGACCTGCGCAGCCGGCATCTGGGTTATGTGCTACAGACCGGTGGTTTGCTGGGTTTTCTGGACGTGCGCGGCAACATCGAGTTGTCGCGCAAACTGCTTGGCATGGCGGATGACGGCAGCGTCACGCGCCTGGTCGGGCAACTGGACATCGCCGACCAGCTGGGCAAGAAGCCGGCGGATTTGTCCGTCGGCCAGCGCCAGCGAGTCAGTTGCGCTCGCGCCCTGGCGCATAGGCCGCGCCTGTTGCTGGCGGATGAACCCACCGCCGCCCTCGACCCGCTGAACGCTGAGCGGGTCATGCAGTTACTGGTGGCCCAGGCCCGCGATCACGGTGTGTGTTGTGTGGTCGCCACCCACGATGAGTCACTGGCCCGCGCCAGCGGTTTGCAGGTGCGGCGCATCAGTTGTCGTCGCGACGCCGATGGCGGCGTCACCGCGACCCTTGGGGAGGCTTGCTGATGCGCGGCGCGCTGGTGGCTTCCCTGGCCTGGCAGGATTACCGCAACGATGCCTGGCTGTCGGCCTGTTCGGTGCTGGCGCTGGTGGCGGTGGTCGCGCCGTTGCTGGTGCTGTTCGGCCTGAAATTCGGCCTGGTCAGCAGCCTCACCGAGCGCCTGGAGAATGACCCGGCTACCCGGGAAATCATCCCGTTGGGCGGGGGGCGGTTCAGCGCTGAGTTCGTCGAGCAATTGGGCCGGCGCAACGACGTGGCGTTTGCCCTGGCCCGCACGCGGCAGATTGCGGCCACTGCGGATTTGAGCCGCGAGGCTGAGCCCGTCACCGTCGAGATGATCCCCACGGCGGCCAATGATCCTTTGTTTGAGCGCCTGCCGGTGCCGCAAGGCCTGGATCAAGTGGTGCTCAGCCACACCGCCGCCGAAAAACTCGGCGCCAGGGCCGGTGATTGGCTGCAGGCCAGTTTCGCTCGGCAGGTGGCTGGTCGTAGCGAGGCGCAGCGCACGCGCGTGCAGGTGTTGCACGTACTGCCGCTGCAAGCCTTTGCCCGGGATGGTTTGTTCGCGCCGCTGGCGCTGCTGGAAGCGGCCGAGGATTACCGCGACGGTCGCGCCGTGCCCGCGTTCGGCTGGCCGGGCGACGCGGTGGGGCAGAGCGCGCAGCGGGTCTACCCGGCGTTTCGCCTGTACGCCCGCAGCCTGGGTGATGTGGAGCCGCTGCGCGAGTATTTCGCGGCACAGAACCTGTTGGTGTCTACCCAGGCCCAGACCATCGCACAGGTGCAATCGCTGAGCCGCAATCTGTCGATCGTGTTCTGGATCATCGCCGGGTTGGCGTTGGCGGGAGCGTTCGCGGCGATTTTTGCCGGTGCCCTGGCGGCGGTCGAGCGTAAGCGCCGGGAACTGTCGGTGTTGCGCCTGCTGGGGGTTTCTACGGCGGCGCTGTTGTTGTTCGTGGTGTTGCAGGCGCTCTACAGCGCCGCACTGGCGGCCTTGTTGAGTGCCGGGCTGTATGGCCTGGCGCAGTCGGGCCTCAATTATTTATTTGCGCAGTTGCCGGGCGAGTACGCCAGCCATCTGTTGCCGCGTCACTACACCTTGGCCCTGGTGGCCGTGCTCGGCGTCAGCGCCGTGGCGGCGGCCTGTGGTGGCTGGCGGGTGGCGCGCATCCAGGCGTGTGAAGGAATTCGCGATGTATAAGTTATTGGGCGCCGCCGTGGCGCTGAGCCTGGCCGGTTTAACCTGGGCCGATGAAAGCACCGACAAACTGGACAACCCCAAACCGCTGCCCGGTGACGTCAGCCTGCCGCTGCCGTGCGAAGGGCAAATGGTGTTCCGTTACGTCTACATCCTCGCCCAAGGCACCCTGGATGATCGGGAGATCAGCCTTGGCTACCCGTTCAGCGAGGGCGAGGCCGGCTATAAGCAGTCGTTCATTTCCGGTTATCGTCGGGACTTCATCAACGGCCAGTTCACCCTCAAGGACCTGCCCAAGGACTGGAACAAAACCATCGCGCCGTTGATGCCCAAGGCTGACGCCAAGACCCCGCTCAAACCGATGCTGTACTTCATCGGTAAATACGAGGTCACCGCTCGCCAATACGCCCAGGTCATGGCCCAGGCGCAGTCGTTGGCTAGCGGCGAACCCGCGCCGGCCTGCGAGACCCTCAAAACCGAGCTGCCCCAAGGCATGGCCGGGCGTTTGCCCAAGGTGAAACTGTCCAAGTTCGAGGCCGAACGTTTTGCGGCGGTGTATAGCGCCTGGCTGATGAAATACCACAAGGATCTGCTGCCGGTGAGCGGTCGCGGCAGCTCCGCCGAGGACGGTGGGCTGGGCTTCGTGCGTTTGCCCACCGAAGTCGAGTGGGAATTCGCCGCCCGTGGCGGGCAAGCCGTCAGCCGCCAGGACCTGGAGGGGCGCTTGTTTCCCCGGCGTCTGGAAGGCAGTGAAAGCGACGGACCACTGGCTGACTGGGCGGTGTTCAATCAGGTCGCTGGCGGCACCGGCCAGGCGGCGCGGCTGATGCCCGTTGGCATCAAACTGCCGAACCCCATCGGTTTGTTCGACGTGATTGGCAACGCCGCCGAGATGGTTCAGGAGTCCTTCCAACTGGTGCATGCCGGTCGCCGCCAGGGCGCCTACGGTGGCTTCGTGGTCAAGGGCGGCAACTACCTGGAAGGCGAAGGCACGCTGTTCACCGGGATGCGCCGCGAGTATCCGTTGTTCGCCGCCGACGGCACCGAGCAAAGCAACGAAACCACCGGGTTCCGCGTGGCGGTCGGAGCGCTGTCGGCTCCGCGCTCACGTTACAAAGAGCTGTTCGCTCAATGGGAGAAAGAAGGCCGCCTAGCATCCCTGACCGATGCCATCGATGAAGCCGAAGACCCGACCAAGCGCCTGGACAGCATCATCGCCGCCAGCGTCGACCCGCGCCTGCAGGCCGAGCTGGGGCTGGTCAACGAAGAGCTCAAGCGCAACGTCTCGCTCATCGCCCAGCAGCGCGAGGAAGCGGCGGGCAACCTGATCCAGTCGGCGGCCCTGGTGGTCGAGACCATCAATAACTACAACATTCGCCTGACCAATTTGCAGAACAGTCGCCAGCAGGCCTTGGACGCCAAGGACGAGGCCAGCGCCAAGCTGTTCGCCACGGCCATCAACAACGGCCGCAGCGCGCTCGATGGCGCCGTGGCGATTTACATCGACAACCTGGCCACCGGCACGCGTTACACCGATGCCGTGATCCAGGCGCAGTTTCAACGCATCAAGGAGGAATTGGAGCGCAAGCCGGTGCTGGGCAAGAGCCTGGTGGCGCGCGCAACGTTATTCGTTCGCCATGTCGGTCAGTATCGTCAGCAAAAACGAGCCGACCCGGCGGCGATATTGAAGGAACTGCTCGCATCGAGCAGTCAGCGGTCTTGATCGTTGATTGTCAGCGAGCTTGGAAGGGACTCAGACGGCGGTGGGCCGTGCTGAGCTGGTCAACACTTAAAAAGAGAACACAATCATGCTTTTCTCCCGTAAACCTTTTGCTTCGGTTTCCAAGCGTCACCTGCTGATGGTCGCTGTCGGCTTCAGCACCGTACTGACCGGCTGCGCTACGTCGCCGACTTCCAAGGTCGCGTCGAGCACCAAGGTCGAGTACTACCCTAACTGCTACGAGCCGGTGCAGCACTTGCGCTCCACCGAGGGGAACATGACCAAATCGGTACTCACCGGCGCAGCCGTCGGTGCGGTCGGTGGTGCCCTGTTGGGTGCGCTGACCGATTCGGAAAACCGTGGCCGCAACGCCGCCATCGGTGCCGCCGGTGGTGCCTTGGCCGGTGGCGCAACCGGTTACTACACCGAGCGTCAGAAGCAGATCGCCGATGACAACCAGCGCATCGCCTCCTACGCCGCTGACGTCGACAAAAGCGCCGCCGATATCGATCGCAGCACCGCGTACGCCAAGGCTTCGCAGCAGTGCTACCAGAGCGCGTTCACCAAGCTGGTGGCCGACCGCAAGGCCAAGACCGTCAACGAAACTGAAGGCCGCAAGCGCCTGGCAGAAATCGTCTCCGGCCTGAAAGAGTCCAACGACCTGATCGTCGCGGTCAACGGCAAAGCCGCCGAAGACCTGAACAACTACACCCAGGCCTATGAAAAAGACCTGCAGCAAGTGGGTGTGCAGCGTACTGACGTGGTGACCGTGGCGACCGCCGAAACCAAGCCGGTTGTGGCTTCGACCAAGACCAAAAAAGCTGTGAAACCGGCGAAAAAACCGGTGTTGCCAACCGTGCCGAAAGAAGCGGTAACCACCGAGAAAACCCTGCAGACCGCCAAGGCCAAGCAGGATGAAAGCAAGCAGGTCGCCAGCGCCGGCACCAGCCAGGTCAACAGCATGTGCAAAAACCCGGACCTGGGTGACTGGGCACCGGTGCCTTGCCCGAATGTTTGATTGACTGTTGCTGATCATTCCCTCGAGGGAGTGATCAGCGCACAAAAACCTGTGGGAGCGAGCCTGCTCGCGATAGCGGTGGTTCAGTTGACATCAATGTTGACTGATACGCCGCTATCGCGAGCAGGCTCGCTCCCACATTTGTTTTGTGTTGGTTTGAATATCCGCGACTGCTCTCAATCCCCTGTGGGAGCAAAGCTTGCTCGCGAGGCGGCCTTACAGCCGACCCGGCTCTCCCGGTTGTACGTCGATCAAACTGTGGGAGCGAGCCTGCTCGCGATGGCGGCCTGATAGCCGGCCAGGATTTGGTTGACTGGGTACATATCCGTTGCTGCGGTAGCGGCTGCTGGCGGTTCCGCTCTTACAGCGGGTCACTTTTGGCAAACGCCCCAAAAGTAACCAAAAGGTCTTGCCCCACCACTCGGCACCGAGCCTAAGCGAGGTGCCGAGTGGTGGGGCAAAAGCGCTTTGGTTACTTTCGCCTGGGCCGGCTTCCGGATTTTCGAAAGTGACCCGCTGTAAGAGCGGAACCGCCAGTAGCCGTTACCGCAGAAACGGATATACACCCCCTCTAAAAGTTAGGTCCTAGGAGATTTCCTTCGAGTTGTGGCGAACTTGGTGAACTTGTCCGGCGTCTGCCCCGTGGCTAGTCTGGGTTTGTCACTGAAAAAACGGTGACACCGGCGTGCAAGCCGGTTAGAAAGACGCCCAACAATATCACCAGCCACTTATCGTGCATTCGTGCTCATGTTTTATGGCAGCTGTGTGCGGGAGACCTTCGGGTCTGCCGAGGTTTTTGGGCGTTGTCTTACTCGGTCTTGCACACTCGCACATAGCTGCCACCCTTCATCGCGTGCAAGCGAGCCAGGGCGGCTCTGAATTGAATAGGAAGCCCAAACCATGTTCAAAGCTACGCCTAACCCTCCACAGCCCTCATCCAAATCCCGAGTCGAAACCCTGCAAGCAAAAAAACTCGACGAAGCCGCCGAGCGCGCTCTCGACTACTATCTCAAATCCAAACCCGTCGACGAGGCCCAAGCAGGCCAGCTCTTCATCGTATCCCCGAACATCGACACCGAAACCCTACTGGCCAATGCCTCCGAAGACCTGCTGTCCATCAGCGCCATCGCCGCCGACCTGGCTGATGACGTCGACGGCTCGCGCCGCAGCGTGATCCTGGCGATCAGCCGAATGGCCGACGGGGTGCATTTGTTGGTGGAGCGGGCGATGGATCGGCTTGAGGTTCAAACGTCGAACTGACAGGCCTGTGGCGGATTGAAGATGGCCATCGCGAGCAGGCTCGCTCCCACAAGAGATCTGTTGGCGAATGGAAAATTGCGCTCTGACACAAATCCAATTGTGGGAGCGGGCTTGCTCGCGAAGGCGTCGGCACATCCAACATCATCGCAAACTGACCCACCGCTTTCGCGAGCAAGCCCGCTCCCACATAAGAACTGCGTGACGGCAATATCCGCGACTTGCCCCATCCCCCCTGTGGGAGCGAGCCTGCTCGCGATGAGGGCAGCCCCGACACCGATGAACCAGGCTTAGATCAACCCTTTCTCATCATCATCGATCAACCGGCTCAACCCGCCCAAGGCTTCCCGGGCCTGGTTGCGGTCCATCAGCTTGGCCTGGGCCGCGGGGGGCAGGTCGGTGACGCGGATGACGCCTTTGCTGGTCAGCACCTGGATCAAGTCGTCGAGTACCCGGATCATTTCCAAGTCGCTCTGCTTGAGCTGCTTGAGGCTGTTTTCTACCGCCTGGTTGGCGAACCAGTCCTGGATTTCGTGGCTGTCGGCCGGCAGGGTTTCGGTGGCCTCCGCATAAGCGGTGGCTTCCACGCGCACCAGCAGGCCTTGTGCATCGCGTTGCACATAAAACATCGGGCATCCCTCATGTATGAAGCGGCGTCATGCTGGGCAGCATAGGCCAACTGTGCGCGAGTATGGAGGGTGGCGACAAAATCGTCATCCTGGATGCAGCCCGGTACGACCGCCCCTAAGGGCGGCCGTTAAGCCACGGTCAGCTGTTGTTGTGATCGACCTTGATGGTCGGATCACTGCCGGCGATCAACGAGTTCAGGTTGATGTTCGACCAGTTGTTACCTTCCAGCTTGATCGTCACATCAGGGGTGGCCGCTGCGGCGTCGCCCGCGTTGAACTTGCCGGAGGTGCTGACCTGCAGCGACGACACGCCATCGACCGTGCTGATCTTCAGGAAGTTGTCGATGGTGCTGCCGGTTTCGCCCTGCAACAGATCCCGCAGGTCGATCCGGTCACCTTCGCTGGCCTTGAAGTCCTTGATCACGTCGGTGCCGGTGTCGCCGGACTTCCAGACAAAGGTGTCGCCACCCAGGCCACCGATCAGGGTGTCATTGCCCTGGCCGCCGATCAGCGTGTCGTTGCCTTTGCCGCCGAGCAGGATGTCATTGCCCTTGCCGCCGTTGAGCAGGTCGTTGCCGCCCTGGCCGAAGATGATGTCATTACCGGCACCGCCCAGCAGTGTGTCATTGCCATCGTTGGCACCGGACACATCGAAAGCGTTGTAGTGTTCGGTGATGTACTGGTGCACGTTGCTGGTGGTGACTTTGCTGACTTCCACACCGCTCTGCTGGGCCACGAAGGCCTGAATGGACTGATAACCTTCGCCGGCGATGCCATTGAAGCTCACCAGGTCGCCGAACAGGATGTCGTTGCCGTCTGCCCCGTTGACTGTGTCAGCGCCCGGCAGGGTCGCTTCGGTGTGTCCGATGATGGAGTCGGCCAGGTTCTTGGGATCGATGTTGGTCTGCGGAGTTTTGTCCGAGTCGTAGTCCTTCAGGTCGTCCAGCGTCACGCCTTTGTTCAGGCCGATGGCTTCCACGCCAGACACCGAACTCAACAGCGCGAAAGCGCTCAGGGAGTTGCTGGTGGTGGTCGAGCTGGTGCTGCTACCAGTGCCGTCGCGGTACGACAACTCGTAGGTACCATCACCTTGGGCGCGCAGAGTGCCCAGCTCCTCACTGCTCCAGTAACCGCCCCAGGACTTGTGCCAGGACTGCAGCGTGACGTTGCCGTCCGTGTCGACCTGGATGCGATGCTTGCTGTCCAGGTCGGCGCTGAACGTCTGGCCCAGCTTGTAGTTGGCTGTCGTGATGAGGCTGTCGAGCTTCACGTCGCCATACAAGGTCGGGTTCGTCTGCTCGCCGGACTGGTAGTAGGTCGGCTGGCCGTCGGTGATGAAGTACGTCAGGTTGGTCGCGCCGGTGTTGCTCAGCGCTTCGCTGCTCTTGAACCAGTTGGCCGTGGTCTTGAACACGTCCTCGTAGTTGGTGCCGCCGCCGGACACCATCGAGTCCAGCACGCTTTTGAGCAGCACGAGGGCGTTCGGGTCATTGAGGTTGACCGATACGGTTTTATTCACCTGGCTGTCGAAGTCCGCCAGGAAGATGTTCACCGTCCCGGAGTTGCCGCCCATGCTCTGTTTGAGGGTGTTGAACACCGACGTCAACGAGTCCTTGGCGGCTGTGACGGACGATGCGCTCATGCTGCCGGAGCTGTCGACCATGAAGGCGATGTTGTAGTTGACGCCTGGCACGACGGTCAGCCCGCCGATGTCGGCGACCACAATGTCGTTGCCGTCGGTGCCGGTGACGTTGTCACTGCCAGAGGTGGCCGTGGCGGAGTTGTAGACCGCCGGATAAATCGTGACCGGAATCTGCGCCGTGGTGGTTGCCGAGCCGCCGAGGGCTTCGGTGGAGGTCGAGGTTACGGTCAGGTTGAACTGGCCGTTGTAGTACGTCGGTGGCGTCAGGGTCAGGCTGCCCAGGTTCCAACCGGTGACCGAGGCTTCGCCATTGCTGCCCACGGTTGCGGTGTGGCCGGCCCCGTCACTCAGCACGCTGCCTTCTGGCATCCCCCCGATTTTCACGCTCAGGCTTTCCGAGCCATCGGTATCGGTCAGCGCCGTGGTGATCTTCGACAGGTTCACACTGCCGCCTTCGGCGCCTTCGTTGAGCTTGAAGCCGTCGTAGTAGCCTTCACCATTGGTGCCGTGCAGGTCCGAAACAGTCACGCCCGCATTCACCAGATCAGCCACGCCGGTATACAGCGGCACGCCGGCACTGCTCAGGTCGGTCGGGGTGCTGCCGTTGACCGACAGGTTCACGTCATAGCTGCCCGGGCCGGTCTGGTTGTGGTGGTAGATGTCCAGGGTGTAGTAGCCGCTGGTGGTCGGGGTGAACGAGCCATTGAGCTTGCCGCCCGCTCCCCAGGTGATGCCCGCGACATCCTTGCCACCGATGGTCACCAACAGGCTGTCATCGCCGGTACCGCTGAAGGTGTAGGTCTTGCCAGCTTCGAGGAAAATCAGGCCCGAGGTTTTCGACGCGGTGCCCGGATTCACGTTGCTGTCGGACTGCACGTTGTTCACGGTGGTGCTGCCGTTGGGGGTTCCGGCGGCATCGATCACCGACTTCAGCGTACCGGACGGCGCGCCGCTGCCATCGGTGCCCAGGCCCGACAGACCGGTCCAGACTTCCTTGACCAGACCAGTGGAGGTCACGGCGTTCCCGGCTACGTTGAGGGTTGGTGCGTCAGCGACCGGCGTGATGTCGATCTTCACGGTGCCGGTAGTGCCCAGCGCCTGACCGTCGGTTGGCTGGAACTTGATCTGCGCGTAATCGGATTTCTGATCGCCCACGCCGTTCGCGTTGCCGTTGGCGCCGGACTCATGGGTATCCGGTGTGAAGCGCAGTTTGCCGGCGTCGATGTCGGCCTTGGTGAAGGTCTGGTTGTTGGCCACGTCCTTCCACGTTGCACCGTCCAGATACTGCAACTTGCCGTCAGCGGGCAGTCCGGTGATTTTTACCCCAAGGCTGGATGCCGAACTGTCCACATCGCTGACACCAAAGGTCGACCAGCCAAGAATCAACGAGGTGTCTTCGGTACCGGTCACCGCGCCGCCGGTTGCGACCGGCGCATCGTTGACCCCGACCACGTTCACGGTGGTGGTGGCCGTGTTGGAGTAGTTTGTGCCGTCGGTCACCGTCACGGTGATGATGCGCGGCACGGTGCTCGGGTCGTCGCTGCTGTTGGTGAAGCTGATGTTCTTGATTTGCTGCATGTAGTCGGCCAGCGTCGCATTGCCCGACAGGGTCAGGGTGACCGTGCCGTTGGTGCTGTTGGCGTTGATGCTGATGCCGTTGACGCTGTTACCCAGGTTCAGCGCATCGCCGGGCTGACGGTTGGTCAGCACGATGGTGGCGCCGGTCAGCATCGTGCTGTCCGGGTCGGTGATTTTTAGGTCGGTGTCGCCGATGGACACGCCCGGACCGGTGGTGCCTTCGGTGAAGGTCACCTGGTAATCGGCGCCGGTCTTGCCGCTGGAGTTGTTGGCATCCAGGTCCAGTACCGGCGGTGCATCGTTGTCGATGATCGAGGTACTGACGCTGCCGTTGGTGCCGCTGACGGCCAGGTTTTCGAAGTTGCCGCCGGTGGCCGAGTCGATCTTGACCACGAAGTTTTCGGTACCTTCGGTGATCTTGTCGTCCAGCGTCGCCACGTTGAAAGTGGCGCTGGTGGCATTGGCCGGAATCTTCACGGTGTAGACGCCGGTGAAGTCCGTACCGTCGGCGGCGGTACCGCTGTAGACGATCTTGAGCGTCACTTCGGTTTGCGCCGGGTTCGTCAGGCTGACGGTGTACGTCGCGGCCTGGCCTTCGGTGACCGAGGTGCTGCCGGTGATGCTGACGATGGTGTTATCGACGGTATCGGTCACGTCGGTGACGGCTGGGGTGGTGCTCGGGACGAGGTTCTCGAAGTTGCCACCGGTGGCGTTGTCGATGCTGACTTCGACTTTGCCGGCGTCTTTGTAGACGTCGTCTTTTGGCGCTGCGACGGTGACGGTGCCAGTGGTGGCGCCGGCAGCGATGTTGATTACGGCGCCATTGCTCAGGGTCACGGTGACCGGAGTGCCAGCGGCGTTGGTCAGGGTTGCGGTGTAGGTGATTTGACCACCTTCGGCAACCGAATCGGTAGCGCTCAGGCTCAGGCCGGTCGAGTCCTGCACATCGGTAACGGTGGTGTCCGCTGGAGTGGCATCGATGTCCAGTTTTTCGTAGTTGCCGCCTTGAGCATCATCAATCTTGACGCTCAGGTTGTCGCCGCCGGCAAGGGCGTCGTTCTGGGTAACGAAATTGACCGAACCGCTGCTCGAACCGACCGGGATGGTGATGCTCTGGCCGTTCGACAGGGCGATTACCAGCGGAGCGCCGGTGACCGGAGCGTTGACCGAAGCGGTGTAAACCACGGTGCCGCCTTCGGCCACGGAGGAGGTCGCGGTCAGGCTGACAGTCGACGTGTCGATGGTATCGGTGACATCAGTCACTGCCGGAGTCGTGCTCGGAACGAGGTTCTCGAAGCTACCGCCAGTGGCGTTATCGATGCTGACTTCAACCTTGCCGGCGTCTTTGTAGACATCCTCGGTCGGAGCATCGACGGTGACGGTGCCAGTGGTGGCGCCGGCAGCGATGTTGATTACGGCGCCGTTGCTCAGGGTCACCGTGACTGGCGAGCCAGCGGCATTGGTCAGGGTTGCGGTGTAAACGATCGAACCGCCCTCAGCAACAGTGTCAGTGGCCGAGAGCGTCAGGCCAGTCGTGTCCTGCACATCTGTAACGGTGGTGTCAGCCGGAGTCGCGTCGATGTCCAGTTTTTCGTAGTTGCCGCCCTGGGCGTCGTCGATCTTCACGCTCAGGTTGTCGCCGCCGGCGAGGGCATCGTTCTGGGTCACGAAGTTGACCGAACCACTGCTGGAACCGACTGGAATGGTGATGCTCTGACCGTTCGACAGGGTGATCACCAGCGGAGCGCCGGTCACGGGAGCGTTGACCGAGGCGGTGTAAACGACAGTGCCGCCTTCAGCTACATTCGCGGTCGCAGTGAGCGAAACCGTGCTGGTATCAATGGTGTCGGTCACGTCGGTGACGGCTGGCGTGGTGCTTGGTATCAGGTTTTCGAAGTTACCGCCGGTGGCGTTATCGATGCTGACTTCAACCTTGCCGGCGTCTTTGTAGACGTCGTCAGTCGGCGCATCGACGGTCACGGTGCCAGTGGTGGCGCCGGCAGCGATGTTGATTACAGCGCCGTTGCTCAGTGTCACGGTGACCGGAGTACCAGCGGGGTTGGTCAGGGTTGCGGTGTAAACAATCGAACCACCTTCAGCAACAGTGTCAGTGGCCGAGAGCGTCAGGCCGGTCGTGTCCTGCACGTCAGTGACAGTCGTGTCCGCTGGAGTGGCATCGATGTCCAGTTTTTCGTAGTTGCCGCCCTGGGCGTCGTCGATCTTCACGCTCAGGTTGTCGCCGCCGGCGAGGGCATCGTTCTGGGTCACGAAGTTGACCGAACCGGAGCTGGAGCCGACCGGAATGGTGATGCTCTGGCCGTTGCTCAACGTTACGACCAGCGGAGCGCCGGTAACCGGAGCATTGACCGAAGCGGTGTAAACCACGGTTCCGCCTTCGGCCACGGAGGAAGTCGCGGTCAGGCTGACAGTCGAAGTGTCGATGGTATCGGTCACGTCGGTGACGGCTGGCGTGGTGCTTGGTACCAGGTTTTCGAAGTTACCGCCGGTGGCGTTATCGATGCTGACTTCAACCTTGCCGGCGTCTTTGTAGACGTCGTCAGTCGGCGCATCGACGGTCACGGTGCCAGTGGTGGCGCCGGCAGCGATGTTGATTACAGCGCCGTTGCTCAGTGTCACGGTGACCGGAGTGCCAGCGGGGTTGGTCAGGGTTGCGGTGTAAACAATCGAACCACCTTCAGCAACAGTGTCAGTGGCCGAGAGCGTCAGGCCGGTCGTGTCCTGCACGTCAGTGACAGTCGTGTCCGCTGGAGTGGCGTCGATGTCCAGCTTTTCGTAGTTACCACCCTGAGCATCATCGATCTTGACGCTCAGGTTGTCGCCGCCAGCGAGGGCATCGTTCTGGGTAACAAAGTTGACCGAACCGCTGCTGGAACCGACCGGAATGGTGATGCTCTGGCCGTTGCTCAACGTTACGACCAGCGGAGCGCCGGTCACCGGGGCGTTGACCGAAGCGGTATAAACCACGGTGCCGCCCTCAGCCACGGAGGAAGTCGCGGTCAGGCTGACGGTCGACGTATCGATGGTGTCGGTGACATCAGTTACTGCCGGAGTCGTGCTCGGCACCAGGTTTTCGAAGTTACCGCCGGTGGCGTTATCGATGCTGACTTCAACCTTGCCTGCGTCTTTGTAGACATCGTCAGTCGGCGCATCGACGGTCACAGTGCCAGTGGTGGCACCAGCAGCGATGTTGATTACAGCGCCGTTGCTCAGTGTCACGGTGACCGGAGTGCCAGCGGCGTTGGTCAGGGTTGCGGTGTAAACAATCGAACCGCCTTCGGCAACGGTGTCAGTTGCCGAGAGCGTCAGGCCGGTGGTGTCCTGCACGTCAGTGACAGTTGTGTCCGCTGGAGTCGCGTCAATGTCCAGTTTTTCGTAGTTGCCGCCCTGAGCATCATCAATCTTGACGCTCAGGTTGTCGCCGCCGGCAAGGGCATCGTTCTGGGTCACGAAGTTGACCGAACCACTGCTGGAACCGACTGGAATGGTGATGCTCTGGCCGTTGCTCAACGTTACGACCAACGGAGCGCCGGTGACTGGCGCGTTGACCGAGGCGGTGTAAACCACGGTGCCGCCTTCAGCCACATTTGCGGTCGCAGTGAGCGACACGGTGCTGGTGTCGATGGTGTCAGTGACATCGGTCACCGCTGGTGCGGTGCTCGGCACCAGGTTTTCGAAGTTACCGCCCGTTGCATTGTCGATGCTGACTTCAACCTTGCCAGCGTCTTTGTAGACGTCGTCCTTTGGCGCAGCGACGGTCACGGTGCCGGTGGTGGCGCCAGCAGCGATGTTGATTACGGCGCCGTTGCTCAGGGTCACGGTGACTGGCGAGCCAGCAGCGTTGGTCAGGGTTGCGGTGTAAACAATCGAACCGCCTTCGGCAACGGTGTCAGTTGCCGAGAGCGTCAGGCCGGTGGTGTCCTGCACGTCAGTGACAGTTGTGTCCGCTGGAGTCGCGTCAATGTCCAGTTTTTCGTAGTTACCGCCCTGGGCGTCGTCGATCTTGACGCTCAGGTTGTCGCCGCCGGCGAGGGCGTCGTTCTGGGTGACGAAGTTGACCGAACCACTGCTGGAACCGACTGGAATGGTGATGTTCTGACCGTTCGACAGGGTGATCACCAGCGGAGCGCCGGTAACCGGTGCGTTCACCGAAGCGGTGTAAACCACGGTGCCGCCTTCAGCCACGGAGGAAGTCGCGGTCAGGCTGACAGTCGACGTATCGATGGTATCGGTGACATCAGTCACTGCCGGAGTCGTGCTCGGAACGAGGTTCTCGAAGCTACCGCCAGTGGCGTTATCGATGCTGACTTCAACCTTGCCGGCGTCTTTGTAGACGTCGTCTTTTGGCGCATCGACGATGACGGTACCAGTTGTGGCGCCGGCGGCGATGTTGATTACAGCGCCGTTGCTCAGGGTCACGGTGACTGGCGAACCCGCGGCGTTGGTCAAGGTTGCGGTGTAAACGATCGAACCACCTTCAGCAACGGTATCGGTTGCACTCAAGGTCAGGCCGGTGGTGTCCTGCACGTCAGTGACAGTCGTGTCCGCCGGAGTGGCATCGATGTCCAGCTTTTCGTAGTTACCGCCCTGAGCATCATCAATCTTCACGCTCAGGTTGTCGCCGCCAGCAAGGGCGTCGTTCTGGGTCACGAAGTTGACCGAACCGGAGCTGGAGCCGACCGGAATGGTGATGCTCTGGCCGTTGCTCAACGTTACGACCAGCGGAGCGCCGGTAACCGGAGCATTGACCGAAGCGGTGTAAACCACGGTTCCGCCTTCGGCCACGGAGGAAGTCGCGGTCAGGCTGACAGTCGAAGTGTCGATGGTATCGGTTACGTCGGTGACGGCTGGAGTGGTGCTTGGCACCAAATTCTCGAAGTTACCGCCGGCGGCGTTATCGATGCTGACTTCGACCTTGCCGGCGTCTTTGTAGACGTCGTCTTTTGGCGCATCGACGGTCACGGTGCCGGTGGTGGCGCCGGCAGCGATGTTGATTACGGCGCCGTTGCTCAGAGTCACGGTGACTGGAGTGCCAGCGGCGTTGGTCAATGTCGCGGTGTAAACAATCGAGCCGCCTTCAGCAACGGTGTCAGTGGCCGAGAGCGTCAGGCCAGTGGTGTCCTGCACGTCAGTGACAGTCGTGTCCGCTGGAGTGGCATCGATGTCCAGTTTTTCGTAGTTGCCGCCCTGGGCGTCGTCGATCTTGACGCTCAGGTTGTCGCCGCCAGCGAGGGCATCGTTCTGGGTAACGAAGTTGACCGAACCACTGCTGGAGCCGACCGGGATGGTGATGCTTTGGCCGTTTGACAGGGTGATCACCAGCGGAGCGCCGGTCACGGGGGCATTGACCGAGGCGGTGTAAACGACAGTACTGCCTTCGGCCACATTCGCGGTCGCAGTGAGCGAAACGGTGCTGGTGTCGATGGTGTCAGTGACATCAGTCACCGCTGGTGCAGTGCTTGGCACCAGGTTTTCGAAGTTACCGCCCGTTGCGTTATCGATGCTGACTTCGACTTTGCCGGCGTCTTTGTAGACGTCGTCAGTCGGCGCATCGACGGTCACGGTGCCGGTGGTGGCGCCGGCGGCGATGTTGATTACTGCGCCGTTGCTCAAGGTCACCGTCACTGGCGAACCAGCGGCGTTGGTCAATGTCGCGGTGTAGGTGATTTGACCGCCTTCGGCAACGGTGTCAGTGGCCGAGAGCGTCAGGCCAGTGGTGTCCTGCACGTCAGTGACAGTCGTGTCCGCCGGAGTGGCATCGATGTCCAGCGTTTCGTAGTTACCGCCCTGAGCATCATCAATCTTCACGCTCAGGTTGTCGCCGCCAGCAAGGGCGTCGTTCTGGGTAACGAAGTTGACCGAACCGGAGCTGGAACCGACTGGAATGGTGATGCTCTGGCCGTTGCTCAACGTTACGACCAACGGAGCGCCGGTGACTGGCGCGTTGACCGAGGCGGTGTAAACCACGGTGCCGCCTTCAGCCACATTTGCGGTCGCAGTGAGCGACACGGTGCTGGTGTCGATGGTGTCAGTGACATCGGTCACCGCTGGTGCGGTGCTCGGCACCAGGTTTTCGAAGTTACCGCCCGTTGCATTGTCGATGCTGACTTCAACCTTGCCAGCGTCTTTGTAGACGTCGTCCTTTGGCGCAGCGACGGTCACGGTGCCGGTGGTGGCGCCAGCAGCGATGTTGATTACGGCGCCGTTGCTCAGGGTCACGGTGACTGGCGAGCCAGCAGCGTTGGTCAGGGTTGCGGTGTAAACAATCGAACCGCCTTCGGCAACGGTGTCAGTGGCCGAGAGCGTCAGACCGGTGGTGTCCTGCACGTCCGTGACAGTTGTGTCAGCTGGAGTCGCGTCGATGTCCAGTTTTTCGTAGTTGCCGCCCTGAGCGTCGTCGATCTTGACGCTCAGGTTGTCGCCGCCAGCAAGGGCGTCGTTCTGGGTCACGAAGTTGACCGAACCGGAGCTGGAGCCGACCGGAATGGTGATGCTCTGGCCGTTGCTCAACGTTACGACCAGCGGAGCGCCGGTAACCGGAGCATTGACCGAAGCGGTGTAAACCACGGTGCCGCCTTCAGCCACATTTGCGGTCGCGGTGAGCGAAACCGTGCTGGTGTCGATGGTATCGGTTACGTCGGTGACGGCTGGAGTGGTGCTTGGCACCAAATTCTCGAAGTTACCGCCGGCGGCGTTATCGATGCTGACTTCGACCTTGCCGGCGTCTTTGTAAACGTCGTCTTTTGGTGCATCGACGGTCACGGTGCCGGTGGTCGCGCCGGCAGCGATGTTGATTACTGCGCCGTTGCTCAGGGTCACGGTGACTGGTGAACCGGCGGCGTTGGTCAGGGTTGCGGTGTAAACAATCGAACCGCCTTCAGCAACGGTATCGGTTGCACTCAAGGTCAGGCCGGTCGAGTCCTGTACATCGGTAACGGTGGTGTCAGCGGGAGTCGCGTCGATGTCCAGTTTTTCGTAGTTGCCGCCCTGAGCATCATCAATCTTGACGCTCAGGTTGTCGCCGCCGGCAAGGGCGTCGTTCTGGGTGACGAAGTTGACCGAACCACTGCTGGAACCGACTGGAATGGTGATGCTCTGACCGTTCGACAGGGTGATCACCAGCGGAGCGCCGGTAACCGGTGCGTTCACCGAAGCGGTGTAAACCACGGTGCCGCCTTCAGCCACGGAGGAGGTCGCGGTCAGGCTGACGGTCGAAGTATCAATGGTGTCGGTGACATCAGTTACTGCCGGAGTCGTGCTCGGCACCAGGTTCTCGAAGTTGCCGCCGGTGGCGTTATCAATGCTGACTTCGACTTTGCCGGCGTCTTTGTAGACGTCGTCTTTTGGCGCATCGACGGTCACGGTGCCGGTGGTGGCGCCGGCAGCGATGTTGATTACGGCGCCGTTGCTCAGGGTCACGGTGACTGGTGAGCCAGCGGCATTGGTCAATGTCGCTGTGTAAACGATCGAACCACCTTCGGCAACCGAATCGGTAGCGCTCAGGCTCAGACCGGTGGTGTCCTGCACGTCAGTGACAGTCGTGTCAGCCGGAGTGGCATCGATGTCCAGTTTTTCGTAGTTGCCGCCCTGAGCATCATCAATCTTGACGCTCAGGTTGTCGCCGCCGGCAAGGGCATCGTTCTGCGTAACGAAGTTCACCGAACCGGAGCTGGAGCCGACTGGAATGGTGATGCTCTGACCGTTCGACAGGGTGATCACCAGCGGAGCGCCGGTAACCGGGGCATTGACCGAGGCGGTGTAAACCACGGTGCCGCCTTCAGCCACGGAGGAAGTCGCGGTCAGGCTGACGGTCGAAGTATCAATGGTGTCGGTGACATCAGTGACGGCTGGCGTGGTGCTTGGCACCAAATTCTCGAAGTTGCCACCGGTGGCGTTATCGATGCTGACTTCGACTTTGCCGGCGTCTTTGTAGACGTCGTCCTTTGGCGCATCGACGGTCACAGTGCCGGTGGTAGCGCCGGCAGCGATATTGATCACTGCGCCGTTGCTCAGAGTCACGGTCACTGGTGAACCAGCGGCGTTGGTCAGGGTTGCGGTGTAAACAATCGAACCACCTTCGGCAACGGTGTCAGTGGCCGAGAGCGTCAGGCCAGTGGTGTCCTGCACATCAGTAACGGTGGTGTCCGCCGGAGTCGCGTCGATCTCCAGTTTTTCGTAGTTGCCGCCCTGGGCATCATCAATCTTGACGCTCAGGTTGTCGCCGCCGGCAAGGGCATCGTTCTGCGTAACGAAGTTCACCGAACCGGAGCTGGAGCCGACTGGAATGGTGATGCTTTGGCCGTTGCTCAAGGTTACGACCAACGGAGCGCCGGTGACTGGCGCGTTGACCGAAGCGGTGTAAACCACGGTGCCGCCTTCAGCCACGGAGGAAGTCGCGGTCAGGCTGACAGTCGACGTATCGATGGTATCGGTGACATCAGTCACTGCCGGAGTCGTGCTCGGAACGAGGTTCTCGAAGCTACCTCCCGTGGCGTTATCGATGCTGACTTCGACCTTGCCGGCGTCTTTGTAGACGTCGTCTTTTGGTGCATCGACAGTGACCGTGCCAGTGGTGGCGCCAGCAGCGATGTTGATTACGGCGCCGTTGCTCAAGGTCACCGTCACTGGCGAACCAGCGGCGTTGGTCAAGGTTGCGGTGTAAACGATCGAACCGCCCTCAGCAACAGTGTCAGTGGCCGAGAGCGTCAGGCCAGTCGTGTCCTGCACATCTGTAACGGTGGTGTCAGCCGGAGTCGCGTCGATGTCCAGTTTTTCGTAGTTGCCGCCCTGGGCGTCGTCGATCTTCACGCTCAGGTTGTCGCCGCCGGCGAGGGCATCGTTCTGGGTCACGAAGTTGACCGAACCACTGCTGGAACCGACTGGAATGGTGATGCTCTGGCCGTTCGACAGGGTGATCACCAACGGAGCGCCGGTGACCGGTGCGTTGACCGAGGCGGTATAAACGACGGTGCCGCCTTCAGCCACATTCGCGGTCGCAGTGAGCGACACGGTGCTGGTGTCGATGGTGTCAGTGACATCGGTCACCGCTGGTGCGGTGCTCGGCACCAGGTTTTCGAAGTTACCGCCGGTGGCGTTATCGATGCTGACTTCAACCTTGCCTGCGTCTTTGTAGACATCGTCAGTCGGCGCATCGACGGTCACAGTGCCGGTAGTAGCGCCGGCAGCGATGTTGATTACAGCGCCGTTGCTCAGTGTCACGGTGACCGGAGTGCCAGCGGGGTTGGTCAGGGTCGCGGTGTAGACAATCGAACCGCCTTCGGCCACTTCAGTGGAAGCTGACAAACTCAGGCCGGTGGCGTCCACCGAGTCGGTAATCGTCGTCACGGCAGGTGTAGTGCTTGGCACCAGGTTTTCAAAGTTGCCGCCCGTTGCACCGGTGATGGTGGTGCTGACGGTGCTGCCATTGTTGTAGACGTCGTTGGCCGGGGTATCGACGTTGACGGTACCGGTGGTTTGTCCGGCGGCGATGGTGATGACCGAGCCATTGCTCAAGGTCACGGTCACCGGCGTCTGGGCCGGGTTGGTCAGGGTGGCGGTGTAGGTGATCTGGCCGCCTTCAGTGATGGTATCGCTGGCGGTCAAAGTCAGGCCGGTGGCGTCCACGGAATCGGTGATCGTCGTCACGGCAGGTGTAGTGCTTGGCACCAGGTTTTCAAAGTTGCCGCCCGTTGCACCGGTGATGGTGGTGCTGACGGTGCTGCCATTGTTGTAGACGTCGTTGGCCGGGGTATCGACGTTGACGGTACCGGTGGTTTGTCCGGCAGCGATGGTGATGACCGAGCCATTGCTCAAGGTCACGGTCACCGGCGTCTGGGCCGGGTTGGTCAGAGTCGCGGTGTAGGTGATCTGGCCGCCTTCGGTAACGGTGTTGCTGGCGGTCAAGGTCAGGCCGGTGGCGTCCACCGAGTCGGTGATCGTCGTAACGGCAGGCGTGGTGCTCGGCACCAAGTTCTCAAAGTTGCCGCCCGTGGCGCCGGTAATGGTGGTGCTGACGGTGCTGCCATTGTTGTAGACGTCGTTGGCCGGAGTGTCGACGTTGACGGTGCCGGTGGTTTGTCCGGCGGCGATGGTGATGACCGAGCCATTGCTCAAGGTCACGGTTACCGGCGTCTGGGCCGGGTTGGTCAGAGTCGCGGTGTAGGTGATCTGACCGCCTTCAGTGATTGTGTCGCTGGCGGTCAAGGTCAGGCCAGTGGCGTCCACCGAATCGGTGATCGTCGTCACGGCAGGCGTGGTGCTCGGCACCAGGTTCTCAAAGTTGCCACCCGTTGCACCGGTAATAGTGGTGCTGACGGTGCTGCCGTTGTTGTAGACGTCATTGGCCGGGGTGTCGACGTTGACGGTGCCGGTGGTCTGGCCCGCAGCGATGGTGATGACCGAGCCATTGCTCAAGGTTACGGTCACTGGCGTCTGGGCCGGGTTGGTCAGGGTGGCGGTGTAGGTGATCTGGCCGCCTTCGGTGACGGTGTTGCCGGCCGTCAAAGTGACGGTGGTGGTGTCCACAGTGTCGGTGATCTGGGTCACTGCCGGTGTGGTGGGCAAGGTCACGGCAATGCCGGTGCCGCCGGTAGTGCCGGTGACCGTGACGCTGATCTGGCTAGGGTCGTTATAGACGGTGTCGTTCGGCGCCAGGGGGACGTTGACGCTGCCGGTCAGTTGCCCGGCGGGAATCACGATCACTGCGCCGTTGGACAAGGTTACGGTCAGGTTGGTCTGAGGCGCCTGGGTGACGGTCGCGGTGTAGACCAGCACGCCGCCGGCCTCGGTCAGGGTCGGGGTGGCGCTCAGGGTCAACGTCGAATCAAGCACCGCGTTGGCAGTGGTATCGGCGTCGGTGTCGCCGCCGGTGATGTCATCGTCAGCGGCCGCGGCTGCGCTCAAACCCTCAGTCGGGAACCCGATGGTCGGGTCGACGCTGCCAGCGGTGGCATCCAGCATCACAACGCTGTGGCCGCCACCGGCGGCCCCACCCGTACCTGCAGCAGTGGCGCCAGCGGCGGTGGCTTCAAGGGCGGTCGTCGGGTCGACGCCGGCGGCAATGGCCTGCTGCAGTTCTTCTACCGACGGCGCAGCCTGGGCTGTGGCCTGGGCGAGATCGGTGGAGGAGTCCGGGGCATTGGCGCTCCACTGGGTGTCGCGACCCAGGTCCAGCGTGCGCCCATCGGCCAGTTCCAATGTAACGGCGCCAGCAGCGCCGGTGTCCAATTGATCGCCTGTGGACAGGCGGTCACCTTCAATGAGCACACGCCGGATGCCTTCGGGGGATACGACGAAAACCTGACCAACAATGCTTTTGACGACGGCAATAACACTGCTCATTGAAGACTCTCCGGGTGCCACGTTCAGTAGACTTCCATGTACCGAACAGCCTCTGGCTGCGCCGGTCTGGACGCTCTTGCTTCGCTAAATAAGGTTGTTTTGACGCTTCATGACGTCAATATTTTGGCTTGTTTTTTTGATTTTTTTGTTTATGCCAAACTATTGACCTTCTGCTGGCCATCCTAAACAATCGCTTCAGTAATGTCACATTGATATTTAAGCGGCGACCTGTTCTTTCGGTGCATGATTCACTGCCTGTTTCGAACTTTCCGACATACGGTCATCCCGGTTGCCATCATCCGATGCAGCGCCACCTTTCGCTGTGATTCAAGACAAGAGTTTCGGGAATAATCCAACCATGCGTTTGCACCTGTTCAAGGCTTTACCTTTCGCCCTCGCCGCCAGTTTCGTACAAGCACAAACCTTGCCGCAGGCTATGCAACAGGCGCTGGATGTCCATCCTGAGATTCAGGCCGGTGTGAACAGCCGGCTGGCGGCGGACTACCAACTCAAGGCCGCTAAAGGCGGCTACCTGCCTAGAGTGGACCTTGCGGCGGGGTACGGTCGCGAAGGTACTGACAGTGTGACGACCCGCTCGGGCAGCAATAATCATTGGGAAACCTTGAACCGTAGCGAGTCCAGCCTGCGCCTGACGCAAATGGTTTTTGACGGTTTTGCGACGTCCAGCGAAGTGGGGCGTCAACAAGCCACCGTGAATGCCCGTGCCTATTCCTTGCTGGACGCGTCCGAGCGCACCGGATTGACCGTGGCCCAGGTTTATCTGGACGTGCTGACCCGACGCGAGTTCGTACGTCTGGCTGAGGAAAACCTCAAGAGTCACGAGCGCATCTTCGATCAAATCAAGCTGCGCACCGACCGTGGCGTGGGCAGCGGCGCCGATCTGGATCAGGCTGAGGCGCGCATGGCCCAGGCCCGCAACAACCTGATCACCGAGCAGACCAACCTGGCCGACGCCGAGACCAACTACCTCAGCGCCGTGGGCCAGATGCCCGACCAGCTGGAACGTCCCGCCGATTTTCTGGCGCTGTTGCCGGCCAACCTGAACGAAGCCCGTGCCCAGATGCTGGAGAACAGCCCGGTGTTGCGTTCCGCCGAAGCCGACATCGCGGCCGCCGAGCAACAGTACGAAGCCGCCAAGTCGAGCTTCTACCCCCGCTTCGACGCCGAGTTGGGCCGTACCGCCGACAACGATCTGGATGGTCAGAACGGTCACAACAACGAATGGCAAGCCATGCTGCGCATGCGTTTCAATCTGTACGCCGGTGGTAGCAACAAGGCGGATCTGGAGTCCAAGTCGTATCTGTCGAGCCAGGCCCTGGACATCCGCAACAACGCCCTGCGTCAACTGACTGAAGAGTTGGGCCTGGCCTGGAACGCCCTCAACAACGCCAACGCCCAGGTACCGATTGCCCAGCAGTACGTCGATCACAGCGCCAACGTACGCACCGCCTACCAGCGGCAGTTCGGTCTCGGCGAGCGGACCCTGCTCGACTTGCTCGACAGCGAAAACGAGCTGTTCAGCGCCTCCCGCCGCCTGGCGGAGATCAAGAACGTGCAGTTGTTCAGCCAATACCGGATCAAGGCAACCATGGGGCAGTTGCTCAAAAGTCAGGGGGTTGTCGCGCCGTTGGCATCCGTTGTGCAGAATGACGTCAAGCCCAGGGTCCAGTTGCCTGGGATGAATTGAGTCATCCATCCCGTTTTGATCAGCAAAGAGTGCCCAGCGTGGAATCAGAAGTCAGTCGAGCCGAACTCATCCATGATCCACGCACGCTGCACGACGACCCATTGCTGGACGGCTTGCTGGCGCTTTGCATGCTCCATCAGAAGCCGGCCAGCGCGGCGATGCTCACCACCGGCCTGCCGTTGCCCAAGCAACGGCTGAGCGTCGAATTATTGTCGCGAGCGGCAGCACGTGCCGGTCTGCAAGGCCGGGTGCTGCAACGCAAGCTCGAGCAGATACCGACCATCGCCATGCCGGCCCTGCTGTTGCTCAAGGATGGTCGTAGCGCGGTGTTGCTCGGCTGGGTCGGCGATGACCAGGCGCGTCTGCTGCTCAGCGAAAGCGATGGCGGCGAAGTGACGGTCAGCCGTGAACTGCTGGCCGACGACTACAGCGGTAAAGTGTTCTTCGCTCAACCGCAACACAAATTCGACGTGAACCACGGCACGCTCATTCCTCGGGCGCGTTCGTGGTTTCGCGACACGCTCAAGCGGTCGCGCTGGCTGTACGCCGACGCCATCGCTGCCAGCTTGCTGATCAATATTATCGCCATGGCGGCGCCGCTGTTCGTGATGAACGTTTACGATCGCGTGGTACCGAACCAGGCCGAGTCCACCCTGTGGGTGCTGGCGATCGGTATTACCGGCGCCTATGTGTTCGACCTGATCCTCAAGATGTTGCGCAGCCTGTGCCTGGACCTGGCCGGCAAGAAAACCGACCTGATCATTTCGGCTACGTTGTTCGAGCGCATCGTTGGCATGGCCATGAAGTATCGCCCGGCACGGGTGGGCAGCTTTGCCCAGAACATCCATGAATTCCAAAGCCTGCGGGACTTTCTCGCCTCGCTGACCCTTACCAGCCTGATCGACCTGCCGTTCACCTTGCTGATTTTCATGGTCATCGCGATCCTCGGCGGGCATCTGGTATGGATTCCGGTGCTGGCCTTTCCGATTGCCCTGCTGATCGGCTACGCCTTGCAAAAGCCCCTGGTGGCGACCATGGAGCGAACCATGGCCCTGGGTGCCGAGCGTCAATCCAGCCTGATCGAAACCCTGGCCGGCCTGGATGCGGTGAAGGTCAACAACGCCGAGAGCGAGCGCCAGTATCAGTGGGAACAAACCATTGGCACCCTCAGCCGCCTCGAGCTGCGGGTCAAGATGCTGTCCGGCCTGGCGATGAACATCACCTTGCTGATCCAGCAGTTGGCCGGGGTGATCATGATTGTCTTCGGCGTCTATCAGATCATTGCCGGCAACCTGAGCATGGGTGGGTTGATCGCTTGCTACATGCTCAGTGGCCGCGCCCTCAGCCCGCTGGCGTCGCTGTCGGGGCTGCTGACTCGCTACCAGCAGGCGCGGGTGACCATGGTTTCGGTCGATCAGATGATGGAGCTGCCTCAGGAACGCAATTTCGAAGAGCGCCCGTTGAGCCGCAAGGTCTTGCAGGGTGCCATTGAATGCCGTCAGTTGAATTTCACCTACCCCAACCAGCAGAACGCTGCGCTGAAGAACATCAACCTGGTGATCAAGCCCGGGGAAAAAATCGGCATCATCGGTCGTAGCGGCTCGGGCAAGAGTTCCCTGGCCAAGTTGCTGGTGGGCCTGTATCAACCGGACGACGGGGCACTGTTGGTGGATGGCGTGGACATTCGCCAGATCGACGTCAGTGAGCTGCGCCATAACATCGGTTACGTGCCACAGGATATCCAGCTGCTGGCCGGCACCTTGCGGGACAACCTGACCTCCGGCGCCCGTTACGTCGAGGACGAACTGGTGCTCCAAGCCGCCGAACTTGCCGGTGTGCATGAGTTCGCACGCCTGCATCCGCAAGGCTATGAGCTACAAGTTGGCGAGCGCGGGCAGAACCTGTCCGGCGGCCAGCGACAGAACGTCGCCCTGGCCCGCGCGCTGCTGCTCAACCCGCCCATCCTGCTGTTGGATGAACCCACCAGCGCCATGGACAACACCGGTGAGGAACGCTTGAAACAGCGCCTGGCCGCTGTGGTGGAAAACAAGACCGTGCTGCTGGTGACGCATCGGGCATCCTTGCTGTCGCTGGTGGACCGCCTGTTGGTGATCGACCGTGGGCAGATCCTCGCCGACGGCCCGAAAGCCGCGGTGATGGAAGCGTTGAAGAAGGGGCAGATCAGTGTTGCTTAAGTCGGGTTTGAAAAATGCCGTGGGCCGCTATTTCAAGGGCTCGGATTCGCTGCATGGCCAGCCTCTGCCTGAGGTCAACAAAGCCCTGATCGAAGACGCTCCGCGAGTGGTGCGGCTGACGATCTGGGGGATCATCGGCTTCTTTGTCTTCCTGTTGCTGTGGGCCAACTTCGCGCAGGTCGACGAAGTGACCAAGGGCGACGGCAAGGCGATTCCGTCGTCCAAGATCCAGAAGATCCAGAACCTGGAAGGCGGGATCGTTGCCGAGCTGTTTGTCAGCGAAGGGCAGATCGTCGAGGCCGGCGCGCCGTTGATTCGCCTGGATGACACTCGGTTTGTCTCTAATGTGGGGGAGACCGAGGCTGATCGCTTGTCCATGTTGTTGCGGGTCGAGCGGCTGAGTGCCGAAGTCGATGACCGGCCGCTGAACTTCCCGGAGGACGTGCTCAAGGCGGTTCCGCGCCAGGCCGCCAGCGAAGAGTCGCTGTACATCAGCCGCCGCCAGCAACTGCACGATGAAATCGGCGGGTTGCAGGAGCAGTTGATCCAGCGTCAGCAGGAGTTGCGCGAGTTTGTTTCCAAGCAGTCGCAGTACCGCTCCGCCCTGTCGTTGCAACGCCAGGAGATCAACATGTCCGAGCCGCTGGTAGCCCAGGGCGCGGTGTCACCGGTGGAAGTGCTGCGGCTCAAGCGGGCTGAAGTCGAAACCCGTGGACAACTCGACGCCACGACACTGGCGATTCCCCGCGCTGAATCGGCGATCAAGGAAGTGCAGCGCAAGATCGATGAGACGCGTGGCAAGTTCCGCAGCGAAGCCCTGACCCAACTCAATGAGGCGCGTACCGACCTGAACAAGGCCCAGGCCACCGGCAAGGCTTTGGAGGATCGGGTAAGCCGTACACTGGTCACCTCGCCGGTGCGGGGTATCGTCAACAAGTTGCTGGTGAACACCATCGGCGGGGTCATCCAGCCCGGCAGTGACCTGGTGGAAATCGTGCCCCTGGACGACACCCTTCTGGTGGAAGCGAAAATCCGTCCCCAGGACATCGCCTTCCTGCACCCCGGCCAGGACGCCACGGTGAAATTCACCGCGTACGACTACACCATTTACGGTGGGCTGAAAGCCAAGCTGGAGCAGATCGGCGCCGACACCATCACCGACGAAGACAAGAAAACCACTTACTACATCATCAAGCTGCGCACCGAGCGCAGTCATCTGGGTACCCCTGAAAAACCCCTGTTGATCATCCCGGGCATGGTGGCCTCGGTGGACATCATCACCGGCAAGAAAACCGTACTCAGTTACCTGCTCAAACCCATCATCAAGGCCCGGGCCGAGGCGTTGCACGAGCGGTAGTGTTTGAGCGGGCCTCCTCGTCACAATTGCTGAGTTGTCTGGGCTGACGTCGTCGCGAGCAGGCTCGCTCCCACAGGGTGACTGGCTGTGTCGCGATAGTGCTTTGCCACGGTAGGACTAGAGGTATCGGAGCTGGGCGTCGGTATATCCGGCTGCAGGGGGTTACCAGTAATCCGGTTTGATAGCGGGGGCTTTGTGGGTGGGTACTCGGGTGGGGAACTGGTGGGATTGGAGTTCCTCGCAGGTGACAACGCGGCGTGTCCAGTGGGCGTGCTGCTTTAGCGAACCTGGAGACGGGCGATTCAGCTCGGCTCTGTGGGGAAGAATGACGCCGACGGTTATTTCAGGAAAGTCTTCTCGTACGGCTCTCAAGGCCGGCGTCATGTCGGTGTCGCTGGATACAAGCACCAACTGCTCCAACCGTTCATGATGCTTCAGTTTCGTTTGCTTGGCAGCGGTTCGATACATGCTGATTGCCATGTGAACGTCCGTTTCTTTCTCCTCCAGCTTCCAGATGTCGACTTTGTCGTTGCGAGACGCTTTCGTCTTTCTATCAATAAAGCGAGGGGCCTTGGCAGGTTCAAGTTGATGGTGACCGTAATGGACACAGATATGGGTGCTTTTCAAGGCGCGAATATAAGTGTCTTGCGCTTCTTTTGATGCTTGACCCCGGGTGGCCAATGACGGTTTGACCGAGGAGGTGAAGTAATCAACCGAGGAAGTGGTGCTCTGCGGATTTTCGATATGCGCGATATGCGACAACAGACTTCGCAGATCCAGCCACTTGTAAGGTGTGTCCGCGAGCAGCCCATAGAACAGGTTGTAGCCATCTACAAAAAATGCGGTTCGCACAAGCTCAATCCCCAGAAACGAAAAAACCGGCCTAAGCCGGTTTTTTCACCCCAACGGCCAGAAAATTGAATCTCTGCGTACGGGGTTGAGTAAAGCCATCCTAAGTTGAGCGTGACATGGCGTCAACTGCTGTTTGGTTTACCTTTTTTCACCGGCAGATCAGTGTTGAGCGTATGCGCGGTGGGAGGTCAAACTCATTCTTTGTTTGATCTGTCAGCGTTTGTTACGAAATTGAGGGCTCCTGCGGAGAATACGAGAGATCCATCACCGAAAGCCGTTTTGTATGAGTGGAAGCTCTCAAGATTCTGTGGGATTTGATACCGACTCATCTCAGCAAAAACCGAGCGCTTTTTGATCTCCTCTTTGGTCTTTTTGAAACAAGAGATTGCTTCCTCCTCCCTGCTACTCCCTTGACGCCCCCCACCGCTGTCGTAGACTCCGCCCATCCGTCAGGGAGTAACGGTTATGCGGCGTTCAGGTAGTTGGGTTTGGGGGTTGGTCTTTGTAACGTGCTGGGTGCAGGCGCAGACGCCTGTTTCCGATGATCCGCTGCTCGAGAGCGGCGTCAGGGCCAGTGCACCGAGCGGCAATGAGGCGCGTGGCGTGCTTCGGGCACGGGATCAGGCGGTGCTTGCCAGTGAGTTGGCTGGACGAATTGTCGAGTTGCCGTTCAGTGAGGGGGAGTCGTTCAAGCAGGGCGATACCCTGGCGCGTTTCGATTGTTCAGCGTACCAGGCTCAGCTCAATGCAGCTCGGGCCGCGAGCCGTGGTGCCAGTGAAGAACTGGCCCATAACAAGCAATTGGCGGCGTTGAAATCGGTCGGGCGTTTCGAAGTGGCACGCGCCGAGGCCAGGCTCAGCGAAGCGCAGGCGCAGTCCCAGGTTTATCAGGTCCAGGTCAAGCGCTGCAGCGTGATCGCGCCGTTCGATGGACAGGTGGTGGCGCGCGAGGTCCAGCGCTATGAAAGCGTGGCCGCCGGCGCGCCGTTGCTGGACGTGGTGGACAACCGCACCCTGGAAATCCATCTGCTGGTGCCTTCGCGCTGGATGGGCAGGCTCAAGCCGGGCCAGTCCTTCACCTTTGTCCCCGATGAAACCGGCCAGCCGCTGCAAGCGACGGTCAAACGCCTTGGCGCGCGCATCGACGAGGGCAGCCAGACTTTGCTGCTGGTGGCGACGCTGCCTGACGCCAAGGGGCTGTTGTCCGGCATGAGCGGTACGGCGCGTTTCGCGGAGTTCAAGTGAACGCGCCGATCACGGGCAGCGCCGAACAGGTATTTGCCCGTTTCCTCGACCTGGAGCGCCAGACGCGGGCCGCGCGTACCCCGGCGCAACTGAGCTACAGCCTGGTCAACGATGGTCAGGCCCTGTTCGGGTTTCGCCATGCTGCGCTGTTGATCGCCGGCAAGGTCCAGGCGGTGACCGGCGTCAGTGCCGTGGATCCGAACGCACCGTTCGTGGCGTTTGTCGAGCAGGCGGTGGCGCAGCTGTTCAAAAAAGGCTTGCTGAACCAGGCCCGGGTAATTGCCGCCGATGGGGTGAGCGACTCCATTCAGGCGGACTGGCGAAGCCTGTCGGCGGGGCAGGTATTCTGGCTGCCGTTGATCGATCATCAGGGGCAGGTGTTCGGCGGTTTGTGGCTGGCCCGTGACCTGCCATGGCCCCCCTCTGAACAAGTGCTGCTGTCGCAACTGGGCGACACCTATAGCCACGCCTGGCTGGCGCTGCAACCGCGCAAACCGTGGCGCTTGCGCTGGACCCGCAAACGTCAGGTCGCCTTGGTGGCGGTGCTGCTGTTGGGCTTGCTGGTTCCTGTCCGTCAGTCGGTATTGGCCCCGGCCGAAGTGGTGCCGCTGGGCGGGCAGGTGGTGGCGGCGCCTTTGGACGGGGTGATCGCCCAATTCCTGGTCAAACCCAACCAGAGCGTCAAGAGCGGCGACTTGCTGTTGCGCTTCGAAAGCACCAGTCTCAAGGCCCAGGCCGATGTGGCCGAGCGCGTGTTGGGCGTGGCCGAGGCGGAACTCAAGGCCAATTCCCAGCGCTCGTTTGCCGACGCTGAATCCAGTTCGAAGATTGATCTGTTGGCCGCTCGCGTCGAGCAGAAACGCGCCGAACGCGACTATGCAATCGAGTTGCTCAAGCGCAGTGAAGTGCGCGCCGAACGGGACGGTATTGCGGTATTTGCCGATGCAGAGCGTTGGCTCGGCAAGCCGGTGCAGACGGGGGAGCGGTTGATGGAAATCGCCGACCCGAACCAGGCCGAATTGCGTATTGAGCTGGCGGTGGGCGACGCGATTGACCTGGCCCCCGGTGCCCAGGTGGCGTTGTTCCTCGACAGCGACCCGTTGCAGCGACACCTGGCCAGGCTCGAACGTTCGGCCTACGAGGCGCAACCCACAGCTGCCGGGCAACTGGCGTATCGCCTGGACGCGCGTTTCGATGACGCGGCGCCGCGCATCGGCCTGCGGGGCACGGCGAAAATTTTCGGCGATCGCGCCCCGCTGGCGCTGTACCTGTTGCGTCGACCACTGGCCGGCTTGCGCCAGAGCGTGGGTCTGTAGCATGGGACTGCCGAGCCTGCGGCCAGACCTGCAATTGTCCCCGGCGGCCCCGGACCCGGACGGCTCCCCTCAATGGACCCTGGCCGATCCGGTACGCGGGCGCTATTTCAAGCTTGGCGCGGCGGCGATGCGCATGCTGCGGCACTGGTCCCTTGGTGAGCCGGAACAGGTGCTGCAAGCCGCGAACCGTGAGCCGGGCCTTCCGCTCAATAATGAGTCGCTGGAGCAATTGCTGGGCTTTTTGCGAGGTCACGATCTGATCAGCGCCATGGACCCGCAACAGCGCGACAGCTATCAGTTCAAGACGGCCGCCCAGCGCCAGAGCCTGTGGCAGATCCTGCTGCACCAGTATCTGTTTTTTCGCATTCCGTTGTGGCGCCCGGATGCTTTTCTCAACCGCGCCTGGCCTTTTCTCGCGCGGTACGGGCCCGCCATCCTGCGGTATGGCATGCCGCTGACCCTGGGCGTGGGTATTTTTCTGGTGTCGCGGGACTGGCAGCGCTTCGTGGCGACGTTTCCGCACCTGTTCAGCCTGGGTGGCGCGCTGGCGTTCGCGGTGGCGTTGTTCTTCGCCAAGTTGTGCCACGAGTTCGGTCATGCCTTCATGGCCAAGCGCGCCGGTTGCCGTGTGCAGAGCATGGGCGTGGCATTCATGGTGCTGTTGCCGATGTTCTACACCGACGTCAGCGACGCCTGGCGGGTCAATGATCGTCGTGCCCGGCTGCTGATCGGCGCCGGCGGTGTGCTGGCCGAATTGCTGCTGGCGTGCATCGCGTTGCTGGCCTGGTCGCTGTTGCCCGACGGACCGGCCCGCACCGCAGCGTTCATGTTGGCCAGCGCCACCTGGATCACCACGTTGATCATCAACCTTAACCCCTTCATGCGCTTCGACGGTTATTTTTTGCTCAGTGATTTCTGGGCAGTGGATAACCTCCAGGGGCGAGCATTTGCGTTGTGCCGCTGGCGTTTGCGTGAAGCCTTGTTCGGTTATGGCGCGCCGGTTCCGGAACCCTGGACGCCGACAATGCGTCGTCGCTTGCTGGTGTGGGGATACGGCGCCTGGTTATGGCGCGCGGCGTTGTTTTTGGGTATTGCCCTGGCGGTCTATCACCTGTTCTTCAAGGTGCTGGGCATTTTCCTGATGTTGGTGGAATTGGTGTGGTTCATTTTTATGCCCATCGTGAACGAATGGCGGCAGTGGTGGAGCCGGCGCGAGCAGGCCAATGGTCCGCGAGTGCTGCTCAGTGGCCTGGTGTTACTGGCGTTGGCGTTGGTGCTGCTGTTGCCCTGGCGTAGCGCCGTGGAGGTACCGGTCATGCTCGAGGCCGGTCGCGCCAGTGCCTTGCATGCGCCGGTGGCGGCGCGGATCAAACAGGTGAATGTGCATGACGGCCAGACCGTGGCCCAGGGCGATGTGTTGATCGAGCTGGAGTCGCCTGACATGGCCTCGCGCCTGGCGATTGTGCGTCGGGAAATCGAGATCCAGCAGTTACAGATGCGTCGCCAGGCCGGCCGCAGCGAAACCGCCGCCGATGCCGGTATCGTCGAACAACAACTGGCCGAAGCGGTGGCCGAATACCGGGGCCTGGTCGCCCAGCGTGAGCGCCTGCTGTTACGCGCGCCCCATGCCGGACAGGTGCGTGATCTGTTACCACAGTTGTCGGTGGGGCGCTGGTTGTCGCCCACACAGCCGCTGGCGCGGGTGGTACAGGCCGACTCCCGCTTACGCGGCTACCTGACCGAAGCCGAGCTTTGGCGGGTCGAGCCCGGGGCCACGGGCCGTTTCATTGCTGACGATCCGATGCACCCCTCGATTGCCGTGCAATTGAACGAGATCGACACCAATGGCGTGGCCTGGGTCGAGCAACAGGCGTTGACGTCCGATCACCACGGGCCGATCGCGGTACGGCGTGACTCGCAGCAGCGGGCGGAGCCGGTGCAGGCGCAATATGGCGTGCGTTTGAGCGCTGTTGATAACACGCCTGCGCCGGCGCAACCGCTGCGTGGCGTAGTGGTGTTGCAGGGGCACGGTGAGTCGGTGTTGGGAGCGACCTGGCGTCGGCTGGCGGCGCTGGGTGTCAGGGAAAGCGGGTTTTAAGGAGCGAGCATGAATTCAGTGGCGGCGGAGGGGTTGGTGGTACGGCCATCGCAGGTCAGCGATGGGCCGTTTTTGCAGAGTCTTTACCAGACGGCGCGAGCGGATCTGCAATGGATCGACGGCGAGCACGAGCAAGTACAGCAGGTGGTTGCTCAGCAATTTCAGGTGCAGGAGCAAGGGCTTGGGGATAACTTCCCCAACGCCATGCATTACGTCGTGGAAAAGCTCGGTACCGCCATTGGCGCCTTGAGTACTGATTTTGGCCCCAATGAAATCCGTGTGTTGTACCTGGCGTTCATTCCCCAGGCGCGCGGGCAAGGTTACGGTCGGGCCGTGTTGCAAGGGGTACAAAAAGCCGCACAACAGATCCGCTGCCCGGTGGCGACCGTGGTCTGGAGCAGTAACCCGCACGCACGCCAGCATTACCTGGCATTGGGCTTTGAAGTGCAGGAGCGCAACCCGGCGGCGGAGCGGCTGGTTTGGTATCCGAAGGGGAACTGAGCTGCTTCTGGCTCGTGTGGGAGCGAGCCTGCTCGCGATAGCGGTGGGTCAGTTTGAAGTGATGTTGGCTATGCCACCGTCATCGCGAGCAGGCTCGCTCCCACAAGGGATCATCAGTCTTCAGTTAAACGCAATGTAGAAATACCCCAGCGCCGGATCCCGTCCCATGGGCGGTATCCGCGACACGAACACCTCCTCAATCCGCCCCAGATCGGGCACTTCCAGCGCGCACAGCCCATCCACGAAGTCGGTGCTTTCCAGGCTGTTGAATTCAACGCTGAACGGCATGCGCTCAGCGTTCGGCATCTTCGCCCGTGGTGTTTCCTCAAGGAACTCGAACCGCACGGGCAGGCAGCTGCCGTCGGGCAGGGTCAGGCTGCTGGTCTGGCCCAGCAGCGGTTGAAAATGGCGGCTATGAACCTGTTGCAACATGTCGACACTCCAAAAGCCGGAGGGCCGCAGCCCTCCGACTGTTCATCAGTTACGGGACGGGAAGAGACCGTTCAAGGCGACACTGAAGTTGATCGCCAGGAACGGGTTCATGATCGCCATCGGCATGCCGCTGCCCGTCGGGGAAATCGTGCCGTCGATGGTGGTGCTCACGCCCTTGACCGGGATCGGCGAGGCACCTATCTGGTCGGAATAGATATTCGCCGCGCCCGGGCCAGTGCCCGAGGTGCCGATGAACGAATTGGTGGCCGTTGGTGTGTTCACCGGGTTGCTGGCCGGGTTCGCCAGTTGCAGGGTGGTGGAGGCGGTGAGTCCCGCCATAGTGTGAGTGTGGGTGGGCAGGTTGTTGAGCGTCGGGGTGACGTTTTCGGTGCCGGCGACTTCGCCGATGACCCGCGGCGTCAGGCCCAGGCCGTTGCCTTGTCCCAAGAGCGTGCGGCCTTGCAAATTGGGGAGCATGAAGTTGGTGGTGCCGTTGCCTCCGTAGTACGTGCCGAGCAGGGAGAACAACGCCTGGTATTGGGAAATGCCGAGTGTCTGCCCGTTGCACAGCGCCCACCCATTGGGGGCGAAGTTAAAGGCGAACGGCTGGATGGTGCCCATAAAGACTTCCATAGATTCCTCATCCCTTCAGATTGTTGGTTTGGCAATGCCGACAGGGACCAAGGGAGAGGATTGCGATCAGCCCGACTTCTTCACTCCCTGGCCTGGTCACGCACGGCTGAGCGTAGACCGAGATATTTCATTCTGCTGGGCTGGAAGGGAGGAAAAATGTTGTCCAGTGGCTTAATCGATTCAGGTTCGCATGGCGCCTATACCGTCCATCTTTTTTACAGATCTGGCTGGGTTTGATATCAAAGTAGTACTAGTCGCGGATTATTTCCTCAGCTACGCTTTGCGCTACAAATGGAATACAAACAAGGTGAAGGGATTGCCGCAGTTTCACTTTATCTCCGGTTTACCGCGCTCGGGCTCGACCCTGCTTTCTGCCATTTTGCTGCAGAACCCGCGCTTTCATGCCGGCATGACCAGCCCCGTCGGTTCGCTGTTCAGCAGCGTCCTGCAGCAATGCAGCGCCGGCAGTGAGTTTGGCTCGGTGATCGACACCGACCTGCGCCGTCGCCTGTTGCGCGGGCTGTTCGACTCCTACTACGCCGACAAGGCCGACAAACCCGTCATCTTCGATACAAATCGCCAGTGGTGCGCCCGCTTGCCTGCGTTGCAGGACCTGTTCCCCCAGGCCAAGACCATCGCCTGCGTGCGCAACGTCGCCTGGGTGCTGGACAGCCTGGAGCGGCTTTACCGCGCCAATCCGTTCGAGAACACCAAGCTGTTCAATGACGATGACGAGCGCAACACCGTCTACAGCCGCTGCGAAACCCTGGCCCAGCGCAACCGCCTGGTTGGCTTTGCCTGGACAGCGCTCAAAGAGGCGTATTACGGCGAAAACGCCGAGTCCATGTTGATCGTCGACTACGACCTGTTGAGCCAGGCCCCGGAGCGGGTGATGCGCCTGGTGTACGAGTTCATCGGTGAGCCCTGGTTCGAACACGACTTCAATCACTTGACCTACGACGCACCGGCCTTCGACCAGGCCTTGGGCGTTGCCGGCCTGCACAAGGTCAAGCCCAAGGTCGCGCCGCAAGCCCGGCGGACCTTGTTGCCGCCGGATCTGTTTGAAAAGTATGCCGAGTTGTCGTTCTGGCGCGATGGGTCCGCCAGCGCTGCCAATGTCATTCGTATGAAAACCGACGCCGCGGTCAACTGATTCGCGGTTTTTTTCATTTGCGTGTTTAAAAAGTTCGAGTCCAGGTGAACGTCATGTGGTGGAGCAAAGGCAAATCGCGGGTAACCGAGGGCGCACAGGCCCTGGCATCGCCAATGATCATGTCCCTGGAGCCGCGAATGCTGTTCGACGGCGCGGTGGCGGCGACCGTGGCCGATGCCGCACAGGCGGACGCCCAACCCACTGCAGACGCGGCCAAGACGCCTGCGGCTGACCAGGCTTCAGACAGCCACGCGCCTCAAGGCCAGACCGATGCCACCCAGGCCGCTGTGCCCGGCAAGGCCGTGGTGTTTGTCGATTCCCGGGTCAAAGACTCGGCCAGCCTGCTCGAAGGCGTCGCGCCCGGTACTCAGGTGGTGCAACTGGACGCCACCAAGGACGGCCTGCAACAGATCGCCGATTACCTGGACACCCACCAAGGCATCAGCTCGGTGCAGATCATCGCCCACGGCAACGCCGGCGATCTCTGGTTGGGCAACAGCTACCTGTCGGCGGACAACGTTGAGGCCCGCAGCGAGGTGCTGGCGCAGATCGGCCAGGACATGAACGCCGGTGGCGATATTCTGATCTATGGCTGCTACACCGCTGAAGGTGACCGTGGCCTGAGCCTGGTCAATTCACTGGCGCAGTTGACCGGCCGCGACGTGGCGGCGTCCATCGATCGCACGGGCCTTGGCGGCGACTGGGACCTGGAAATCGCCACCGGCAACATCGAAAGTGCCAACGTGCTCTCGGCCACTGCCATGAGCGAGTACCAATGGGGCCTGGCCACCTGGACCGCTACCAACAACCTCAATTCCGGTATTGGTTCTCTGCGCGCCGCTTTGGATTCTGCGCAGAATGGTGACATTGTTACGTTCAATGCCGGCATGACTGTCGCATTGACCCAGGTGCTGGTGGTCGACAGCAACGTCACCATCGATGGCGATCTCAACAATGACAACGTGGCCGACGTCACCCTCGACGGGCAGTACCGCACCCAGATTATCAACGTGACGGCCGGCACCACGGCGACCCTCGATGGTCTGGTGATTACTCGCGGTATGGTGGCGGGTAACGGCGGTAATGGCGGCGACGATGCGCTGGTGTCAAAGGGGGGCGGGATCTATAACGCCGGCACCCTGACCCTGAGGAACGTCACCGTCACCGCGAACGCCGCTTCGGGTGGCGGCGGCGGTGGTGGTGTCACGCCGCAATACGCCGGCGGCGGTGGCGGCGGCGGTGGCGCGATCACTGGCGGTACCGGTGGCAAGGGCGGCGATACCCTCAACGCCACTGGCTCCAACGGCTCGGCCGGCCAGGGCGGCGCCGGGGGTGGCTTCTTCAACATGGGCGGGCGTGGTGGTTCCTCCACCGGCGGGGCTGGCGGTTCCGCGTATCCGGGCTACAGCACGGGCTCCGCAGGCGGTACAGCCGTCAGCGGTGGGCTATCCATCGGTGGCGGTGGCGGTGGCGACGGCTATAACGATATTGGCGGCGCCGGTGGCGGAGCGGTCGGTGGTATCTACAACGACACCGGCGCGACCCTGCGAATCATCGGCAACTCGGTCATTTCCAACAACGTCGGCGCGGGCGGCGGCGGTGGTGGCGGTGGCGCTGGTGGTGGTTACAACCACACGGGCGGTGCCGGCGGCGTCGGTGTCGGGGCCATCTGGAACAAAGGCTCGATCCTGATTACCGCCGCCAACTTCGCCGCCCTGGCCGGCAACGTCGGTGGCAGCGGCGTGGGTGGGACCAGTGCCGGCACCGCGGGTGTTTCGCCGGCGTCGGTGGCCAACGTCTACGGCGATGGCGGCACCATCAACACCAACTATGTGCCGGACGAGACGCCGCCCACCGCGACCGTCGTGGTGGCCAATACCAACCTGAACTCCGGTGGCACGTCGCTGGTGACCATCACCTTCTCCGAAGCTGTCACCGGCCTCACTGCGGCCGACCTGACGGTGCAGAACGGCACCATCGGCACCTTGACCAGCGGCGACGGTGGCATCACCTGGACCGGCACCCTGACCGCGGCAAGCAACATCGCCGACACCACCAACATCATCACCCTGAACAACACCGGGGTTGCCGACCTGGCCGGCAATGCCGGCGTGGGCACCACCGACTCGAACAATTACGTGGTCAACGACACCGTGGCGCCCACGGCGTCCATCGTGGTCAGCGATACTGCCCTTCGGGTCGGTGAAACCTCGTTGGTGACCATCACTTTCTCCGAAGCGGTCAGTGGTTTTACCGCAGCGGACCTGACGGTGGCCAACGGCTCGATCAGCGGCCTGAGCTCCAGCGACGGTGGCATCACCTGGACGGCCACCTTCACACCGGACGCTGCGATCACCGACACTTCCAATCTCATTGTCCTGAATAACACCGGCGTGGCGGACCTCAATGGCAACGCCGGCGTGGGGACGACCAACTCCAACAACTACGCTATCGACACCCTGCGTCCGACAGCGACCATCGTGGTCAGCGACACCGCCCTCAGGGTCGGTGAAACCTCGGTGGTGACCATCACCTTCAACGAGGCGGTGAGCGGTTTTACCACCGCTGACCTGACGGTTGCCAACGGCTCGGTCACCGGGCTGAGCAGCAGCGACGGCGGTATCACCTGGACCGGGACACTGACCCCGAGCGCCAGCATCAGCGACACCACCAACCTGATCACACTGAACAACACCGGCATTGCCGATCTATCCGGGAACGTTGGCACCGGCACCACCGATTCGAACAACTATGCAATCGACACGCTGCGTCCCACCGCCACCATCGTGGTGGCCGATACCGCGCTGAATGTCGGCGAAACATCGCTGGTGACGATCACTTTCAGCGAAGCTGTAACGGGCTTTACCCTGGCCGACCTGACCGTCGCCAACGGTTCACTGAGCGGCCTGAGCAGCAGTGACGGCGGCATCACCTGGACCGCGACGCTCACCCCGAGCGCCAGCATCAGCGACGCCACCAATCTGATCATCCTGGCCAATACCGGTGTGGCGGATGCGGCCGGTAACACCGGCAGCGGCACCACCAGCTCCAACAACTACGCAGTCGACACCCAGCGACCCACCGCTAGCATCGTTGTGGCCGACACCGCGCTGAGCGTTGGCGAAACATCCCTGGTGACCATCACCTTCAACGAAGCGGTAACAGGCTTTACCGCCGCCGACCTGACGGTCGCCAACGGTACGATCACCGGCCTGAGCAGTGGCGACGGCGGCATCACCTGGACCGGCACGTTGACACCAAGCGCTAGCGTCAGCGACACCAGCAACCTCATCACCCTGGATAACACTGGTGTGGCGGATGCGGCGGGCAACGTCGGTACGGGCACCACTGATTCGAACAACTACGCCATCGACACCGCGCGTCCGACCGCGACCATCGTGGTCGCCGACTCGACCCTTGGCGTCGGCGAAACCTCGCTGGTGACAATTACCTTCAGCGAGGCGGTGACCGGTTTCACCCTGGCCGACCTTACCGTTGCCAACGGCAGCCTGAGCGGGCTGAGCACCAGCGATAACATCACCTACACCGCGACTTTCACGCCGAGCGTGGGCGTCAGCGATAGCACCAACCTGGTCACGCTCAATAACACGGGCGTGGTGGACGGCGCGGGCAACACCGGCAGCGGCACCACCGATTCGAACAACTACGCCGTCGACACCCTGCGCCCGACCGCCACCATCGTGGTCGCCGACACCGCGTTGAGCGTCGGCGAAACCTCGCTGGTGACCATTACCTTCAGCGAGGCGGTCAGCGGGTTCGACAACTCGGACCTGAGCGTCGCCAACGGTACGCTGAGCGCGGTCAGCAGCAGCGACGGTGGCCTCACCTGGACCGCCACCTTCACTCCGGCCCTCGGCGTCACCGATACCTCCAACGTCATCACCCTGAACAACACCGGGGTCAGTGACGCGGCGGGCAACTCCGGCACCGGCACTACCAACTCCAACAATTACCAGGTCGACACCAACGTACCGACGGCGACCATCGTGATTGCCGATACCACCCTGAGCATCGGCGAGACGTCATTGGTCACCGTGACCTTCAACTCGGCGGTCAGCGGGTTCGACAATTCGGACCTGACCGTCAGCAACGGCACGCTCAGCACCATGAGCAGCACCGACGGTGGCGTCACCTGGACGGCCACCTTCACGCCGAGCGCCAGTATTTCCGACACCAGCAACGTGATCACGTTGGACAATACCGGCCTGATCAATGGCGCGGGCAACGCCGGTGTCGGTACTACCGACTCCAACAACTACGCCGTCGACACGGTGCGACCAACGGCGACCATCGTCGTGGCCGACACCGCCATTGCCGCCGGCGAGACCTCGCTGGTAACCATCACCTTCAGCGAGGCGGTGACCGCGTTCACCAGTGCCGACCTGACGGTTGCCAACGGCGTTATTTCCGGCCTGAGCAGCAGCGACGGCGGCATCACCTGGACCGCGACCTTCACGCCGACCGCTGGCGTCACCGACACCAGCAACGTCATTTCGCTCAACAGCGGTGGCATCGTTGACTTGGCGGGCAACGTCAACGTTGGCGCCACCGACTCCAACAACTACGCGCTGGACACCGAACGTCCAAGCGCAACGATCGTGCTGGCCGATTCCAGCCTCAGTGTTGGCGAAACCTCGTTGGTGACCATCACCTTCAGCGAGGCGGTGACCGGTTTCACCAACGCTGACCTGAGTGTTGCCAACGGCACCCTGAGCGCCGTCAGCAGCAGCGACGGCGGCCTGACCTGGACCGCGGTCTTCACCCCGACCCTCGGCGTGCGGGATACGTCCAACCTGATCATCCTGGACAACACCGGTGTGAGTGACGCGGCGGGCAACAGCGGAACCGGCACGACCAACTCGGCCAACTACGCCATCGACACGCAGGTGCCGACGGCAACCATCGTGGTGGCCGATACGTCCTTGAGCATCGGTGAAACCAGCCAGGTGACCATCACCTTCAACGAGGCGGTGAGCGGTTTCGATAACAGCGACCTGACCGTCAGCAACGGCACGTTGAGCAACGTGAGCAGTACCGACGGTGGCGTTACCTGGACGGCCACGTTCACGCCGAGCGCGAGCATTACCGATACCAGCAACCTGATTACCCTGGACAATACCGGCGTCATCAACGTCTCAGGCAACGCCGGCGTCGGCACCACCGATTCGAACAACTATGCCATCGACACCGTGCGCCCAACGGCGACCATCGTCGTGGCCGACACCGCCATTGCCGCCGGCGAGACTTCGCTGGTGACCATCACCTTCAGCGAGGCCGTGACCGGCTTCACCGACGCCGACCTTACCGTTGCCAACGGTACGCTCAGCGGGTTGAGCAGCAGCGACGGCGGCATCACCTGGACCGCGACCTTTACGCCTGCCGCTGGCATCACCGACACCAGCAATGTCATCACCCTTGCCAACGGCGGCGTCGCCGATTTGGCGGGTAACGCCGGCAGCGGCACGACCGATTCCAATAACTACAGCATCGACAGCCAGCGTCCGACCGCCACCATTGTGCTGAGCGATTCGGTGTTGAAACCGGGTGAAACCGCGCAGGTGACCATCACCTTCAGCGAGGCGGTGACCGGCTTCAGCAACGCGGACCTGAGCGTTGCCAACGGCACCTTGAGTGCTGTCAGCAGCAACGATGGCGGCCTGACCTGGACCGCGACTTTCACGCCGACCCTGGGTGTGACTGACGCCACCAACCTGATCAGCCTGGACAACACCGGGGTCAGCGATGCGGCCGGCAACACCGGGACGGGCTCCACCGATTCGGCCAACTACGCGGTCGAGACACGGGTTCCTACGGCCACGATTGTGGTGGCCGACAGTGCGCTGCGGATAGGGGAAACCTCGCAGGTCACTATTACGTTCTCGGAAGCGGTGAGCGGTTTCGACAACAGCGACTTGACCATCAGCAACGGCACGCTGAGCAACGTTTCTTCTTCCGACGGCGGCGTTACCTGGACGGCCACGTTCACCCCGACGACCAACATCAACGACACCAGCAACCTGATCAGCCTGGACACCAGCGGTGTGGTCAACGCCTCGGGTAACAGCGGTGTCGGCATGGTGGACTCCAACAACTACGCCATCGACACGGTTCGCCCCGGCGCCACCATCACAGTGGGCGACACCAGCCTGGGCATTGGCCAGAGCACCACCGTGACCATCAGTTTCACCGAGGCGGTGTCCGGTTTTGACTTGTCGGATCTCAGTGTTGCCAATGGTGTGTTGTCCAACCTCGCCAGCAATGACGGCGGCCTGACCTGGACAGCGACCCTGACGCCTACCGCGGGCGTCAACGATGCCACCAACCTGATCCTGCTCGATGCCAGCAATGTGCAGGACCTGGCCGGCAACGCCGGCGTGGGCATCGCCATTTCCAGCAACTACGCACTCGACGCCACCCGGCCGACGGCAACCATTGTGGTCGCCGACCCGAACCTGACGGTGGGTGAGACGACCCAGGTGACGTTCACCTTCAGCGAACCGGTGACTGATTTCGATCTGTCAGACCTCAGCGTCACCAACGGTGAACTGACCAACCTGACCACCAGCGACGGCGGCCTGACCTGGACGGCAACGTTCACGCCTACGGTGAACCTCACGGACCCGAGCAATTTCATCGCCCTGGACACCAGTAACGTCAGCGACCTGACGGGCAACGCCGGGGCAAGCGTGGCGGTGTCCAACAACTACGCCATCGACACCGTGGTGTCCAACGATGTGAAGCCACCGCCGGAGTTCCTGACGTCCGACCCTGTCACGGTCGTGCCGCCTTCCGAGGTGCCGTTGCAGCCGATTGTCTTTACGCCGCCAACCGGTGACCTCGGCTCGCCGCTGGGCTTTCCACCGCTGTTTGAACAACGCGACGTGGGCGGCGGCATTCGGCCGATTGGCGACATCTTCATCAACCGTGGCGCATTGGCGCCGAGCTATATCGCCCAGGTATTCAGCTCCGATGCTGCGGGCGATGGCTCCGGCCAGGGCTTCCTGGGCTTCGGTGGTGGCGATGGCGGGGTGTTCGGCAGCAGCACGATCGCCGGTCTGTTCAGCCAGGATGCCGGTTCCGATGGTGAATCGCTGGACGCCTTCGACAGCCAGTCGATGCAGGGCGGTGATGTGTCCCAAGGGGTACGCGGGGTGTTCGGCGCACCAACCCTGGGCCAGCAACTGCAACAACTCAAAGACACCGAGCAGCGTCAGGTCGACAGCCTGGCAATGGCATTGCAACAGGTCGGCATGAGCCAGGCGCAGGCCTGAACAACTAAAAAAATTGGGGCAGCCAGGGGCAATCCAGGGAATGAATAGAAGTCAGAAGTTATTCGCAATGAGTGTGCTGGCGTTGACGGTCAGCGGATGTGCGGTCACCAGCGAGCCGATCGAGCGTAGCGTCAGCGAACAGCGCGCCCGGACCGACCTGCAGAATATGTACAAGGATCAGGAGCCCCTCAGCGGCCCGCTGACCCTGCACCAGGCCATGGCCCGTGCGGTGAAGTACAACCTTGAAGGCCGTTTGAAGATCATGGAAGAAGCCCTGGCCAAGCGTCAGCTGGACCTGGCCAGTTTCGACATGCTGCCGCGCATGGCCCTGGACGCCGGCTACGTGGGCCGCAACAACGTCAGCGCTTCCAGTAGCCAGAGCGTGGAAACCGGTACCCAGTCTCTGGAACCGTCGACCTCCCAGGACCGCGATCGCGAAGTAGCCGACCTGACCATGGTCTGGAACGTGCTCGATTTCGGCGTGAGCTACATCAGCGCCAAGCAGGCCGGGGACCAGCGGCTGATCGTGCAGGAGCGTCGGCGCAAAGTCATCAACACCATCGTCCAGGATGTGCGTTCGGCTTACTGGCGAGCCATGGCCGCCGAGCGCCTGCTCAAGCAGATCGACAGCCTGATGGTCCGAGTCGATACGGCCCGCGGCAACAGTCAGAGCATGAGCGAGCAACGCATTGGCGATCCGGTGCAGGCACTGGGTTACCAGCGTTCGCTGATCCAGGCCACCCGCCAGCTCGAAGAGCAGCGCCGGGCGTTGTCCCTGGCCAAGACGGAACTGGCGACGCTGATCAACCTGCCCCTGGGCACCGAGCTGACCTTGGCCACCCAGGATGAGTACGTCATCCCGGAACTCAAGGTCGACCTCGCGCGCCTGGAACAGGAAGCCCTGACCAGTCGCCCGGAACTGCGCGAGCAGGACTACCAGACGCGCATTACCGCCGCTGAAACCCGCAAGGCCATGCTGCGCCTGTTACCTGGGCTGGAGTTCTCCGCTGGGGGGCATTACGACAGCAACTCGTTCCTGGTGGAGCAGGGCTGGGCTGACTATGGCGTGAAGGTCACCTGGAATCTGTTCAACGTGATCTCCGCCCCGGCGGCCATCAACGTGGCCAAGGCCGGTGAAGAGGTCGCGGCGGCGCGGCGCCAGGCGATGTCGATCGCCGTGCTGGCGCAGCTGTACGTGGCCAATGCCAATTACCGCGAGGCGCTGCGCCAGTTCAAGACCAGCCAGCAGCTGTCGGAGATCGATGGGCAGATCGTGGGTCAACTGCGCAACCGCCATCAGGCCGCCGGCTTGGGTGAGCTGGACCTGATCCAGGGCGAACTCAATACGCTGCAGGCTGACTTGCGGCGGGATCTGGCCTATGCCGACCTGCGCAACGCCTATGGCCAGATCTTTGCCAGCGCTGGCCTCGACCCGTTGCCCGATGAAGTGCAATCGACCCAAGTGCAGTCCATTGCCACGGCGTTGGCCAACCGCGAAGCGGCGTGGGCCCAGGGCGATATCGCGGTGCCGACCGCGGCGGTGACCCAGTAACAGGCCGTACGCATGGTGCGCCCGGCGTTTTCCCGGCTGCCGGTAACGGTGAACCTGCCTTTGCTGTTGCAGGCACTGGCAGCCGTTGAGGACGATCATTGGCAAGGCCACTTCAACAGCGCGTACTACAGTGGTGACTGGAGTGGCGTGGCGCTGATTTCGGCGGTCGATGCCTTGACCTCGTTGTCTCCCGGGCGCGGTCAGCCCGTGCAGCGCGCGCTCTGGTCAGAGGATGACCGTTGGCACGAGGCGTTGCGCGACTGGCCGTTGGAGATCGTCTCGGCCCGGTTGCTGCGACTCGGTCCCGGCGGGTGTATCCACGAGCATCGCGATTATGACCTGGGTGGCGCGAACGCCGATCTGCGCCTGCATGTGCCGCTGCTCAGCCCGTCTGGCGTGGATTTCTGGCTGGATGGGCAACGCATTCCGATGACGGCGGGCGAATGCTGGTTTCTTGATCTGTCGCTGCCTCATCGCGTCGATAACCACAGCAGTCAGCCGCGGATTCATCTGGTGCTCGATTGCCGCCCCAGCCCATGGCTGCAACGGCAGGTCGCCGCCGGGCTGCTCAGCACACCGGCAATCGTGGCTGAGCGAAGTGATCTGGTGTGCTTTGAGCAGCTCGTTGAAACCGACCCTCAACTTGCCCGGACTTTGCAGAGCCTGCATGACGTAGACGCTTTCATTGAGTGCGCAATCGCCATGGCTGCCGCACGCGATTTGCACGTTACCCGGGAGCAATTGCAGGCGGCCATGCGCAACGGTCGCCGGCAGTGGAGTGATCAGTGGAAGGCCTGAACCTGAACGGCTGGCTGCCGATCCGCGTGTGGCAAGCGGCGGGGCAGTGGCGGGTTGACTGGTGCTGGTTCGGAGAGGCGCGATTGTCGCAACCGTTCTTCGGCGACGCGGTGGAACACGCCCTGCGGTTGCCCTTCAATCAGGCGTTCCGCCGCCAGACAGCCTTGAGCGCCCTGGACCAGTGGAGGCAACAAAGCCCAGGCCTGCCCCCGAGTGCATTCATCTTCCATGCCTCCCGCTGTGGCTCGACATTGATCAGCCAGATGCTGGCACAACTGGACGACCACCTCGTCATTTCAGAACCGCCGCCTTTGGATACTCTGCTGCGCAGTGATATGGCGCACGCTGACCGTTGTGTGGCACTCAGGGGGCTGATGTCGGCCTATGGGCAGCGCCGCCGAGGCGTGGAACAGCGGCTGGTGATCAAGCTTGACGCCTGGAACATCGGTGAACTGGCGCTGCTGCGCGAATGTTTTCCCGACACGCCTTGGTTGTTCGTGTACCGCGACCCTTTGGAAATCGCCGTTTCCCATTGGCGTCGTCCCGGCATGCACATGGTGCCGGGGATGATCGGGACAAGCGTGTTGGACGACGGATTGCCCTTCGACGGCCAGGAAGATTTCATCGCGCGCCGACTGGGGCGGTTGTTGCAGGCGGGGTTGGAGCACTGCCATGAGTTTGCCGGGCTGGCGGTTAATTACGCTGAGTTGCCTGATGCGATGGCAGGGCGGCTGGCGGTGTTTTTCGGGCTGAATGACGCCCAGCGCCGGCAAGTGTTTGCCATGACGGGGCAGCATGCCAAGCAGCCGGGGCAGGCGTTTGCCGGTGATAGCGAGGACAAGCGTCGGGAGGCTTCGTCACGGCTGCGCAATCAGGTGATGCATTGGGCGCAGGGGGCCTATGAGGCGCTCGAAACCTGGCGCGTTGGCCGGCATCAATGTTGACTGACCCTGCGCAATCGCGAGCAGGCTCGCTCCCACATTTGTTTTGTGCTGGTTTGAGTATCCGCGACTACCCTCAATTCCCTGTGGGAGCAAAGCTTGCTCGCGAGGCGGCCTGACAGCCGGCCTGGCTCTCCCGGTTGTACGTCGATCAAACTGTGGGAGCGAGCTTGCTCGCGAAGGCGGCCTGACAGCCGACCTGGCTCTCTCGGTTGTACGTCGATCAAACTGTGGGAGCGAGCCTGCTCGCGATGGCGGCCCGATAGCCGGCCAGGATTTGGTTGACTGGGTACATATCCGTTGCTGTGGTAATGGCGGCTTATGGTTCCGCCCTTACGGCGGGTCACTTTCGAAAAGCGCGAAAGTAACCAAAGCGCTTCTACCCCACCACTCGGCACCTCGCTTAGGCTCGGTGTGCCCTCACTCCGGCATTGCTCCGTGGGCCCGCCGCGAAGGGCCATCCATGGCCCAGCGCGGCTATCCCGGCATCCATGCCGGGATGCCCACTACGCAATACCTGCGTTCGGCCAGCGTGGTTAACGGGGCCCCTAGATCAAAAGCCGAAACGAGGCGGCCTGACAGCCGGCCTGGCTTTAGCGGGTGTACACCCATCAGACTTGTTTGAGCAGGACCTGTGGGAGCAAAGCTTGCTCGCGAGGCGGCCTTATAGCCGGCCTGGCTCTTGCGGGTGTACTCCAATCCAATTGTGGGAGCGAGCTTGCTCGCGAAGGCGGCCTTATAGCCGACCTGGCTCTTGCGGGTGTACTCCAATCCAATTGTGGGAGCGAGCTTGCTCGCGAAGGCGGCCTGACAGCCGACCTGGTTTCTCCCGGTCGTACTCCAATCCAATTGTGGGAGCGAGGCTGCTCGCGATGGCGTCGGCACAGTTTGCATCAAAGCAAAGCGCTACCCTTGGTCCCAGGCGCCGCCATCTCCTTCGTTTCCAAATGATCCAACGCCCGCTCAACCAACAACTGAACCCCATCGGCCATGCGGCTGATCGCCAGGGCGACGCAGCGGCGTGAGTCATCGACATCGTCAGCCAGGTCGGCGGCGATGGTGCTGATGGACAGCAGGTCTTCGGAGGCATTGGCGAGCAGGGTTTCGGTGTCAATGTGGGGGGCGACGATGAAAAGCTGGTTTTTATCGGGTTCGGGCGGTGAGGAAGGTTGGGGTTTGAGGTAGTAATCGAGGGCGCGGGTGGCGGCGTCTTCGAGCTTTTTTTCTTCGAGGGCTTCGACGCGGGATTTATGGCCGCTTTGCGGCGGATTCGGTGTTGCTTTGAACATAATGATTTCCCTGGAGGTGGAGCCGACACCCATCGATTGCACTTCGAAAAAGGTGGCAGCTGTACGTAGGTGTGCAAGACCGGTCCAGGAACCCGGCAGACCCGAAAGTCTCCCACGCGCAGCCGCCATAACAGTCGGCGAGCATAGAAAAATACTCGGCGAATAGCCATAACGAATGCGTTCCTAGATCGGACTTGCACGTCCGTGTCACCGTTTTTTGCGATGACGGACAAAGGTTAGCGGCGCTCGAGATCGCTGCCTAGTTCATGAACAACGCTGCGTATTGAAGGAAATGTCCGAGGGTTTGGCGGGGGAAAAGATCAAAGGATCGCAGTCTTCGGTAGCTCCTACAGAAGTGGGTGTAGGAGCTACCGAAGACTGCGATCCTTTGATCTTTCGCTTGGAATTCCATGCCCTGCGCAATTGATCAAGACTTGTTGGGCGACAACTCCGCCATCCCCTTGAGCAACTCGATCGGCAGCGGAAAAACGATGGTGGAGGTCTTGTCCCCGGCAATGGAGCCCAGTGTCTGCATGTAGCGCAGTTGCATGGCGCCAGGCTGGCGACCGAGCATTTCGGCGGCTTGCATGAGTTTTTCCGAGGCTTGCAACTCGCCTTCGGCGTGGATCACCTTGGCCCGTCGTTCCCGCTCGGCTTCGGCTTGCCGGGCGATGGCGCGGATCATCGATTCATTGAGATCCACGTGCTTGATTTCCACGTTGGCCACTTTGATACCCCAGGCGTCGGTCTGGGCGTCCAGCACTTGCTGGATGTCGCTGTTCAGTTGCTCGCGCTCGGCCAGCAATTGGTCCAAGTCATGTTTGCCGAGAACGGCGCGCAAGGTGGTCTGGGCCAGTTGGCTGGTCGCCATGAGGAAGTTTTCGACCTGGATAATCGCCTTCTGTGGATCGAGCACGCGAAAGTACAACACCGCGTTGACCTTCACCGAGACGTTGTCGCGGGTGATCACGTCCTGCGCCGGTACGTCGAGGACAATGGTGCGCAAGTCGACGCGGATCATCTGCTGCACCACGGGAATCAGCAGGATCAGCCCGGGCCCTTTGACCTGCCAGAACCGGCCGAGCTGAAAAACCACCCCGCGTTCGTATTCGCGCAGGATCCGGAACGTTGAAGCCGCCAGTGCTATCAATAGCAACAACAGCATCGTGAAACCGATTTGCATACCCATATCAGGCTCCTTGTGAATCAGCGGCGGCCACTTCCAGTAGCAGACCCTTGCGTGCGATGACCCGCACGGCCTGGCCAGGCCGCAGCGGCATCGCGCTTGTCACCTGCCAGCGTTCGCCTTCCAGCTGGATCCAGCCATGATGGTTATTGCCGGCCTGTAACGCTGTCACCGCCGTGACGCTGCCCAACAACGCGGCATCGCCGCTGACGGGTTGGCGCGGTCGGGTTTTCAATGCGCGGACCAGGAGGGCTATCAGCAAAAAGCCACTGATCAGACCCAGGACGATCATCAGTGGGACCGGTATATCGGCGTTGGTCAGGATGATCGCGCCAATGACGCACAGAATGATGCCGCCCAACCCGGCGACTCCGTAGTTGGGCAAGGCGGCCTCGGCGATCAGCAAGGCCACGCCCGCAGCAATCAGCCAGAAACCCAAGGGATTGGCCGTCAGTAGCGCGAGTCCGTCGGCCGCCAATGCGGGCCCGCTCATGGCCAGCAATGCGACCATCAAACAGCGAATGTTCACTGGATCCTCCGCGATGTGATTGGGAACTCTATCTAGAGTCTAGTTCACGCGTGGTTTGATCGAATTTTGATCAGTCTGGCGGTCGTCAAGAGGCTAGACTGCGGGGAGTAACCCAGCCATCCGATCTATGCTCAGGAGTCCCGCATGGAATCCCCGATCCACAGCCTGCCCGCGCTGTTCAAACAATTGGGCCTGTCTGACGACCCCGTTGATATCGACAAATTCATCACGACCCATTCACCCCTCAAGCCTGAACTGCACTTGGCTGACGCGTTTTTCTGGAGCACAAGCCAGCAGCAGTTACTGCGTGAAGAAATCCTCGAGGACGCGGACTGGGCGGAAGTGGTGGACCAGTTGAATGTGTTGCTGCGCAAGGGACGCAACGAGTGACACGGAAGCGGAACCTGTGGGAGCGGGCTTGCTCGCGAATGCGTCGTATCAGCCAGCGTCACCGACAACTGGCCCAGCGCTTTCGCGAGCAAGCCCGCTCCCACAGAGAAAAGTACTTATTCTTAACTGTTATTAATAAATAGCTTCTTATTCCTTAATCAATCTGGCTCACCTCCCTATACTCGCCTGCAACAGACACGCGGGAGAGCACCCATGCGCAACGAATCGATTCGCTACCTAATTGTGCCGGGCTGGCAAGGATCGCCGCAAAACCACTGGCAAACCCATTGGCAGAGCAGCCTGCCCAACAGTGCCCGGGTCGAGCAGGCCGACTGGTTGACCCCCCGGCGTGAAGACTGGGTGGCAGCGCTGGCCGAAGCCATTGCCGCCGACAGCAGGCCGGTGATCCTCATTGCCCATAGCCTGGGTTGCATCACGGTTGCCCATTGGGCGGCCAGCGCGCCGGTGCAGTTTCTGCAGCAGGTGCGCGGGGCGTTACTGGTGGCGCCGGCGGATGTCGAACGGCCGGCCTGCGCGCCTGCGTTGCGCAATTTCGCGCCGATTCCCACCGATCTGCTGCCATTTGCGAGCCAAGTGGTCAGTTCCGACAATGACCCCGCCGTAAGCGTTGAGCGCGCGCTTGAACTGGCGCGTCATTGGGGCGCCGAGGCCGGGATTCTGGCCGGGGCGGGGCATATCAATGTCAAGTCTGGCCATCAGCGTTGGGAGCAGGGTTTCGCCTATCTCTATCGTCTGCAAACCCGCATGGAGCACCACGCCCTGCGTCGCGCCTGAATTTTTTTGCCCTCCCGTCTCCCGGCGGTTGGGGCGGGAGTCTGCCATGAGCCTGCATGAAACACTGGGTCAGCCGTTGCTGACGTTTCCCGACGCACAAAAAAGCCCCCTGAGCATTCGCGCCAAGGCGTTGGTGTTCGTCGACCCGCGTTCGCGGCAACTACGCCACGCATTGGAGCAACTGGCGCCGCGCTCGATCGCGGTACTGATTCGCGGCCAAACCGGTACGGGCAAGGAGTTGCTTGCCCGTTACCTGCATCGTGAAAGCGCTCGCGGTGGGCTGTTCGTTTCGGTCAATTGCGCTGCGATCAGCCCGACTTACGCCGACGCCGAATTGTTCGGTTATGCCGTCGGCAGCCACAACGGCTCGGCCAGTAGCCGCGCCGGCTGGTTCGGCTCGGCCAATGGCGGCACCCTTTATCTGGATGAGATCGGCGATTTACCGCTGCCGATCCAGCTAAAATTGTTGGCGGCTCTGGAGAACCACGAAGTCATCCGCGTCGGCGCCCACCAGCCCAGCCCTGTGGATGTGCGCCTGGTTGCGGCCACCAGCATCGATCTGGCGCAAGCAGTGGCTGCCGGTAAATTCCACCAACGGCTCTATGACTATCTCAGTGAAGGTCAACTCGAGTTGCCGGCTTTGCGCGAGCGGGTGGGCGATATCCTGTCCCTGGCCGAGTACTTCCTGGGCATCTACAGCCAGCGCCTCGGCCTGGCGGTGCCGCTGATCAGCGAAGCCGCGCAGCACGCGCTGGAACGGCACGACTGGCCGGGCAATACCCGCGAGTTGGAGAACGTCATTCATTTTGCGTTGCTGGTGAGCACCGGCGATCAAATATTGCCGGAACATCTCAATTTACCGCATCAACCGACACCCGCAACGGTGATTGAGCAAATGGTTCTTGAGTTGATCAGGCAAGGTGACCGGCAACAACTTGAGCGACTAAAGACGTGGATCGCCGGGATCTGATGCCTGCGTCAATAATGTTACTGAATCATTTGAGCGCTGATGATTTTTATATTGTTGGCGTTGTTGTTGTGCGGATCCCGTAAGTGTTGGGGCTGTTTCATTGTGTGGCCAGTTATAAGTTGTCATTCAAATAATTTGTCTGGGTTTTGATCTTGATTGATGGCGCCGTGGTGATGGTTAATTAAATGGCGCAAGCAATGTGGCTGCCAAACTGGAAGGCTGCCACTTATCAATCAAGTAACGGACTAAGGATTTGAAAATGGAACTTAATAATAATGAGCCTGGTGTGGCGACCTGGTCTGACCTGAAGACCTTTAAGATTTTTTCAGTCTCGGGCGGTAATCAGTTGTACCGCAACGGTTATCAGCAATTGAAGGTTAAAGTGGTTGTCGAGGTCGAAGACTGGCTCTGGGGCAGTGTCGCTCTAAGCCAGTCCGAGCTGGACTCCATTGTTCTGGTCGATGCATTGACCGGATTGGCATTGACCAAAGACCGGCACCGCGAAGACATCAAAGACTGGAGGTACACCGAGCGGGAGGACAGCCGTTTTCGCCAGCTTCCTCCGAATGGCCCTATCCAAGGCTCGGTGCCGTCGGGTGAGTTTGTTTACACCAAAGATTTTTATGTCACGACCCGTTCCGACACACCGATAGATTTACAGCTGTGCATCACGCGGGCCGATGGCAAAAAATTTCTATCTTCCAAGGCCAGCGAGTTTGGCTCTCTGGTATTGATTCCACTGGCGCCCGCTGTTTACCGAAGTGAGCAGTACTCTGTTCGCGCCATCCCCGCCTACTATTCCAGCCAATCGCCTGATATCGCGAAAGTCGAGGGTTTTGTCCTGGAGTTGATCGTTGACCAGCAGCGAATGGAATTTGTGGCGGACTTTTTTATGAGGACGCATCTTCAGATAGGAAGCTCGGACAATCGATACTCGGGTTATTACGTGGTGGGCTATGGCGCTGGTCGCGCAATACGAACGTCAGCCTATTTGAGTTGGGAACGGCCGGATGCGGTAGGAAGGAATTTAAGCGAAAAGGGCGCGGTTGCATTCGTTCTGGCGTTCGGAAAAAAGGGTGGGCCGGTGTGGGTCCGAGAGAATAGAAACAGTGCTGCACTGGAAATGCGTGATGTATTTGGAAATTTCCATCAACTGCGCGTCGGGATAACTGAAGAGACGTTGGCGGTCTGGGTCGCCCGGTAAATCAGAAACCATGTTCAAGGAAGAATAGATGAGTCGCTCAGTTTCATTCAAAGAGCAGTTAACTTCGGCTGCCTTCAGGTTTGATAGTTTCATTCGTTCGGGTGTTGATCCTCGTACCGGTAGTTATAGTTGCAGCGTGGCGCTGGATGCAGCGCCCACTGACGCAGCCGGCGGGTCGAAGCTACCGCTTACCCTTTCATATGATTCCTTCAATAATCAAAACATGGGTTTAGGCACCGGCTGGTCCCTGCGCACCTGCAGCTATGAGCAACGCCGACGCAAGCTGACACTGTCGAACGGCGTGACCTATCAGCTTCTGGTCAGCGAAGGCCAGGCCACGTTCAAGGATAAAAAGCTCGATAACCTGAACGTTACGGTGCAAGGCGATGAACTTGTCATTGAGCATATCGATGGGCGGACCGAAATACTCTCGCGCCCCTCTGCAACGGCTGACGAGTGGCTGCTGACGCATGCGTATTGCCCCAATGGCACGCAAACGCGCTATGCCTACAGGCTCATTTCCGGACAGCGACGGCTGACGGAGGTTTATCACCAACATCACCGCCTGTTGAGTATCGACTATGCCCAGAACGGAGGAACGCCACCGACCATTACCTTGTGGCCGGATATGCCTTCAAAAAGACTCCAATACCGGTTCGCGCTCAACAATGAACTACTCCAGCGCATCATTCTGGTCACGGCCGAAAATAATCAGTTGATGTGGTCCTTTGGTTATCGGCGAATCAATGGTTTTTTGCTGATGACCAACGTCCAACAGCCAAGCGGCGCGCAGGAAACGCTCAGTTACAGGCCTGAGGGACATCGCTTGCCTACGGGGGCGCCGGTCTCTTCGTTGCCGGTTGTCGTCCAGTCGGTCATGTCCCCCGGCGGGGGGCAGCCGGCCATGATGAGCAAATATGAATACTCGCGCAGAAACTTTCTCGGGTTCGATTCGCGCGCGCTCTGGACCGCTGACAGTGATGTGCTTTATGGCTTGAGCGGGCAGTACGAGTACGCTTGCACCCAGATACAGATCGCCCTGGATGAAGGTGGTCAGCGTGAGGCGTCTCGCGTCACGCGTACCTACAACCGCTTTCATTCGATGATTTCGCAAAGAACGATCAGTGGCGGCAAGATGCAACTGCGGGAGATCGAATACCACGATGTCCCCAATAGGGCTTTCGAGGATCAGCCCCCACAGTTCCAGATGCAACGCGTGGTGCGCGACAGCTTCTTTGACAGCAGCGATGCCGCGGATGCGGGGCGCAGTAGAATCAGAAGCGAGGTCACCCGCACGTCCTATGATGAACATGGGAATCTGCTGGAAAAGACCAGTCCGAGCGGAGTGCGTGAAGTCTATGAATACTTCCCCGCACAAGGGGATGCTGACTGCCCTGCCAGTCCATTGGGCGTGCCGTCCTTGCTCAAACAGAAGTCCATTTTCGCTTCCCCTGACTTCGCTGCCGCGCCTACAACGGTGGTCCGTTACACCTACGCTGAGCTGCCTTCGTTACGTCCCGGTGGCGGCCGTTGTGTGCAGCTCGCCAGTGAAACACTGTACGAAGAAGGCGTCAGCGAGCCATGGGTGGACTGTCGATTAAGGTACGTCAACGACGTCAATGACGTCTTCCATGCAAGGCTGCAAAGCAAAGTTGAAACGGTAGGCGGTGTGCGGACTGAATACCATTATGCCTACCAGCGTGAAAACGGGCATGTCCGCACCGACCAGACCTTTAGCGCCGAAGGCGTGAGGCACTTGCGACAGAGCTGGCATGACGAGTGTGACTGGCTGATCAAGACCCGTGAATCCGGGGGCAGCAGCGTCAGCATGAAATACGATTCGCTGGGGCAACTGATCCGTGAAACGGTGATGCCAGGCACCGACAGCGCAGCGTCGCGTCAATTCACCTATCACCCGTTCACACCCGAAGATCCGTTTGTCACGGTCATCGTCACGGATTCGCGGGGTGTCCAGACAGCGACCCGCAGTGACGGCGTCGGCCGCACCATCAGCGTCCAGAAGCAGGATGTCGATATGCCTGGCGCGCCCATGCGCCTGACCTATCAGGCCGAATACGACAGCCTCGGGCGCCTGAAGGCTGATGAAGAAACCGACTGGTTCGAGGGCCAGGCGAAATCACTGAAGACCCTGTACGAGTATGACCCGTGGGGACATCAGAGCCGCGTCCGTCGCCGTGGACAGGTGATCGTGCATGATGAGGTCGACCCGGTAGCGCTCACTCGCACACAGTGGATGGAAGGCGCTGGCAAGACGCGTACGTTCACGAACGTTTTTGGCAAACCGTCGCGCATCGAACGGGTGGACCTGTCAGGTGTTGTTCGAGAGGTCACCGCCTACGAATACGATGGGCTGGGACGGTGCATCAGGCAAAGGGCTTCTGACGGGGCGGTGACTCGCTACAGCTACGATCTGGCGGGGAGGGTCCTGAGTACGGTTTTGCCCGACGGTACGGTCATCAAGAAGCAGTACGCGGTACACAGCCAGGGTGACCATCCCACGCAAATCAGCGCCAATGACTACGTGGTGGGTAGCCGAACCTACGATGGGCTGATGCGTATTACGCTCAATCGCTCAGGTGGTCGCACTGAACGATTGGTCTATGAAGGCTCCAGCAGGAACGCTTCACAGAGGATCACTGCGGCCGGCAAAGTCCTGCGGTTCACCCTTGATCCGTTGCTCGATGATTGTGTCACCGAGCGCGCAGGCAGCCAGGCGCCGGTTTCGACAAGGCATCGTTTTGATCCGCGCACCGGCCTGCTCCAGGAGTCGGCCAACGCGCTGGTGCAGCGACGCATGGAATATTCTGCGTCCGGTCGGCTCAAGCAGGAAAAATGGGTAACTGCGCTCGACCGGTTCGAAAGTTCGCAAACCCACTCGTTGATGGGAAAGCCAATTTGCCATACAGACGTCAACGGCGCGGATCGCACCTGTCTTTATGACGAGACAGGACGGTTGTCGGGCATCACCCAAGGCCGAGTCTGCGTCGCCTACTCGTACAACGCTCAAGAGCACCTCAGTTGTATCACCGTCACCGACGCTCAATCGGGCCTGTCGATGGTCACCGACCTGGTGTACGACGAGTTTGGCCGCGAGGTTCTTCGACGTTCCTCCTCCCAGGAAAAAGACGTCCTGGAGTTGGCCCAGTCGTTCGGCCCCGGCGATAAGCTCAGCCAGCGCACGCTCAAGGTCGGGAACGTCCTCCTGCGCCTGGAATCGTTCACCTATGATCTGCGTGGCCGCTTGGAGCGTTACGCCTGCAAGGGTGAGCAGGCGCCCGTGGATACGCAGGGAAAAGTTATCGTTTCCCAGGATTTCACTTACGACTATCTCGATAACATTCGTCAGGTCACCACCCGTTTCGTCGGTGGCGAGAACGTTGCGAACTATCGGTATGACCTGGCTGACAAAACGCAACTCAGTGCCGTCATCCACAGTCATCCCGACTATGTGGCGGGCAATACAACCTTCAGTTATGACGCGGACGGCAATCTGCTCAACGATGGGCAAGGGCGCAGGCTGCTTTATGACGAGTTGGGCCGCCTGGAAAGCGTGACGTCGGCGGACTCCAGATCGACGTTGGCCCGCTATCGGTATGACGCCGCGGATTGGCTCCATGCCTTTGAGCTGACGGGGGAGAAGGCATACCGGCGTTTCCACCATCAAGAGCAGTTGTGCAGCGAAGTGGCGGGTGACGAGAGGCGCAGCATCGTGCGCGAAGGGCGGCAGTTGCTGGCCCTGTTGCAAGGCCAGGAGACGGCGCTGTTTTGCACCGACGCTTACGGCAACGTCCTGCAGGCACTTTCCGGTGCAGACACCACCACGCAGGCTTATTCACCCTATGGGCAACGCCCGGTGTCCGACGGGTTGGGTAGCCTGTTCGGTTTCAATGGCGAGCCGCTGGACCCCGTGACGGGATGTTACCTGCTGGGTAATGGCTACCGGGCTTACGATCCGGTACTGATGCGATTCCACCGGCCCGACAGTTGGAGCCCGTTCGATGGCGGCGGCCTCAATCCTTATGCCTATTGTCTGGGAGACCCGATCAATCTCAGCGACCCGACAGGCCATATTTCTGCCTGGGGTTGGGTCAAGATAGGTCTTACTGCTGCTTTTGCTGTGGCTTCCGTCGCATTGACCCTTGCGACCCTTGGCGCATCCGCACCTTTGGTCGGGGTGTCATTTTCGGCTGCGGCGGCGTTGACGCTGGAAGTGGTGTCAGGCGCGGCATCGATTGCATCGGTGGTGTTGACGGAGGCAGCCCCGGATGCCGTCGCCACGCAGATTCTCAGTTACACCAGTATTGCGCTGGGTGTTGTGTCCGGCGGGGCTTCCCTGGCGGGCAAGGTATTGGGCAAAGGCACAAGCGTGGCGTTGCAGAAAACCGTCGAGGCACTCGGTGATACCGTGACATTGAATCGTGGCAATGCCTTGCGTGCGGTACGTGTTGGTGAATATGCCAAGGCCGCGAGCCGTCTGATTCCTGAAGGCGGGCGGCGTAACTTCATCGCTGTGCAAAACGACCTGAGGAATGTACTGACAGCCAAGGATGTGGTCGGTTACGTCAAGTATCCGGTTGACGGCGTCAGGTACACGATCGATAGAGACCGGTACATCGAAAAAGCCAAAGAGTATCTCCAGCGCGCGGACGAATTTTTCGGCAGCCAGTCGCTTTGGCAGGCACAGGACGAAATCTATGGTGACGTCAGGAAGCGAAGCGCCGATATCCGATTTGCCTGACGAGGAAATTACGCCTGCTCATTTATGGCTTATGGGTATAAGCACCTCAATAAAAGATATTGTTAAGGCATAAAAAATATCGGTATCGTCCACATCACGCCAGCGATAGCACTTCGCTGGCACTTCCATTGTTTGACCGTGGTCCATGACGACGGTGATCTTCGATAAGGACACTGCATGAAAAAGGTTCTGTTATTCACCGCGTTGGCAGCAGCCCTGACCTCGGGTCTGGCCCAGGCGGCGGAGAAACTCGTCGTGGCGGCCACCCCGGTGCCCCACGCTGAAATCCTTGAGCTGATCAAGCCGGCCCTGGCCAAAGAAGGCGTGGACCTGCAAATCAAGGTGTTCACCGACTACGTTCAACCCAACGTACAGGTTGATCAGAAGCGCCTGGACGCCAACTACTTCCAGACCCTGCCGTATCTCAAGAGCTTCAACGAAGGCAAAGGCACCGATCTGGTGACCGTGATCGGCGTGCATGTGGAACCGTTCGGTGGTTACTCGAAGAAAGTCAAAAGCCTGGCCGAACTCAAGGACGGCGCGACCATCGCCATCCCCAACGAAGGCAGCAACAGTGGTCGTGCCCTGATCCTGTTGCAGAAGGCGGGCCTGATCGAGCTCAAGGACCCGAAAAACGCCCTGGCCACGCCCAAGGACATCGCCAAGAACCCGAAAAACTTTCAGTTCAAGGAGCTGGAATCGGCCATGCTGCCGCGTGTGCTGGATCAGGTCGACCTGGACATGATCAACACCAACTACGCCCTGGAAGCGGGTCTTAACCCGGCCAAGGATGCGCTGGTGATCGAAGGTTCGGATTCGCCCTACGTGAACTTCCTGGTGGCCCGCCCGGACAACAAGGACAGCCCGGCCATGCAGAAACTGGCCAAGGCCCTGACCAGCCCGGAAGTGAAGGCATTTATCGAGAAGAAATACAGCGGCGCGGTACTGCCGGCGTTCTGATCGAACAGCAAGGATTTTAAGTTTCAACGCCGACGGCTTTGCCAGCGTCGGCGTTTTTTTTGTGCCGACGCTCAGAACCCGTCTTGATCGATGTAGCTATGCAGGCGGTTTTTTCAATGCGCGGCGCAGGGCCACGAGCAGTTTGACGATGTCGCGTGGGTCGAGGTGTTGCGGGGCTTTCACGTCAGCCATTGTGATCTTCCTTGTGATGGGGGCCAGGCAGTCTGGCCATAAGCTGCGGTTCCTTGGAGAGGTCCGTCGAGAAATAGACCCGTCCTACAGCCAGTGGAAAAATAGCCTTCTTACTTGGCCCCTGCAAATACCGTCGATCAATCCGGCCAGCTCCAGGCCGGCGCATCCAGTATTCCCTGGCCGACGATCCCGGTCTGGCCCAGATCTTTCTCCAGCACGATGCAATTGCAGTCGTTGTCCTGCTGCAAGGCGGTGATCAAGCGCCGGGCATGGGAGACCACCCAGACCTGACAGTGCGCTGAAGCGCGGATGATCAACCGCGCCAGGGCCGGCAACAGGTCCGGGTGCAGGCTGGTTTCCGGTTCGTTGAGCACCATCAGCGAGGGTGGGCGCGGGGTGAGCAGTGCGGCTATCAGCAGCAGATAGCGCAGGGTCCCGTCGGAAAGTTCGGCGGCCGACAGCGGGCGCAGCAAGCCATGCTGATGAAACTCGATGCCGAAACGCCCGCCTTGCAGTTTCTCGACATGCAGCCGGGCACCGGGGAATGCGTCGCTGATGGACGAGTGCAAGGCTTGATCGTCGCCGATCTCAAGAATGGTTTGCAGGGCAGCGGCCAGGTCACGCCCGTCGTGGTGCAGCACCGGCGTGCGGGTGCCCAGTTGCGGCTGGCGCGCCGGGGCGTCGGCGTCGCTGCGAAAGTGGTCATAGAAGCGCCAGCGACGAATGAACTCGCGCATCTGCAGCACCTCCGGTGAGGTGCGCAGGCTGCCGACCTGGTCGAACAAACTGTCAAAGGTGGGCGTGTACTGAGCCAGGACGTCCCAGGTGCGACCGTCCCGGGCACGGATCATGGGCCCGTTGCGATCCACCAGCAGGCTGGCGGGACGAAACACCGGGCCGGCCCAGATGCATTCGCGCTTGATTTCAGGGTCCAGCGAAAACGCGGACAAACTCGGTTCCGGCAGGCCGAGGGAAATCGAATAGCTGAAATCTTCCCCGGCAAAACCCAGGCGCAGGCGTTTCGTGCTGAGCCGCACCGTAGCTCCGATGGGCACCTCGCCGTTGCGCATACGCCGGCTGATCACTTCCGGCCCGGCCCAGAAGGTCGAGTCCAGCCCGCCTTCGCGGGCCAGGGCGTTGACCACGCCACCCTGGGCGGTCTCCGCCAACAGGCGCAGGGCACGATACAGATTGGATTTGCCACTGCCGTTGGGGCCGGTGATCAGGTTCAGCCGGCCCAGGGGGATCACCAGTTTGTTGATCGAGCGGTAGTTGGCCACCGCCAGTGTCTTGAGCATGTGCAAATTTTTCCCGCTGCCGCAAAGGCACTAGTCTGCCTGATGGGTGTATCCATTGTGATCCTGTGGCAGGTGTTGAACCCTGTTCTAAGCTCACAGTCGTATCGTCACTGGTACGTCCGTACAACGCAAAGGAGTCTGCATGGCTGGTCCTCGAAGTAAAGTTCTGGTTGGCCTTGGCTTGTGTGTGGTGTTGGCCGGATGCGGTGATGAAAAACCCGAGGAAAAGGCCCTGCCGAGGGTTTTCGTGCAACAGGCCGTGCCCACCGAATATGCCGCCTCGGTGACCCTCACCGGTGACGTCCAGGCTCGGGTGCAGACCGATTTGTCGTTCCGCGTGGCCGGCAAGATCGTCGAGCGCAAGGTGGATGTCGGTGACCGGGTTTCGGCTCGACAGGTGCTCGCCCGGCTCGACCCCCAGGATCTGCAGACTCGTGTCGACTCCGCCCAGGCTCAGGTGGCTGCCGAACAGGCGCGGGTCAAGCAGAGTGCGGCGGCGTTCGTGCGCCAGCAAAAACTCTTGCCCAAGGGTTATACCAGCCAGAGCGAATATGACACGGCCCAGGCGCAACTGCGCAGCAGCCAGAGTGCGCTGACCGCTGCCCAGGCCCAGTTGGCCAACGCCCGCGAACAACTGAGCTATACCGCGCTGATCGCCGAGGCTCCGGGCATCATCACGGCACGGCAGGCGGAGGTCGGCCAGGTGGTGCAGGCCACGGAACCGATCTTCAGCCTGGCCCAGGACGGAGAGCGCGACGCCGTGTTCAATATCTACGAGTCACTGTTGCGCGAACCGCCCTCGGATCCCGCCATCGTCATCAGCCTGCTGGACAACCCGGCCATCAAGACCACCGGTACGGTGCGCGAGATCACCCCGGCGGTTTCCGCTGAAACCGGCACCGTGCAGGTCAAGGTGACGCTCAGTGAGTTACCCGAAGGCATGCGCCTGGGTTCGGTGGTCAGTGCCACCGCCAAGTCTGCCGGCAAGACCGCCGTGGAACTGCCCTGGTCGGCGCTGACCAAGAACCTTCACGATCCAGCGGTGTGGCTGGTGGACGATGCAGGCAAGGCGCAGTTGCACAATGTCACCGTCGGCCGGTATCTCACCGGTAAGGTCATCATCAGCGACGGGCTCAAGGGGGGTGAGACAGTGGTCACTGCAGGTGGGCAATTGCTGCATCCCGGCGTGCGCGTAGAGATCGCTGAAAATACCCATGAGAAATCCCCGACGGGAGTCCAGCCATGAAGCGTTTATGGATGGTCTCGGCTGGCCTGTTGCTGGCGGCGTGCTCGAAGGAAGAGCCGCCACCTGAGCCGGTGCGCCCGGTGTTGTCCATCGAGGTTCGCGCGCTCGACCAGCAAGCCCTTGGGCGCTTCGCGGGCAGCATCCAGGCCCGTTACGAGACCAATGTGGGGTTCCGCGTGCCGGGACGGATCGCCAGCCGCAACGTCGATGTCGGCGCCGAAGTGAAGAAGGGTGATTTGCTCGCTACCCTCGACCCCACCGATCAACAGAACCAGTTGCGCGCCGCCCAGGGCGACCTGGCGCGGATCGAGGCGCAGTACATCAACGCCCAGGCCAATGCCCGTCGCCAGCAGCAGTTGTTCGACCGTGGTGTCGGCGCGCAGGCGCAACTGGACATTGCCCAGACCGATCTGAAAACCACCGCGGCTTCCCTGGAACAGGCCCGTGCATCGGTGGAGCAGGCTCGCGACCAACTCAACTACAGCCAGTTGCACACCGACCACGATGCCGTCGTCACGGCCTGGAATGCCGAGGCCGGGCAGGTGGTCACTGCCGGCCAGCAAGTGGTGACCCTGGCGCGCCCGGACATCAAGGAAGCGGTGATCGACCTGCCGGCCGGCCTGGCTGAGCGCCTGCCCGCCGATGTCGTGTTCGAGGTCGCCGGGGAACTGGACCCGAGCATCCGCACGACCGCCACCGTGCGCGAGATCGAACCCCAGGCCCAAAGCGCCACCCGCACGCGCCGCGCACGGCTGACCCTGGGCGATACACCGCCAGGCTTTCGCCTGGGCACGGCCATCAGCGTGACCCTGAGCTCAACCATCGAGCCGCGCATCGAGCTGCCGCTCAGTGCCTTGCAAGAGGTTGATGGCACAACGCGGATCTGGCTTGTCGATCCGCAGAGTCAGACCGTTTCCCCCCGAGAGGTGAGGATTCTCAGCCGCTCCACCGACTCGGTGCTGGTGGCCAATGGCATCAAGCCCGGCGACCGTGTGGTCAGCGCCGGTGTGAACAGCCTCCAGCCGGGGCAGAAAGTGAAACTCGACGAGGACGCACGATGAAAGGGCCTTTCAACTTATCCGAATGGGCCCTGCGGCATCAGTCGTTTGTTTGGTACTTAATGTTCGTCGCCCTGTTGATGGGGGTGTTTTCCTACATGAACCTGGGGCGCGAAGAAGACCCCTCGTTCACCATCAAGACCATGGTCATCCAGACTCGTTGGCCTGGCGCGACCCAGGAGGAAACCCTCAAGCAGGTCACCGACCGCATCGAGAAAAAACTCGAAGAGCTCGACTCTCTCGACTATGTCAAAAGCTATACCCGACCAGGGGAGTCGACGGTGTTCGTGTACCTGCGCGATACCACCGACGCCGAGGAAATCCCCGGGATCTGGTATCAGGTTCGCAAGAAGATCGACGACATCCGTGGTGACTTCCCCCAGGGCCTGCAGGGCCCGGGATTCAACGACGAATTCGGCGATGTGTACGGGTCGGTCTATGCCTTCACCGGCGACGGGCTTTCGATGCGTCAGTTGCGCGATTATGTGGAGCAAGTGCGCGCCGAAATCCGTGAGGTACCGGGCCTGGGCAAGGTCGAGATGGTGGGCGAGCAGGATGAAGTCCTGTACCTGAATTTTTCGACCCGCAAGCTCGCCGCGCTGGGTATTGATCAGCGCCAGGTGGTGCAGAGCCTGCAATCCCAGAACGCTGTGACTCCCGCCGGGGTGATCGACGCCGGGCCGGAGCGGATTTCCGTACGCACTTCCGGGCAGTTCCAGTCGGAAAAGGACCTGGCCAACGTCAATCTGCGGCTCAATGATCGTTTTTATCGCCTGGCCGACATCGCTGACATCAGTCGCGGTTATGTCGACCCCGCGACCCCAATGTTTCGCTTCAATGGCACGCCGGCCATTGGCCTGGCGATTGCGATGAAGAAGGGCGGCAACATCCAGGAATTCGGCAAGGCACTGCACGCGCGCATGAACGAACTGACCGCCGATCTGCCAGTGGGCGTCGACGTGCATACCGTGTCGGACCAGGCCGAAGTGGTGGAGGAAGCGGTCGGCGGTTTCACCAGCGCGTTGTTCGAGGCGGTGATTATCGTGCTGGTGGTCAGCTTTATCAGCCTTGGCTTACGGGCCGGGCTGGTGGTGGCCTGCTCGATTCCGCTGGTATTGGCGATGGTCTTTGTGTTCATGGAATACAGCGGCATCACCATGCAGCGGATTTCCCTTGGTGCGCTGATCATCGCCCTCGGTCTGCTGGTGGACGACGCGATGATCACCGTGGAGATGATGGTCACGCGCCTGGAGAAAGGTGAAACCAAGGAGCAGGCCGCGACCTTCGCCTACACCTCAACGGCGTTCCCGATGCTCACCGGGACCCTGGTGACCGTGGCCGGGTTCGTGCCCATCGGCCTGAACGCCAGCTCCGCCGGCGAGTACACCTTTACCCTGTTTGCAGTCATTGCCGTGGCGATGCTGGTGTCGTGGATTGTCGCGGTGCTGTTCGCCCCGGTGATCGGCGTGCACATCCTCAGTACCCATGTGAAACCCCACAGCAACGAGCCAGGACGGATCGGCCGGGCTTTCAATGGCGGCTTGCTGTGGGCGATGCGCAATCGCTGGTGGGCCATCGGCATCACCGTGCTGCTGTTTGCGTTGTCGGTGTTTTGCATGCGTTTTGTGCAGAACCAGTTCTTCCCGTCTTCGGACCGCCCGGAAATTCTGGTGGACTTGAACCTGCCGCAGAACGCTTCGATGGACGAGACCCGCAAGGCGGTCGATCGCCTGGAGGCGACGCTCAAGGGCGACCCGGACATCGAGCGCTGGAGCACCTACATCGGTGAGGGCGCGATTCGTTTCTACCTGCCGCTGGACCAGCAGTTGCAGAATCCGTACTACGCGCAACTGGTGATCGTCAGCAAAGGCCTGGAGTCGCGCACGGCCCTCACCGAACGCCTGCAAAAGCGTCTGCGCGAGGACTTCGTCGGCATTGGCAGCTACGTGCAGGCCCTGGAAATGGGCCCGCCGGTGGGGCGGCCGATCCAGTACCGGGTCAGCGGCAAGGACATCGACCAGGTGCGCAAGCACGCCATCGAACTTGCCAGCGAACTGGACAAGAACACCCACATTGGCGAAATCATTTATGACTGGAACGAGCCGGGCAAGGTGCTGCGTATCGACATTGCCCAAGACCGGGCGCGGCAACTGGGCTTGTCTTCGGAGGACGTGGCCAGGCTGATGAACAGTATCGTCAGCGGTTCGCCGGTGACCCAGGTCAATGACGACATCTACCTGATCAACGTGGTCGGTCGTGCCGAAGACGCCGAGCGCGGTTCGCCGCAGACCCTGCAGAACTTGCAGATCGTCACGCCGAGCGGCACCTCCATTCCGCTGCTGGCGTTCGCCACAGTGCGCTATGAACTGGAACAACCCCTGGTGTGGCGTCGCGACCGCAAGCCCACCATTACCATCAAGGCCGCGGTGCGCGATGAAATCCAGCCCACCGATCTGGTGAAGCAACTGCAACCGGCCATCGATCAATTCGCTGCCGGCCTGCCGGCGGGCTACAAGGTCGCCACCGGGGGGACGGTGGAAGAAAGCAGCAAAGCCCAAGGGCCGATTGCCAGCGTCGTGCCGCTGATGCTGTTTTTGATGGCGACCTTCCTGATGATCCAGCTGCACAGTGTGCAGAAAATGTTCCTGGTGGCCAGCGTCGCGCCCCTTGGGTTGATCGGCGTGGTGCTGGCGCTGGTGCCGACGGGCACGCCCATGGGTTTTGTGGCGATCCTCGGGATACTGGCACTGATCGGCATCATCATCCGCAACTCGGTGATCCTGGTGACCCAGATCGATGAGTATGAACGTGACGGGTACGAGCCCTGGGATGCGGTGGTGCAAGCCACCGAACATCGGCGTCGGCCGATTCTGCTCACCGCGGCCGCCGCGAGCCTGGGGATGATCCCGATTGCCCGGGAAGTGTTCTGGGGGCCGATGGCCTACGCGATGATCGGCGGGATCATCATCGCCACCCTGCTGACGTTGTTGTTCCTGCCGGCGCTGTATGTGGCCTGGTACAAGATTCGCGAGCCCAAGCGCGACTGAACAGGCGGTGAATCATTGGGGCTGCGGTGCAGCCCCATCGCGAGCAGGCTCGCTCCCACATTGGATCTCGGTTGTACACCACGTGTGGCCGCTGAGATCTACTGTGGGAGCGAGCCTGCTCGCGATGCGGGTGCCTCATCACCTCTATTTACGCAACAACCGCAACCCATTGAACACCACCAGCAAACTCACCCCCATGTCGGCAAACACCGCCATCCACATGGTGGCAACCCCGGCAAAGGTGAATCCCAGAAAGATCGCCTTGATGACCAGCGCCAAAGCGATGTTCTGTTTCAGGATGCTCGAAGTCTGCCGCGACAGGCGGATGAACGCCGGGATCTTGCGCAAGTCATCGTCCATCAGGGCGACATCGGCGGTCTCAATGGCGGTGTCGGTGCCCGCCGCCGCCATGGCGAGGCCGATCTCCGAGCGCGCCAGGGCAGGGGCGTCGTTGATGCCGTCGCCCACCATGCCGACCCGGTGACCCAAGGCATACAGATCCTCGATGGCTTGCAGTTTGTCGCCCGGCAACAGATCGCCTCGCGCCTGATCCATGCCCACCTGTGCGGCAATCGCCTCGGCGGTATGAGCGTTGTCGCCGGTGAGCATCAGGGTCTTGATACCCAGCTCATGCAGTTGCTGGATGGCTTCGCGGCTGGAGTCCTTCACCGTGTCGGCGACGGCAAACAGCGCCAAGGGGCCTGAGTGGTCGAGCAACAGCACCACGGACTTGCCTTGTTTTTCCAGGGCGAAGAGCTTCTCTTCCAGCTCGGCAGAGCACAGGCCCAGGTCTTCCACCAGACGGTGATTGCCCAAATGATAGGTCTGGCCGTTGATATCGCCGCGCACCCCGCGTCCCGGCAGCGCTGCAAAGTTATCCACAGCGTGCGGCGCCTGCTGTTTATCCACAGCTGCGTTGGCGATTGCATGGGAGACCGGATGGTCTGAACGGGCGGCAAGACTGGCGGCCAAAGCGGGTGCCGTCGCTTCCACTGTCGGGTCGAGTGGAACGTAGTCGGTCTGCACCGGCTTGCCATGGGTGATCGTGCCGGTCTTGTCCAGGGCCAGATAGTCGAGCTTGTGGCCGCCCTCCAGATACACGCCGCCCTTGATCAGAATGCCTTTGCGCGCTGCTGCGGCGAGGCCGCTGACAATGGTCACCGGGGTGGAAATCACCAGCGCACACGGGCAGGCCACCACCAGTAACACCAGCGCCCGGTAGATCCAGTCGAACCAGGTCGCCCCCATGAACAGCGGCGGGATCACCGCCACGGCCAACGCCAGGGCGAACACCGCCGGGGTGTAGATTTTCGAGAACTGATCGACGAAGCGCTGGGTCGGGGCGCGGGAGCCCTGGGCCTGTTCCACGGCGTGGATGATTCGCGCCAGGGTGGAGTGGTCGGCTGCGGCGGTCACGGTGTACTCCAGTTCGCCGGCCTGGTTAATGGTGCCGGCGAAGATCTTGTCGCCCACGGTTTTTTCCACCGGCAGGCTCTCGCCGGTAATGGGCGCCTGATCGATGGTGGAGCGACCGGCGACGACGTCCCCGTCCAGACCCACCCGTTCGCCTGGGCGAACCCGCACCCGTGCGCCGAGGTTGATGGCCTTGACCGCTTGCACCTGCCAGGTGCCATCGGCCTGTTGCACGGTGGCCTGTTCCGGAGCCATCTGCATCAGGCCGCTGATGGCGTTGCGCGCCCGGTCCAGGGACTTGGCCTCGATCAATTCAGCCACCGTGAACAGGAACATCACCATCGCCGCTTCCGGCCATTGGCCGATCAGCACCGCACCGGTCACCGCGATGCTCATCAGTGCGTTGATGTTCAGGTTGCGGTTTTTCAGAGCGATCCAGCCCTTTTTGTAGGTACCGAGACCGCCGCTGAGGATCGACACCAACGCCATTAGCGCGACCACCCACTCCGGCGCGGCGCTGGTGAAGTGGATCACCTCGGCACCCAGTGCGGTGACACCCGACAGCGCCAGCGGCCACCAGGGCTTGGCCGGAGCGGGCAATTCGCTGGTTTCTTTTTCCTGGCCCGGGGCCAACGGCTCGGCCTGCATGCCCAGGGACTGGATCGCATCAATGATCGGCGAGTCGTTGGGCAAGTCGTGAGTGACGCCCAGCACGCGATTGATCAGGTTGAATTCCAGTTGTTGCACGCCTGCAAGTTTGCCGAGCTTGTTCTGGATCAGCGTCTGTTCGGTGGGGCAGTCCATGGCCTGGATGCGAAAACTGCTCAGCCGAGCGCCGTCCGTCGGCGCCTTGCCGAGCTTGACCACCGACGGTGCCGCTTTGGCTGAGCAGCAGGAATGCCCGTGGTCATGGCCGTGGTCGGGCTTGTGGGTATGAATGGAATCGCTCATCGGGTTACGTCCGTGAAAAGTGCCTGTTGCACAGTAAAGACCCTGTAGCCACTATAGGGTCAAGCACCTGTTTTGGAGGTAACGCCATGAAGATCGGCGAACTGGCAAAAATCACCGACTGCCAGGTCGAAACCATTCGCTACTACGAGCGCGAAGGCTTGCTGCCGGAGCCGGCCCGCAGCGATGGTAATTATCGGGTCTACACCCAGGCTCATGCCGAGCGGCTGACGTTCATCCGCAACTGCCGCACCCTGGACATGACCCTGGAAGAAATCCGCAGCCTCCTGGCCCTGCGCGACAGCCCTCAGGACCAGTGCGAAAACGTCAACGCGCTGATCGACGAACACATCCACCACGTCAAGGCGCGCATCGACGGTCTGCTGGCCTTGCAGACACAACTGATCGACCTGCGCCATCGTTGTGGCGAAGGGCCGGACCTGGATCAATGCGGGATTTTGCAGCGCCTGGAAGTGAGTGGCGCGGTGGCGCCGGAGGTGGAGCATTCACATGTGGGCAGGAGTCATGGGCATTGAGCCGATTTTGAACATATGAAGATCCAATGTGGGAGCGAGCCTGCTCGCGATAGCGCAGTGTCAGTCACATGGATTTCGCATGTGAAGACGCTATCGCGAGCAAGCTCGCTCCCACAGGGGGAGAGGTGGCGTGGCTTAGACCGCCATCGGCGCCGTCATCGGCGCGTGGTGCTGGTAGCCCTCGAGGGAGAAGTCGCTCGGTTCCACCAGTTCCAGCCACTCAGGCTGGTACACACCGGTCTTGGCGAACTCCGGCACGCGCTCGGAAATCACCAGTTTGGGCATCGGGAACGGCTCGCGCTTGAGCTGTTCGTTGAGCATGTCCAGGTGGTTTTCGTAGACGTGGGCGTCGCCGATGAAATAGGTGAACCAGCGTGGCGTGTAGCCGGTCAGGCGACCGATCAGGCTCAGCAGCGCGGCGCCTTCGGTGAGGTTGAACGGCGTGCCCAGGCCCAGGTCGTTGGAACGGATGTAGAGGGTCAGGGAGATTTCCTTGGTCTCGACATTCGGGTGGAACTGGTAGAGCAAATGGCACGGCGGCAGGGCCATTTCATCGAGCTGGGCGCAGTTCCAGCCGTGGAACAGGATCCGCCGGCTGCCCGGGTCCTTGATGATGGTGTCGACGCACTGGCGCACCTGGTCGATGGCTTTGTAAAGCACCACGTAGGCCTGGCCGTTTTCTTCGCCCTCGGCGATTTGTCGGTAGCCCTGGGCCAGGGTTTGCTCGATGGCGGCCGGGTTGCTCAACGGGATCTGCTTGTAGGCTGGCCACTTGCGCCATTGCACACCATAGATCTCACCCAGGTCGTCTTCGCCCTGGCGAAACGGGTTGGCCAGCCATTGGGCGTTTTCGTTGGCGTTCTGATCCCAGACCTTGCAGCCCAGGGCACGGAATTCGGCGGCGTTGTTGACCCCACGGAGGAAACCGCACATCTCACCGATGGCTGACTTGAAGGCCATTTTGCGCGTGGTGATGGCCGGGAATCCGTCCTTCAGGTCATAGCGCAACATGGCGCCGGGAAAGCTGATGGTGTTTACACCCGTGCGGTTGGCTTGCTTGGTGCCGTTCTTGATGACGTGGGCCACCAGATCGAGATATTGCTTCATGGGTTACCTGTGTCCTTGAACCCGGGGCCAGCGCCCCGGGGTTCGAATTTAAATCTTGGCCGCCGCAGCCGGCGCACGATGATAGGCCAGCCAGATCAGCGCCAGGCCACCAATGATCATTGGCAGGCATAGCAACTGGCCCATGGTCAGCCAGTTCCACGCCAGATAGCCGAGTTGGGCGTCTGGTACGCGGACGAATTCAACGATGAAACGGAAGATCCCGTAGAACAGCGCGAACATGCCCGACACGGCCATGGTCGGCCGTGGCTTGCGCGAGAACAGCCACAGGATGGCAAACAGTGCCACGCCTTCGAGCGCGAACTGGTACAGCTGCGAAGGATGACGGGGCAGCTGCGCCGGGTCGCTGAACGGCGGGAAGACCATCGCCCATGGCACGTCGGTGGCCTTGCCCCACAATTCGGCGTTGATGAAGTTGCCGATGCGCCCGGCCCCCAGGCCAATCGGCACCATTGGCGCGACGAAGTCCATCAACTCGAAAAACGACTTGTTGTTGCGTTTACCGAACCACAGCGCTGCCAGCATCACGCCGATGAACCCACCATGGAACGACATGCCGCCCTTCCAGACTTCGAAGATCAGCGTCGGATTGGCCAGGTACGCGCTCAGGTCGTAGAACAAGACGTAACCCAGGCGTCCGCCAACGATCACGCCCATGGATAGCCAGAACACCAGGTCCGAGAGCTTTTCCTTGTTCCAGGTCGGATCGAAGCGGTTGAGCCGGCGCGACGCCAGCAACCAGGCGCCGCCGATGCCGATCAGGTACATCAGGCCGTACCAGTGGATTTTCAGCGGGCCGATGGCCAGGGCCACCGGATCGATCTGCGGGTAAGGCAGCATTGATATTCCTCGTAAACGTCAAAAATATCCGGGCGACGCTGCCACCTCGGGATTAAGCCAGGATTGCGTCAGAGCAGAAAACTCAAGCCCACGCTGAACAGCAAAGCGGCGAACAGCCGTTTGAGCAAGCGCGGTGACAGGCGATGGGCCAGTCGCGCGCCGAAGCGGGCGAAGACCATGCTCGTCAGGGCAATGCCCAGTAGCGCCGGCAAATAAACAAAACCGAGACTATGAGCCGGCAGCCGCGGATCTTGCCAGCCCAGAATCATGAAACTTAATGCACTGACCAGGGCAATCGGCAAACCGCAGGCCGATGACGTCGCCACCGCCTGTTGCATCGGCACGCTGCGCCAGGTCAGGAACGGCACGGTCAGCGAGCCGCCGCCGATGCCGAAAATCGCCGAGGCCCAGCCGATCACCGTCCCCGCCACGGTCAACCCGACCTTGCCCGGAACTGTGCGGCTGGCCTTGGGCCTCAAGTCCAGGCCCAGTTGTACGGCGACAATTAGGGCGAACACGCCGATGATTTTTTGCAGGTTCGGACCGGAAATCGCTTCGGCAGTGACGGCTCCGAAACCGGCACCGATCAGGATTCCAACGGTCATCCAGGCAAAAATCGGCCAGCGCACCGCGCCTTTGCGCTGATGCTCGCGCACGGCATTGACCGAAGTGAAGATGATCGATGCCAGGGACGTGCCGACCGCCAGGTGCGTCAACACCAGTGGGTCGAAGCCCTGCAAGGTAAAACTGAATACCAGCACCGGGACGATGATGATCCCGCCACCCACGCCGAACAGTCCGGCCAGCACGCCGGCACAGGCGCCGAGCAGCAGATAGAGCACAAATTCCACCAGCGTCCCTCGCCCATCCTAGAAACAAGAGCGGCATGGTAACGGATCCATGGCCTTGGGCTCCACTCAAGGCGATGGATGCCGGGGCGATGTCTGGGTAGAGTGAAACCCACAACAGCTGTGCTCGGCTTTATTTTTAAGGGGACTATCTGATGTGCCTGATCGTATTTGCCTGGCGCCCCGGCCACGCCCGGCCGCTGATCGTGGCGGCCAACCGCGATGAGTTCTACGCGCGCCCGACCTTGCCCCTGGGGCAATGGCCTGACGCCCCTGATGTCCATGCCGGTCGCGATCTGGAAGCCGGAGGGACCTGGCTTGGCGTCGGCGCCGATGGCCGTTTCGCTGCCCTGACCAACATTCGCGACCCGGCCCAGCCGCCCGGCTTCAAGTCCCGTGGTGAACTGGTGGCGCGATTTTTGAGCGGAAATCTTTCAATTGCCGATTATTTGAGCGAAGTGGTGCCCCGTGCCGGTGAGTACGGCGGGTTCAACTTGCTGTTGGGCGATGGCACCGAACTGTGGCACCACAATGCCCGCGATGCCCGGCCACAGCGACTGGCCGAGGGTGTCTACGGTTTGTCGAACGCCGGGCTAAACACGCCATGGCCCAAGCTGCTCAAGGCCCGGGCGGCGTTGGTCGAGGTACTGGACGATCCGCAGCCCCAGGCCCTGTTGGCGCTGCTGAACGACCCGCAGCCGGCCCCGGTAGCCGAACTGCCGGACACCGGCGTAGGGCTGGCGACCGAGACACTGTTGTCGAGTGTGTTCATCGCCAGCCCTGCTTACGGGACGCGAGCGAGTACGGCGCTGATTGTCCATGCCGATGGGACGCGGCATCTGGTCGAGCGCAGTTATGGGCCGCTTGGGGGGCATTTGGGGGAGGTGGAGTTTAAGGTTTGATTTTGTGCTGTCATTTCTGGCCCCATCGCGAGCAGGCTCGCTCCCACAGTAGATCTTCAGTAAACACAAACGTTGTGAACAACCGAGATCCCCTGTGGGAGCGAGCCTGCTCGCGATGAGGTCGCTAAAGATTCAGAGCGTCTTGTTCGACGCCGGATTGATCATCCGCGCCAACCCAAGGTTCTTCAGCGCCAGTTGCAAGGAGCTGTGGATTACCTGCGGATTATCGATCGTCATCACTTCGGCCAGCAGTTCCTGGGCCTTGCTGAGGTTGATCTGACGCAGCATCCATTTCACTTTCGGCAGGTTGGTGGCGTTCATCGACAGGCTGTCAAAGCCCATCGCCATCAGCAGCACCGCCGCCGCCGGGTCCCCGGCCATTTCGCCGCAGATACTCACCGGCTTGCCTTCGGCATGGGCGTCGCGGACCACATTCTGCAGGGCTTGCAGCACCGCCGGATGCAGATAGTCGTACAGGTCGGCGACCCGCGGGTTGTTGCGGTCCACGGCCAGCAAATACTGGGTCAGGTCGTTGGAGCCGACCGACAGGAAGTCAACCTGGCGCGCCAGTTCCTTGGTCTGGTAAACCGCCGCCGGAATCTCGATCATCACCCCCACCGGCGGCATCGGCACGTCGGTGCCTTCATCGCGCACTTCGCCCCACGCCCGGTGGATCAGGTGCAAGGCTTCTTCCAGCTCATGGGTGCCGGAAATCATCGGCAACAGGATGCGCAGGTTGTTCAGACCCTCGCTGGCCTTGAGCATGGCGCGGGCCTGGACCAGGAAGATTTCCGGATGGTCGAGCGTCACGCGTATCCCGCGCCAGCCAAGGAAGGGGTTGTCTTCCTTGATGGGGAAGTAGGACAGGGATTTGTCCCCGCCGATGTCCAGGCTGCGCATGGTCACCGGTTGCGGATGGAAAGCGGCCAACTGTTCGCGATAGATCGCCAGCTGTTCCTTTTCGCTGGGGAAGCGCTGGTTGATCATGAAGGGCACTTCGGTGCGGTACAGGCCCACACCCTCGGCGCCGCGTTTCTGCGCCCGGGCCACGTCGGCCAGCAGGCCGGTGTTGACCCACAGCGGCATGCGGTGGCCGTCGAGCGTCACGCAAGGCAGGTCCCGCAGCGCATCCAGGCCCAGGGACAGTTGCTTTTCTTCCTCCACCACATCGGCAAACTGCTTGCGCAGCAATTCGGTGGGGTTGGTGTAGACCTCGCCGTGGTAGCCATCGACGATCATCTGGATGCCGTCGACCTTTGAATACGGCAGGTCCACCACGCCCATGACCGTCGGAATGCCCATGGCGCGGGCCAGGATCGCGACGTGGGAGTTGCCCGAACCCAATACCGAGACCAGCCCCGCGAGCTTGCCTTCAGGCACCTCGCCGAGCATGGCCGGGGTCAGTTCTTCGCTGATCAGAATGGTGTTATCGGGATAGACCAGGGTCTGCTGGCGTTCCTGTTGCAAGTAGGCCAGCAGCCGGCGGCCGAGGTCCTTGACGTCGGAGGCGCGCTCGCGCAGGTAGGCGTCGTCCATCAGTTCGAAACGGTTGACGTGGTCGGTCACCACCTGGCGCAACGCGCCCTGGGCCCACTGACCGGTCTTGATGACCGTGGTCACCTCGCTGCCCAGGGAGGCGTCGTCGAGCATCATCAGGTAAACGTCGAACAGCGCGCGCTCTTCGGGGCGCAGCTGCGTCGCCAGTTTCGCCGACAGGGCGCGCATGTCGGCCCGCACGCCCTCGATGGCTGTCTTGAACAGGCCCAGTTCGGCGGGGATGTCGACGATGGTCTTGTCCGGCACTACGTCGAGGTCGGCGGGTGGCAACATGACCACCGCCGTACCCACTGCCGCGCCGGGTGAACCTGGCACGCCGACGAACTTGGCTTCCTGGATGCCCTTGCCCTGGCGGCCCAGGCCGCTGATCGACCCGGTGGCTTCGGCGTGGGCGATAACCCCGGCCAATTGCGCGCTCATGGTCACGAGGAAGGCTTCTTCACCTTCGTCGAACTGGCGACGCTCCTTCTGCTGGATGACCAACACGCCGACGACACGGCGGTGGTGGATGATCGGCGCCCCGAGGAACGAGGCGTAGCGTTCTTCGCCGGTCTCGGCAAAATAACGATAGCGCGGGTGATCCGCGGCATTTTCGAGGTTCAGCGGTTCTTCGCGCGTGCCGACCAGGCCGACCAGACCTTCATTGGGCGCCATGCTGACCTTGCCGATCGAGCGCTTGTTCAAGCCCTCGGTGGCCATCAGCACAAAACGGTTGGTCTCGGGGTCCAGCAGATAGACCGAGCAGACTTGGCTGCCCATGGCCTCTTTGACGCGCAATACAATAATCCCCAACGCCGCCTTGAGATCCTTGGCGGAGTTAACTTCCTGGACGATCTTGCGCAGCGTATTGAGCATGGCTCGGGGTCGAACTCCGTCGTCAGTCGCGCGTCAGCAGGCGCGGGGCAAGCTCTTTGAGGGCGCGTCGGTATACCTCGCGCTTGAATGTCACCACCTGGCCCAACGGATACCAATAGCTGACCCAGCGCCAGCCATCGAACTCCGGTTTACCGGTCAAATCCATCCGCACCCGCTGCTCGTTGGAGATCAGGCGCAGGAGAAACCATTTCTGCTTCTGGCCGATGCACAGCGGTTGGCTATGCGTTCTGACCAGGCGTTGCGGCAAACGATAGCGCAACCAGCCCCGGGTGCAGGCGAGTATTTCGACATCTTCTCGCTCAAGCCCCACTTCTTCGTTCAACTCGCGGTACAAGGCCTCTTCGGGCGTCTCCTGAGGGTTGATCCCACCCTGGGGAAACTGCCAGGCGTCTTGATTGATACGGCGAGCCCATAGCACCTGCCCTGCATCATTCGTAAGAATGATCCCCACATTGGGTCGGAAACCATCGGGATCGATCACGGCAACAACCTCGCAAACGCATGTCGCCGCATTGTTCCACAAAGGTTGTGAAAGCAGCAACGAGCCTTCCTACCTTATGTGCACTCTTGTGAAAAGTCCGTATTCTGGACGCCTTTCTTCAGATTCTTCAGCGAGTAACTGCAATGCGGCTGGCTTTATTCGACTTGGACAACACCTTGCTGGGCGGCGACAGTGACCACGCCTGGGGCGATTACCTGTGTGAGCGCGGTTTCCTCGACGCCGTTACGTACAAGGCGCGCAATGACGAGTTCTATCAGGATTACCTGGCCGGCAAGCTCGACAACGCCGAGTACCTGAATTTTTGCCTGGAAATCCTTGGCCGCACGGAGATGGAGGTGCTGGCACAGTGGCATCTGGACTACATGCGCGACTGCATCGAACCGATTGTGTTGCCCCAGGCGATCGAGCTGTTGAGTAAACACCGTGAGGCCGGTGACAAGCTGGTGATCATCACCGCTACCAATCGCTTCGTCACCGCACCGATCGCCGAGCGCTTGGGAGTCGAGACCCTGATCGCCACCGAGTGCGAAATGATCGACGGGCGCTACAGCGGGCGCAGTACCGACATTCCGTGTTTTCGTGAGGGCAAGGTGGTGCGGCTCAATCGTTGGCTGGAGGAAACCGGGTATTCGCTGGACGGCAGTTACTTTTATAGCGACTCGATGAATGACCTGTCACTGCTGGAAGTGGTGACCCATCCGGTGGCCGTGGATCCGGACCCGAACCTCAGGGCCGAAGCCCAGAAGCGTGGTTGGCCGGTGATTTCGTTGCGCGGCTGATATCTTCATCGCGAGCAGGCTCGCTCCCACACGGATGTGCGTCGTTCACAAACCCCTGTGGGAGCGAGCCTGCTCGCGATAGGGTCGACGCGGTCTAACGCCTTAAACCGGCTTGGCCCCCATCAACCCCGCAATGGCAATAAAACAGACAACGCTGAACAGCGCCAAGGCAAACGTAAACTTCCCAGCGCCCGCCGCCGGCGCCTTGCGCAGTTTGTTCAACCGCACCAACAGCCAGAACCCCGCCAGCGCCGCCACGGTGTAGAGCACACTGGAAGCCAGCAACCAGGTCTGCCCCAGCGGCCAGCCGATCTGATGCACCATCCACCACCCCGTGAATGGCAAGCTCACCAGCGCCAGGGCCATCGCCAGCCAGACAAACACCCGCGGGCGTTGCAATGTGCGCGCGGCCGCCGTGGCATCGCCGTTGCGGCGCGTCCTCCAGACCCAGATGGCCAGCCCCAGGGCACCCGCCAAGAGCAATACTGTGGCGACGACATGAGCGATTTTCAGCGCGGTTAACGTTTCCATCGTTGGATTTCCTTGAGTCTTGCCGGGCAGTCTAGCTCTGCTTTAGCCCAGGAACAGCTGATACGCTGGGTTATCGCTTTCATCCCAGTACGGATAGCCGATTTCTTCCAGGGCTGCCGGTACCAGATGACGTTCATCGTGCGGTACCTGCAGTCCCGCAACCACACGACCATCTGCCGCACCATGGTTGCGGTAGTGGAACATCGAGATATTCCAGCGTCCGCCCAGCTTGTTGAGGAAGTTGAACAGCGCCCCCGGACGTTCCGGGAATTCGAAGCGCAGCACGACCTCGTCGATGACGTGGGCCGCATGCCCGCCCACCATGTGGCGAATGTGCAGTTTGGCCAGTTCGTTGTCGGTCAGGTCCACCACCGGGAAGCCTTGCTCGGTCAGGCTGGCGATCAGCGCGCTGCGCGGGTCGTTTTCCGGGTGCGTCTGCACGCCCACGAAGATGTGCGCTTCGCTGCCCGTGTTGTAGCGATAGTTGAATTCGGTGATCTGGCGCTTGCCGACGGCTTCGCAGAAGGCCTTGAAGCTGCCTGGCTTCTCGGGAATGGTCACTGCGATGATCGCCTCGCGGCCTTCGCCCAGTTCGGCACGCTCGGCCACGTGACGCAGACGGTCGAAATTGACGTTGGCGCCGGAGTCGATGGCCACCAGGGTCTGCCCGCTGACGCCGCGCGATTCGACATACTTCTTGATCCCGGCCACGCCCAAGGCGCCGGCAGGTTCGGTGATCGAGCGGGTATCGTCGTAGATATCCTTGATGGCCGCACAGATCTCGTCGGTACTGACGGTGATGACTTCATCCACGTAGTGCTTGCAGATGTCGAACGTGTGCTGGCCGATCTGCGCCACGGCAACGCCGTCGGCAAAGAGCCCCACGGTCGGCAGCACCACTCGCTCGCCAGCAGCCAGGGCGGCTTGCAGGCAATTGGAATCGTCCGGCTCGACGCCGATCACTTTGATGTCAGGCCGCAGGTATTTCACGTAGGCCGCGATCCCGGCGATCAGCCCGCCGCCGCCCACCGGGACGAAAATCGCATCCAGACGCCCCGGATGTTGGCGCAGGATCTCCATCGCCACCGTGCCCTGCCCGGCAATGGTGTGGGGATCGTCATAGGGGTGAATGTAGACGTAGCCCTTTTCGTCGACCAGTTTCAGCGAATAGGCCAGGGCTTCGGGGAACGAATCGCCGTGCAACACCACTTTGCCGCCTCGGGAACGTACGCCTTCGACTTTGATTTCCGGAGTGGTCTTGGGCATCACGATGGTGGCTTTGACGCCCAGCACCTTGGCCGCCAGGGCCAGGCCCTGGGCGTGGTTGCCCGCCGAAGCCGTGACCACGCCGCGTGCGCGCTCTTCGTCGCTGAGCTGGGTCAGCTTGTTGTAGGCGCCGCGAATCTTGAACGAGAACACTGGCTGCAAGTCTTCGCGCTTGAGCCAGATGTTGTTGCCCAGCCGCTCGGAGAGCTGGCGGGCAGTCTGCAATGGGGTTTCCACGGCAACGTCGTAAACGCGCGAGGTGAGGATCTTTTTGACGTACTGTTCAAGCATCGGAAAGCATCACTGAGCGGGTTGGGCAGGGCCAAGGAGTCTAACCCGGCTTTTGGCTGGGCGACCACACGAATCCCAAGGTTTTGTTGGGTTATACTCGCGTCCCTCTTTACTCCCCGTCCGCTTTCGGAGCCCGCATGACCCAGGATCAACTCAAACAGGCCGTGGCCCAGGCCGCTGTCGACCTCATCCTCCCGAAACTGGATGACAAGAGCATCGTTGGGGTCGGCACCGGCTCGACGGCCAATTGCTTCATCGACGCACTGGCGCAGCACAAAGGTGCGTTCGACGGCGCGGTCGCCAGCTCCGAAGCCACCGCCGCGCGCCTGAAGGGCCACGGGATTCCGGTCTATGAGCTCAATACCGTGAGCGACCTGGAGTTCTATATCGACGGCGCCGATGAAAGCGACGCGCACCTGAACCTGATCAAGGGCGGCGGCGCGGCCCTGACCCGCGAGAAGATTGTCGCGGCCGTGGCCAAGACCTTCATCTGCATCGCCGACGCCAGCAAACTGGTGCCAGTCCTCGGCGCGTTCCCGCTGCCGGTGGAAGTCATCCCGATGGCCCGCAGCCATGTGGCCCGCCAACTGGTGAAACTGGGCGGTGACCCGGTGTACCGCGAAGGCGTGCTGACCGATAACGGCAACATCATCCTGGATGTCCATAACCTGCAGATCACCAACCCGGTGGAACTGGAAAGCCAGATCAACGCCATCGTCGGTGTGGTCACCAATGGTTTGTTCGCGGCTCGCCCGGCGGATGTGTTGTTGCTGGGGACGCCTGAAGGGGTGAAGACCCTGCGGGCTGAGTAATCCGGCCAGATAACCTGCTCTTTCAGTGATTCAGCCCCTGTGGGAGCGAGCCTGCTCGCGATAGCGGTCTACCCGACACATCCATGTTGGCTGACGCACCGCCATCGCGAGCAGGCTCGCTCCCACATCAGGTTTTTTGGGGATCAAGGCTGCGGTTTCTTGAAGACGTAGAACAGGTTCGGTTCGCTCACCACATACAAGTTGCCATCATCGTCCATGGCAACGCCCTCGGCCTGAGGGACGGTTTTTTGCAGCCCTTGACGGCCCTTGCTCAACGACAGCGTGCTCAACGGGCGGCCGTCGATGTCCAGCTCGATAATCAATCGCGACTCATCGGACAGCGCCAGTAAATGGCCGCTGCGCTCGTCGTATTGCAGGCTAGAAAGATCGCGTACGAACAGTCCGGCATCGCGCTTGGGGTTGTTGATTACATGGACAGCGTAGGATTTGTCCGGTTTGTGATGGGGAAAGCCCCGCACTTCATAAATCAGCATCGGATCGCGCTCCTTGGCCACGAACAACCGTTTGCCCACTGAGTCGTAGGCCAACCCTTCGAACCCTTTGTTACCGTTCAGGTGCAGGCCAAGCGTCATTTGCTCTGCGTCGGCGGCGTCGAGGAATTGGGTATCGTCGTCCAAGTGAATCTTGATCAGCCGCTGCTGACGCTCGTCGGTGATGACGTAAATGTCCTGGCTGATGAACTCCACCGCCTCCGGGTCGCCGAAGCCAATCAGGGCGATGCGCCTAAGGATCTTGCCGTCCAATGACAGCTCGATCAGTTCGGCATTCTTGTTGGTAACGGTAAAGAGGCTCTTGCGGATTGGATCGTACGTCAGCGCCGAAACGTCATTGTCCAGGCCTTCGATCACCTGCGCCTCGACCGTAACCCGATACTGGTCCAGGGCAATGGCCTGCTCGCTGGGAGGCTGCCAGAGGGTGTTGAAGTTGAACCACGCGCGCTCGAACAGGCGCAGGTATTGAGCTGCTGCGATCAAAGCGATCAGTACGATCATTATCAGCAGCAGGATCAAGGGCTTCGGGCGGGCAAGTCGACGCATGTGGGTGGGCTCGGATGAGAACAGGTGGTTGGAAATACCACGGCTGCCTGAACTGAAGCTTAATGGCCGGATGCCACACCCTACGGCGAAGGATAAATTACCTTACAGAGTTGCGCTATCAGCGTTGTTTTTCGAAACGATAGAACAGGTTCGGCTCGCTGACCATGTACAGGTTGCCAGCCTCATCGAGGGCGACGCCTTCGGCACGGGGGATCGTATCCTTGATACCGTTGAAACCGCCCAGCAAGGTCATGAAGCTGACCTGTTCCCCTGCATCGTCCAGCTCCAGCAAGAGATGGGAGTCGGCCGACAGCAGCAGCGAGTGCCCCGTGCGAGGATCGATCGCCAGCGCCGACAGGTTGCGCAGGTCCAGCTCGTCGCTGGCATGGATCTGTTTGTCGCCCTTGAGCAGTTGGCTGCCGTCGCTTTTCCAGGTGAACAACGCTGGCGGACGCTCTTCACCCAAGGCCAATTGCTGGTTGCGTGGATCCCAGGCGACGCCTTCGAAGCCCTTGTTCTGGTTCTTGGACGGGCCGAGATCGTAGTGGGGGAAATCCGTGCTGTTCAGTTCGCGAGTATCGGCATCGACCTGGATGATCGACAGCGTGTGTTTTCGTTCATCGGTAATAGCCATCAGGCCATTCTCCATGTAGGCCACGCCTTCAGGATTGCTCCAGCCCACCAACGGCATTTTGCGCAGCACGTCACCCTGCAGGGTGAGTTCCACCAGAAACGGATGCTTACCCATGATCGCGAACAGGGTTTTGGTCTGTGGGTTATAGGTCAGGTCGGACGCTTCATCCTCTTCCATTCCTGGCAGGACCTTGGCATCAATCACCGCGTGGTAGTCCGGCAGCCAGATGCTTTCCTGGCGCTGGGCGGGGCTCTCGAGACGTTCCGATGCCCACAGCAGGCCCCGGTCATCCCAGTGCATGGCATACGCCAGCCAGTAAAAGGCCCCGGCTGCTAACAGCGACCAGGCGGACCAGGGCAGCGAGAAGCGAGCGCGCCGGACGGGGCTGGAGGAGGGCCGAGCTAGAGGAGTGGCCATCAGGGGGATGCGTTCCAGGTATTCGGGTTAGGGAAATGAATGGCTCAGACGCCGTATTCCCTGGAATTATCCGGATGGCATGTGAAAAAAATGGTAAATGGCGAGAGCCGTCCATCCATGTGGACACGAGCCGGCTCGCGTCCACGCGGGACAGCGCCTTGCGGTTAACGAACGCTGCTTTCGAAACGGCTCGCGCCTGGCAATTCCAGTACCAGTTCATCCCCGACGTTCAACGGTCCTACGCCCGCCGGAGTGCCAGTGAGGATCACGTCGCCGGCCTGCAATGAGAAGCAGCCAGCCATGTATTGGATCATCGGCACGATGGGGTTGAGCATCAGGCTGCTGTTGCCGTCCTGGCGCACTTCACCGTTGATGGTCAGGCGAACCGGGATGTCGGTCAGGTCGGCAAAGGTGCCGCTGGACACGAAAGGTGCCAGCACCGCCGCACCGTCGAAGGATTTGGCGACTTCCCAGGGCAAGCCCTTGGCCTTGAGCTCGGCTTGCTTGTCCCGCAGGGTCAGATCCAGGGCCGGGGCGAAGCCGGAGATGGCATCCAGCACTTCCTCGGCACTGGGCCGGGTCGACAGTGGCTTGCCGATCAGCACGGCAATTTCAGCTTCGTAGTGCACCGCACCACGGTCGGCGGGGATGCTGAAACCGCCTTCCAGCGGCACCGCGCAGCTGCCGGGCTTGATGAACAGCAGGGGTTCGGTAGGTACCGGGTTATCCAGTTCCTTGGCGTGTTCGGCGTAGTTGCGGCCAATGCACACGATTTTTCCCACCGGGAAATGAATACGGGTACCGTCGACATACTGGTGCTGATAGCTCATTACCGACTCCTGCTTCTGGGATTCATCAGGTATTTTTTGCATTAAACCGCGAAAATCTTGCCCGGGTTCATGATGCCGTTCGGGTCGAACACTGCCTTGACGGCCTTCATGTATTCAATTTCTACCGGCGAGCGACTGTAGGTCAGGTAATCGCGTTTGGTCATGCCTACGCCGTGTTCGGCGGAGATCGAGCCGTTGTATTTCTCGACGGTTTCAAAGACCCATTTGTTCACGGTCGCGCACTTGGCGAAGAATTCGTCCTTGCTCAGGTTCTCTGGCTTGAGGATGTTCAAGTGCAAGTTGCCGTCGCCGATGTGGCCAAACCAGACGATCTCGAAATCCGGGTAATGTTGGCCGACGATAGTGTCGATGTCGCGCAAGAAGCCCGGGACTTTCGAAACGGTGACCGAGATGTCGTTCTTGTACGGTGTCCAGTGGGAGATGGTTTCCGAGATGTACTCGCGCAACTTCCACAGGTTTTGCAGTTGGGTTTCGCTTTGGCTCATCACCCCATCGAGCACCCAGCCCTGTTCGACACAGTGTTCGAACGTTTCTAGGGCGTGGTTGGCGACTTCTTCGGTGGTGGCTTCGAACTCCAGCAGGGCGTAGAAGGGGCACTCGGTTTCGAATGGCGCCGGTACGTCGCCCCGATCCAGGACCTTGGCCAGGGCCTTGTCGGAGAAGAATTCGAACGCCGTCAGGTCCAGCTTGCCCTGGAAGGCATGCAGTACGGGCATGATCGAATCAAAATCGGCGGTGCCCAGGACCATGGCGGTGAGGTTCTTCGGAGCCCGGTCCAGGCGCATGGTGGCTTCGACCACGAACCCGAGGGTGCCTTCGGCGCCGATGAACAACTGCCGCAGATCGTAGCCAGTGGCGTTCTTGATCAGGTCCTTGTTCAGTTCCAGCAGGTCACCTTTACCGGTGACGACTTTCATGCCGGCTACCCAGTTGCGGGTCATGCCGTAACGAATGACCTTGATTCCGCCGGCATTGGTGCCGATGTTGCCGCCAATCTGACTGGAACCGGCCGAGGCGAAGTCCACCGGGTAGTACAGACCGTGCTCTTCAGCCTTGTTCTGCAGTTGTTCAGTGACCACACCTGGCTGGCAGACGGCTGTGCGATCGGTGAGGTTCACGTCGAGAATCTGGTTCATGTAGTCGAATGACACGACCACTTCGCCGTTGGCCGCCACGGCCGCAGCGGAAAGCCCGGTTCGCCCGCCCGATGGCACCAGCGCGACCTTGTGCTCATTGGCCCAGCGCACAATGGCCTGAACCTGTTCGGTGGTCTTGGGGAAGACGATGGCGCTCGGCGCCGGGGCGAAGTGCTTGGTCCAATCCTTGCCATAAGCGTTCAGGGAGTCGGCATCGGTCAAGACTTTGCCAGGCTCAACCAGGGTCTTCAGCTCATCTATCACGGCAGGATTGGTCATCGACAGAACTCTCGAACAATTCATGGTCATCCTGAGAACGCTTCACGTCGCAGGAATGAGTGTTTAGCGGGGTGCGTATGCTAGCATACCGACCCCGCAGCGTAGTGCCCATTGGCTGTTCTGCGGCGACGGCTGTCATGCCGGTCGGACCAGCATGCGCTGTCCGATTCCCTGCCATTTTTCTCCGGGACACAGGTTTACGCAGATGAGCAAGACTTCTCTCGATAAGAGCAAGATCAAGTTCCTTCTTCTCGAAGGCGTCCACCAATCGGCTGTCGACGTCCTCAAGTCGGCGGGCTACACCAGCATCGAGTACATCACCAGTTCTCTGCCGGAAGCCCAGCTCAAGGAAAAGATCGCCGATGCTCACTTCATCGGTATTCGCTCCCGTACCCAATTGACCGAAGAGATCTTCGACCACGCCAAGAAACTGGTGGCGGTCGGCTGCTTCTGCATCGGCACCAATCAGGTGGACCTCAATGCGGCGCGCGAGCGCGGTATCGCGGTGTTCAACGCGCCATACTCCAACACCCGTTCCGTTGCTGAACTGGTGCTGGCCGAAGCGATCCTGCTGCTGCGCGGCATTCCCGAGAAGAACGCTTCCTGCCACCGTGGCGGCTGGATCAAGAGCGCGGCCAACTCCTTCGAAATCCGTGGCAAGAAGCTGGGTATCGTCGGTTACGGCTCGATCGGCACGCAGTTGTCGGTGCTGGCTGAAGGCCTTGGCATGCAGGTGTTTTTCTACGACACCGTGACCAAGTTGCCGCTGGGCAATGCCACCCAGGTCAACGACCTGCACGAGCTGTTGGGCATGTCCGACATCGTGACGCTGCACGTTCCGGAAACCGCCGCCACCCAGTGGATGATCGGCGAGAAGGAAATCCGTGCCATCAAGAAAGGCGGGATCCTGATCAACGCCGCTCGTGGCACCGTGGTCAAGCTCGACGCCCTGGCCGAAGCGATCAAGGACAAACACCTGATCGGCGCCGCCATCGACGTATTCCCGGTGGAGCCGCGCTCCAACGACGATATCTTCGAAAGCCCGCTGCGCGGCCTGGACAACGTGATCCTGACCCCGCACATCGGCGGTTCTACTGCCGAAGCCCAGGCCAACATCGGCCTGGAAGTGGCGGAAAAGCTGGTCAAGTACAGCGACAACGGTACTTCGGTATCGTCCGTGAACTTCCCGGAAGTGGCCCTGCCGGCTCACCCTGGCAAGCACCGCCTGTTGCACATCCACGAGAACATCCCGGGTGTGATGAGCGAGATCAACAAGGTCTTCGCCGAAAACGGCATCAACATTTCCGGTCAGTTCCTGCAGACCAACGAGAAAGTCGGCTACGTCGTGATCGACGTCGATGCCGAATACTCCGATCTGGCGCAAGAGAAACTGCAGCACATCAACGGCACTATTCGTAGCCGGGTGTTGTTCTAAGCAGATCAGGCTTGCAATAAAAAACGGGAGCCTCGCAGGGGGCTCCCGTTTTTTTCTGTCGAACACATAACCTGTGGGAGGGTTTTGTGTTGTGTCGACCTGTGCCGGTTTATTTCACGTTTACCGTGATCTTCTTGGACACGATCGTCGGATCGAACGGCATATGGCCGCTGTCGCCCAGGATCAGCTGCAAGGTGTGCTTGCCCGGTGCCAGTTTGATCGTAGCCTCGGTTTGCGCCTTGCCGAAATGCATGTGGTTGGCATCGGTGGGAATCGGCGCGCCCGCGGCAGGCAGTTTGTCGATATCAATCAGCAAATGATGGTGCCCGGTATTTTTGGTTTCATCACCCGCCGGGGCCAGCGCGATGTTCTTGACGCCGAACTTGACCTTGAACTCCTGGCCAACGGTGGCACCGTCTTCCGGGGAAACGATGAATACCTCTGCACCCTGGGGAGCAGGGGTTGCGGCGGATGCCAGCATCGAAGCCCCCAGCAACAGGCCGGCCAAGGCGGCACGTGACATAAAGCTTTTCATTTTTTTCTCCAGTTTTTCCATGAAATCCGCGTGGTCATGACAACTTCATGACCATTCGTTGTCGAAGCCTGCAACAACCATAGCAAAGCGAACCTGAAACGAGCGTCGCTTGTAACAATACAAAGGAGTGACCATGCGTTTTCTGCCTGGGCTGATCTGCCTGCTACCCCTCTTGAGCCCTCTGGCCCATGCCGAACTGATCGACGACATCAACGACCGTGGCGAATTGCGCATCGCTCTGGAAGCCAACACCAGCCCTTTCAACTTCAAGGAAGACGGCAAGCTCACCGGCTTCGAAGTGGAACTGGGTCATATGCTGGCCGGCGAGCTCGATGTTCGCGCCGACTTTGTGGTCACCGATGCCAGCGATCTGCTGGCCGGTGTGGAAAGCGGCAAATACGATGTCGCCATCAACCACATAGCAATGACCCCGGAACTGGCCGAACGTTTCGACACAAGCACCGCTTATAGCCAACCGGATGCGCAACTGTTGGCGCGCAAGGACGACTCGCAACGCCCGATGGTCATGGCACAGTCGTTCCAGCCGGAAGAAAAGAGCGGCCCGCCGCCGAGCCTGGTGATTCCATTCCAGAAGGGCAATCCGGCGTTCAAGGCCAGCCTGGACAACGCTTTGGCGCGTATCAAGGACGACGGGCGGCTTGAGCAGTTGTCACAGAAGTGGTTGGTCAAGCAGGAGTAACAATGGGGCGGTGGGCGACGGCGGTGTGTCAGTCGCATCAATGTTGCTGATCCGCCGTCATCGCGAGCAGGCTCGCTCCCACATTTGGATCATTGATGGTTCGCCCATTTATGTTCGCAGTTGACCCGTGTGGGAGCGAGCTTGCTCGCGATGGCGCCCTCAAATCCTAAGCAGGTCTACGCCAGACACTCGCCAACCAAGGCTGCTGCTCTCGCGGCAGCCCAGCCGGTCGGTAGTAATGCTCAAGCTCTACAAAGCCCGCTTCTGTGAGCAAGGTGCGCCAGGCCGCAAGGTCGTGGTAGGCGCCAAAGCGCTGGCCGTTCCAGCCTTCCTGGTTTTCGCCCCGGGGGTTGGAACTGAACAGCACGCCGCCGGGCTTGAGGGTGGCGTGCAATTGCTTGAGCACCCGAGGCAATTCCTGGACAGGGATATGAAACAGCACGGCGTTGGCGAAGATGCCATCGAAGCGTTCGCCTGGCAGGTCGAGGTTCAAGAAATCCTGTTGCCAGACTTCGCAGCCGCTGTCCTGGCGCGCCATTCGGGCAAACTCCTCCGAACCGTCGAGGCCGACCGCGACATGGCCCCTATCGGTGAATGTCCGCAAGTCCCGCCCGGGGCCGCAGCCGAAATCCAGGACGTGGAAGGGCGCCTGACCCTGGATATGCCGCAGCAACGCGTCGATATTCTGGCTGACGTCATGATCGCGAGTGCCTTCGCGAAAGCTTTCCGCCACGGCGTTGTAATGGCCCAGGGTTGTGGCGGTGATGGCGTGCAGGTCTTCGGGGGTGTGTTTCATGGTCGTTGGCTTGGGTTAGGGAGCTTGGTCAGACTATACCGCAAGCGGCTTGGCCGCTTCGCTGCCAATCATGACCAGGCTCGCTCCCCACCATCAGTCAAGGATTCTTGCAGCCCGGTTCGGCGGCCATGAGCGCCTCTTTCGGTAAAGTGCTCAGGTAGGGGTTGGCGCAACCGATCTTCAACGTTCGCGGCGGCGCCCAGTGGGAGTTGTTGCCCGCGCGGTCGAGGATGCAGTAGGTCACTTCCAGGCGCAGGTCTTCTCCCGCCTCCAGAATGATCTGCGGCGGTACCCAGATGTTGATCGGCTGGCCAACCTCGCAGGGCTTGATGCGGGGCAGGTCCATGCGCACGTCGCCCCAGCGCAAGGTAATCGCATCGTCAGCAGCCATGTTCAGATAGGGCTCTATGGTCAGTGGTACACCGCGTTTGACCTGACTCGGGTTCACGCCTTTGCGGCGAATGGCATCAGGAATCCGCACTGGCGCCAGGCCTTGGTTTTCATCACCGCTCAGGGCCGACGGTTGGCCACCCGGACAATCGAGCTTGACCTGCACCCGTTGCGTTGCTGACAGCGCCGGGCCGCGCCCCACTTGCATCACGCGGTAATGGATGCGCGAGGTCCCGTTTACAACGAAGCTCTCGGGTACTCGCAACGTAACGCTAGTTTGCACGTCGGCCTGTGACAACAGACGGGAGCCGACGTAGCAGTTGTCCCAGAACAGCTCGATCAGATCGCCCGCGTCCATGCCGGGGTAAGGGGCAATTGCCACTTGCAGGTGCGCAGCGCTGGTGATGTTGATGCGGGTACGCAGAGCGTTGACCAGGGTAGGCGCAGCCAGTTCAGGAATATTCGACGTACATGTCATGGTGTTCTCCTTGATGCTTTAAAACGAAGTCCGTTTCGGGAAGATCAAAAGCGCTTAATCATCGCGATATATTTTTATTGCGCAGCATGGACCCTGTCTGCGGTTCATCGCGCAGAACTAAAATAGTTCGCATCGCCTGTGGGGTCACTAGATAAGGGTTCAGCAGTTTCAGTGTCAATAGAGGAACTTGCTTAATAATTAAATGTATAAGGCTTCAGAAATGTCCTACGCATTCAAGTTAAGAAAACGTTGCGTTGTGCGCCATTTTCCTCAGGTTCATTGGTTTGGAAGGGAGGGGCGGCAGGAAACCGGATAAATAGCGTAGCCCAAAGAGAAGTGTTGCCGGAGATATGTATATACCGCACGTCAGCGGGGTGGCTGTGTTAAGTCAACTGGAAGTTTCAGTTTGTGACGCTGGGCTGTTAATTGTTCCACTTCCATCCCTGGAAGTGGGGACAATATCAATAACTTACTGGTTGCCGTGTCCGGCCGAGAGGAACTTGCTGAGGAACTGTCGAGTGCGTTCCTCCCGGGGGGCTGCAAACAAGGTCTTGGCTTCGCCTTGCTCGACGATCACACCTTTGTCGAAAAACACCACGCGGTTCGCTACGTCCCGGGCGAAGCCCATTTCGTGAGTCACAATGACCATGGTGCGCTTTTCTTCGGCCAGGCCACGAATCGTCGCCAGCACCTCGCCCACCAGCTCCGGGTCCAGGGCCGACGTTGGTTCGTCGAACAGAATCACCTCGGGTTCCATCGCCAGCGCCCTGGCAATTGCCACGCGCTGTTGCTGGCCACCGGAAAGACGCCGCGGGTAGGCGTCCTCCTTGCCCGCCAGCCCGACCTTGGCCAGCAGTTTACGGCCTAAAACCTCAGCGTCGGCACGGGGGATCTTCTTCACCACCAGTGGGCCTTCGATGACGTTCTCCAGCGCGGTGCGATGGGGGAACAGATTGAAGTTCTGGAACACAAAACCCACTTGCTGGCGCAAACGACGCACCAGGTTCTGTTGCTGGTTCAGCGGGCGACTGCCATCGATTTCGATGTCGCCGACCTTGATCCGGCCACTGCTGGGTTCTTCGAGGAAGTTCAGGCAGCGCAGGAAGGTGGTCTTGCCCGAACCGCTGGGGCCGATGATCGCCACCACTTCGCCTTCTTCGATCTTCAGGTCGATGCCATTGAGCACCACTTGACCCTTGAACTGCTTTGTCAGTTTTTCCACGACAATCATGGGTCAGGACTCCTGGTCATGCCGATTGACCCGGGCTTCCAGGACGTTCTGCAGGTGCGCCAGCACGCTGGCCAGAATCCAGTAGATCAGCGCGGCGGCAAGGTACATGGTGAAGATTTCGAAAGTACGGGCAGTGATCAACTGCGCCTGACGGAACAGCTCCGGCACCTGGATGGTCGCCGCCAGTGCGGTGTCCTTGACCAGGGAAATGAAGCTGTTGCCCAGAGGAGGCAAGGCCGTTCGCGCCGCTTGCGGCAGGATGGCCCGGCGCAGGGTCTGGGCGCGGGTCATGCCGATACTGGCCGCGGCTTCCCACTGGCCGCGCTCGATGGAGCTGATGGCGGCTCGCAGGATTTCACACGCATAGGCCGCCATGTTCAGCGAGAAGCCGATCAGCGCCGCCGGCAATGGATCCAGCTCGATGCCCAGTTGGGGCAGCCCGTAATAGATCACGAACAACTGCACCAGCAGCGGCGTGCCGCGAAAAAACGATACGTAGATGCGGGCGATCCAGCTCACCAGTTTGAAGCGCGACAGGCGCATCAATGCCAGGCCGAAGCCCAGCAGCAAGCCGAAGAACATGCCGCCCAAACTGAGGATGACCGTGTAATACGCGCCCTTGAGCAAAAAGGGCGCGGAGTCCAGCGCGAGTTGAAAAGCCTCTTCCATTATTGGGTGACGTCAGCGTTGAAGTACTTCTGCGAAATTTTCGCCAGGGTGCCGTCGGCCCGCAGTTTGTCGATGGCCTTGTTGATTGCGTCCAGCAGCTCAGGCTCGCCTTTGCGCAGGGCGATACCGGCTTCCTGGCGGGAGAACGGCTCGCCGGCTACAGCGGTGTCCTTGGCCTTGGCGGTCAGCTCCAGAGCAGCCAGCCGGTCTACCAGAATGGCGTCGATGCGGCCTACACGCAGGTCCTGGTATTTGGTTGGGTCATCGTCGTAGGTGCGGATAATAGCCTTTGGCTGGTTTTCCTTGAGCCATTGCTCATAGTTGGTGCCCAAGCCAACGCCGACTTTCTTGCCGGCCAGGTCATCGGCGGTCTTGATGGCGTCTTTGTTCTTGGTCAGAACCAGCGCCTGGATGCCGGAAACAGTGTAGGGCTGGGAGAAGTCATACTTCTTCTTGCGCTCCTCGGAGATGGTGACCTGGTTGATCACCGCGTCCAGGCGCTTGGATTCCAGCGCTGCGAGAATGCCGTCCCATTTGGTCGGTTGCAGTTTGACCTTCACGCCCAGCTCCTTGGCCAGGGCTTCGGAAAACTCCACTTCGAAACCGGCCAGCTTGCCGTCGGCGTCCACGAAACTGAACGGTGGGTAAGTGCCTTCCAGGCCGACGTTGATCACGCCCGCGTCCTTGATCTTTTGCAGCTGCTCACCGGCAACGGCCTGGCCCAGCAGGCCGGCGCTCAATGCCAGGCCCAGCGAACCCACCAACAGGTTGCGACGTAATGCGGAAAAATTCATGACAAGCCCCTGTGTTTTCTTATGAAGAGGTTATTTTGGCTGAGATAAGGCGTAGCCGCGATCCGAAAAGATTGCCACATCCTGCCTTAAAGCAGCCTGGGCGTCTCGCGGCAAATGCGCCTGTGGCGAGACTATAGGGTGGTGTTTATAGATTGGAAAATAATATTAAATCATTCAAATATTCGAGTATGGAATGAAAAAAGTCCCCTGTGGGAGCGAGCCTGCTCGCGATAACCAGTCAATATTGTTTTGGCTGACACGGCGCTATCGCGAGCAGGCTCGCTCCCACATCGAGAACTTCACTACGCCTGGAACGCCGCGTTATACGCAAACAACGCCGGTGCGCCGCCGGTATGCAGGAAGATGATCGGGCCCTCGTCGAAGCGGTCGCGACCCACCCCATCGAGCAGGCCGGCCATCGCCTTGCCGGTGTAGACCGGGTCCAGCAACAGGCCCTCCAGGCCAGCCAGCAATTTGACTGCCGCCAACGTACCGGCATTGGGTTCGCCGTAGCGGGGGCCGAAGTATTCGTCCCACAGGTTCACCTTGAAGGCCTCTGGAAGCGATACATCGAGCAACTGGGCGGTGCGTTCGGCCAAGCCCTGGACCTTGGGGCGCTGGTCTTCTTCGCTGCGAGACACCGTTATGCCAATCACGGGAAGTTGCCCCAGCGTTTCACTGAGCGCCAGCGTCAGGCCGCTGTGCGTCCCGGCGCTGCCCGAAGCCAGCACCACGGCAGCGAAATTCAGGCCGGTGTCCTTGATTTGCTCGGCCAGCTCAAGCCCGGCGCGTACATACCCCAGCGCACCCAGAGCGTTTGAACCGCCAATCGGTACCAGATAGGGCTTCTTCCCATTGCTGCGCAGGCGTGCGGCGAGGGCTTGCAACTGCTCGTCGGCGTTATCCAGGTTTTCTACCAATTCGACCTTGGCGTCGAACAGCTCCAGCAGCAGCCGGTTGCCGTTGCTCAGGTAGTTGCTGTCTTCGGTGCCGATGGGGTTTTCCAGCAGGGCCACACAGCCCAGGCCCAGCTTTGCCGCCAGCGCGGCAGTCTGGCGCACATGATTGGACTGGATCGCCCCGGCGGTGATGAGGGTGTCGGCACCTTGAGCCAGGGCGTCGGCGGCCAGGTATTCGAGCTTGCGCAGCTTGTTGCCGCCCAGCGCCAGAGGCGTCAGGTCATCGCGCTTGATATAGATATCGCGACCGAGCCAGGAGGAAAGACGGTCGAGTTTTTCCAGGGGAGTTGGATGACCGAGCAGGTCGAGACGGTTAAAGCGCGCCAGCTGTTGTTTGATCATGGGGTCGTACTGGTTGCAGGAAATCCATGGACTATAGGCACGCCGATATTGATGGGCAACCGCCAATCGTTTGCCGGGGCGTAAATGGGGACGCATGAGAGATGAGCAGCGAAAACCTGTGGCAGCGAGCCTGCTCGCGATCGCGGTGTGTCAGCGAATGGATGTACCCACTGAACCACCGCGATCGCGAGCAGGCTCGCTCCCACAGGGGCTGTGTTATGTCTGTTGAACACTGAACGAATGCTCTCCAGGCAACGTCATACCCTCCCGTAGGCTAGCGTAGGAAACATGCCATCCAGCCGTGCGATTAGTCCTTAGCTACCTATTCATGTTTAACTTGAACGTTCATTCAAGTTAAACCGTCGGTTTGCTGCCCGCTCACAACAGGAGGCTTGCCTTTGCCGAGTCCGTTTTCGATTTTCACGATTCCGCTTTCCGGGGTACATCGCTCATGAGTGCCTCGTCCCTTCCACCCAGCGGCCTGGTCCGCATGAATCCGCCGGTTTTTTACTTTGCCGCGACCTTCATTCTGCTGTTCGGCCTGGTGGTCATCGCCGTGCCGGAGCAGGCGGGTGCCTGGCTGCTGGCGGCGCAGAACTGGGCGGCCAATACGGTCGGCTGGTATTACATGTTGGCGATGACCCTGTATCTGGTCTTCGTGGTGGTCACCGCCTTGTCCGGCTACGGCAAGATCAAGCTCGGTGCCGACCACGACGAGCCCGAATTCAGTTACCTGTCCTGGGCTGGCATGCTGTTCGCTGCCGGTATCAGTATCACGCTGTTTTTTTTCTGTGTCTCCGAACCGCTGACCCATCTGGTTCAGCCACCGCAAGGCGAGGCCGGTACCGCAGATGCCGCGCGCCAGGCCATGCAGATCCTGTTTCTGCACTGGGGTCTGCACGGCTGGGGCGTGTTTGCTTTCGTCGGCATGGCCCTGGCGTACTTTGCCTACCGGCACAATTTGCCGCTGGCCCTGCGTTCAGCGCTGTACCCGCTGATCGGTAAACGTATTAACGGTCCCATCGGCTACGCGGTGGACGGCTTCGGCATCATCGCGACCGTGTTCGGCCTCGGCGCGGACATGGGGTTTGGGGTGCTGCATCTCAATTCCGGGCTCGATTACCTGTTCGGCATCGCCCATACCCAGTGGATTCAGGTCGGCCTGATCGTGCTGATGATGGGCGCGGCAATCATTGTGGCGGTGGCCGGTGTCGATAAAGGCGTGCGGGTCATGTCCGACATCAACATGCTGCTGGCCTGCGCATTACTGCTGTTCGTGCTGTTTGCCGGACCTACCCAGCATTTGCTCAATACGTTGATCCAGAACATCGGCGATTATCTCGGCGCCCTGCCGATGAAGAGTTTTGACGTGTATGCCTACGACGAGCCCAGCGACTGGCTGGGCGGCTGGACGGTGTTCTACTGGGCCTGGTGGATTGCGTGGTCGCCGTTCGTGGGGTTGTTCATTGCGCGCATTTCCCGTGGGCGCACTATCCGTGAGTTCGTGTTTGGCGTGCTGCTGATTCCCCTTGGCTTCACCCTGGCGTGGATGTCGATCTTCGGTAACAGCGCCATTGACCAAGTGCTGAACCACGGCATGAGTGCCCTGGGTATGTCCGCCCTGGAAAACCCGTCGATGAGCCTTTATTTGCTGCTGGAAACCTATCCATGGAGCAAGACCGTCATCGCGGTCACCGTGTTTATCAGTTTTGTGTTCTTCGTCACGTCAGCCGACTCCGGCACCGTGGTGCTTTCCACGTTGTCGGCCAAGGGCGGCAACCCCGATGAAGACGGGCCCAAATGGCTGCGGGTGTTCTGGGGGGCGATGACTGCCCTGGTGACCAGCGCATTGCTGTTCTCCGGCAGTATCGATGCCTTGAAGTCGGCAGTGGTGCTGACGTCCTTGCCGTTCTCGCTGATTCTGCTACTGATGATGTGGGGCCTGCACAAGGCGTTTTACCTCGAGTCCCAGAAGCAGATTGCGCAGTTGCATTCGCTGGCGCCGGTGTCGGCTTCTCGACGGGGTACGGGCGGCTGGCGACAGCGCTTGAGTCAGGCGGTGCATTTCCCGTCCCGCGATGAGGTGTACCGTTTTCTCGACACCACGGTGCGCCCGGCCATCGAAGAGGTGAAGGCGGTGTTCGCCGAGAAAGGTCTGACAGTGGTGACCCAGCCAGACCCGGCCAACGACAGCGTCAGCCTGGAGATCGGCCACGGCGAGCAGCATCCGTTCATCTACCAGGTGCAGATGCGCGGCTACTTCACGCCGTCCTTCGCCCGCGGCGGCATGGGCTCCAAGGAACTCAACAACCGCCGTTACTACCGCGCCGAAGTGCACCTGAGCGAAGGCAGCCAGGACTACGATCTGGTGGGTTATACCAAGGAGCAGGTCATCAACGACATCCTCGACCAATACGAGCGGCACATGCAGTTCCTGCACCTGGTGCGCTGATCAGGCGAAACCTCAGACCAGGCCGCCGTTGGCTCGCAGGATTTGCCCGTTCACCCAGCCGGCGGCCGGGCTGACCAGGAAGGATATGATGCTGGCGATGTCCTCCGGCTGGCCGAGGCGTTCCAGGGGCGGCATTTTGGCGAAGTTCTGGATCTGTTCTTCGCTCTTGCCATGCAGGAACAGTTCGGTAGCAACCGGGCCGGGCGCCACGGCGTTGACCGTGATCTGGCGGCCGCGCAGTTCCTTGGCAAACACCTGTGTCAGTGACTCGACGGCGGCCTTGCTGGCGATGTACACCGAATAACCGGGCAGGTTCAGGCCAACGGTGCTGCTGGAAAAATTCACGATCCGGCCACCGTCGTTCAAACGGGTTGCGGCTTCGCGCAGGGTGTTGAAGGTGCCGCGGGTGTTGATGCCGAACGTCTGGTCGAACAACTCGTCACTGTGCTGGGCCAAGGGCATCACTTGCAGGGTACCCGCGTTATTGATCAGCACATCCACCTTGCCCAGTTGCGCTTCGGTTTCATCGAACATCCGGCGGACGTCGACGGCAGAGGACACATCTGCCTTGATCGCTATGGCTTGGTGACCGGCCTGGCGCAATTGCACCACCAGCTTCGAGGCTTCGGCGGCGCTGTTGGCGTAGTTAATGGCGACGGCATAGCCATCGAGGGCCAATTGCTTGGCGATTTCGGCACCGATGCCGCGGGAAGCGCCGGTTACGATGGCGACTTTGGCGGTTGGAGAGGGCATAAGGGGGCTCCTTTTGAAGTGGATGACGCCAGATTCACATGTTTACCCTCAGCGATAAATGCCCGACGGCTGCCTTGACTGTTCAGTAATTACAAACAATACGCGCGCTGCATGACGCCTCGTTGATTGGCCGATGCGTGGCCAATCTGCGGCAGATCACCTGCGCCGGCAGCCAGCCCCCACACCTGATATGCGAACTTTCGGCCTGACGGATGCGTCTGTGAGGTGTTAGCGTGCCCCTTGTACCAGCCACCCGAACAGAGAGCCTTTCGATGACCTACACCGCTGCCGAAAACCGCTACGAGTCCATTCCTTACCGCCGTGTCGGTCGCAGCGGGCTGGTGCTGCCGGCGCTGTCGCTGGGGTTGTGGCACAACTTCGGCGACAGCACGCCGATCGACACGCAGCGTTCCCTGCTGCGTACGGCGTTTGACCTGGGGATCAATCACTTCGACCTGGCCAACAACTACGGCCCGCCCTACGGCAGCGCCGAGATCAATTTTGGCCGCTTGCTGCGCGAAGACTTCAAGCAGTACCGCGATGAGTTGATCATCTCCAGCAAGGCCGGTTGGGACATGTGGCCGGGTCCGTACGGCCAGGGTGGCGGTTCGCGCAAGTACGTGTTGGCCAGCCTGGACCAGAGCCTGCAACGCCTGGGCCTGGACTATGTGGATATCTTCTATTCCCACCGCTTCGACCCCGACACCCCGCTGGAAGAAACCGCCAGCGCGCTGGCCACGGCCGTGCAGCAGGGCAAGGCGTTGTACATTGGCATCTCTTCGTATTCCGGGGTGAAGACCCGGGAAATGGCTGCGCTACTCAAAGAGTGGAAGGTCCCACTGCTGATCCATCAACCGGCCTACAACCTGCTCAATCGCTGGGTGGAAAAGGATCTGTTGGACGCCACCGATGAACTGGGCACGGGTGTGATTGCCTTTACGCCGTTGGCCCAGGGCCTGCTGACCGACAAGTACCTCAAAGGCATTCCGGCCGATGCGCGGGTCAATCGCCCGGGTGGTGGTTCGTTGCAGGCTTCGCACCTGTCGCAGGAGAACATCGCCCATGTGCGCGCCCTCAATGAAATTGCCCAGCGTCGCGGGCAAAGCCTGGCGCAAATGGCCCTGGCCTGGACCCTGCGCGACGCACGGGTAACCTCTGCGCTGATCGGCGCCAGTCGGCCGGAGCAGATTATCGAGAACGTCGGGGCGTTGAAGAACCTGAGTTTTAGCGCTGAAGAACTGGCGCAGATCGACCGGTTTGCCCAGGAGGGCGGGATCAATCTGTGGGAGAAGCCTTCGTCGGCGGAGTAGTTACTTTAGCCAATCAGCCGATTCGCCAGAAATGGCCGGCTGTACACAAAACCCTGTGGGAGGGAGATTGCTCCCTCCCACAGGTGTTCGCTCGTCGGCGAGGTGTGCCTAGTTACTGATCGCCAGGATGCTCGCTTGGTACGCCCCGACAAACACATCGAAATCCCCCACTTCGTTCTGCTCAAGCTCGGCTTGCTGAGCCAGGGATTGACGAGCGTTTTCTTCGAATGCGCTCTGTTCCTGGGCAGGCAACGGCTCGGCGCGGAAGAATTCGGCGTGGGCCTTGCTCTGGCGCAGGGAGAACTGGGCGAAACTTTCCTGGTGTTCTGCCATGGCCGCCAGCACTTGGGCGGAGGGGGTCAGTGACGGGTCCCGCACCTTCGCCAATTGCGCGTCCAGTGCCTGGCGGTGGGCGTCGCCCCCCTGGCTCTCGTCGAGCAGCGAGGCCAATGGCGCGATCTTCTCCAGAAGCTCGATAGCCCAGGCTTGCATGTCCACCGATTGCCCTTGGCGTTGCAATTGCAAACCTGGCCGACGGCCTTCCTTGACCACGGTCAGGAAGTTGTTCGTCGCATTGCTGCATTCGTTGTTTTCCAGGAGCGGACTGTCGTTCAGACCGCAATACAGCAGGAACGCATCGAGGAAGCGCGATTCGGTGAGGTCGATGCCCATCGGCAGGAAGGGGTTGATGTCCAGGCAACGGACTTCGACGTACTGGATGCCTCGAGCCATCAACGCCTGGATCGGGCGCTCGCCGGTATAGGTCACGCGTTTTGGGCGGATGTTGGAGTAGTACTCGTTTTCGATCTGCAAAATATTGGTGTTGAGCTGCACCCACTCACCATTCTTATGCGTGCCGACTTCGACGTAGGGCGCGTACGGTGTCGCCACCGCCTTGCGCAGGCTGTCGGTATAGCTTGCCAGGTCGTTGTAGCAGGGGGTCAGGCCGGCCTGGGCGTTGCTTTGGTAACCCAGGTCGCTCATGCGCAGGCTGGTGGCGTACGGCAGGTACAAGGTGTCCGGATCCAATTGTTCCAACTGGTGCGCACGGCCGCGCAGAAAGCCGGCATCCAGAGCCGGAGAGGCACCGAACAGGTACATCAGCAACCAGCTGTAGCGACGGAAATTACGGATCAGCGCGATGTAGGCCGATGACTGGAAATCACGATCGCTCGCTTCAACGGCTTCGGCCTGACGCAGCAGCGGCCAGAGTTTTTCCGGCAGGGAAAAGTTGTAGTGGATCCCGGCGATGCATTGCATGGTCTTGCCATAGCGCAGGGCCAGACCCTGGCGGTAGACATACTTGAGCCGACCGATGTTCGAGGTGCCGTAATACGCGATCGGGATGTCTTCCTCCGCCGGCAGCGGGCACGGCATCGAAGGGCTCCACAGGTACTCGTTGCCGAGCTTGCTGTAGGCAAACCGGTGGATCTTGTCGAGGCTGTGCAAGGTATCGGCCACGTCAGCCTGGGCCGGGGTGATGAACTCCAGCAGCGACTCGGAATAGTCGGTGGTGATCTGCTCGTTGGTCAGCGCCGAGCCCAGGGCCTCGGGGTGCGGGGTCTGCGCCAGATGCCCTGTGTCCGTGACGCGCAGGCATTCACGTTCGATGCCGTGCAGGCACTGCTCGAGCTGGGAGAGGTTGGCGCGCTCGCCGAGCAGAGCCAGGCGGCGGTTTAAAAGGTCGCTCAAGTTGAATTCCTTCACGCGTCAGTCGCCCCAATATGGGGGTGGTCACGACGGTCTACAAGGGTGAAGTTAAAACTGGCGTTTTCGCCTGGTTTTTGTGTGGCCAAAGACAATTCGTCGCGGCCCTCTGTGGGAGCGAGCCTGCTCGCGATAGCGGTATGTCGGTCAACTTTACATTGACTGGTCCACCGCTATCGCGAGCAGGCTCGCTCCCACAGGGGATATCGACACCGCATTCGCAGCGCCGAAATTAACCCAAATCGATGACAGGGAGCTATAGGACTGCGAACGTGCCTTGTGCTTTTGCGACCAGTTTGTCGCCTTGCATCACCTCGGCCTCAACCACCAGCGTGCGCCTACCCGGGTGGATGACCCGGGCCGTGCAGAGCACCTCACCGTCGGAAACGGCGCGAATGTAGTTGATCTTGCATTCGATGGTCGCGCTCTGCTGGTCAAAGCCGTGGACACTGGAACAAGCCAGGCCCATGGCGATGTCCACCAGGCTGAACAGCGCGCCGCCGTGCAGCTTGCCGCCACGATTGCGCAGCGGTGGCTCAAGGCTCAGGGCGACTTGCGCCACCCCGTCCCCCAGGCTGTGCAGACGGCAGCCGAGCAGCTTGAAAAACGCGCTTTCCACCAACCCGGCTGGCGCGTCCATCAGCGTTTCTTCAACTGCTTGGCGTTGGCGAACAGCGAGGCCATGGCGTTGTTCGCCGGGGCCGCAGTGGTGGTTTCCTTGCGCGGCGCGGTGTTCTGCGACTGGCGCGGTGTCGAGCCCGGACGAGCGCCGCGGGCACCGTCGACCTTCTCGCCCGGTGTGTCGCTCATGCGCATCGACAGACCGACGCGTTTGCGCGGGATGTCGACTTCCATGACCTTCACTTTCACCACATCACCGGCCTTCACCGCTTCGCGCGGGTCCTTGATGAACTTCTCCGACAAGGCGGAGATGTGCACCAGGCCATCCTGGTGCACGCCGATGTCGACGAAGGCCCCGAAGTTGGTGACGTTGGTCACCACGCCTTCGAGGATCATGCCCGGCTGCAGGTCCTTGAGGTCTTCGACGCCTTCCTGGAACTCGGCGGTCTTGAACTCGGGGCGTGGGTCGCGGCCGGGTTTCTCCAGTTCCTGAAGAATGTCGGTCACGGTGGGCAGGCCGAAGGTTTCGTCGGTGAATTTTTTCGGGTCCAGGCGCTTGAGAAACGCGGCGTCACCGATCAGCGAACGGATGTCGCGGTCGGTCTGGGCGGCGATGCGTTGCACCAGTGGATAGGCCTCAGGGTGGACAGCCGACGAATCCAGCGGGTTGTCGCCGTTCATGACCCGCAGGAAACCGGCGGCCTGTTCGAAGGTTTTTTCACCCAGGCGCGGGACTTTCTTCAATGCGGCGCGGGTCTTGAACGCACCATGTTCGTCGCGGTGGGTGACGATGTTCTGCGCCAGCGTGGCGTTGAGGCCCGAGATGCGCGCCAGCAGCGCTACCGAAGCGGTGTTCACGTCCACGCCCACGGCGTTTACGCAATCCTCCACGACGGCGTCCAGGCCCCGGGCCAGTTTCAACTGGGAAACGTCGTGCTGGTACTGGCCGACACCGATGGATTTCGGATCGATCTTCACCAGTTCCGCCAGCGGGTCCTGCAGGCGACGGGCGATGGACACCGCCCCGCGAATCGACACGTCCAGGTCCGGGAACTCCTTGGAGGCCAGTTCCGACGCCGAATAAACCGAAGCGCCGGCCTCGGAAACCATGACCTTGGTCATCTTCATGGCCGGGTATTTCTTGATCAGTTCGGCGGCCAGTTTGTCGGTCTCCCGGCTGGCGGTGCCGTTGCCGATGGCGATCAGGTCCACCGAATGCTTGGCGCATAGCGCGGCGAGCACGGCGAGGGTCTGGTCCCACTTGTTATGCGGCACATGGGGGTAGACGGTGGCATGGTCCAGCAGCTTGCCGGTGGAGTCCACCACGGCCACTTTGCAACCGGTACGCAGGCCCGGGTCCAGGCCCAGGGTGGCGCGCGGCCCGGCCGGTGCGGCCAGCAGCAGGTCGTGCAGGTTGTGAGCGAAGACGTTGATCGCTTCTGTCTCAGCGTTGTCGCGCAGCTCGCCCAGCAGATCGGTTTCCAGGTGGGTGTAGAGCTTGACCTTCCAGGTCCAGCGCACCACTTCGGCCAGCCATTTGTCGGCGGCGCGGTTCTGGTTCTGGATGCCGAACTGCTGGCCGATCATGCCTTCGCACGGGTGCATGGTGCCGGGCAACTCATCGCCCACCTTCAGCGCGGAGCTGAGAATGCCTTCGTTGCGGCCGCGGAAAATTGCCAGGGCGCGGTGGGACGGCATGCTCTTGAGCGGTTCGTCGTGTTCGAAGTAGTCGCGGAACTTGGCGCCTTCCTCTTCCTTGCCGGCGATCACGCGGGCGCTGAGGGTAGCCTCCTGCTTGAGGTAATTGCGCAGTTTTTCCAGCAGGTTGGCGTCTTCGGCGAAGCGTTCCATAAGGATGTACTTGGCGCCTTCCAGCGCGGCTTTCACGTCCGCCACACCTTTTTCGGCATCGACGAAACGCGCGGCTTCGGTTTCCGGGGACAGGGTCGGGTCGTTGAACAGGCCGTCGGCCAGCTCGCCGAGGCCGGCCTCCAGGGCGATCTGGCCCTTGGTGCGGCGTTTTTGCTTATAGGGCAGGTACAGGTCTTCGAGACGGGTCTTGGTATCGGCCAGCTTGATGTCACGCTCAAGTTGCGGGGTCAGCTTGCCCTGTTCCTGAATGCTGGCCAGGATGCTGACGCGCCGCTCGTCGAGTTCTCGCAAGTAGCGCAGGCGCTCTTCCAGATGACGCAATTGAGTGTCATCGAGGCTGCCGGTCACTTCTTTGCGGTAACGGGCGATAAAGGGCACCGTGGAGCCCTCATCCAGTAGCGCGACGGCCGCTTCGACCTGTTGTGGGCGTACGCCGAGTTCCTCGGCGATGCGGCTGTTGATGCTGTCCATAAAACCACCTGAAAAATTGTGAAATCAGACTCGTCACCGCAGAAACCGGGCTCGGCGAGACTGGTTGAGCGGCCTGGCGTGCGCCGCTGCCTGGGTCAAGAGGCTGCCTGTTGACCCGCGAAATTCAGAAAGTGCTGCCTGGCAAGGGAAAAAACGATGGGTCGGGATCACGATCCGACATTCCCTGGCACAAAAGGCCGCGCATTATAACCAGCGTTGCGTTCTTAGGGGGCGTCGTGGTCTGTAGGCTCGATACCCGGATGACTGGAGATAGAGGAAAAATCTGCTAACAATGCACACGGTGCGTATAACGGCAGCTAGGCCATAATGCGCGCCGAGATCAAAGGAGCTTCCTATGAGCAGCACTGCACAAACTGCTGAAGGCGAAAAAATTCTTATTGTTGACGACGATCCGGGGCTGAGCAGCCTGCTGGAGCGCTTTTTCGTCAGCAAGGGCTACCGTGCCCGCACCGTACCGAACACCGAGCAAATGGATCGGCTGCTGGCCCGTGAGGTCTTCAACCTGGTGGTCCTCGACCTGATGCTGCCAGGTGAAGACGGTTTGACAGCCTGCCGTCGCCTGCGTGGCGCCAACAACCAGATCCCGATCATCATGCTCACGGCCAAGGGCGATGAGCTGAGCCGTATCAAGGGTCTGGAACTGGGCGCTGACGATTACCTGGCCAAGCCGTTCAACCCGGACGAGCTGATGGCCCGGGTCAAGGCGGTGTTGCGTCGTCAGTCGGCCCCGGTGCCTGGCGCCCCGGGCAGCGAAGATGAAAGCGTGACCTTCGGCGACTATGAACTGTCCCTGGCCACTCGCGAGCTCAAGCGCGGCGATGAAATACACATGCTCACCACCGGTGAGTTCGCCGTGCTCAAGGCCCTGGTGATGAACGCCCGTCAGCCGCTGACCCGCGACAAGCTGATGAACCTGGCCCGTGGCCGTGAATGGGATGCGCTGGAGCGATCCATCGACGTGCAGATTTCCCGTCTGCGCCGGATGATCGAGCCTGATCCTTCCAAGCCGCGATATATCCAGACTGTCTGGGGCGTGGGTTATGTATTCGTGCCGGATGGCGCCGCCAGCAAGTGATCGGTGATTTGTAGGAGCGGGTGGCCTGGCGGGTTGAATTTCTTCCTGCAGGCGACTCGCGGTCCGTTATTGTGCGAGCATCGCTCGCTCCTGCAAGTGTGTAGCGGCTATTCATGAAAACCCCCGTTTGGTTCCCCCAGAGCTTCTTCTCCCGCACCCTCTGGCTGGTGCTGATTGTCGTGCTCTTTTCCAAGGCACTGACGCTCGTCTACTTGCTGATGAACGAAGATGTGCTGGTGGACCGGCAGTACAGCCATGGCGTTGCCTTGACCCTTCGAGCCTATTGGGCCGCCGACGAAGCCAACCGGGAGAAGATCGCCGAAGCGGCGACCCTGATCCGGGTGGTTGGCGCCGGCGTGCCGGAAGGCGAACAGCACTGGCCTTACAGCGAGATCTATCAACGGCAGATGCAGGACGAACTCGGCGCCGATACCGAAGTGCGCTTGCGTATGCACTCGCCTCCGGCGCTGTGGGTCCGTGCGCCGAGCCTGGGGGATGGCTGGTTGAAGGTACCGTTGTACCCCCACCCGTTGCGCGGCCAGAAAATCTGGAACGTGCTTGGCTGGTTCCTGGCCATCGGCCTGTTGTCGACCGCTTCGGCGTGGATCTTCGTCAGCCAGCTCAATCAGCCGCTCAAGCGTCTGGTCTACGCGGCCCGACAATTGGGCCAGGGCCGTAGCGTACGATTGCCCATCAGCGACACTCCCAGTGAAATGACCGAGGTGTACCGCGCTTTCAACCAGATGGCCGAGGACGTCGAGCAGGCCGGACGCGAGCGTGAACTGATGCTTGCGGGCGTCTCCCACGACCTGCGCACACCGTTGACCCGTTTACGGCTGTCGCTGGAGTTGATGGGCGAGCACACCGACCTGACCGATGAAATGGTCCGCGATATCGAAGACATGGACGCGATTCTCGATCAGTTCCTGGCGTTCATTCGCGACGGTCGGGACGAGTCCGTGGAAGAAGTCGATCTCAGCGAGCTGGTACGGGAAGTGGCCGCGCCCTATAACCAGAACTGCGAAAAAGTGCACCTGCGCCTGGAGCCGATCCAGCCGTTCCCGCTGCGCCGGGTGTCGATGAAGCGATTGCTGAATAACCTGATTGGCAATGCCTTGAATCACGCCGGCACGGGCGTCGAAGTGGCGGCTTATGTTTCCGGTGATACCAGCGCACCTTATGTGGTGCTCAGCGTCATGGACCGTGGTGCCGGGATTGATCCGTCGGAACTGGAAGCCATTTTCAACCCCTTCACCCGGGGCGACCGTGCCCGGGGCGGAAAAGGCACGGGATTGGGCCTGGCCATTGTCAAGCGCATCGCTTCGATGCACGGCGGCAATGTCGAATTGCGCAACCGCGCCGGTGGTGGTCTGGAAGCGCGGGTGAGGTTGCCGTTGGGGCTGTTGTTGCCTAGGGATGCGGTATAGGGATACACCCGTTTGCTCAAGAACTGATGTGGGAGCGAGCCTGCTCGCGATAGCAGTGGATCAGCAGCATTGATGTTGACTGACACGCCGCCATCGCGAGCAGGCTCGCTCCCACCTATGAGTTAACCCTTACCCTTGGTCCGGGTCATGTTCGGCCCGCCATTCTTTTCCAGATGCTCGATGATGATTCCCGCCACGTTCTTGCTCGTGGTGGTTTCGATCCCTTCCAGGCCCGGCGAGGAGTTGACCTCCATCACCAGCGGCCCGTGATTGGAACGCAGGATGTCTACACCCGCCACGGCCAGGCCCATGACTTTAGCTGCGCGCAGGGCAGTCATGCGCTCTTGCGGCGTGATCTTGATCAGGCTCGCGCTACCGCCGCGATGCAGGTTGGAGCGAAATTCCCCGGGTTTGGCCTGGCGCTTCATCGAAGCGATCACCTTGTCGCCGACCACGAAGCAGCGAATGTCCGCGCCGCCGGCTTCCTTGATGTATTCCTGGACCATGATGTTCTGCTTCAGGCCCATGAACGCTTCGATCACCGACTCGGCGGCCGTCGCGGTTTCACACAGCACTACGCCGATACCCTGGGTGCCTTCCAGCACCTTGATGACCAGTGGCGCGCCGTTGACCATGGCAATCAGGTCGGGAATGTCGTCGGGAGAGTGGGCAAAACCGGTCACCGGCAAGCCGATCCCACGGCGCGACAACAATTGCAGCGAGCGCAACTTGTCCCGGGAGCGGGCGATGGCCACGGACTCGTTGAGGGGAAAGACCCCCATCATTTCGAACTGGCGCAACACGGCGCAACCATAGAACGTTACCGACGCACCGATGCGCGGGATCACCGCATCGAATCCTTCCAGCGGCTTGCCACGGTAGTGGATCTGCGGCTTGTGGCTGGCAATGTTCATGTAGGCGCGCAGGGTATCGATCACCACCATTTCATGGCCACGTTCGGTCCCGGCTTCAACCAGGCGACGAGTGGAATACAGACGCGGATTACGCGACAGCACAGCGATCTTCATGCAACACCTGTGGCAGAGGTAGTGGACACCGGGAACACCGGCTTGTCTTGAACGTATTTGATGCCCGGATTGACCACCAACTGGCCGTCGATCAAGGCTTTGGAACCCAATAACAGGCGATATCGCATGGACTTGCGGCAGGCAAGCGTGAACTCGACTCGCCAGATCCGATCCCCCAGTGCCAGCGTCGTGCTGATCACGTAGCGAACCTGAGCGTGGCCGTTGGAGCTTTTTATCGTTTTGCGCGCCACCAATGGGGCTTCGCAGCGACGATGGCGCAACTGCACCACCGTTCCCAGGTGCGCGGTGAAGCGCACCCATTTTTCACCGTCGCGCTCGAACGGCTCGATGTCGGTGGCGTGCAGGCTGGAGGTGCTGGCGCCGGTGTCGATTTTTGCCCGCAGGCCCGCGACACCCAGATCCGGGAGCGCCACCCACTCGCGTAGACCGACAACGGTCAGATGGTCAAAAGTCTTCAATAAAAAAACCTGCGATCAGTACATCGGATCGTGGAGCCCGCGAATCGCGGTATTCACGCAGAATAATCACAAAATGGCGACAGTTATCTACACACCTGTTTCCGCTCGTAACCGATACCGGCCCGCATCGTGCCGCAAGTCAGTTCGGCCGACATTCTATCTGTCGGACCGAATTCGTGCGCTCGACAAAAACGGTAGTACAGTTCTGACTATTGGCTGAAAGAGGAATTGCAGTGGCACAAAAAAAGGAAGAAGACGACAAGGTCCGTCTCGATAAATGGTTGTGGGCAGCGCGATTCTATAAAACCCGCGCCCTGGCCAAGACCGCCATCGAAAGCGGCAAGGTCCATCACCGGGGCGAACGTTGCAAGCCGGGCAAGGAGCCTCGCATCGGCGACGAATATGTCATTCGCGCCGGGTTCGACGAAAAAACCGTGGTTGTCCAAGCCCTGTCGATCGTGCGCCGCGGCGCGCCTGAAGCGCAGGCGCTGTATCGCGAAACCGAAGCCAGTATCGCCAGGCGCGAAACCGCAGCCGCCCAGCGCAAGGCCGGCGCCTTGGGGGTCAGCACCGATGGCAAGCCCAGCAAGAAGCAGCGACGGGACCTGTTCAAGTTTCATGGCAGCAATAGCGAATAAAAGATCGGCAATTTGAGGTCGCAGTGCCTGTGACTCGGATGCACAGTCAGCCCCATCCCGTCCGACGAACCCTGGCCTTGCTTGGAACCCACCCGGAATGTCCATAAAATGCCCGTCATCCTTTGTCATCACCTCAGATACCAGACCCTATGACTGATTTGCCGGATACCGACTACACCCAACGCTTCATCTTCGATGACAGCGACACTCGTGGCGAACTGGTGGCGTTGGAGCGTAGCTACGCCGAAGTTCTTGCCAAGCATCCCTATCCGGAACCGGTCGCCCAACTGCTCGGTGAACTGATGGCGGCTGCGGCGCTGCTGGTCGGCACCTTGAAATTCGATGGCTTGCTGATTCTCCAGGCCCGTTCCGAAGGCCCGGTGCCGTTGTTGATGATCGAATGCTCCAGCGAACGCGAGATCCGTGGCCTGGCCCGTTATCACGCCGAGCAGATCGCCCCCGACGCGACCCTGGCCGACATGATGCCCGATGGCGTGCTGGCGCTGACGGTCGATCCAACCCACGGCAAGCGCTACCAGGGTATTGTCGATCTCGATGGCACGTCTCTGGCTGAATGCTTCACCAACTACTTCGTCATGTCGCAACAGACCAACACTCGCTTCTGGCTCTATGCCGACGGGCGGCGTGCCCGTGGTTTGCTGCTGCAGCAGTTGCCCGCCGATCGCCTTCGCGACCCGCAAGAACGTGACGCCAGCTGGCAGCACATCACCGCTCTGGCCAGCACCCTGAGCGCCGATGAGCTACTGAGCCTGGACAACGAAACCGTGTTGCATCGTCTCTACCATCAAGAGCAGGTCCGCCTGTTCGACGTTCAGCCGTTGCGCTTCCAATGCAGCTGCTCTCGTGAACGTTCCGGCAATGCGCTGGTCAGTCTGGGTCTGGAAGATGCGCAGCAATTGGTGATCGAGCATGGTGGCGCCATCGAGATCGATTGCCAGTTTTGCAACGAGCGCTACCTGTACGACGCTGCGGACATCGCCCAATTGTTCGCCGGTGCGGGTGTTGACACACCGTCAGATACTCGTCACTAAAACGGTTCAGCGCAGGTAAATCTCCTGGCAAACGCCGGATTTACGCCGTACTGACGGGAGGGCCCTACTTTTTTTGGGCTTTTCTGGCATAATCCGGCCCACTTTTTTCGGGTAGTAGTGCGCGACTTCCTACTACAAAACGTTTGGAGCACTCGGCCACAGGCCGACGGGGAATCTCATGACGCAAGCCAATAACGCCGTGTACACCGATCTGAGTGTCGATGATCTGGTCAAAGAAGCCCTCAGTCGCGGTGAAGGCGAGCTTGCCGATACTGGCGCGCTGGTTGTTCGCACCGGTCATCGTACCGGTCGTTCACCGGTTGACCGTTTCATCGTTGAAGAGCCGACCACCCAGGACGCCATTGCCTGGGGCCCGATCAACCGCAAGTTCCCGGCCGACAAGTTCGACGCCCTGTGGGACCGCGTAGCAGCCTATCTGGGCGAGCGTGAGCGTTTTGTCTCCCATGTTCATGTAGGTTCCGACCCTGCGCACTACCTGCCGGTCAAGATGACCACCGAGACTGCCTGGCACAACCTGTTCGGCCGCTGCCTGTTCATCAACCCCGAGCAGTACAACGCCGGTGGCAAGGATGAATGGCAGATCCTCAACGCGCCGAACTTCGTCTGCGAGCCTGAGCGCGACGGCACCAATTCCGACGGCACCGTGATCATCAACTTCGCGGCCAGGAAAGTACTGATCGCCGGCATGCGTTACGCCGGTGAAATGAAGAAAGCGCTGTTCTCCGTCCAGAACTTCCTGCTGCCAGCGGTTGACGTACTGCCTATGCACTGCGCCGCCAACATGGGCGAAGAGGGCGATGTAACCCTGTTCTTCGGCCTGTCGGGCACGGGCAAAACCACGCTGTCCGCCGATGAAAGCCGTTACCTGATCGGTGATGACGAGCACGGCTGGGGTGTTGGCGTGGTCTTCAACATTGAAGGCGGTTGCTATGCCAAGTGCATCGACCTGTCCGAGAAGAACGAGCCGGTTATCTGGAAAGCCATCCAGCACGGCGCCGTACTGGAAAACGTTGTCCTGGACCCGGTCACCAAGAAAGCCGATTACGCCGACGACAGCCTGACCCAGAACAGCCGCGCCGCCTACCCGCGTGAACTGATCGAAAAACGCGCACCGAAAAACCTCGGTGGCGAGCCAAACGCAGTGATCTTCCTGACTTGCGACCTGACCGGCGTACTGCCGCCGGTGTCGATCCTCAGTGAAGAACAAGCGGCCTACCACTTCCTGTCCGGTTACACCGCACTGGTGGGCTCGACTGAAATGGGTTCGGGCAGCGGCATCAAGTCGACGTTCTCCACCTGCTTCGGCGCTCCATTCTTCCCACGTCCTGCTGGTGAATACGCTGAGCTGCTGATCAAGCGTATCCGCGGCTTCGGCTCCAAGGTCTACCTGGTCAACACCGGCTGGACCGGCGGTGGCTACGGCGTCGGCAAGCGCTTCAACATCCCGACCACCCGTGCGGTGATCGCGGCAATTCAGAGCGGCGCGCTGATCGGTGCTGAAACCGAGCACCTGGACATCATCAACCTGGACGTGCCGTTGGCTGTTCCGGGCGTTGAGACTGGCCTGTTGAACCCACGCAACACCTGGACCGACAAGGCTGCCTACGACGAAGCCGCCAAAGCATTGGCTGGCTTGTTCATCGAGAACTTCAAGAAGTTTGAAGTGAGCGACGCGATCAAGGCGGCTGGACCGCAGTTGTAAGGCTTGGTGAGCGAATGAAAAAACCGCCCTTTTCAGGGCGGTTTTTTTATGGACGGTTTTTGAGGGGGCGGATGCAATGCTGTGCTGCTCCCGGCTCGAAAGCAGCCATTATTCCACCTGGAATCACGGTAAACAGCCAGAATAATGCCACTTAATGCGTGCCGTTCGGCTACACCCCTTCCACTTCCTGCGTCTCCCAGCGCTGAGCCTTGATTGCCTTGTAGAGCATCCCAATGGTCAGTGGCACCTTGCTGCCACGGCCCTTGGCCCTGCGCTTTTGAAACACATCAAATCCTTCCGGCTGAAAGTAGCGGTACGCGTCGTAGTCAATGAGGTCGAGGGCGAACCGCTCCTCCAATGCTTCCATCAGATGCCGGGCGTCCGCGCCGTCACAGCCCAAGTCGAGATTGATGGCGGTGTCCAGACGGATTGTCTTGCGCTCCGGCAGGCCGATTTCTTCATGGAGCAGTTCCATGAGCTGGCGCATGGCGTGGTCGTCAGGAAAATCTGGGGCGAGGTACATGAAAAAATGTCCGGGCTGAGGGTGGCGTCTGTATAGGTGGAAAGTTTAGGGCGAAATCTTTGCCCGTTGGAAAAAGAAGAAATATCCCACGACCGTCTAGGAACTGTCCGGGAGGCTTCGACAGCCGCGAGCGGTAGCGGCTCCTGGTTCAGTCAGCCAGCGGTCCTGGGGCGCGTCGTGAGGCCGCCTCAAGGTCCATCAACCCTCTGCCGTAGGCTTCGCTGTTGGCGTAGATGCCAGTGCGGTTGGCTGTCGCCAGCAGATGTTCGCGCACTTGCTGGGCGTTGAGCTGCGGGTAGAGGCTTTGCAGCGCGGCCAGTGCGCCACTGACCAACGCGGCGGCCGGGGATGTGCCGGCGGTTTGCACGTAACGGCCATCCTTGCCCACGGTAAGCAGGCCTGCCTGTGGACCTGCGTCGCCGCCGGGTACGGCGATGCACCAGGCGGCTGCGACGCCGCAATAGTTGGATTTTCCATTGATGGTGCTGCCATCGTTTTTCAACGCCACGACCGCGATCCAGCCTTTCTCCAGTTCCGGCAACGCTGCCGGTAACCCAGGTTCGGCCAAGGGCTCGCGCTTGAGCTCATTGCCGGTCGGGAAGACAAATACGGCGCCGTCTTCCACCAGTTTTCGGGCAGCGGCCAGGGAGTCGGGCATCACCTGGTTGTAACGTGCTTCAGTGATTTCGGTGGCGGGGATGGCGTTGGCCCACGAGTTATTGAACAGGCGCGCGCCCTTGTCGAAACCGCTTTGCCAGGACTGTGCGATTTCGCTGTCGAAAAAAAACGGTTCGTTGTCGTCGCCGAAACGGAAGGGGATCAACCTGGCCTCAAACGCGATGCCATGCATGCCCTGGTCGTCCTTGTTGGCGGCGAGGATGCCGGCCATTTGCGTGCCGTGACCGACCCGGTCAAGGGTACCGGGACGGTTTTCGACATGGTCGAATCCGGGGTCACCCAGCCTGCCCTCGAACTCCGTCAGCCTGCTGTTCAGTCCAGAGTCAATCAGCGCCACGGTCACGTTCCGGCCGATGCCACCCCGGGCATACAGAGCTGAGGCTTTGACGATGGCCAGACCTTGCTGGGCGCGGTATTCCGGTGTTTCGAACACGGTGGTTCGCATGTCGGGTTGTGCTGGAATGGTCAAGCAACCGGCCAGCAGTGAGGCCGACGTTAGCGCCAGGGTGCGTAGCGCGGAAAATGGATGTGACATGGTTCAGTCCTTGAGCGGAGTCTTGAGCGCCAGGCTTCCAGGCCTGTAACGCATGAGTGGATGGCGCACCTTACCTTGCAAGCGAAACGGGAACGAGGCATCAAAGTGCCTGGATTTGTATCGCCTCATGGCAAAGCACAAAGGCGCTGAGGCTGTATCATCCGGTATCGTTTTCCCCCCAAACCTTTTCTCGACTCCCTGCGCCGTCCGGCTAGGCTTTTGGCATCGCAGCAGTCAAGGAGTGACCGCCTATGCACAGCACCCTGGAACAGGTTTTCGGTTATCCGCAGTTTCGCCCCGGTCAGGAAGCTGCCGTCAGCGCAGTACTTGCCGGTCGGTCGGCAGCGGCCATTTTTCCTACCGGCTCGGGCAAGTCCCTGTGCTATCAATTGCCGGCCCTGCTATTACCGCATCTGACCCTGGTGGTCTCGCCGCTGCTGGCACTGATGCAGGACCAACTGGCGTTCCTGCATCGCCATGGCATTGCGGCGGCGAGTATCGATTCAGTCCAGCGTCGTGACGAAGCCAGCGAGGTCATGGCACGGGCCCGTTCGGGCGAGTTGAAGATTCTGATGATTTCGGTGGAGCGGCTGAAGAACGAGCGCTTTCGCAATTTCCTGCAGCAGGTACCGATCTCGTTGCTGGTGGTAGATGAGGCCCACTGCATCTCCGAATGGGGGCATAACTTTCGTCCCGACTACCTCAAGCTCCCCGACTACCAGCGTCAGTTCGACATTCCCCAGGTGTTGCTGTTGACGGCCACCGCAACGCCCAAAGTCATCGCGGACATGCAGGCGAAGTTCGCCATCGCCCCCGACGATGTGGTCACCACCGGCTTCTATCGACCTAACCTCAACCTGCTGGTGGAACCGGTGCGCGGCGCGGATAAACGGCGGCGACTGGTGCAATGGCTGGGCGAGCGAGCCGGGCAGCCGAGCATCGTCTATGTCACCTTGCAGCGAACCGCCGAGCAGATTGCCGAGCACTTGAGCCAGCATGGAATTGGGGCCGAGGCTTATCACGCCGGCTTACCTCATGAACAACGCGAAGCCATTCAGCGACGGTTCATGGGCGGGCAGTGCAATTGCATCGTTGCGACCATCGCCTTCGGCATGGGTATCGACAAGAGTGATATCCGCAACGTGGCGCATTTCGACCTGCCTAAATCCATCGAGAATTACAGCCAGGAGATCGGCCGGGCGGGGCGTGACGGGTTGCCGTCCGATTGTCTGGTCCTGGCCAACCGTGACAGCCTCAATGTGCTGGAAAACTTTGTTTATGGTGATACGCCGGAGCTGATGGGTATTCGGTGCGTGCTTGATGAGTTGAAGGCCGCAGCGGCCGATGGGCAATGGGAGTTTTTGCTGGGGCCGCTGGCGGACAAGAGCAACATCCGGCAACTGCCGCTCAAGACGCTGCTGGTGCAATTGGAACTGCGCCGGCTGATCGCGCCGCGTTATGCCTATTTCGCGGAGTATCGCTTCAAGTTTCTGATCGAGCCGCAGGCATTGCTCGAGCACTTCGAAGGTGAGCGTCAGGCGTTCGTCTCGGCCATCATCCAGACCTCCAGCCGTGCTCGTACCTGGGCCACGGTGGATTTCGACGGGATGTACCAGCTGTATCACGCCGAGCGGAACCGCGTGGTCAAGGCGCTGGATTACTTTCAGGAAAAGGGCTGGGTCGAGCTGGAAAGCAAACAGATGACCGAGGTGTATAACGTGCTTGAAGCAGGGTTCGACGTTCAGGCGCTGAGCGCCGAGTTGCACGACTATTTCACCCGGCACGAGCGTGGGGAGATCGCGCGGATCCACGCGATGCTCGAACTGTTCGCCACCGATCATTGCCTCGGTTATCGGTTGGCCCAGTATTTCGGCGATGAAAGTGCACCGCAGCGCTGTGGTCATTGTTCGGTGTGCCATGGACACGTTGCCCGTCTGCCGGAGCCACCACCATTACCAGTACTGGTGGACAGAGACTTCAACGCGCTGTGTGGCGACTTTATCAACAGGCACGAGCAGCATACCGGCAGTGCCCCCTCTGCGGAGCGGGTGACCCGGTTCCTCTGCGGCATCAGCGTGCCGTTGTTCACCAAGCTGAAGGCACGGACGATTCCAGGATATGCGCAGCTGGAGGATTACCCGTACGCCGAAGTTCGCCACTGGGTTCAAGCGGCTTTGTAATCCGCATCCATCCGATGAATGCCCGCCATCACACGAATAAATTTCAAAAATATTCTGCGGCTGACTAAGGTGAGGGCTGTCTTTGGATCGCCAACAAGAGAGCAAACATGAGCCAGACACCCTTCGATATTCAGCGCGCCGCCGTAGTCGGTGCAGGCACTATGGGGCGGGGCATCGTGATGTGCCTGGCCAACGCCGGCGTGACGGTGCAGTGGGTCGACAACAACCCGCAGATGCTGGAACAGGCGTTAGCTGCCGTGGCCGATACTTATGCCCACAACGTGCGCCAGGGCCGTATCGACCAGGGTGAAGCCGATGCCCGAATCGCCAGGGTGACGCGGGCAGATGACTACGCGGCGATCCGCAATGTGGATCTGGTCATCGAGGCGGTTTACGAGAACCTTGAGCTCAAGCAGAAGATCTTCCGCGAGCTGGACGGCTTGCTCAAGCCGCAAGCCATTCTGGCGAGCAACACCTCGGCGCTGGACATCGATGCGATTGCCGCCGTCACCCGCCGCCCCACCCAGGTGTTGGGTCTGCACTTCTTCAGCCCGGCGCACATCATGAAGTTGCTGGAAATCGTTCGTGGTGCGCAAACCTCCAAAGCGGTGCTGGACGCAGCCCTGGTATTGGGCAAGCGCATGGGCAAGGTCAGCGTGGTGTCGGGCAATTGCCACGGGTTCATCGGCAATCGGATGCTTCACCCCTATGTGCTGGAGGCGCGCAAGATGCTGCTGGAAGGGGCGTTTCCCCATCAGGTTGACGCGGCATTGCAGGGTTTCGGCTTCGCCATGGGGCCGTTTCGCATGTACGACGTCGTCGGCATCGACCTGGAGTGGCGCGCTCGGGAACTGGCGGGCAAAGGTCAGGATGCACCCGAGGTGCAAGTGGACAACCGTTTGTGCGAACTGGGTCGGTTCGGCCAGAAAAGCGGCAACGGGTACTATCACTACGAAGCCGGCAGTCGCCAGGCCGAGCATGATGTAGAGGTCGATGCGCTGGTGCAGCGAGTCAGTGAAACGTTGGGTTTTCAGCGTCGCGAGATCGGCCCCGAGGAAGTCCTCGAGCGTTGCTTGCTGGCGCTGGTCAATGAGGGCGCGAAAATCCTGCAGGAAGGTATTGCCGAGTCGGCTCATGACATCGACCTGGTGTATCTCAACGGCTACGGCTTCCCCGCGGACAAGGGCGGCCCGATGGCCTGGGCCGACCATCAGGGACTTGAAGACATCCATGCACGGCTGCTGGAACTCGAAACGAAGCAGGGGGACCACTGGAAGCCCGCGCGTCTGATCGGGGAGCTGGCGGCCCAGGGCAAGGGATTCGCACAACACCAGGCCTCAAAATCCTGAACAACGCATGAACCATTGAGCAACCGTAAAGGACACCTGATGCCCCAACGTAGCGAATACCCGCACCTGCAACCGATCACCACACGCTGGCACGACAACGACGTGTACGGTCACGTCAACAACGTGACTTATTACAGTTTTTTCGACACGGCGGTGAACACTTATCTGATCGAGGTCGGCGGCCTCGATATCCACGATGGGGAGGTGGTGGGGTTCGTGGTGAGTTCGGCTTGCGACTACTTTGTCTCGATCGCCTTTCCCGACCGGATTGAAATCGGTCTGCGGGTGGGGAAGCTGGGCAGCAGTTCAGTGCAGTATGAGCTGGCGGTGTTCAAGGCGGGGGAGGAGGAGGCCTGCGCGGCGGGGCGCTTTGTGCATGTTTTTGTGGAGCGGTCTTCGAATCGGCCAGTGGCGATTCCGGATCGGTTGCGCGCCGCTTTGGAACGGCTGGTGATTTAAACGAAAAATCGCAGTCTCCTGTCAGGCGCTTGAGAAGCGCTGACGAAGACTGCGATTTTCTATCGACTACTGGTTAGAGCCAGTGATCAATCGTCGTGATAGCGATGTTTGTGCTTGTGCTTGCGATGCCCATAGGCATGGCCACGACCTGGATGGCCGTCACGGTAGTAACGGCGATCACCACGGCGACCGTCATAACGACGATCGTCGTCATCGTCCTTGCCCATATAGTTGCCCAGTGCACCGCCAGCGCCGCCGCCTGCTGCTGCACCGATCAGGCTGCCGGTGGTGCCGCCTACGCTACGGCCGACCACGTTACCGCCGGCTGCGCCCAGCGCACCGCCAATCGCTGCTTCGCCGCGGCTGCGTTTGTCCGCACCGACCGCACTGCCACCCGCGCCACCCAAGGCTGCGCCGATGGTGGACCCGGTGTTGCCGCCCAAGGACTGGCCGACCACAGAACCCAGAACCCCGCCCAATGCGCCGCCCACGCCTGCTTCGGTGGTGCCACCGGCAGAGGCTGCGCCACTGATCAGGCCAAGGGACAACAAGAGAATCGAGGAGAACTTCATAGAGGAGCCTCAAAGGGATGACGGCGCGATCCTGAGGCTGGCTTCGCTTGGTTACAATCGAAATCCGACGAGTAACACGACTTGTGCACAATTCGATAAGTTATTGTTTTTTGGGCGGAACTTAACAGATTTTCGCCGGTCTTTAGCTACTTCGGACAGGCCGTTTTCTATGGAAAACGGCCTTTTTTGTGGGCGATTGAAAAGCAGGATTGTGGGGAGCCAAGCCTTGCTCCCACACAACCTAATCTCCTGGCACGTTGTGTCAGGCCGACTTGGCCAGAATCAGCCCATTCTCGCTCGCTGCTTCCAGACGGATCGCCACGAATTTCGAAGTCGGGGTATGGCTGCCGTCGCCGGTGCTCTCCAACGGCACCAACGGATTCACTTCAGGGTAATAGGCGGCGGCCTGTCCGGCGGGAATGTCGAATGCCAACAGGGTAAAGCCTTTGACCCGTCGCTCGCGGCCGTCATCCCAGAGCGAGACGATGTCGGCCTTCTGCCCAGGTTTGAAGCCCAGTCGAATGATGTCCGCTTCGTTGACGAACAACACGTCACGCTGGCCCTTCACGCCGCGATAGCGGTCATCGAGGCCATAGATGGTGGTGTTGTACTGATCGTGGGAGCGCATGGACTGCATGATCAGGTCAGGCAACTGCCCGGTGGCGCGGGTGCGTTCATGCACCAGGTCGGTCGGCAGCCGGTTGGGCTTGAAGTTGGCGCGGCCTGAGGCGGTGTTCCAGCGACGTGCACCGGCGCTGTTGCCCAGATAGAAGCCGCCGGGGTTCTGGAGCTTTTCGTTGAAGTCTTTGAACCCCGGGATGGTATCGGCGATCAGGTCGCGGATGCGGTTGTAGTCCGCCACCAGCCAGTTCCAGTCCACCGGGTGGTGGCCCAGTGTGGCGGCGGCGATGCAGGCAATGATCCAGGGCTCGGAACGCATCTGGTTCGACAGCGGCTGCAATTGGCCATTGGATGCATGGACCATGCTGAAGGAGTCCTCCACGGTCACCGCTTGTGCGCCTTCGACTTGCAGGTCGATGTCGGTACGGCCCAGGCACGGTAGGATCAGCGCCTCTTTTCCATGAGCCAGATGGCTGCGGTTGAGCTTGGTGCTGATCTGCACAGTCAGGTCGCAATTGCCCAAGGCCTGGAACGTCCGATCACTGTCCGGGGTGGCCTGGGCGAAGTTGCCGCCCAGAGCGATGAAGACCTTCGCCCGGCCGTCAGCCATGGCGTGGATCGCTTCGACCACGTTGTGGCCATTCTCGCGCGGCACCTTGAACTGGAAGCGACGCTCCAGCGAGTCAAGGAACGCCGCCGGCGGACGCTCGTTGATGCCCATGGTCCGGTCGCCCTGCACGTTACTGTGGCCGCGAACCGGGCACAGACCGGCGCCCGGCCGGCCGATGTTGCCGCGCAGCAGCATCAGGTTGGCGATTTCCTGGATGGTCGCCACCGAATGGCGGTGTTGGGTGATGCCCATCGCCCAGCACATGATCACGTTCTTGCTGATGGCGTACATGCGCGCCGCTTGTTCGATCTCGACCAGGGTCAAGCCCGACTGCTCAACGATCTGCTCCCATGGCGTGTCATCGACCACGGCCAGGTAATCCAGTACGTCGATGCTGTGTTCGTTCAGGAACGCATGGTCGAACACTGCGGCAGCGCCGGTGTTTTGCGCCTCACGTTCCCATTGCAGCAGGAACTTGGCCATGCCCCGCAGCACGGCCATGTCGCCACCCAGGGCCGGACGGAAATAGGCGGAGTTGGTCGGTTTATCCCCGTTGGTAAGCATTTCGATCGGGTTTTGCGGGTGCTGGAAACGCTCCAGGCCACGCTCCTTGAGCGGGTTGATGCACACCACCTGGGCGCCGCGTTTCACTGCTTCGCGCAGCGGTTCGAGCATGCGTGGATGGTTGGTGCCCGGGTTCTGGCCCCAGACGAAAATCGCGTCGGCGTGTTCGAAATCGTCGAAAGTCACGGTGCCTTTGCCTACGCCGACACTCTGAGACAGCGCCACGCCACTGGCTTCATGGCACATGTTCGAGCAGTCGGGAAAGTTGTTGGTGCCGTAGGCGCGCACGAATAACTGATAAAGGTAGGCTGCTTCGTTGCTGGCCCGGCCCGAGGTATAGAACTCAGCCTGGTTCGGGCTGGAGAGCCCCTGCAAGTGTTTGCCGATCAGGGCAAATGCCGCTTCCCAACTGATGGGTTTGTAGCGGTCGGTTTCGGCGTCGTAGCTCAGTGGCTCGGTCAGGCGCCCCTGGTATTCCAGCCAATAGTCGCTCTGCTCCAGCAGCGACGTCACACTGTGTTTGGCGAAGAATGCGCCATCGACACGGCGCTTGGTCGCTTCCCAGTTCACGGCTTTGGCGCCGTTCTCGCAGAACTTGACCATGCCGCTTTCCGGCGAGTCGCCCCAGGCACAGCCTGGGCAGTCAAAGCCGCCGTTCTGGTTGGTCTTGAGCATCATGCGCAGGTTCTTCAGCGCATTGTCGCTGGTCAGCCAGGCCTGGGCGACGCTGATCAGCGCGCCCCAACCACCGGCCGGACCCTTGTAGGGCTTGTAGCGCGGTACGGGTTTCTGATCGGCTTGTTGATGATTGCTCACGCTTGATTCTCCATCGCAGGGCTATAGACCCGCGGCGCACTTTTCTGCGGCAGGTGGATGAGATTGAGGTTGTGCTGGCGGGCCCACTGCACGGCAAGGCCGGTGGGTGACGACAGGCTGACCAGGGTCTGGATGCCGGCGCGCAACACCTTCTGGATCAATTCGAGGCTGCAACGACTGGTGACGATCGCCACGCCTCCGTTCACCGGGATCTGTTGCCGGATCAGCGCGCCGATCAGTTTGTCGAGCGCGTTGTGCCGGCCGATATCTTCGCGTCCCAGCAGCAATTGGCCTTGGGCGTTCATGAACAGGGCCGCGTGTACCGCGCCGCAATGCTGGCCCAGGGGCTGGAACTGGCCGATGCGTTGACGCAGGCCTTCGAGCCACTGGGCCGGTGGCAGTGGCGTGCCGGGCAGTGCCTTGAGGTTCGGTAATGCCTGCTCCACCGCTTCCACCCCGCAAAGCCCGCAGCCGCTGGTGCCGGCCAGTTGTCGGCGTTGTTGCTTGAGGTTCCAGAAAGCGCGGTTGGCGATGGTTACCTGGGCGTATTGCGCAGAACCGTCGCCGCTCAGTTGCACGTCATAGATGTCCGCAGGGTGTTCAATGATGCCGCTGCCTAGGCTGAAGCCGACGATGAAGTCTTCAAGGTCAGACGGCGTGACCAGCATGACGGCCTGACTGATGCCGTTATAGGCGATCGCCAGCGCCACTTCCTCGGCCAGCGCGGTGCTGTCCGATTGGGAATGGTCCAGGTTGCAGTAGCGATAGCTCTGGCTGGCGGCTGGCGCGGGTATTTTCTCCGCAGGCGCAGAACAGACCGGAGGCTTGTCGTTCATAGGCATCACTGACAGTGGGAATAGTGATAAGACTAAATGCGGCAATCTGCCACGTCTAATCGCTATTACTGATCTATCAATAGATGACGTCGATCAAGATGTCGTTGATGATTTCTGGTAGAGGGCGAAGCAAGCCTCCGCCAAAGCCGAGCGCGGAGCGCCGCGGCGCATGATCAGACCCAGTGGGACCAGGGTTTGCGCGTCTTCGATGGGCTGGATGCGCAAGTCCTGGGTCAGCATGCCCACCCCACTGTCCAGCGGCATCACTGCGCAACACAGTCCGCCGTGCACGGCTTGTAACAATTGATGCACCGCGTCGGTTTGCAGCAGAGGGCGGGGTGTGAGGCCTCGACTGTGGAAGTTGTGGTCGATGGACTGACGAAAATGCATGCCGCTGGTGAGCATGCCCAGGGGCAACTCGATCAGCGCCTCCCAGCTCAGCGGCTGCTCGCCGAAATAGAAGTATCGCTGGTCAAAGAGCAAGCCCATGCGCGTATGGTTGAAGGGCAGTGCGTCGAAGCGCTCGGTGTCCAGGCGCTCCAGATAGGAAATGCCCAGGTCGATGCGGTTGTTCGCCAGTTGTTCGAGGATGCGTTCGGAGCTTAAGGATGACAATTCGAAATGCAGGTTAGGGTGCTCGCTGTGCAGCCGCTGCATCATCGACAACGGATCGAAGTCCGACAATGGCACCACACCCAGGCGCAGGGTACCCACCAGGTTGCCACGGCAGGCCGCCGCTTCGGCCTGTAGACCGTCATAGGCCGCCATGACCGTGCGTGCCCAGGCCAACACCCGCTCCCCCGGAGCGGTGAAACCTTCAAAGCGCTGGCCTCGATTGACCAGCGGCAGACCCAGCTCTTCCTCAAGGCTGCGCAGGCGCATTGACAGGGTTGGTTGGGTGATGTGGCAGCGCGCGGCCGCTTGGCCGAAGTGGCGGGTTTCGTCGAGCGCGATGAGAAATTTCAGCTGCTTGATGTCCATCTTCGTTCCAGGGCGCGGGAAGGTTGGGATTCTAGCGCTTTGTGCGCGGCAGGGTCATTGGTCGGCTGGGAACCGGGTTCGTTTGGCTTGGTCTAGGCTTTTGCGTCTGGACACTTAAACCCAAGGAGCGTGCACCATGAGTATTTTTAGTTTTGTGAAGGAGGCCGGCGAAAAACTGATCGATCTGCTGACTCCCGGTAATGCCAACGCCAGTGAGCAACTGAAAGAACACATCAGCAAGGTTGGTCTTGGTAACCCGAATGTTCAGGCGACCATTGAGGGCGATAAAGTTACTGTTATTGGTGAGGTGGGTAGTCAGGAGGAGAAGGAGAAAATCCTGCTGGCGGTAGGCAACATCGCAGGTGTGGGCAGTGTTGATGATCAGATCACGGTAACCGGGCCAGTCGCCCAGGCCGCTCGCTTTGTTACCGTAAAAAAGGGCGACACACTCAGCGCCATCTCCAAAGCCGAATATGGCGATGCGAACAAGTACAACAAGATTTTTGAAGCCAACAAACCGATGCTGTCGCATCCGGACAAGATCTATCCGGGGCAGGTGCTGCGCATTCCCGAATAAAGCTTGAGGACCGCATCGTCTTCATCGCGAGCAGGCTCGCTCCCACACTGGATCTGTGGCGAACAAGGAACCTTTGTGAGAGCGAGCCTGCTCGCGGTGCAAACGACCGGGTATCAAAGCCCGGCAATCAAATCCCGATAATCCCCCAACGCCTCGAACTCCCCCGTATCCTTCGGCCCTTTGCGGCTGTCCGGTACGCTAACTGCCAGCAGGTGTGCCACGCCAAATTCCCGGGCGCTGCGCAGCACTGGCAAGGTGTCGTCGATAAACAGGCTGCGGGCCGGGTCGAAGTTCAGATCGGCTTGCAGGGCATCCCAGAACTGCGGGCTTTCCTTGGGAAAACCGTAGTCGTGAGAGCTGATCAAACGTTCGAAGTAAGGGGCCAGTTCGATGCGTTCCAGCTTCAGGGACAACGAGTCGCGATGGGCGTTGGTGATCATTACCACCCGTTTACCCGCCCGCTGGATCGCCGCCAGGAACGTGTCGGCGTCCGGGCGCAGGGCAATCAGGTGCGCGGTTTCCAGCTTCAGTTCGCGCACCGGCAGTTTCAGCTCGGTGCTCCAGAAGTCCAGGCAATACCACTGCAATTGGCCGGCGTTGCGCTCGAACAGCGGCTGCAACTCCAGCTCCGCCATGGCCCGGCTCACGCCATGCAGTTCGGCGTAGCGTTGGGGCAAGTGTTCCATCCAGAAATGGTTGTCGTAATGCAGGTCCAGCAGGGTGCCGTCCATGTCCAGCAGCACCGTATCGATCTCGTGCCAGGGCAGCAAGGCCATAAAACTTCTCCAGCGGTAATCGGATATCCGACACAAACAATCAGAATAGGCCGGGTATAGTAGCCCGCTATCGCCCAGGGAGCCGTTTATGCGCCAGAAACCCACCATACTCGATCGACGGATCGTCGCCACCAGCCGCCTGTTTTGCGTGGAAGAACTGAAACTGCGGTTTTCCAACGGCGTGGAGCGCACCTATGAGCGTTTGGCGGGCAAGGGCGCAGGTTACGGCGCGGTAATGATCGTGGCGATGCTCGACGCCGATCACGCCGTGTTGGTGGAAGAATACTGCGGCGGCACCGATGCCTACGAATTGTCCCTGCCCAAGGGGTTGATCGAGCCGGGTGAAGACGTGTTGGCGGCGGCTGAGCGGGAGCTTAAAGAAGAGGCCGGCTATGGTGCACGTCAGTTGGAACACCTGACTGAACTGTCCCTGTCCCCCGGCTACATGAGCCAGAAGATCCAGGTGGTGCTGGCGACCGATCTCTATGAAGAGCGGCTGGAAGGCGACGAGCCCGAGCCGATGCGCGTGGACAAGGTCAACCTGCGTGAGTTGTCGGCCTTGGCGCAAAACCCTCAATTCACGGAGGGCCGGGCCTTGGCGGCGCTGTACCTGGCCCGTGACCTGCTGGCCCAGCGCGGAGCGTTCCTGTCATGAATTTCCCCCATCCTCTGATGGCCCCTGTGGTCGAGCTGGCGCTCAAGGCCGGTGAGGCGATCCTGCCGTTCTGGCGAGCCAATGTGCAGGTCAACCACAAGGCCGACGCATCGCCGGTGACCGCCGCCGACATGGCCGCTCACGATGTGATCGTGGCCGGGCTGACCGCGCTGGCGCCGGATATTGCAATCCTCTCCGAAGAGGACGCCAATATCGCGCAAAGCGTGCGCGCCGGCTGGCAACGCTGGTGGCTGGTGGACCCGCTGGACGGCACCAAGGAGTTCATTTCTGGCAGTGAGGAATTCACCGTCAATATCGCACTGGTCGAGCAGGGGCGGGTGGTGTTTGGCGTAGTGTCGATGCCCACCAATGGTCGCTTTTATGTCGGTGGCGCGGGGTTCGGCGCCTGGCGTGGCGACAAGGGGGGCGAGCCGTTGCCGATCGAAGTGCGTAACGTGCCGGCGCCGGGTGATGCTTTTACGGTGGTCGCCAGCCGTCGCCATACCAGCCCGGAGCAAGAGCGTCTCTTGGGCGGCTTGAGCGAGAGCCTGGGTGAGTTGCAACTGACCAGCATCGGCAGTTCGTTGAAATTCTGCCTGCTGGCCGAGGGCGCGGCGGATTGCTATCCGCGACTGGCGCCGACGTCCCAGTGGGACACCGCCGCCGCCCAAGGCGTGCTGGAGGGTGCGGGCGGAGAGGTGCTGGACCTACGCGGCGAGCCGTTCTGCTATCCGCCGCGGGAGTCGCTGCTGAATGAATCCTTCCTGGCCTTGCCGGCAAAGGCGGCGTGGCGTGGGAAACTGCTGGAACTGGCCCGCTCCTGAATCGGCTGCCCCTTGCTGGACCTGGGACAGTTGTTGTGGCGAGGGAGCTTGCTCCCGCTGGGCTGCGAAGCGGCCCCAATGCGTCTGCTGCGCAGCCGAGCGGGAGCAAGCTCCCTCGCCACAGGGGTTTTTATGATGCTCGGGGGTCAGCGGTGCAACACGTACTGCCCCACAAATTGCACCGCTGGAACTTCGCTCCCGGCATTTATCACCTGGGTCTGCAAGGTCAGTCGCGCGCGTCCGTAGCGCCGGTAGGTGGCCAGGAAGCGTTTCCAGACCTTTTCTTCGGGAGCCTGGCAAATGACCGTGGCGTCCCTCGTGACTGGCAGTGGATAGCTGATCTGCCCTTCCTGAATGACGATATGCCCGTCCTCAATGCCCTCTTCGCGCAAGGCCAGGTGCAGCCAGCCCCAGCCGCCCAGCACTGCGCCGCAGTACAGGCTGCCGCCGAACATGGTGCTCTTGTGGTTGACGTTGGCCTCCAGCGGTAAAAACAGGCGCAGTTGCCGGGCCTGCCAGTCGAGCACCTTCAGGCCCATGTCCCGCGTCAACGGGATGTCGTGGTGCAGGATCGATTCCAGGTAGCGGCTGTCGCGGTTCATGCAGGGCCTCTTTTGAAAGGGAAGATGGCAATCACTCAAGCAGACTCAATCGGACTCATCGGCATGGCCCTGGCTGTCGCCGAAGTTCAGCCCATGCTTGCGTAACTTGTCGTGCAAGGTCTTGCGCGGAATGCCCAGGGCTTCGGCGAGGCTGCGCACCGAGCTGTGAGGGCGGGCCAGTTCGGCGGCGATCAGGGTTTTCTCGAAGTTCTCCACCTGCTCGCTCAAGCCGCCGCTGATCACTTCGACCGGGGCACCGGGACTACCGTCGGGCGCGCTGTTGTCCAGGGCCAGTTCCAGACCCAGGGCGAACCGTTCGGCGGCGTTCTGCAATTCTCGCACGTTGCCCGGCCAGCTATGGCGCAGCAGCAATGCCCGTTGGGCCGGTTGCAACTCGTGGGGCGGCAGGCCGTGACGGGCGCTGGCTTCGTCGGCGAAATGCTGGAACAGCATCAGGGCATCCTCACCGCGTTCACGCAGCGGGGGGATACGCAACGGCGCGACGTTCAGGCGGTAATACAGGTCGGCGCGAAAGCGACCCTGATCAGCGGCCTGACGCAGGTCTTCCTTGGTGGCGGCGATGACGCGGATGTCCAGCGGGATCTGTTGATTGCCCCCCAGTCGTTCCACTACCCGCTCTTGCAGCAGCCGCAGCAGTTTGACCTGAACGTCCAGGCTCATGCTTTCGATTTCATCGAGAAACAGCGTACCGCCGTTGGCGAACTCGAACTTGCCGATGCGGCGCTTCTGCGCGCCGGTGAAAGCGCCGGGCTCATGACCGAACAGCTCGCTCTCCACCACCGACTCGGCCAGGGCTCCGGCGTTGATCGCGACGAAGGGGCCGTTGCGCCGGCCCGACAGATCGTGCAGGGCTCGGGCGACTACCTCCTTGCCGGCCCCGGTTTCTCCGAGGATCAGCACATCGGCGCGGGTCGCCGCCAACGCACCGATCTGCTCGCGCAGGCGCAGTATCGAGGGTGATTGGCCGACGAGCCGGGCGCTGAGTTCATGGCGGTCGCTCAGGGCCAGGCGCAGGCTGCGGTTGTCCAGTACCAGGCGCCGCAAGGCCAGGGCCCGGCGCACGCTGTCGAGCAGGTGATCGCTGGGGAAAGGTTTCTCAAGGAAGTCATAGGCTCCGGCGCGCATGGCCTGGACTGCCAGCGGCACGTCGCCATGGCCGGTGATCAGCAACACCGGCAGCTCCGGGTCCTGGGCATGGAGTTCGCTCAGCAACTCAAGGCCGTCGATGCCCGGCATGCGAATGTCACTGACCACCACACCCGGCCAGTCGCGAGACAGTTGCCCGGCCACGCCTTTGGCCTCGGCCAGGGACAGGACCTTCAGGCCGGCCAGGTCGAGGGTCTGGCTCAAGGCCTGACGCAAGTGGGGATCGTCGTCGATCAACACCACCTCAATCCGGTTATCGATGGTCATACACTACGGTCCTCGGACGGTTGCAGGCTCACACCGGGCGCGCCAGCGCGCAACTTCAGGGTAATCAGGGCGCCGCCTTCCTTGTGATTGGCGAACGACAGTTCACCGCCGAAGGCGCGCATCAGGGTGTCGCAAATCGCCAGCCCCAGGCCAAGGCCCTGGGTGCGGGTCTTGGTGGTGTAGAAGGGCTCGCCCGCGCGACCAAGGGCTTCCATGCAAAAACCCGGGCCGTTATCGCGGATGTACAGGTTGACGCCGGTTTCGGTGGCTTCGGCACTGAGCCAGAGTTTGCGCGGCGGGCCTTTTTCAGTCAGGGCGTCGAGAGCGTTGGCCAGCAGGTTGCCGAGCACCTGGCGCAAGCGCGTTTCCCCGGCCTCGACCCACAACGTGGCGGCCGGCAGGTCGCGGATCAGTTCCACTTCCATGCTGCGCCGGCGCTTGGCGAGCAGTGCCAGGGCATCGTCCAGCGCCGGTTGCAGGGCGACACTTTCCGGGGCGTGACGGTCGCGGCGGGCGAAGGCGCGTAAGTGGGCAATGATCGAGGCCATGCGAGCGGTCAGCTCACTGATCAGCTTGAGGTTGCCTCGGGCGTCCTCGGTACGCTGGTGATCGAGCAATATTTCGGCGTTTTCGGCATAGCTGCGGATCGCCGCCAGCGGCTGGTTGAGTTCGTGGCTGATGCTGGCCGACATTGTGCCCAGGGCCGACAGCTTGCCGGCCTGCACCAGGTCATCCTGGGCGCGGACCAGTTCCTGCTGGGCCTGCTCGCGTTCCAGCACCTCTTGCTTGAGTCGCCGGTTCAGGCCTTCCAGGTCACTGGTGCGCTCGGCCACCCGGCCCTCCAGCTCCTGGCGGGCCTTGCCTTCGAAGGCGATGCGATCCAGGTAATGCCGCCGGCGCTGCATCATCAACCCGAGCAACAGCATCAGGACCAGCAAGGCCGCACCGCCGATGACCACCACGGTGCGCACCGGACGGTCGATCAGGGTACGCGGGGCGAGAATGCTCACGCTCCAGCCGGTCTCCTCAATGGACTGGGTCTGGATCAGCCAGGCGTTCGCATCCAGGTTCAGCGGTTTGGGGTCGCGGGTCGGGTAGGGCTGTACGGCGCTGATGGACTGGCGCTCCTCGTCACTTAAGGGGCGGGTCGCGCGAAATCGCCATTCTTGTCGCGAAGTGAGGATAACCACGCCGTTGTGGTCGGTCACCAGCAGTTGTTCGGGGGTTTTGCCCCAGAGGCTTTCGGTGTGGTCCAGATCCACCTTGACCACCAGTACGCCGATCACCTTTTCCCGGTCGCGCACGGCAGCGGCGAAGAAGTAACCGCGCTTGGCCGAGGTGGTGCCCAAGCCGAAGAAGCGTCCCAGCCGCCCGGCCATTGCTTCGATGTAATACGGCCGGAAGGCAAAATTGCGTCCGACGAAACTGTCGTGTTTATCCCAGTTCGATGCCGCGAGGGTTTTGCCGGTGGGGTCCATCAGGTACATGACTTCTGCGCCGGTCTGGGCGCTGATGTTTTTCAGCAGTCGATTGGCATTGCCCTGGATGATGCCGTCGTCCGGTGCCAGTAAAGTGGCGCGCAGGGCCGGCAGCTCACCGAGAATCTGTGGCAGCACTTCATAGCGATGCAGGGTGCCCAACAGGTTGGCGACGTAGAGATCGAGGGTCTGGCGGTTCTGCCCCGCCAGTTCACTGCGGTAGTAACGCTCGGCCAGATGTTCCAGCGGCCACAGCAACGGCGCCAGGCACAGCGCAAGCAAGGCCAGGCTGCGCCAGCGGGGTCTGCGGGGAAGAGTGGAATTCATGAGCATCAGGCGCCTGTGGGGACAGGCGCATTATGCCTAGTGTCCGGCGGCAAGGCACTGGTGCAGCGCGCTTTGCCAGTCTGGCTGACTTACACCCCATTGCTGAAGCAGGCGTGTGCAATCCAGACGCGAGTTCAGCGGGCGTGGGGCCGGAGTCGGGTAGGCACTGGAGGGGATGGGCTCAAGCACCGCGCAGGGTTTGTGCTGCTCGATCAGGTGCTCGCCGATGGCCTGGGCAAAGCCGAACCAGGACGTTTCACCCTGCGCCGTCAGGTGGTAAGTCCCCCAGGCGCCGCACCGGCCGGCCTGCCAACGTTCAATCAAGTGGGCGGTGCTGTCGGCGATAGTCCCGGCCCAGGTCGGTGCGCCGATCTGATCGTCCACCACCCGCAGGTGCGATTTTTCCTGCAGCAGGCGTTGCATGGTCAACAGGAAGTTGCGGCCTTCGTTGGAGTACACCCAACTGGTGCGCAAAATCAGGTGCTGCCCGGCGACGTGGCGAATGGCGTCCTCGCCGGCCAGCTTGCTGCGCCCATAGACACTCAGCGGGTTGGGCGAGTCGGTCTCGGTGTAGGGCTCAGGCTTGCGGCCATCGAAGACGTAATCGGTGGAGTAGTGGATCAGCGGGACACCCAACTCGACCGCCACTTGAGCCAGGACGCCCGGCGCCGTGGCATTGATGGCGAAGGCCCGTTCCGGTTCGCTCTCGGCCTGGTCGACGGCGGTGTGGGCGGCGGCGTTGATGATCAGGTCAGGCCGCAGGGCAGTGATGGGCGAACGAAGGTGATCGGGGCGCGCCAGGTCGAGTTGGTCGCTGCCGCGCACGATCAACTCAGCCATGCCGGCCAGGCGCGACTGAAGTGCTCGGGAGACCTGGCCGTTCTGGCCGATGATCAGGATGCGCAAGGAGGTACTCATGGGAACAGGTCGGCCTCGTGCAGAGCCTTGCCGGCCTGGTCCTTGGGTGACAGGATCGGCGCACTCTCCAGTTCCCAGTCGATGGCCAGGTCCGGGTCGTCCCAGCGAATGCAGCGCTCGGCCGAGGGCGCGTAGTAGTCGGTGGTCTTGTAGAGAAAATCAGCGCAATCGCTGAGCACGACGAAGCCATGGGCGAAGCCTGGCGGGACCCACAACTGCCGATGGTTCTGCGCTGACAGGCGTACGCCCACCCATTGCCCGAAAGTGGCTGAACTGCGACGAATGTCCACCGCCACGTCGAGCACTTCCCCGGCAATGACCCGCACGAGTTTTCCCTGGGCCTGTTCAATTTGATAATGCAGGCCGCGCAACACGCCCCTGGCCGAGCGCGAGTGGTTATCCTGGACGAACTGCAACGCGCAGCCGGTGGCCTCGGCGAACGCCCGAGCGTTGAAACTCTCATAGAAAAAGCCGCGATCATCACCGAAAACCTTCTGTTCGATGATCAGGACTTCAGGCAGGCGGGTGGCGATGATGTTCAACGTGTCTCTCCAGCGATCTGGAACAGGTATTGGCCGTAGCCGGTCTTGCCAAAGTACTGGGCGCGCTCAAGGATGTGCTCGCGGCTGACCCAGCCCTGTTGGTAGGCAATTTCTTCCAGGCAGGCGACTTTCAAACCTTGGCGGTGCTCGATGGTTTGCACATATTGCGAAGCCTCCAGCAGGCTGTCGTGGGTGCCGGTGTCCAGCCAGGCGAAACCACGGCCGAAACGCTCGACGTGCAGGTCGCCGCGTTGCAGGTAGACGTTGTTGACGTCAGTGATTTCCAGTTCGCCTCGTTTGGAGGGTTTGATGGTCTTGGCGATCTGGATCACGTCGTTATCGTAGAAATACAGGCCGGTTACCGCGTAGCTGGATTTGGGCGCGGTAGGTTTTTCTTCAATGGAAATGGCCCGCCCTTGAGCATCGAAATCGATCACGCCAAAACGCTCAGGGTCTTTGACCCAGTAACCGAATACCGTCGCGCCAGTCTGCCGGGTGGCGGCCGTCTGCAGTTGTTCGCCGAAATGCTGGCCGTGAAAAATGTTGTCGCCCAGGATCAGGCACACCGGATCGTTGCCGATAAATTGCTCGCCGATCAGGAACGCCTGGGCCAGGCCATCGGGCGATGGCTGCTCGGCGTAGTGAAATTGCACGCCAAACTGACTGCCGTCGCCCAACAGATTGCGGTATTGCGGCAAGTCCTGAGGGGTGGAAATCACCAGGATGTCCTTGATGCCGGCGAGCATCAGCACCGAAATCGGGTAATAGATCATCGGCTTGTCGTAAACCGGTAATAACTGCTTGGAAACTCCAAGAGTAATCGGGTGCAGTCGGGTGCCGGAGCCGCCGGCCAGAACAATACCTTTTGTCATGCAATCGATTCCTTGTTGTCGAGCGAGCCCAGGCGCTCGCCCTGATAGCTACCGTCCTGGACACGTCGGCACCACAGCAGGTTTTCGAGGTACCACTGCACGGTCTTACGCAGGCCGGTCTCGAAGGTTTCCTGGGGCGTCCAGCCCAGTTCACGCTCGATCTTGCCGGCATCGATGGCGTAGCGCAGGTCGTGGCCGGGGCGGTCTTTGACGAAGGTGATCAGGTCGGCATAGTGCTCCACGCCGTCGGGCTTGTGGGGCGCCAGTTCTTCGAGCAGGGCGCAGATGCCGCGCACCACGTCGATGTTCTTCTGTTCATTGTGGCCGCCAATGTTGTAGGTCTCGCCCACGGCACCTTCGGTCACGACCTTGAGCAGCGCCCGGGCATGGTCTTCGACGTACAGCCAGTCGCGCACTTGTTGGCCATCGCCGTATACCGGCAACGGCTTACCGGCCAGGGCATTGAGGATCACCAGCGGAATGAGCTTCTCGGGAAAGTGAAACGGCCCATAGTTGTTGGAGCAGTTGGTCAGCAGCACGGGCAAGCCGTAAGTGCGTTGCCAGGCGCGTACCAGATGGTCGGAAGCCGCCTTGCTCGCGGAGTACGGCGAGCTGGGGGCGTAGGCGGTGGTTTCGGTGAACAAATCATCCACGCCGTGCAGGTCGCCATACACTTCGTCGGTGGAAATGTGATGGAAGCGAAACGCGCGCTTCTGCGGCTCGGCCAGGGTCTGCCAATAGGCGCGGGTGGCTTCCAGCAGGCTGTAGGTGCCCACGATATTGGTCTGGATAAAGTCCGCCGGGCCGTCGATGGAGCGGTCCACGTGGGACTCGGCCGCCAGATGCATGATGGCCTCAGGCTTGAACCTTGCCAGTATCGCGCTGACCGTCGGTTGATCGACGATGTCGGCCTGGACGAACTCGTAGCGGCTGTCGTGATCGATGCTGCTCAGCGATTCGAGATTGCCGGCATAGGTCAGCTTGTCGAGGTTCAGGACCTGATGTCCGGTATCAAGGATCAAGTGCCGTATAAGCGCCGAGCCGATAAAACCGGCACCGCCGGTGATGAGAATGCGCATCCGAATAAGCCTTCTTCCGTAATACAACATAAGCGATTGGAGCATAGCTTGTCGGCATGGCGAGTGCGGTGCAAGCGGGATATTTCGGGGGGCTCTCACGGGCTTGTAAATTCAGCTGTGGTGAGGGGTTGCTTATCCCCCGACTCAATGGCGAGATAGACATCCGATAAAACCACCTCAGGGGTCGTTGTATGCCACTCGCTACGTTGGTTCACCGTGCCAGTTTGCCAAGCCCACAGATCAGTGCCGAACAGGCGCTGGTGCTGCTGCGCTCGAATTACGGACTCAGCGGTGACCTGCGACCCTTGGGCAGCCAGCAGGACCTCAACTATCGCGTCGACAGCGAGCGCGGACGGTTTGTGCTGAAGATTTGCCATGGTGACTATGCCGTCCAGGAACTCCAGGCCCAGCATGCCGCCCTCAAGCACCTGGCCGAGCACGGCGCGGTAAAAGTGCCGCGGGTGATCGCCGCCAATAATGGCCAGGACCTGTTGACCCTGGAGCTCGCAGGACAAGCGGTTCATGTGCGACTGCTGGAGTACATCGACGGCCAGTCGCTCACCCAGCTTAACCATTGGGGACCTGAACTGGTCAGGGGGCTGGGGCGCTTGTGCGCACAAATCGACCTGGCGCTGGCCACGTTCGATCACCCTGGCCTGGAGCGCACCCTGCAATGGGACGCCCGCCACGCCAATGCACTGGTCGGCCATCTGCTGCCCGTCATCGACGATGATCAAGAACGCAACCTGATCGCCGAGGCGGCGCAACAGGCCGAACGCCGCTTGCAGCCGCTCAAGGCCAGCCTGCCGGTGCAGGCGATCCACATGGACATCACCGATGACAACGTGGTCTGGCAGCGCGATGCCCAGCGCCAATGGCAATTGCAGGGCGTCATCGATTTCGGCGACCTGATCCGCACCTGGCGCGTTACCGATCTGTCGGTGACCTGTGCAGCCTTGTTGCACCATGCCGACGGCGATCCGTTTTTCATCCTGCCGGCGATCAAGGCTTACAACGCGCTCAACCCGCTGCAATATGAGGAGCTGCTGGCGCTTTGGCCGCTGATCGTTGCCCGCGCTGCCGTGCTGGTGCTCAGCGGTGAACAGCAGGTATCCATTGACCCGGAAAATCAATACAGCCGCGACAACCTGGACCATGAGTGGGAGATTTTCCGGATTGCTCAGTCGGTCCCGTTCGAACTGATGGAAGCGGCGATCCTCACGTCCGTGGGCCACCATCTGCCACCCGTTGCCAGTGAAGGCTTTGTGCCGCTGTTGCCGACCTTGGTGGGCCGCGAGTTCGCCCTGATCGACCTGGGTGTACTGAGCCCGCATTTCGAAGCCGGTAACTGGGAGCAGGAGGGGATCGACCAGCGTCTGCTGAGCGAAGCCGCCGCGGTCCATGGATTGGCCGCCAGCCGCTACGGGCAGTACCGATTGTCTCGGACTCGGCCGGACAGCGCCGTTGAACCGGATACTTATCCATTACACGTAGAATTGCAGGTGCCGCGGGGCACGCCGCTGGAATCGCCGTTCGCCGGGGTGGTGCACAAGGCTGCCGACGGCATGTTGCAACTGGACAGCGTGCAACTGAGCATTCGGCTGTGGGGCGTGACATCGCCGCTGCATTCCGGGGCTGCGCTGGTCAAGGGCCAGGTCTTGGGCGAAGTCGATGGACCGTTGCGGGTGCAGTTGTGTCGTGGCGCTCAGCTCAATCCGCCGTTGTTCTGCACGCCATCCAGGGCGCCGGCCTGGCAGGCGCTCTGCCCCTCACCAGCGGTGCTGCTGGGACTGGCCTGTGATGCCGAGCCAGAGATCGACCCCCAGCAGTTGCTGGCCCGTCGCGATGCGAGCTTTGCCCGTTCGCAGAAGCACTATTACGTTGATCCGCCGCGCATTGAGCGCGGCTGGCGCAATCACCTGATCGACATGCAGGGCCGCTCCTACCTGGACATGCTCAACAACGTCGCGGTACTGGGACACGGGCATCCGCGTATGGCGGCGGTGGCCGCCCGGCAGTGGTCGCTGCTCAACACCAACTCCCGCTTTCACTATGCCGCGATTGCCGAATTTTCCGAGCGCTTGCTGGCGCTGGCGCCGCCCGGCATGGATCGGGTATTTCTGGTCAACAGTGGCACCGAGGCCAACGACCTGGCGATCCGCCTGGCCTGGGCCTACAGCGGCGGCCGGGACATGCTCAGTGTGCTGGAGGCCTATCACGGCTGGTCGGTAGCGGCCGATGCGGTCTCGACGTCCATTGCCGACAACCCTCAGGCCCTGAGCAGTCGCCCGGATTGGGTGCATCCGGTGACCGCGCCAAACACTTATCGCGGTGAATTCCGCGGCCCCTACAGCGCGCCGGACTACCTGCGCAGCGTCGAGCACAACCTGGCAAAAATCGCCGAACACAAGCGTCAGCTCGCCGGCTTCATCTGCGAACCGGTGTACGGCAATGCTGGCGGGATCGCACTGCCGCCGGGGTATCTGAAGCAGGTCTACGCGCTGGTGCGCGAGCGCGGCGGCGTCTGCATCGCTGACGAAGTGCAAGTCGGCTACGGGCGCATGGGAGAATTTTTCTGGGGCTTCGAAGAACAGGATGTAGTACCGGACATCATCACCATGGCCAAGGGCATGGGTAACGGCCAGCCGCTGGGAGCGGTCATCACCCGCCGGGAAATCGCCGAGGCGCTGGAAGCAGAAGGGTATTTTTTCTCGTCAGCCGGCGGCAGCCCGGTCAGTTGCCAGATCGGCATGGCCGTGCTGGACGTCATGGAAGAAGAAAAACTGTGGGAAAACGCCCGGGCAGTGGGTGGGCATTTCAAGGCCCGCCTGCAAGCCTTGATCGACCGATATCCGTTGGTCGGTGCGGTGCATGGCTCCGGTTTTTACCTGGGCGTGGAACTGATCCGCAACCGCGACACCCTCGAGCCGGCCACCGAAGAAACCACGGCGCTGTGCAATCGCCTGCGGGAGCTGGGTATTTTCATGCAACCGACCGGCGACTACCTGAACATCCTCAAGATCAAACCGCCGATGGTCACCACCCGCCAGAGCGTGGATTTCTTTGTCGATATGTTGGCGAAGGTGTTGGACGAGGGGCTTTGACTAACTGAGGCAAACGCTTTCCCTGTGGGAGCGGGCTTGCTCGCGATAGTGGTGAACCCGTCTGCAGCGATGTCAGATGGGGGATCGCATTGCGAGCAGGCTCGCTCCCACAAGGTTTTGCGTGGTTAATAGTTCGATTTTTGTCGGTATTTTTTGCGACTGGCGTGTGGTTTTAAATCTATATCGCTTCTAAAGTCGATTTTTATCGGTTATAAAGTCGACACCACACATGCTCTGGAGCTCCCTTCATGAGTCGTATCGTCACCGTTGCCGCCACCCAGATGGCCTGTTCCTGGGATCTGGAGGCCAATATCGAGATCGCTGAACAGCAGGTTCGCGAGGCCGCCGCCAAAGGGGCGCAGATCATCCTGCTTCAGGAGTTGTTCGAGACGCCGTACTTTTGCCAGAAGCCCAACCCGGACTACCTGCAATTGGCGACTCCGGTCGAAGATAACGTCGCCATCAGGCATTTTCAGAAAGTCGCCAGGGAGCTTCAGGTCGTCTTGCCCATCAGCTTTTTTGAACGGGCCGGTCGTGCGCGTTTCAACAGTATTGCGATCATTGATGCCGACGGCCGTAACCTGGGGGTATACCGCAAGAGTCACATCCCGGACGGTCCTGGCTACCATGAGAAGTACTATTTCAACCCTGGCGATACCGGTTTCAAGGTCTGGAATACCCGCTACGCCAGGATCGGCGTGGGCATCTGCTGGGACCAGTGGTTTCCCGAGTGCGCCCGCAGCATGGCGCTGCAAGGTGCGGAAATCCTGTTTTACCCGACCGCCATTGGCAGCGAGCCGCACGACAAGAGCATTTCGTCCCGCGATCACTGGCAGCGCGTGCAACAAGGCCATGCCGGCGCGAACGTAATGCCGCTGGTGGCCAGCAACCGCATCGGCAACGAAGAGCAGGATGGCTACGACATCACGTTCTACGGCTCCTCGTTCATCGCCAATCAGTTCGGTGAAAAGGTCCAGGAATTGAACGAAACCGAAGAAGGCGTGCTGGTGCACAGCTTTGACCTGGACGAGCTGGAACACATTCGCAGTGCCTGGGGCACTTTCCGTGATCGTCGTGCGGACCTGTACGGCTCGATCAAAACCCTCGATGGCTCACTGGAGTCCTGATTTATGACAACGTTGCACAGCACTCCCCGCGCGGATGGTTTCCACATGCCTGCCGAGTGGGCACCCCAGACCCAGGTCTGGATGGTCTGGCCCGAGCGCCCTGACAACTGGCGCCTGGGCGGCAAGCCCGCGCAGGCCGCTCATGTGGCGGTCGCCAAAGCCATCGCCCGCTTCGAACCGGTGACCGTGGCGGTGTCCGCGAACCAATACGAAAATGCCCGGGCGCATCTCGACGTGCCGAATATCCGCGTGGTGGAAATGTCCAGCGACGATGCCTGGGTCCGGGACTCTGGCCCGACGTTTGTCATCAATGACAGTGGCGAAGTGCGCGGCGTCGACTGGGATTTCAACGCCTGGGGTGGGTTTGACGGTGGCCTGTATGCGCCGTGGAACCGGGATTCGCAAGTGGCCAGCAAGATTCTCGAGATTGAACGTAGCCCGCGTTACCGCACCGAAGGCTTCGTGCTTGAGGGCGGCTCGATCCACGTCGATGGCGAGGGCACTCTGATCACCACCGAGGAATGCTTGCTCAACCGCAATCGCAACCCGCACTTGAGCCGCGAAGACATCGAGGCTGTGCTCAGCGCGCAGTTGGCGGTGGACAAGATCATCTGGCTGCCGGACGGCCTGTTCAACGACGAAACCGATGGGCATGTGGATAATTTCTGCTGCTACGTGCGCCCTGGCGAAGTATTGCTGGCCTGGACCGATGACCCGCAGGACCCGAACTACGCCCGCTGCCACGCCGCGATGGACGTCCTGCAAAACAGCACTGACGCCAAGGGACGCCCGTTCACAGTGCACAAAATGCCAATTCCGGGGCCGTTGTATGCCACTGAAGAGGAATGCGCCGGCGTGGACGCGGTGCAGGGTTCCCAGGAGCGCAATCCGACCGTGCGGTTGGCCGGTTCCTACGTGAATTTCCTGATCGTCAACGGCGGCATCATCGCACCGAGTTTCGACGATCCACTGGATGGCCCGGCGAAGGCGCTTCTGCAAGGGCTTTTTCCAGAGCACGAAGTGGTCATGGTGCCGGGGCGCGAACTGTTACTGGGGGGCGGAAACATCCACTGCCTTACCCAACAACAGCCTGCGCCGCGCACAAAATGAGTGGTGATGTAACAGCCAGGTAATAGCGCTGGCGGCAGCTCTGCGCCGGGCTTTTTGGATCCATTTTGCTTTGGCCCGAGGCCTGATTGGGGATGCGGGCTTTTTTATGTCTGCAGATCGGCAGTGCAGGCACATTGGCATAGCTCTTGTATCTGTATCCCGGCAGTTCTGGGGAGCGGAGCTGAGTTGTTTTGTCATAAACCTTGGATAAATTGGCCGCTCATCAACCAGGAGAGGGCGCTGGAATGAATATGATAAGCGAGCGCACATACCATCCCTTGGCCGTTGTCAATGGTGAGTCGCTTAAAGCTTTGGCACAGTGGTTGAAGTCCAACGGAACGCGTCAGATCAGAGAACCCGACCCGCGTCGGATGATCATGGAACGCTACCCGGATGGCCTGTTCAGCGAGGCTGAGCTGGAAGCACTGTGGGACGTGATGCAAGGATAGAATTCGACGGATTGAGAAAAGGCGCTGGCCAGGATGGCAGCGCTTTTTTTGTGGCTGATGGTTCTGTGTTGAACACTGAGCCCATTTGAAGGTTGTTTTTAGAAGTTTTTCGCCTGATTACAGACGATTCACGAAATTGACACATCATTGAAGGCGGGACTAGGATTCGTTCACGCCTGTGGCTAACAGCCATGACTCTTAAATAATAAAAAGGCCCGCCACGATCATTCGTGGGCGGGCCTTTTCATTATTTTCAGGAGCAAGAGTCCGAAAAAGAGCGCAAAAGCGCCGTTTCGGCTGCCGTCGCAGTGCGTATCAACCCGTATAAGGAAAATAATCATGTTGAACAAGCGCATTGCTCTGATCGCACTGGGGATTTTAAACACGACATATGCCATGGCCAGCGACCAGGCTGAGTCCAAGGGGTTCGTTGAGGACAGCAGCCTGAACGTGCTGTTACGCAACGCCTATATCAATCGCGACTACAAAAACGGTAATGAAGACAAAGCCGAATGGGGGCAGGCCGCCATCGGAACGTTCTCGTCCGGCTTTACCCAAGGCACTGTCGGTGTAGGGGTTGACGCCTTCGGACTGTACGCGCTGCGTCTGGATGGCGGCAAAGGTCGCAGCGGTGCGGGCGGCATCGACTTCTTCAAGCAAGGCGACAGCGGCAACGCGGCCGATGACCTGTCCAAGTTTGGTGCGGCGGTCAAATTCCGTGTTTCCAATACCGTGTTGGCCTACGGTGACCAGATGCCGGCGTTGCCGGTGCTGAGCTACGACAACTCGCGCCTGCTGCCGGAAAGCTATACCGGCACGCTGATCACCTCCAAAGAGATCAAGGGCCTGGAGCTGAACGCTGGACGTTTCACCGCCGAGTCGCGAAAAAGCGCCGAGGGTCGTGACAGCGGTGGCCTGAAGTCGATCAACGTATTGGGCGGCAGCTATCAGTTCACCGAGCAGTTCAAGGCTTCGCTCTACGCCTCGGATGTCGAGGACGTGTTGAAGAAGCAGTACGTGAACGCCAACTACGTATTCCCGCTGGCCAAGGATCAATCCCTGACCCTGGACTTCAACGGCTATCGCACCAAGCTGGACAACAGCTATGTTCGCGAAAACAACGTTACCGGCGACGACAACAAGATCTGGAGCCTGGCCGCCACCTTCGCCACCGGCCCGCACAGTTTCACCCTCGCTCACCAGCGCAGCACTGGTGACAGCAACCTGGGCTACGCCTATGGCGGTTATCAGCGCGGGCAGAATCGTGTAGGGGACGGCGGCAATACGATCTACCTGGCCAACTCCTACTGGTCCGACTTCAATGCTGAAGACGAGCGCAGCTGGCAACTGGGTTATGGCCTGGATTTCACCACGTTCGGGATTCCCGGTCTGACGTATAACGTGGCTTATGTGCGTGGCGATAACATCACCACCTCCACCAGCGAAGGTGGCACCGAGCGCGAGATCTTCAACCAGTTCAAGTACGTGGTCCAGAACGGTCCCGCCAAAGACCTGAGCGTGCGGTTGCGCAGTTCCTTCCTGCGTGTTTCGCAGAAATCCAGCGAGTACAACGTCAGCGGCAATGAGCTGCGGGTGTTCGTGGATTATCCGATCAGCGTCTTCTGATGCCTGATCACGTTACAAGCGTCTGATGAAAAACCCCGAGCGCAAACTCGGGGTTTTTTCTTTGGACGGCAAAAAAAACGTTGGAACAGTCTGTTTTCCCGAGAAAAAGTCGTACTAATGAAACATTGTCCACCGTTTCAAGCATGGCTTGAAATGCCTCAAATACTTTCTCATGGACGTAAATCCTGTACCTACTAGATTAGGCTGCTCAATGCAGTGGAGACCTATGAAAAATGATCGTTCTGAACAGGGAAGTAGGCGAAGCGCTGAGGCGTGACAAATACGTCAACGTCCGCGGTGGAGACTTCAATCTCTACGGTCATTTCGGCGACTTTGTCCGGCTGACCAAGAGCTGGGAAAACATGGAGCCCGACAGCTACTACGGCCAGGCCGAGTCAGGCATGCGTTTTCGCCGCTATAGCGACTTCGAATACAACCCCAGGACCCGCGACCTTACGCAGCTCGAGCATCGGGCCTACATTCAGTCCAAGGCCAACAACAGCTATGTCGGTGGACTGGAGCGGCACTTCCAGGACTTTTCCAACGAAGTGATCAACTCACCGGTGATGCGCAGTCTGATCGACACGGACTTTGAGGTGTACAAGAACGTCCTTCCTCAGGAGCTGCACGAGGAAATCTGGCAGTGCCAGATCCACCAGATCCGTATCGAGATCAAGCCGGGCAAGCAACTGGAAATCACCCCTGAAGGGATCCATTGCGACGGGTATCCGTTCAGCGGCGTGCACTTCTGGGGCCGTCATAATGTGGCCGGCGCAGAGAGTCGTCTGTACACCGCCCAGGAAGAACAACTGGCGGCGATTACCTACGAGGACATTCTCGACACCACGTTCTTCCTCGACCGCGATATGCGCCATTACGTCACCCCGGCCCGGAACGTCCACAGCCATGAAATGGCTTTCAGGCAGATCCTGGCGATTTCCTTCTCGCGGCCCGGGACCGCTTTCGACATTGTTCGCTGAACAGCTCGAACCCATGGATGATCTGGAGCAACAGGTTCTGTTGCGCCGGGCAATGGTCAGGGACGCCGAACGACTGGAGCAGTTTTTTCGCGGTTTCGACGAAGTGTCGTTCTGCGAGTGGCAGGATGCCCGATTCTTGCGCGGGGTGTTGTTGCAGGACACCACCACCGCGTACCTGGCCGTCGATGTCAGCGGTGAAGTGGTGGGGGCAGTGATTGGCGGCATGCTCGGCACCCGTGGCACCATCAATCACTTGGCCGTTAGCCCGGGGCATCGAACCCGAGGCCTGGGCCAGCGTCTGGTGGAGGCTGCATCGGCCGACATGAAACGGGTCGGCGTACTGCGCATGTTCCTGTTCGTCGACGATGCTAATCTGGCCGGCAAGCGGTTTTGGGCAGCCCAAGGCTTTTGTGAGCCTCGGGGTGAAATCACTTTCGAGAGGGATCTATGAGCAAGACTTCCAGCCAGCCGCTGGTGGTCGAACCACAAGCCTCGCGTACCTTTGCTGAAGCCAGTCCGGTGGTAGCGGGTTATTTTACGGTTTCGTTTGTGTTCGGTCTGATGGCGGTCAACGCCGGGTTGCCCTTGTGGCTGCCGGTGGCGATGTGCCTGTTCGTTTATGCGGGCGCTTCGCAATTTGCGGCGCTAGCGTTGATTTCCAGTGGCGCATCGCTGACCACTATCGTGCTCACCACCTTCCTGATCAACGCGCGACACATGCTGATGTCGGTCTACATGGCCAAGGCATTGCGTGCGCTGGGGCTCAGTCGTTTCGAGCGCTGGTGCTACGCGGCGGGGCTCACGGACGAGTCATTCGCTTTCCACAGCGTCAAGCTCGGCACCGGTGCGCCGGTCAGCGTGCGTTACCTGATCGGCTTCAACCTCTTTTGCCACACCTCCTGGGTGCTGGGTGGCCTGTTGGGAGCGGTGTGTGCGCAATACGCAGCGCACCTGATCAAATACCAGCTCGACTACGCCTTGACCGCGATGATGCTCTACGTGCTGGTTTCGCTGTGCAATACCCGTAACAAACTGATCGCTGCCCTGGCGGCGGTCGTCTGCATGGGCGGGCTGAGCCTGCTGGGCAGCTCGCCGTTCAATGTCTTCATTGCCACGTTCGTTGGCTGCGGGGTGGGCGTATGCCTGACCAAACGTTCCTGATCCTGGTCGTGGCCCTGATGATGGCGGTGACCTTTCTGCCACGGGCCCTGCCGCTGCAGGTCAATACTGAAAACTGGCCACCGTTCGTCGCCCGCGCCCTGGAATACCTGCCGGTGGCGATCGTCGCTGCCATCAGCCTCACCCCGTTGTTGATCAAGGATCAGCAGATACAACTCGACCGCCCGGAATTCTATGCCGCAATTCCGACGCTGTTATGTGCGTATTTCAGCCGCAACCTGTTTCTCAGTGTGGCGGTGGGCACGGCGGCGTACATCGCGCTCGGTTCGTTCCTTTAGCGTCAGGTCCACAACATCGTGCAGCGCCTGGCCGGACAACTCTGGATTATTCACCGCCAGGCGGACCTCGAGGAAATCCTCGAAGTCCGGGAAAATCGTCAAGTCGTTACGCAGCGCCGCTTCCCGGGACACCAGCCCCAGGCCATCGAGTTGGGTAATCAACGACAATGTCAGCGTTTCACTGCAGGAATACACCATCCGCTGACTCGAGCCGTACTCGCCCAGGCCGGCATCCAGGAAGCGAAGGAAGCTGTGGGAATACGGACATTCCTCGGCCGGACGCACCTGAAACTTATCGCCGAGCAAACCGAGGGAGTCGTCCTCTTCGCCGCAATGGGCGCCGACCACCTGCACCTGGACGTCCGGCATTGTGATGCTGGAAAAGCCGCTCTGCTGCGGACCGATCAGGATCGCCAGGTCAAAATCTTCGTTCTTGAGCTTGCTCAGGTTCTCCATCGACTCGGCGTAGCTGAACTCCAACTGATACTGAGGAAACACGGCGATCAGCCGATCGATCATCCGCCGGTTGAACTCCGCCGGCAGCGTGGTATTGAGCGCCACTCTCAGCGTGCGCTGCCGAGGCGTCTTCAGCGCCGCGACCTTCTCTTCCAATTGCCGCGTGGCAACCAGCACCTGATCCATGAACGGCGTCAGTTCCGAGCCTTGGCTCGTCAACGTCAGGCCCTTGTTCGACCGCCGGAACAACCGGAAGCCGAACTGCTCCTCAACTTTGTTCAACTGTGCCGCCAATGCCTGCACCGTGAGGCACGAATGTTCCGCCGCCGCCGACAAGGAGCCGGTCTGCACGATGCGCATGAGGTTGCGTAAGGTTCTGCTATCCATGAGGTAATGCCCTCTGCTTAAGTGGGCTCGCTATTGTTGTGCACCTGGCCCGGTCAGGCAGTGCATGCCGGCTATCATCATGTACCTTGCCACGCTTGTCGCGGTTTTGTGGCGAAAAGCTCCGGCAGACGATGGTTGGAGCTTATGCGGGATTTGGGTTTTTTGCCTGATCAACGGTAATCGGGGCGGTCAGCGAGTCCGTAAGTGGCTGGAGCAGAGAAAATTCCTGCACACAGCTTGCTGAATGGTTCAGGTAGAGGGTGGTAAAAATCCGTTTGCGAATAAAAAATAATAATTTATCCGTATTTGTACTACTCTCTAGGTGTCACCCCCTAGCAATGGAGCCCAAATTTTATGGCAACCTCCTCCATCACCCTCAACGCGCAGCAACAATTGGACTCCCCGGACGCGGGTCGGGTCGCGTTGAAGTTTTTCTTCAATCTCATGGCGTTGTGGGGCTGCAGTGTCGAGCAGCAGCGCACATTGCTGGGCAAGGTAGGCAACACGACTTTCTATAAGTACAAGCAATTACCGGAAAACGTCAGGCTGCCTCACGACACACTGGAGCGCATTTCCTACCTCATGGGCATTCACAAGGCGCTGAGCATCATCTTCAGCAACAGCCGGGACCGCGCTTACCAGTGGGTCAACAGCCCCAATACCGCTGCGCCCTTCAACGGCCAGTCGGCACTGGCCTACATGCTTGCCGGGCGGGTGGTGGACATTGCCGATGTGCGGCGTTACCTCGACGGAGTGCGCGGTTGATGACGCCACCACTGGCGGACCCGCAATGGAAGCGTGCCTACCGGATCGTCAACAGCAGCTTCCCGCCGATTGCGCTGTTCGAAGACGTGCTCGATCCCGAGGACCTGCCCACCGCGTATGCCCTGGAAGCACTGACCAACGATCGGCTCATGGAAGAAGCCGGGGTGCTGTCCCGGGTACGCCCCGAGGACCGCATTTCCGGGCCCGGCTCCTCGCCGGTGATGGCCGCGTTTACCCATATCGGCAAAAGCAGCCGCTTCAGTGACGGTACCTTCGGCGTCTACTACGCCGCCAGCAGCCAGGAAGCGGCCATTGCCGAGACCTGCTACCACCAGGCGCGATTCCTCGGAGCGACCAACGAGCCGGATCTGGAATTGACCATGCGCACTTACGTCAACAAGGTCATCAAGCCGCTGCACGACATCCGCCAGGACTACCCGCACCTGCACGACCCGGACCCCACCGCCTACGGTCCGTCCCAGGTGTTCGCCCGGCAACTGCGTGAAACCTTGTCCTGGGGCTTGCTGTACAACAGCGTCCGCCTGCCCGGCCACGAATGCGTGGCGGCGTTTCGTCCACCGGCGGTTTCGATTCCGGTGCAGGGCAAGCATATCCGGTACGTCTGGAGCGCCCAGAAGCGGGAGATTTCGTTTGTGTTTGAGGTGAGCGAGGTGTGAGTCAGGTCTTTAGGGTGTTTTGGCTGGGCAATAATTATTGCCCAGCCAAAAATTTTCAATAATTCGCGAGTATTGAAAGCCCGGGCTGCTACACAGCCGAGCGAGAGCAAGCGGCCTCGCCACAAAAGTGGGTCCGGCCGATTGATCAAATCTTGAACTGCTGCACCGAAGACTGCATCGACCCCGCCGCATCGTTCAATTGATCCGCTGTTTGCGTCAGGTTGTGAATCGAGCGGGTGTTCTCGCGGGACTGCGCGGCAATCGACTCCACCCTCTGAGCCATTTCATCGCTGGCCTTCGATTGTTCGGCAATGGTCTGGGAAATTTCCTCCACCACTTCTGCCGCGTGCCGGGCGCCGGTGCGGATTTCGCTGATGGACACCCCGGCCTGCTGGGCCAGTGAGACGCCTTCGTCCACGCGGCTGACGCAAGCCTGCATGTTCGCCACCGCATCCCGGGCGCTGGTCTGGATGCGCTCGATCATTGCGGTGATTTCCTGAGTGGACTGGGTGGTGCGCGCTGCCAGGTTACGCACCTCATCGGCCACCACCGCAAAGCCGCGCCCCGCCTCACCGGCGCGGGCGGCTTCGATGGCGGCGTTGAGGGCCAGCAGGTTGGTTTGCTCAGCGATGCTCTTGATCACCTGAATGATGGAATGAATGTCTTCGGACGACGCATCCAGCGCGGTGATCTTGCTGGACGACTGATTGACCACCTCGGCGATCCGGCTCATGCCCTCTACCACCCCAAGAATCACTTGCCCGCCGCTGCTGGCCAGTTGTTCGGACTGCGCTGAAATCGTCCGGGCGCTGTCGGCGTGCTGATGGATCTGGCTGATGTTCGCCATCATCTGCTCCATGCTCGCCGCCATGCTGGTGGCGCTCTGAGCCTGCTGATCGGCGCTGGACACAATCTGCCGCGCCGTATCGCCCAATACGCGCGACGTGCCATGCAACTCGTCACTCTGGCTGCGGATCGTGGCGATCATTTGCCGCAGATTGACCTGCATCTGCTCGATCACACCCTGCAACTGACCCAGCTCATCCTTGCTTTGAGCCCCCATCGAGCGCTGCAAATCCCCTTGGGAAATAGCCTGGGTATTGAGGATGATCTTGTTTAGCGGCGTGAGCACCGCCTTGAGCAGGCTCCAGGACAACAGCGCCAACGCCACACAGGTGGCCAGCAATGTGAAAACCAACCAGCGCTCCGACGTTTGAATGCTGTGGTCCTGATGCTCTCGGGTGGCATGGGCCTGGCTCTCGATCAACTCACTCACCGCCTCGTTACGCTCCTCCAGCGCCGAAAACGCCCCGTCGAACTCCGTCCGCAGCGCCCGGCCATCCTGGGCACCCTCCAACGCCTTAGCGATCACCTGCTGAGCCGATGCAATATAGGTTTCCACTTGCGGCTTCAGCTCGGTAATAGCCTGAGCGATCGCTTGCGGCAACTGGGCCTCGGCATTCTCGGCGATGACCTTGCGCATCCGTTGCGCATGCTCATCGAACGCCTCTCTCACCTCCTTGGCTCCCGCGGCATCCCCCGGCGCCACCAGCAAAGCGGCCAACACATCGCCACGAATGGCGTCGTGCATCATGTCCGCCTCCATGTGCTTGCGCATGGCCGAAATACTGGTCTCGCTACGCGCCAGGGCGCTGGTCATGCTGATATAGCCCCACAACCCGATACCGCCGAGCACGAGGGCAAAGAAAAGGCTGATCAACCCCGAGCCTATGATCTTGGTCCTGATCTTCATCGCCTACTACTCCAGAGGGGGCGGGATTTCAGGGCAAGTGTAGTTGAGGGCCGGCGGAGCGCTCGGAGGTTCGCTTTGATTGCTTCGGGCGCTCACGCCCGCTTGCCGATAACGCCAACGACCTGCGGGCCCGAAGACAAGCGATGGGAGCGATTGCACAATGGATGATCAATGCCAGCAGGTGTTTCTCGACGCCGGGCATCGAAATACCCCGTATGAATAAGGAGATCCTGATGACCACTGCACATGTTTTCATCGCCACCAGCCTGGATGGCTTCATCGCCAGGCCCGACGGTGACATCGACTGGCTTTTACAGCGCGATGATCAAACCGAGGACCATGGCTACTCAGACTTCATCGCTGACAAGGACGTGATCGTGATGGGGCGCGGAACCTATGAGAAGGTCCGGACCTTCGACACCTGGTTCTACGAGCGCCCCGTGGTGGTGCTGTCTGAAAGCCTGTTGGATGCGCCAGTGCCCGAAGCGCTGAAGGGCAAGCTCCGGTTCTCTAGCCTCGCGCCCAAGGACGTGATGGAGGAACTGACGAGACAAGGCGTACGTCGGGTCTATGTCGATGGCGGACAGGTGGTGCAGTCATTCCTGCGCGATGGATTAATCACCGACATGGTGATTACCACTGTACCTGTGCTGATCGGCTCCGGAAGGCCATTGTTCGGGGCTCTTGGGCAGGACGTAGATCTGAAACTGGTATCCAGCCGCTGGTTTGCTTCGGGGTTGGTGCAGTCTACCTATCGCTTGGCGACATGATGCGCTTGCGTGGGTATTAGGCCCGCAGCGCCAGAGCGTTCTCGTAGGAAAACGGGGGACAGACCATGGTTGATTTAGTGTCCGCCTACTCATTGCAGCCGGTAATCGTGCTCTGTCCGTAGCCCCCGTGGCGAGGGAGCTTGCTCCCGCTGGGCTGCGAAGCAGCCCTTCTTTAATCCGCTCCTGCAAATAAAATTCAATGCTGCCCCCTCGGAGCAGCATTGCCCCTGCGGCTCTTAAGCAGAATGACTCCCCGGCGCCTCCAGCACCTTCACCACGTCATCAATCACCGCTTTGCTCATATCCTGCAAATAACACGACGCCCAGGCGTACCGATCCGTGCTGCGAATCATCGCCGCGTCCTCGGCCAAGAGCTTGGCAACGTGGAGCAGGTCGGAGGCGTGGGATAAGGCTTCGCCGATGGGAATGCCGCTGTTGACGCGGAAGAGGGGGCGGTCGGAGTGGTAGGAGAAGGGGGTTAGGCCTGGGGTTTTGAGGTCTCTGGGGTGGGTCATTGTGCGCCTCCGGTTGTCAGTCGGCGGCAAGTAGCGGTTGGTGAAGCGCACGTACAAAAAAGCGGCAAATCCATGGCATACATCGATAGAGCTCCCATATCAAGTGAGAGCTGCCACGTTCGTTCTCAGGCGAATGGGTGGCAGCTGTGCGCAGGCTGAGAAACCGGAGATACAGGAACCCGGCAGACCCGAAGGTCTCCCACGCACAGCCGCCATTGCACGAAATACGGACATAAAAAAGCGCCGCAAAACGTGGTAGGGCGCTGTAGCGCCTGCATCTTACTCGGGTTCTCAGGCCCGGTCGCTGAATTGGCAGCGACAGTTGGAGGGTAGCGGTCGATTGGATAGGGGACAATCGTGGCGCCATGCTGGCGGGGCTAGAAATTGTGTGTCTGGGATTAACGCATCTGGGGCGGACGGAGCGAGCTTGCGCATGTATGGCAGAGTGCTAGCTTTACTGGCGTTGCCGTAAACGATCACGCTTAGCGCCGAGCCAACACTCTTCAAGGAAAGCTCGTAATGGACCTACACAACGAATTCGAAAACAGTAAATTCTTCCACCGTGCCCGTATTGATCGACGCGCTGCTGACGCATTGGTCGGGCTGGCTGCCGGGATTGCTGCAGATGGTGTGGTGAATACCACTGAAGCGGTGTTCCTGAAGCAATGGTTGGAAAGCAATCTGGCGCACCTGAACGATCCAGTGATTAATCTGCTGTATTCGCGTTTGGCGTGCATGCTTCAGGACGATGTTCTGGACCCGGATGAGTCTCTTGAGCTGCTTAATATCCTGCATGGTTTTTCTGGATTGGACATAGAGAGGCCAACGGCCGGCGGTGCTGTTGCCGTTGCGCCTACGGATCTTCCATTCAACACGCCGGCTCCTGAATTGGTTTGGGATGGCCGGATGTTTGTGTTTACGGGGGTCATGGCCTTTGGGCCGCGCAAAGATTGCCAGGCGTTAGTCGAGGAACGGGGTGGTTTGATTGGGGGCGGTGTGAGTAAGAAGGTGCATTACCTGGTGGTCGGTAGCGTGGGTAATGAGCAGTGGCGCCACAGTACCTACGGAACGAAGATCATGAAGGCAGTGGAGTTGCGGGAGGCGGGCGCTTCGATCGCCATTGTGGGTGAGGATCATTGGCAAAAAATGTTGTTTGGTTGAGGTTGCTTCGGTCGTGGTGCTTCAGGACGGACAGCTCCCAACCTGGCCAGCTAAGTGTCGGTGATGGCCTCATCGCGAGCAAGCTCGCTCCCACAGAATTCAGTGTGTGGATTGAAAGTGACGTGCAGAAACAACAAAGCCCTCGCATTTCTGCGAGGGCTTCGTTTTGTATGGTGCGGCACCAGGAGTAAAACACAATGCGCAGAACCCTTTTAGATAAAGGATCGAACGTGCTCAGAATAAAAAGAAGGTACTCAAATAGGTACCTGGCACCCCCCGTCGTGCGGGGAGCGTCTGCCTGGAAACTCAGGCCGCGATGATCTGAAATTCCGTGGCCTTGGCAATCGGCCTGACGTGATTATTCTCGCGCTTCATTTCAACAAGCCCGTAACCAGACATGGTTTTTAGCGTCCGCGACAGGTTGCTTACCTTTCGCCCAGTAGCCTCGGCCAACGAGGTCAGAGATTCTGGCTGAGTTTCTTTGATGAGCTTGAGCAGCGCCCGGTTTTCGTCACTCAGCACCTCGGCCAGCGACTTCATGGACGGGAACCAAATTTTGGGCTCGGTTGCCTTGGGCTTGTACTCGCCACAGGCAATCGCTAATACACGGGCACGCATCTGCGCTTGCGACATGATGCCAATCTTTAATGTTTTCATTTCTTCACCTGCTCCAACACACGGTCAACGTCTGCGAAAAAATCCCGTAGCAACTGCTGAGCGTCTTTGAATTCATAGGGCACGCCCTTATCCGTGCTCGACCGATGCTTATGGTCGTAGGGTAGGACCTGGCCCGCATATTTGAACTTGGCGGGCTTCACCAAGTGGGCATTGTCATAACCAAGCACCCTGGTTCCACCTCGATCATGCAGGGTGAGCGAGTATTTAATCCCATGCGGGATATGCTCAGAAGGCTCAACCTGGTAGGCCTCGATCTTGGCCCAGTAGCCACCCTCCTGAGCCAAAATTTCTTGGTGCAGGCTCAGTAATGTGTCGAGCCCATAGTCCCTTTGCATGTCACAAACCTTATCATCTGTTGATAAAACGTCAAGGTAGGAAGCAGGTTCACTCAGTCCTCTCGTCGCAACCCTCTAGGCTGCCCACGCAGCCTGCCTTGCGCAATCCCTGCATTGGCAGCGCAGGTGCCCCAGGAAGGTAAAACGGGGACAGATCACGCTTAATTTGGCGTCTGCATATTCATTTCAGCTAGGAATCGTGGCCTGTCCCCGAATTTGTCCGGGATTGGGTGGCGGCCATGCACGGGTAGGAAAACGGAGAATCAAGGCCCCCACACACTCGAAGGCGTCCCGCGCAAAGCCGCCATAACGCATATCGCAGACACAAAAAACGCCAGCATTAGTAAGCGAGGCGCAGCTGATACGCCTTGATGTACTTCGGGTTTCTTACGCCCGGTCGCTGAATTGGCAGCGACAGTTGGAAGGTAGCGGTCGATTGGATAGGGGACAATCGTGGCGCCATGCTGGCGGGGTTAGAAATTGTGTGTCCGGGATTAACGCATCTGGGGCGGACGGAGCGAGCTTGCGTCTGTATGGCAGAGTGTCGGTGGTGATGGCCTCATCGCGAGTAGGCTCGCTCCCACAGAGTTCAGCGTGTGGACGGAAAAGTGGGTGTGCAGAAACAACAAAGCCCTCGCATTTCTGCGAGGGCTTCGTTTTGTATAGTGCGGCACCAGGAGTCGAATAAGTGATTAACTTATTGATTATTATATAAAAAATAATAAATACTTTAATTTCTATCTCTAAAACTACCTCCATGGATTAGCTCGCTGTAAATTAACAAGGTGAACTCGCCCCATAGCCAGCGTTCACAGAGCCTTCCAAATCAGGGGCGATTTACCAGTCTAACGGTTTCGCGACACGCTTATTAAGTAATAAGGGCGTGCCGCTAATAGCTGGCAGGAAACTAGTTATAATAATGTGCTAATTGGATTCGGCTCCCTTCGCTAGTCGCTGCATATTAAAGCTCTTAAATGGCAGTCCAGCTCTGGCGAAACGGTATCGCATGTAAGAAGAAATATCTTCTTCATGTGATGATACTATCAATTGGCGATTTTTTAGCTCACACCGAAGAAGGTCTGTTAAAGATGCGATGTTAACCTCGTCGAGTGACTGCGAAGGATCATCGATCATTATTATTGGAGTTTTAGAGTAAACCTTATTGAGTGAAAAGAAAAATGCAAGACTAAGCGCAGATATCTGCCCTGAACTCATAGAAAGAATCGCATCATGCTCGGATCCCTCTGCAGTTGCAAATCGCAGTTGCTTTCCATCTCGACTTTCGATGAAAAGTCCCAAGCCTCTCTGATAATTTTGAATTAATCGTCCGCTGTAAATATGGAATATTAACTCGATATCGGAAATGGTCTTTTCAGAATATTTTTTTTCGAGATCGGTCAGTAGACCTTCTAATCCATCAATTTTTTTTCTAATGGCAACAGCAACTTTAGTTTCATTTTGCAGCTTTGTAAGCTCATTTTGCACCGAAGACAGTGCTTCACTTCGTGCCTCATTTGCCTTAGATGTTATATATCGGAGTTTGCTTTCGACACCTTCAGCAGAAACCAAATAAAAATCATCAGCACGAGAAAATATAGATGTAATTATAGATTTCCAGTTTTCCGACAGTTCTTCAGTTTCAGGTATTTTTTTACTTCTGATCTGTACTAAAAGCTCACTTAACCGGACCTCGGTCACTTCAGCATCAATGGTGTAGCTATCTGGATACTGAGTGCCAGCTGCCTTGAGTCTTTGCTCCAATTCCTGTAATTGTCCAAGTCTTTCTTGGTGAGACGTAAGAAGCTCGTGAAGGATAGCATCGTATTTCAACTCTATTGGAGCTAGCTCTCCAGTGAGGCGTAGTCGAATTGTTTCCAAATTTTCAGAAATTTTTTCTGTTACTTCGAGCAGTCTCTTTCCGATATCATTAAGGGAATTTGCAACATCATTAGATTTTTGCTGAATTTTTTCCAATAAATTTTGATGGGTATTCCAATCAGCACCGCATAATGGACAATCTTGTTCATCAGGGAAAAGCTTGAAGTGCTCTTCAATAAGATCTTGCTTTAATCGAGCTATTTCAGCTATGACTCCAGATTTAGAACTGGACGCCGCGGCCAGAGCATCTCGTTCTTCAATATTGCCTTTTAGAAAGCTAAATTGATCCGGATTCCATCCGGAAATAGTCTCGATCTCAATATAAGATATAGCTAGCGCACCCTTGCCAATTATAGAAAGGGAGGATTTTAATTGATTTATATCTTTTTTGGCGGAATTCAAGCCTTCAAATTGAGTAGTGTTATTTCCGATCTGGATAAGTGCCCGAAGCAAAGTTGAATTTTTAGAGATGTAATTTTCTATTCGCTCGTTGTGCAGTCTATTCTGCACTTCAACTTTCGATGGTATAAGGCCTAAAAGCTCATTAACTTGGTTCAGGTATAAGTCTAGCGATTCTTTGCTGTAAATTGAAAATGGTTCTTGTTTATCCCATTCAGGTTGGACTTCAATTGTACTGAGCTTCTCATAACTAGCATCGGATATGTTTGCGCCAAGTTGGACTTTTAGAAGTTCATAGTCTTTTGTCAATTGGGCTGATTTTTCGCTTCGCAGCTTGTTATTTATTATGTTGCTATTTATTCTTCTCTTGATTTTTTTGCATTTTTCTATTTCTTGAATTACTGCTGTGGTATTAGTTAATTTGTTAAGGGCATCTTTTCGCTTGTCCACGCGAGTTGAAAACAAATACTCGTTTTGTCCTTGCTCTAGATAATTAAGATGAGAGTAATTTTCTTTGAAGTTTTCGCCAAATTTCTGCTCAATGAAGCTTTCCTCGCGAAATGTTGTATCGCTGAAATCTTCAGAGTCAAAAGACACTAGTTCGTGAAGTTTAAATATCTCAAATTTGTCAGCCCTGTTGTTCTCCTTCAGTAGAAGGTCAGTAACAGACGCGCGTCGAGCAAGAACTAGGTTTTCAGCTTCGTTCGAAAACTCTATTCGGATAGTAAGGTCCGCTTCCCCCGATCGAGTATTCCAATATAAATTGTCCTTATAGTTCTGTGTATTGCCCATCATTATACTAGAGAAAAGTCTTTTGACTCTCTCGATTTTTCCTGTCAATAAAAGTTCTATAGCATCAAAAATAGTTGTTTTCCCAAATCCATTGGGACCATCCAAAGTGAGAAGTGATGATCCTTCAATTTCGAGATCGACCATCGAAAATGCTTTGAATCCTATCAGCCTAATCTTAGAAATTTTCCAATTCATTTTGAATAAGCTCCTTGATTAAGTTATCGATCTCGGCATCATCTATGGATGTCGCGCGGACGCAGTTGTAATGCATTTCGTAACCGAACTCTTTCGCCGCCTCTTCGACCTGGAGGCCTAAGGGGACTAGTTCTTTTTCTCTGTATGGCAACTCAAGAAAGGGCAGTTTGATAAATAATCTTACTGCGAAACTATATTTTGATGAAAATAACGGAGACTCCTTGTATGCATCAAATTCAGCTTTTACCGATATGACATCTAACAGGTCTTGATAGCTGACGTCTTTCAGCATTTTATCTTCTGTATCGCTGTAATATAAAATGTACTTTTTAAAGTGATACGCGTCCTCCTCAATTGCGAATATCTTTTGCTCCAATTCTTTAAACTCGGAAAGTGTCTCGAATTTCAATACGCAGATGAGGTCACAATTTTTTTTGAACGCAGGGTGTTGGGTAAACTCCGGGGGGGCGGACTGTAATATTTTTGCGTTAAGCTCGGCAGGAGTTACCAAGTCATCAATTTTATGTACAACCGCGAAACGAATCGACTCGCCTAGTTCTCGAATGTAAAAGTCCGAAAAGTCATCAGAGTGAATGGTTTTAAAATCATGGGTTTTTAGCGCTTGGCTCACAATAGGTTTAAGCATTTATTTCTGCCTCTGCATCCTTCACTGGAAGTATATTTATCCGTAGCTGTTTGGTCAGTCTGGCGTCATAGTCTCCAACATTGGTGCTGTGTGGGTTTTCGTCGTCGCAGTCTGTTATTTTAGATTCGACTTGAAACTGACTATCTAAATGGGCAGCAATCAAATTGTTGTATTCGAAAAGTAGCGTCAACAAGTTTTCATTTGTTGTGATGGCCTCATTGATTTGTCCTGCACATTGACTTACTTCGTGCTCGTCCAGCAGTGTGATAGCAGTGGGGAGATAGAAGCTGTTGTGCTTATTTAAATAATGGGGAATCCCTTTTAATATAGGCTCTACACAGATTTTCCCGATCAGCTTCGTATATCTAAAAATGTCGATTTTTTGTATTTTAGAAAACCGTTCAGATGGGTTCAATAGTTGGCATAATTTTTCAACATCGATCTTCGGCAAGATGTAGAGATGGCGGAACATTTCTGTGATTCTTAAGTAGTTCTGCTCGGTTAAGCCTACTACCTCGTCTTCAATCCGCGCTTCAAGATTTTTAAAAAATTCGTTGCGAAGCTCGGCCGCAAAATATTCAACATCAAGATGTGGTTGATTATCTAGCAACGATTCAAGAATTTGTTTTGCGCTTATTCTATTGTGATAGGCTGCTTCATTTTCTGTATAACCATGTAATTGATTTTGTGCATGTATATAGATTGCCTTTGAGCTTATTTGCTCAGAAACCAAGCAGTAGTTTAGGTTTAGGGTATGTTCGCTTTGTAGTATTTTGAGGCGATCAAGAGTTTCTTTAATTGCTTGCTTTGTTATGTTTTCGATTTCATCAAGGCTGCAGTATTTTATTTGTCCGTAACTGTAGAATTTTACAGTTTCTCCGCTGGGGGCCGTGAAGTCGGACATGTCGTCCAGTTGGACTGAGGTATGGAAGTAGCGAAGAGTATCTTTTTTTCTATCGAACTCTATGGCGCCGGATTTTTTAAGCGCATCAATGTATGCACTCCTATTTTTACCCACCTTTGCTTTAACTTGGTGTGCACTTATGAGACAGCCATTTTTATAAATGGCGAAGTCGTCCGTGCTATCGAGCTGAAGTTCAAAGTCCTCATCTCCTGATTCCATGAGTTTTAGGCAGTGGTAAAGGGCAACCTTCCCTTGATATACGAAACCGCTCCAAGAAGAAATTGCACTTTTAGGAAGTTTGTCGTCGGCCAATTTTCAGTCCCTTCAATTAGTCGTCAAGCAGGTCCCCTGTCTCAAGGGATGGCGCCAGCATTATGGCATCATCCCTGTGCGGTAAAATACACTCAGAGTCGTGAATTTCGCAGTCGGTCGCCCTAACGTGAGATCAGAGAACCGGCCTTAAAGGGACAGGCTTCCTAGGAGCGATGCACGTCCCTATTGGGGGTGACCGCCGGTTTCTATTTCCTCTACGGATAGTGGCCTTCGTCTCGCACTTCAAAATGCCATGCTTTGCCTAAGCGAATAATTAGCAAACGCAGGGTGAGCAGATAGTAATAGCGTGTTGACCTAGTGCACTGGCTCATATGCTGGTTTAAGAACCAAACCAGATGCTTTCGTCGCCAAGTCCACGGATTATCACGTTGCCAGCGATCAGATATCGCCGCCTGGATGATTTTTGCTTGGCGTAGGTGACGCGCACGCGTGGCATGGGACCCTGTGAGGATCCCTGCCAAGAACAGTTCTATATCGAACGGATTGCTCATGTTCGACCTCCGATATAAGCCGATACCACTTCGATGCGTCCGTGGCCTAACTCATAGCTGATTTGTGCGCGAGCCTCCCGATCAAGATGCGGATCGAGCTGGCTGCACCTGCCACCATTGATGGGTGCTAGGTGATGGGTGATCTGCTCATAGCGTTCGCATGCATAGGCGGCCCGCAATTCATGGAAGCCTTTGAGGTTGTATGTATGGAGGATGTCTCGGGCTGGGCGGGCGACTCTTTTTTGGAAATCGAGGTAGCTTTCGTTCGGTGCCAGCAGGTTGCGACTACCGTTGGGAGAGAGCTGCTCGGCATACCTGAGTGCTTCGCGAATATGATCATCCACTGTGACCCACCGGGGTGCCGATGCGCCTGAACGGCCACCTTTGGTGCCGTCCTGAATGTTGATCTTCCCGTAATTTTCGGCTTCCCGCAGAAGGCGTCGAATGTCGGCCAATATCGCCTCCCGCAAGCGCATCCCGGTGACTCGTGCCAAGAGCGCGATGGCGGCGGCACGGGGGTGATCTTCGCGGAGTGCATCCACGATGCGTATCACGTGTTCGCGATCCTGGCCTTGTGGAACTGTCATGCGGATGGTGGTGCGCTGCATTTCCAACGTGTTGCTCGGACTCGGTACTTTCACATACTGATCACCGCGAAGCGCTGCCAGGGTACGGTTGACGCTGGACAATCGGTTTTGCGCAGTGGCGATGGCGAGCTCACCTTGTTCAACTTGTTGGCGCAGATGTCCGGCATAGTCCAACAAGGTCTGCCGATCAATCTGCCGCGCATCGTTAAACCCCGGCCCATCCTTCGAGCGGCACCAACGTACAAATGCCTGCCATCGATCACTGTGCGCTTTGACCGTGCCGTAACGCCCGCCGCCAAACATGTCCCGCAACGCGTGGAGCCCGGCATAACTCAATTGCCGGCCATAGCCAAAATTTCGCCCATCCCGTCTGCCTACCAATGCCATGATCAAACTCCTCTCGAAGCCAAAATCTTTGAAACCTTCCCCACGTCATCCCGCCAAGAATGTTGAGTGTTATCAGGGATCAAGGCCCCTGCGACCTGTGAGGGGTGTCCACTAACGCGGGACTGGCGGCTCCTTACGACCGGGAGCTTGGGCATCTCATGATCTGGCCTCCTGAGCACTTCCGAAGAAGTGGGCGGGTGGAGGCTGCGCTGGCTGACGAGACCAGCGCCGCGAGATCCTGAGTCGGGTTAAGGCAGTGAAGCGATGACCGGGGCATGCCTGACTGTCAGTCAGGTGAAGTCCATTCCGTGGACTGCGGCACCATCATCTGCATCGCTGTTGCTGGTGACTTCGGTGTTTGTCACGCCGATTGTCACGAGGGGAAATGCCGCAAAGCCTTGTACGAGGTGGGCTGCAGCAGCGGTAGGAGCGCCCGTCTCTTTCCGGAAGAAAGAGACGGGCGCAGGTTGGCGCAAGGAAATGGCCACGCGGATAGGTTGCTGCAGGGCAGCGATGAAAGGGGATGAGTTGCCGCAGTGGGCACACTGGTAAAAGCAGGCATCCATCACATCGCTGTGACCGTGCGAGCCGCCGGAAGCTAATCGCACTTTGGGAGAACCACCACCGTGTGGCGTAGCCTTAAAGGTTCTGGCTACCTGGGTTGCTGTCGACGACAGCGCTTTGCCCGATCTTTTTTACGCCTGTGGATAATTCGGGTCAAGACTCCAATTTTCGGGAGTTCTGCGGCTGTGGATGAAATTATCCACCCGTGGAAATCTGTGGTTTTCCACAGACAGTTGCGTGGGCCTTAGATTTTTTAAGTGAGGTCCATCCAAGCAGGGCGGCTTTGCAGCCCTGTTTGGATGGACCCGCGTGGACAAGCGGATCACTTAGATATGAAGACCGAGCGCTTACTCGGTTGCGCCACGTTTCGCTTTTAGGCGAGTGACGTTCGCTCCGGTCTGGTTGGCAAACTCGTGTGGAGTGACATGCTCCTGCCGGTTGGCCTCCAGGTACCGGCTCCACCAGTTCATGATCAGCCTGCGTTCCTCGATGAACTCTGCCTTGTGGATGTAAGCGGCGCGGACGTTGTTGCGTTCCTTGTGGCTCATCTGCCTTTCAATGGCGGTCTCGGACCACAGTCCTGACTCGATCAGTGCGCTGCAGGCCATCGAACGAAACCCATGCCCGCAGATATCGGTTTTGGTGTCGTATCCCATCGCCCGTAGCGCGTTGTTCACGGTATTTTCGGACATGGGTTTCCAGGGTTTGGCATCACCTGCGAAGACCAATGCGAATTTGCCTGTGAGTGCATGGATTTTTTCGAGTAGCGCCACTGCTTGCGGCGATAAGGGTACTAAATGGATATCCCCTGCCATCTTCGTACCCCTTGTGGAAAAGGGTACTCCCTCCAACGCGGGTCGAGTGTCCGGTATCTCCCAGGTGCCGCGCTTGAGGTCGAACTCGCTCCAGCGTGCGAAACGCAGCTCGCTGGATCGTACAAACACATGCAGCGACAGCATCACTGTCAGACGGGTAAGTGCCCGGCCTTTATAGGTGTCGATCCGCTCCTGCAGTTCCGGCAGTCGCGATAAGGGTAGAGCGGGGCGATGTACCACCCGCGGGGCTTTGATCGAGCCTTCGAGATCGTAAGCAGGGTTTATGGTGATAAGCCGGAGGCGCTTTGCCTCGCGCATGATGCTCTGCAGGTAGTTTTGTACCCTTAAAGCAACGTCGATCGTTCCGCGCTTCTTGATCGCTTCCAAGGGCTGCATAAGGTCATGGGTGTCGAGATCAACAATGGCGCGTGCGCCGATCAGCGGGAACACGTGGGTTTTGAGGCGGCTCATCACTGTCTTGGAATGGCCTGGTGCCCACTTGGCCGACATTTCCGTGTGCCAGTCCAGCGCAACGCTTTCAAAGGTTCTGCCTTTGATTACAGCTTCCGCCTTGGCTTGGTGCTTGGCCTCTATGGGATCAATGCCATCCGCCAGCATTCGCTTAACTTCCAAGCGCTTGCGTCGCGCATCGGCGAGGCCAATGACGGGGTAGTTGCCGAACGAGGTCAGTCCTTCGCGTCCGTCAGGTTTGACGTAACGGAGCCGCCAGCCTTTGCGGCCATTGGGTTGGACTAGGAGGTAGAGGCCATCGCCGTCGAAAAGCTTGTAGGCGCGGTCTGTAGGTTTTGCCAAGCGGCAAGCTGCGTCGGAGAGCGGAGCTGTGGTGCGCGACATAAGGGTACTCCCTTTTATCGAAGTGACCTGTATCCCAAACTCTACCCTTAAAACGGTTGGAATCCACCGGTTTCTGACGGAAACCGATGGAACGCCAAAACGAAAAAACCCGCCAGAAGGCGGGTTTTTCGGGGGTTCCAGAGATTTTGAAAGCCTTCTCTGGAACCTTGTATGGTGCCGGCACCAGGAGTCGAACCCGGGACCTACTGATTACAAGTCAGTTGCTCTACCAACTGAGCTATACCGGCGTGTGGGCGACGATTATAGCGATTGGGTGCGTTCTGTAAACCCCTGAATTCTGACTATTTTTGCAGGACCTCGGCTCAGGCGCGGCGCACGAGGTTGCGCACTTTCTGCAAGGTTCGCCAGGTACGGCTGTTTTGCAGGGCATGGAGTTGGGCTTCGGCCCGTTCGGCGCGTTGCAGGGCGGCGGTGAGTTGCTGGTCGGGTTCGCTCAGGGGGTGGCTGAATTTGTGGCCTTTGCAGAATTGGAACCCGTCGAGGTTGCACGGGGGGATGTCGAAAGCGGGTTTGAGCGCCAGGTGTTCTTCGGCGAGGTAAAAGGTGTTGAGGCCGTCGAACAGGATGGAGTGGTAGCCGGCGTCGGTGACGAGGGTTTCCCAAGTCTGGTCGCGGGCCCATGGGGTTTCGATGAGGATGATCCAGGGGCGCCAGCGGCTGAAGTCCATGCCGCGCAGCACGGTTTCTTCGTGGCCTTCGACGTCGATTTTCAGAAAGTGGATGGGGCGGTCCTGGGCGTATTGCTCGCAGATCGAAGTCAGGGTGCGGGACTGGACGGTCTGCTTGCTTACCTTCATGCCCGCGTCGCGGTGCTGTTGGGCGACGCTGGCTTCGACGGTGGACAGACCCGTGTCGGCGATGGTGTAGAAGGTCTGGCTGTCGGCGTTTTCGCCGGCTACGCATTGCAGGTTGATGTCGTTTGGCCGTTCTTGGCAGAGAGCGTCGTAGTAGGCCTGCACCGGTTCGATGTTGATCCCGTGCCAGCCGTGATCGTAGAACGCCCGGGTCACGGAATCATCTGTTGGATGATTGGCGCCTACGTCCAGATAAAAGCCGTTTTCCACCGATTGAAGGGCGCGCCACAGGCGTATGTCTTCGAAGTTCTGTGCGTAGGAAATGAACGTCACGGCCAGTCCTTGTGTGTGTCGGCATTGTGTCAATCACGATACGAAAGGCTGTTGTACTGCACAGGCGCGATGGGCGCAATTGCTGGCGTGTGGGAGCACTGAGTTCGGCGGTTATGTCGTTTTGCTTGAACGCTTATGCACAACGGGCGGGGTGGGGCGACTGCCATCTTGCGATTTTGTGACAGCTTTCTCGTTTGCTCGCAAATGCCTGTTTTAATGGTTTTTTATCCATATGAACAAAAAATGACCAGCCTTGCTTCCAGCAGAAAATCGCGGATTAATTGGATCCAAGACAATTTCATCAACAGAGTTATCCACAGGCTGTTTCATGTCAGCGACGTTCGGCCAGCAGCATCAGATTTCGCGGCGTGAGGGGCGTTTCGCAGAAGGTGCCGAGGCGGACGCGGTAGTTTTCCTGGCTGAGGAAAAGCGCCCGATCCAGCACCAGCCACAGCTCAAGAGGCCGCCGGAAAAGGCCGCGGACCAATTCCAGGTTGCGCACTTGGGCCAGACGTTGATGGCCGGCCGCTTCCAGTGCCGACCAGTCAGGCGAGCCGACTGTGGATAAGTCTTTCAGGGCTGCCAGATCGGTGCAGTACTCGATGAAGGATTTTTCCAGCCAGGCGCTGGGGAGCGAGGGGGTGGGCAGATACTCGTCGCAGCCCCGGATTTGTCGTTGCAGCAGGTCAAAGCTCAGGCGCCGAGCCATGGAGTGGTCCCGTTGCCGCCGGATGCGGGCGCCGGCGGTGACGGTTTCGGTCAGTGGCAGGCTGAGATCATCGAGCGTTAGCTGTAGGACCGAACCCTTGGCGGCGTCGGACAGCGGTTGATAGCGTTCAGCACTGATGCGGTTGTAGCAGCACGGGGCGATTGCCAGTTGCGTGCAACCAGCGGCGCTCGCCAATTGCATCAGGCGCACATGCAGGTCGCCGCAGGCGTGCAGGGCTACCGGTGTGTGTTCAGGGCGGATCGCCAGGCCTGCCTCTGCCGCCAGCACGTCTTGCTGCAAGTGCGTGGCGGGCAGACGGTGGCGTTGGCTCAGTTGCTGGCCGCTGGCGACCAGGGCTGGGTCGTATTCCAGGCAAGTCAGTTGTTGTTCAGCCTGCAGCAAGCGTCGGCCAAGATGACCTTTGCCGGCGCACCAATCGAGCCAGTGGGTCGGTTTGGTAGCGAAGTGCAGGCGGCTGGCGAAGGCTTCGATTTGCTGCCATTTGCGCCCTGGCACGTCGACGCTGAGGCGATGGGCGGCGGTTTCGAGCTCTTTGCCCGGCAGTTCTGCGACGACGCTCAACGCATGGGAAATGCCCGCCAGTTCTGGAAATGGCGCGGGTGCATGTTGAATCAGCCAGGGTTGGTGATGGTCGTTTTCTGCGTGTTCCAGCGAACGCTGCCGTAGCCATTGGGCCAGCTCAGGGTAGGACCGTTCCCATGGCAGTTGCAGATGGGTGAACGGACGCGGTTTCCACAATGCCTGGTGCGTTGTGAGAAAAGCATCCAGCGCGGTGAAACGGGCGAGTAACGCCTCGCCCGTCAACACGCCGCTGTCAGCGTCCTTGGCAGGCATCGACGCGCAACCAGCGCTCCAGCTGTTTGAAGCCCTGCACCAGCACGAACGCCATCAGCAGGTAGAACATGCCGGCCGCGAAGAAGATTTCCACCGGCAGGTAGGTCCGAGCAATGATGGTCCGGGCCATACCGGTCAGCTCCAGCAGGGTCACGGTGCTCGCCAGGGCGCTGGCCTTGAGCATCAGGATCACTTCGTTGCTGTAGGCCGGCAGGCCGATGCGCGCGGCGCGAGGCAGGATGATGTAGAACAACGCCTTGGGTCGGGACATGCCCAGGGCTCGCGCGGCTTCGATTTCACCACGAGGGATGGCCTGGATCGCGCCGCGCAGGATCTCGGCGATGTAGGCGGCGGTGTGCAGGGTCATGGTGGCCGTGGCGCACCAGAACGGATCCCGCAGATAGGGCCACAGCGAACTGCTGCGCACGGCGTCGAACTGCGCCAGACCGTAGTAGACCAGGAACAGCTGAACCAATAACGGCGTGCCACGGAAAAAGAAAATGTAGGCGTAGGGTAACGCCCGCACGTACCACAGGCGTGAGGAGCGGGCGATGCCCAGCGGAATCGCCAGCAGCAGACCGGCGATCACGGCGATGGCGACCAGCTCCAGGGTCAGTGTCGCGCCTTGGGCCAGTTTCGGCAGCCACTTGATGATGACTTCCCAGTTCATTGGGTGCTCCTGGCAAAGCCGCGAGCGGCACGTCGTTCCAGAAAATGCATGCCGATCATGGCCAGCACGGTAAGGCCCAGGTACATGAACGCGGCCACCATATAGAAGGTGAACGGTTGCTTGGACACGGTCACGCCGATTTGCGCGTGCCGCATGATCTCTTCCAGGCCAATCACCGACACCAGCGCGGTGTCTTTCATCAGGATCATGAACAGGTTGCCCAGCCCGGGCAGGGCGATGCGCCACATCTGCGGCATGATCAGCCGGGTGAAGATCCGCCACTTGGACAACCCCAGCGCCACGCCAGCTTCGCGATGGCCCTTGGGAATGGCCAGGATCGCGCCGCGAAATACTTCCGTGGCGTAGGCGCCAAAGCACAGGCCCAGGGCGATGACGCCAGCGGCGAAGGCGTTGAGGGAAAGGTCCGGGTTACCGAAGTATTCGCCCAGGGCACGCATGAGATTGACGGTGCCGAAGTAGATCAGCAGCACCCAGAGCAATTCGGGGATGCCGCGAACCAGTGTCGAATAAGTGCCGCCCAGCCATTGCAGCGGCTTGTACGGGGAAGTCTTGGCCAAGGCGCCGAGCAAGCCGAGCACCAGCCCCAGGCAGAGGGTCGAGAGCGCCAGTTTGACGGTCATCAGCGCGCCAGCGGCGAGCGCCGGGCCGAATCCGTAGAGATCGATCATCATGGGTGTGTGTTCATATCGCGGCAGGCTTTGCTAAGGGCCGGCGCCGCAATGAAGCGGCGCCGGCCAGGCACGTCAGTATCAATAGATGCTGAACGGGAAGTACTTGTCGTTGATCTTTTTATAGGTGCCGTCGGCAACGATTTCCTTGAGCGCGGCGTTCAGCTTGTTGCGCAGTTCGTCGTCACCCTTGCGCACCGCGATACCGATCTTGTCGCTTTCCACCACCGGGTCGCCTTTGAATTCGAAGGCGGCGCCGTCTTTGCTCTTGAGCCATTCGTATTGCACGTATTTGTCCGCCAGGATGGCGTCAACGCGGCCCGAGAGCAGGTCCAGGTAAGCGTTTTCCTGGGTATCGTAGAGCGTGACCTTTACGTTGTAGTCATCTTCCATGTTGCGGTCTTCCAGCCAGGTGCCGGCCAGCGTGGCGCGTTGTGCGCCAATGGTCTTGCCGGCCAGGTAGGCCTTGTCAGTCTTGAAGTCTTCGGTGGCCTTCGGTGCGATGAATTGCAGCTTGTTGGAGTAGTACGGCTCGGTGAAGTCCACGGCCTGCTTGCGTTCCTCGGTAATCGACAGCGAGGAGATCAGGAAGTCGAACTTCTTGGCGTTCAGGGCCGGAATGATGCCGTCCCAGTCGGAGGTCACCACGCTGCATTCGACTTTCATCTTGGCGCACAGGGCGTCGCCAATGTCCTTGTCGAAGCCGACCACGTTGCCGCTGGCATCTTTGTTATTGAACGGCGGGTAGGCCGCTTCGATGCCCATCTTCAGTTTCTCAGCGGCCATGGCGCTGGCCGAGAAGACCAGACTGGCGGCAGCGGCCAGGAGGAATTTCTTGTAGGTCTGCATATGTACTGCTCCGTTAGCGGTTGCTGGACATGAATTGTTTGCAGCGCGCCGAAAGCGGGTTTTCGAAGACCTGCTGTGGCGATCCTTGCTCCTCGACCAGGCCTTGATGAAGGAACACCACTTCGCTGGAAACCTGACGGGCGAAGCCCATTTCGTGAGTCACCAGCAGCATGGTGCGGCCTTCTTCGGCCAGGGCGCGGATCACACTAAGTACTTCCTGGACCATTTCCGGGTCAAGGGCAGAGGTGGGTTCGTCGAACAGAATCACTTTAGGCTGCATCGCCAGAGTGCGGGCGATGGCGGCGCGCTGCTGCTGACCACCGGAAAGCTCGGCAGGGTAGGCATGACGCTTGTCGGCGATGCCGACCTTGGCCAGCAGGGCTTCAGCCACTTCCACGGCCTCGGCCTTGCTCTGGCCGAGCACCCGGCGCGGGGCTTCGATGATGTTGTCGAGCACGCTCATGTGCGGCCAGAGGTTAAAGTTTTGAAACACAAAACCGATTTCGCTGCGCATGCGGTTGATCTGTTTGCCATCGGCGGCCACCAGTTCACCGTTTTTCGCGGCCTTGAGCTTGAGTTCTTCGCCGGCCACCAGGATCTGGCCCTGGTTGGGATTTTCCAGCAGGTTGATGCAGCGCAGGAATGTGGACTTGCCGGAACCGGAGGAACCCAGGATCGAGATCACATCGCCGTCGCGGGCGGTCAGCGAGACGCCTTTGAGCACCTCCAGCTTTCCGTAGCGTTTGTGCAGGTTGCGGATTTCAAGCGCGGGCGTGGCCTGGGCCATGTGCGGTCCTCATGGTGTGTGCTCCCTTGCTGTTGGCGGCCTTCCTGGCGAGGCGGCCAAGCTAGCATAGCGTCCGAATGGCAGCCAACAGCGCTACGGGTGGTAAACCGCGAATGTGCGGCAGGTTGTCGCATCGGCGCAGCAGACTGTCGCGCCATCAACAACCGAACGGCCGTTCGAACTCTGTTTACCGGTAAAAATCCCGGGGAGTCGCGTAAAAAAAGGCGCGATGGTGCCAGCTTTGGCTGGGGGTTGGAAGGGTTAATCGGATGAGTGTTGCCGTTGTGCGTTTTTATCGTCCATAGGAAGTTTTAGCTGGCTGTCCTCTTCTCCGTGAGGCTGATCGCGTTCTATTCGCCGGCGGGCTCTTCCATCAACTGACGATAACGATCCAGCGCCTCGCTGAAGTCCTTGATGAACTCCGGGGTGCTGAGCCAGCGCTGGGCCGTCTCGCGATCCATGTCGTCGGCCCACATGCGGTAGTCGACCAGCATGTCCGCGGCCAGGTTGGTGGCGGCCATGCTTTCGTTCTCGGCGTTTTTCAGGTCCAGCAGGCCGGGGCGTTCGCTGATCATCACGCTCAGGGACGCGAGCAGCGTGTCGAGCATCTCGCTGCGGCTGATGGCCTCGGCTTCGCGTAGCTTGGCGAACAGCTCAAGCACGTAGACCGGTGGCTGGGCGGTGGCGTGGGCCGGGTCGCCATACATGGGAATGGATTTACGCCCGCTCATGCGGATTTGCTTGGCTTTGTCTTTGGCACGCTTGGCGCGTTTTTGCTGTTTGTTCAGTGAGGCCATTGGGCTTCGGTTTCCAGTTTGTTAGGGGGCGATGCCCGGCTCAGTTGATTTTCGGCACGGTAAAGCTGAATTCGCTGCCCTTGCCTGGCTGGCTTTCGGCGTGCAGTTTACCGCCATGGGCCTGGACAATCCCCTTGGAAATATACAAACCCAGTCCGGTGCCGTTCGGGTTGCCTTCCTTGACTGTCCAGTAGCGGTCAAACACGTGAGGCAACTGCTCCGGTTTGATTCCTTCGCCGGTATCACGAACGCTGAACACGATCTCGTCACCCACCGACATCGCGCTGATGCCCACGCTGCCTTGCTGGGGGGTGAACTTGATGGCGTTTCCGATCAGGTTCGACAGCACCTGGAACAACCGCTCGGGGTCGGCATTGATCTTGAGATTGGGTTCGGCGTGGAACGAAATATCGATGGCCTTGGCGGTTGCCAGCGGCGTCAGCAGCGAGCAGGCGTCTTCGAATATCTGGCTGACGTCCAGCGGCTGGGGATGGATGGTGTAGCGCCCGGCGTCGATGCGCGAAGTGTCCAGCAGGTCTTCGAGCAGAACGTTCATGCGGCTGGCGGCCTGTTGCATGGTGTCGATGGCTGAAGCAATTCGCTTGGAGCTATGGGAGCCGTCGGAGCTGAAGGACTTTTGCATCATGCCGCAGAGCATGGATATGACCGTCATCGGGTTGCGCAGGTCATGGGACACCACCGCCACCAGCTCATCACGCGCCTGCACCGCCTGACGCTCCTTGTGGACTTGCCGGGCCAGATCGTTTTCCAGCGCTGAGCGGCGCAGGTCGTTGGCGGCAAACAGATCGCCGTGGGTCCATTTGGTACTGATGCCGGCCATTTCGACTTTCCAGATTTCGAAAGACGTTCGCGGTCGCAGGCGCAAACCTGTCTCGCTGCTTTCCAGGTCCAGGGGTTTTTGCGGGTCGCCGCTCCACTGGATGGTTTGCTTCACCTCGGGGCGGAACCACAGCACGCCATTTTCCACAGGCTTGGGCAGGTGGATCGCCAGCACACCGCTCGCCACGTCCTGATAGGCCTGGGCTGGAGCGAAAACGCTGCTCAGGTTGTGGTGGGAGAAAACGGGCTGGTCGGTCTCCAGCATCCATTTATGCAGCTCGCGGATCTGCTCCGCTTCCGGGCACTGGCCATGGCGGTGCAGCTTGTTGTCCTCGAGGATCGCGACGCCGGTGGCGCCGGTCAGGTCCATCAGCCTTTGGGGTTCGCGGGACAAGCCGTCAAAGACATTGTCGCTGGACTCGGCCATGGCCGTGGCGAGAACCTTGAGGTCCTCAAGCTTGGCATCCCGTTGACGGGTCAGATCCAGTGCTTCCATGGCGCTGATCTGCAGCGACAGCACTTGGCCGATGGTCTGGCAGGCCATGCGCATTTCATGGGGCACGAGCAGGGGTTGACGGTTGCCGCAACTGATCAGGCCCCACAGTCGGTCGCCTTCCATCAGGGAAATGCTCATGGACGACAGCACACCCATGTTTTTCATGTATTGGCGGTGGATCGGCGAGACGCTACGCAGGGTGGAAAAGCTCAGGTCCAGGGGTGTCTGAGTGTCGGGACGCAACTGCGGGACCAGCGGTACCGGCGTGTAGTCAGCGTTGGGGATGATCCGCAGCCAGTTGGTGCGATACAGCTCCCGGGCCTGTTCAGGGATATCCGATGCCGGAAAAAACAGGCCTTTGTAGAGCTCCATCGACGGCGCGCTGGCCTCGGCGATCACCTGGCCATGGCCTTCTTCTTCGAAGCGATAGATCAGCACCCGGTCATAACCGGTCATGGCCTGAATTTCCCGAACGCTGATTTCGTACAGAGCCTGAAGGCTTTTCGCGCTTTGCAGGCGTTGCAGCATGCGCCCCAGGTTGGCTTCGCCGCTGACACCTTCGGGACGGTAGTCGCTCAGGTGCTGTTCCAGTTCGACGATCAGGGCGCCTTGATGGCGGTGGACCAGGGCGTCAAAACGCAACTGGTTCACGACAATCTCCACGGGCGCGTTGTCCCCGTCCGCATCGGCGCGACAGGCCTTGAGGACGGCTTGGGCCTGCTGCTGCCCGAACAGTGCGTCCAGCGTCTGGCCGGGGAGACCGTGAGAATCGTGCCCCATCAATTGCAATACGTTGGCGCTGACCTGTCGGATGACGAAGTCGGGTTCGGACAGCATCAGTAGCACGCCATGAGGCTGGATGGCCCCGGGGAAGCGAATCGGTTCGTCTGCACAATTGGCCAGCAGTTCTTCGAAGGCTTCCTGGTTTTCCGGGGTCATAACAATACCTTTTGGCTGTCCAGCCAGTGTTCAAAATGAGTAAACGTCGCTTTGGCGGCACGTGTGACTTCGAGCGTTTGGGCGTCGCCAAGGTTCCTGTCGCCCAGATATTGAAGGAAGTCCTTCCAGCGCCGACCGGTGAGTTCGCCATACACATTGAGAAACGCCGCGCCGCTGGAGGCATCAAGACCGAGCTGTTCGGCGACTCTGCGCCGCAGGATCTGCCCCCCGAGGGTTGCACCTTCCAGCACATAGGAAACCCCCAGGGCGGCGGCACGGGAATCGATCTGCGGCAGGTCCCGGCAGGTGGGCAGTGCCTCGATAGCGCCGTCACCCAGGCCCAGTGCCGTGAGATCCGCCCGCAGTACGGGAAGCTTGATCCGCAGGGATTGGTCCAACCCCGTCGGTGTCAGCGTCAGGACATGAAGTCGCTGTTCCAGCGGTTTATAAAAACCGTAGTAGGCGGCCATCAGGCGCCGGTACAGGTCGAGGTCCAACTGTTCGGAGAAAAACGGCAAGCGTTTTTCCAGGGCGACGTGCAGCTCAGCGGTTTCGGTCCGCAATGCCTGAATCAGAGAAGGGGGAGGCGCGGCCGGTGACATGCGGGATAGAGCTCGTTGACTGGAGCGTTGCTGGAAAAAAAGCGCATCAATCTTACACAGATTTTTTACCTTCGAGCGGTCATCAGCTGTCGGCTTTCAATTTGCCCGTCGTCAGGTACCAATGACGGGCGTTTGGGTCTTCTACCCGCAGAAGTGTGCGGTAATGGGGCCAGCTCAATTCGGAACGCACTGCGTTCCAAATGCTCCTCCCTGTTCGAATTCGATGATGTGCCGCCCGATCTGCCAGCAGGTCTGAACCTGAAGTGTATCGACGGCACGCAGCACCTTCTGGCGAGCCTGGCGGATCAGTTCACCTAGCTCATTAATCAGAGGAGCAAGCTTTGGGTCGTCTAGGGGGAGAAGTGAGGTCATCGAAATGTCAGCCGTGAGAATGGGCGGACCAAAAGGATGCTCTGGACGACGTTTCGATGATGCAGGGCGAGTCTGATTAGGTGGGAGGAAAGCCGTCCGATTCTTGCAGGACGGGTTTGACGCCGCCTGATCTTGGCTGACCCTGGCTTGTAGGAGCTATCCCGGGATGGCGTCATCCACTGCCGACGTCCTCATAAGGAGGACGATCATCAGATCGGATCTTGGGCTAGCGCCTTGGACGCGGCGACATAATCGGCCTGGAACTGCTCACTCTCCACCCAATCCAGTGCGGTCTGCTCATCGACGCCTTTGGTCAGGCGACGGTATTCGATCAATGCAGTAATGATGAAGTCGGTCGCTTCGTCCTCACCTTCCTGTTCCAGCACCAGCGTCAACAGTGGATAGGCCAGGAACGCTTCGCACATCGCCTTCTGGCTGACCTTTTCAGCTGAGCTCATGATTTGGAACAGCTCCGTCAGGTCCACGGATTCCAGATCGATGCGCTCATCGTTCGGGTCTAGGAAATCGTTCGGCGCAGCAGCACGCTGAATGCGGTTCTTCTTGGCTTTCGCCTTGGCGCGCTGGTTTCGTTTCTGCTGTTTGTTTGCCGATGACATGGGGGGGGCAGACTCCTGGCATGAAAATAAGGCGATCTATCCTACAGCTTCAGGGCAACCACTTCGAATCTCAATCCACCACAAACAATGTGGCACCCAATGAGGTTGAAGAGCTCGACGCGCCGTCACAGCTCCCGTAAATCCCAGGCAATAAAAAACCCCGATCAATTTCTTGATCGGGGTTTTCGGTATTTGGTGCCCAGAGACGGAATCGAACCGCCGACACGGGGATTTTCAATCCCCTGCTCTACCGACTGAGCTATCTGGGCAACGGGGCGCATTAAACGGGTTTTTCAGGGGGTCGTCAAGCACGTTATCAAAAAATATTTAATTATTACCGTCGCTTACGATCCGCCCCGGTTCTGGGTGGCCTATTCGGACGGCGGCACGTAGCCTTCGGCCTTGGCGTATTCTTCGCCGGAAAAGAACTTTTCCATTTCGCCTTGAAGGTATTTGCGGTCTTCGGCGTTCATCATGTTCAGGCGTTTTTCGTTGATCAGCAGGGTCTGGTGTTTTTGCCAGTCCGCCCAGGCCTTGGCCGAGACATTGTCGTAGATGTCCTGGCCTTTGACGCCCGGGAACGGCGCGCGCTCCAGGCCTTCCAGTTGTTCTTTGTACTTGCGGCACATCACGGTGCGGATCATTGCAACTCTCCTGCGTTCAATACGGCGGCCGCGCGTTCGAGCAAGGTCTTGACCGGGGCGGCGAGGCCCAGGCGCGGCGGGGTGGCGAGGTTATACCAGAGCCAGTCGGCCTCGGCCACGTGATGGCCGGTTTCCCGGACCCGGACCAGCCAGGGTTCGATCGCCAACTGAAAGTGGCTGAAAGTGTGTACCAGGCTCGGCATCTGCTGATGATTGCCCAGCTCCAGCGAGTGTTGCAGGGCCAGGTGTTGCAGGTCGTCGAGGTCGTCGAGTTCCGGCAGGCTCCATAAACCGCCCCACAGGCCCGTGGAGGGGCGACGATAAAGCAGAATCGCGCCTTCGCGGTTGGCCAGCATCGGCATCAAGGTGCGTTTTTTGGGCACATCCTTGCGTGGCTTGGGGATCGGGTAGCGGGTCTCCAGGCCGAGCATGTGGGCTTGGCAGCCTTTTTTAAGCGGGCACAGCAGGCAGCTGGGTTTGCTGCGGGTACAGAGCGTGGCGCCCAGGTCCATCATCGCCTGGGTGTAGGCGTTGACCCGGTCTTGAGGCGTGAAGCGCTCGGCAGTCGCCCACAGTTGCTTCGCGACCTTCGGTTCGCCCGGGTAACCTTCCTGGGCGGTGAAGCGCGCCAGCACCCGCTTGACGTTGCCATCGAGGATCGGTGCCCGCAGGCCCATGCTGATGCTGGCGATGGCGCCGGCTGTGGACAGGCCGATCCCCGGTAATTCGGTGAGTTTTTCCACGTCGCGGGGGAATTCACCGCCATATTGGTCGACTACGATCTTCGCGGTTTTCTGCAGATTACGGGCGCGGGTGTAGTAGCCCAGGCCGGTCCACAGGTGCAGCACTTCGTCTTCCGGCGCGGCGGCCAGGGCTTGCACGGTGGGCAGCGAGGCCATGAACCGGTCGAAATAATTGAGCACGGTGCTGACCTGGGTCTGCTGCAGCATGATTTCCGAGACCCACACCCGATACGCAGTGATGTCTTGCTGCCAAGGCAAGTCGTGGCGCCCGTGGCGGTCGAACCAGTCCAGTACGGCGCTGGAAAACTGCTCGGCTGTCATCGCTTGAACAACCCCTTGAGCGCGTCCTTCAGCTCGGGGCTGACCTTGTCGCCGAGCTTCTCGTCGATCTTCTCATTGAGCTTGTCGCCGAGGCGGTCGCCGGCCAGTTTCGCGGCGACTTTGCCCAGACCCTCGTTGTCCAGCCGGCATGCCTTCGCGCCCAGCTCCAGCGGACCGCGGCAGCGTAACGGCCATTCGACATCGACGTAACGTTCGTTGACCTGGCAAGCTGGGTCGGGCATGTCGCTCTTGTCGCCTTCGATGATGATGCCGACGCGGTAGTCCATGCCCAGCACACGCAGGTCGATATCGCCGTTGCCGTTGACGGTCATGCCAGGGATACGGACCTTCAGGTCCGGGTTGCTGGCCACGCCGCTGCGGAAGGTGAGATTGCCGTTGAGTTGCTCGAACGGGGTGTCCTTGCCCCGGGGCTCGCCACTGAGGGTTTTACGATTGAGGGTGGCGATGCCTCGGCACAATTGCTGCTCGAGGTTGGCATTGAGCAGGACACCGTCGTTGATGACGAACCCGGCAGTACCGTTGAGGCTGTCGATCAGGGCCTTTTGGCTGTTGCCGCTGGCGGTCACGGCGCTGTTGAGTGTCACCAGGCCTTTGACGGGCGGATTCTTGCCCTGGCTTTCGATGATTTTCTCGGCCGGTACCCGGTTGATGCGGGTTTGCAGGCTCAACTGCGGCGTGGGCTGGCGCACGTCCAGCGTGCCTTTGACTTCGAAGTTGCCGTTGTACAAATCGCCCCGCAGGTTTTCCAGGGTCAGCAGGCCGCCCTGGCCGGTGGCCTTGAGCGCGGCATTCTGGATCGGCAGTTTATCGAGGGTCAGTTGGCCGAAGGTCAGGTCGGCATCCAGGTCCAGTTTGCCCAGGCGTTCGACCGGAAACAGCCGGTCGTTGCTCCAGGCGCCCTGGGTGGGCGCGCTCGGCAACGGTGTGCTGCCGGCGCCCGCCATGGCACTGGCTTCGGTGTTGCTGACCTCCGCCTCTCGGGCCGCCTTGGAACTGTCGGCCTCGGCGGATTTTGGCGGCAGGTAGCGGTCAACGTTGAAGGTATCGGCCTTGAGCTGCGCACGCAGTGACTGCTTGGCAAAGTCTTCCACGGCGATACGACCGCTGAAGGTGCTGTCGTCGATTTTCAGATTGATGCTATTGAATTCGGCGCTGGTCGGCGTGGCCGCAATACGGGTGACCAGTTCGACTTTGCTCAAGCTGCCTTCGGCCATGGCCGGCAGTTTCTGACCGACGCCGTCGACGAATTTCGCCAGGTCGAATTGGGCGATCGACATGCCGCCGCTCAGTTGCGGGGTCTTGTCCAGATCATTGACCTTCAGTTCGCCCAACGCCCGCAGTTGATTGATGGAAAGCTTGATGCCGGTCCATTCGGCGACGTTCGCCGCTTTATCCAGGAGTAGCTGCCCGTGTGCCGCGAACGTCACGGTCTTGCCTTGCAAAGGGTCGCCCGTGGCTTCGCCGGACAGCTTCAGGTCTTCGAACTTGTAGCGCTGCAAGGCGCGCTCGAAGCGCAGCTCGCCCGTGACCTCGGTGCGCACCCGCACGGCTGGCTGGTTGCTGGCCAGGAATGCGGTGAGCGTGACCGGAATGTTGGTGGAATCATGGATCGGGCCAGTGCTCAGTTGGATGCTTTCGGCGGTGAACTGCCGGCCGGCCTGCTCGTCGGTGTATTCGACCCGGGCGTTGTTCACGGTCAGGCTGTCGATGTCCAGGCGGGTTGGCTGGGCCGGTTTCTGCGCCGGGGCGCTGTCCCCAGGGGCAGGCTGTTCGGCCGGTGCCGGGGCGTTTGCCGTGGTTTTAGAGGCGGGTGCCTTGCCGATGTCTTCCCAATTGCCGTGGCCGTTCTTGTCACGGTTGAGTCGCAGGTTCAGGCCTTCGACGCGCACGTCGCTCATCTGCACTTCGCGGCGCAGCAGTGGAATCACGCGCACGGAAAGGCCGAGCATCTGCAGGTCGGCGAACGGTTGTGTCGGGTTTGCCAGGGTGGCGACACTGGCTTCGTGCAATTCCAGACCCAGCCACGGGAAAAGGCTCCAGCCGATGTCGCCATTGAGGGTCAGCTCAATGTGGGCCTTGTCGCGGGCTATCTGGCGGATCTCTTCTTTATAGTCGTTGGGATCGAAGAGGTGGGTCAGGGCAAAGCCCAAGGCCACAATGACCAGCAACAGCCCGAGAAGTACCAGACCCAGGATTTTGCCGAACGCTTTCATGGGCGAGTCCTTGTAGGTTGAGTTCAAAATTTAGCCTGGGAGTATAACGCCCTGACCTAGTGGCGCGTTGGGTGATCGTTCTTTCTGACAGGCCTGTGGGCCATGGAACCGTGGCGAGGGCCGCGCTGAGCTCCCGGATCTAGGCCTGCTCCAGTGCCAGTTTCAATTTGGCCGCCAGCGCCTGGGCTTCCAGATGACCGGATGGGGCCAAGAGCTTCAGCTCAGCACCGTGTTGCGTAGCCATTTTCCGGGCTTCGCTGACCAATCGTTCCGCCACCCCACGACGACGGGTGACGTTTCGCACGCACATTTGGGACAAGTGCCAGACGTCCTGGTGCCGTTGCAGCCGTGCGGCACCGAGCAACCGGTCATTGAAGCGGGCTGCGATCAACGCGCCGTCCTCCAGGCATTTGTGTATCAATTGTGTGCCGTCAGTGAACGGCTCGAACAGCCAGACCGGGGCATCCTGGTAGATTTTGTGCAGGTCCTGCCGGTCCCGACAGGTGGCGTCATTCAACTGCTCGACAACGATGGGCATATAAATTCCTGAAAAATAAACGATTCACGCCCTACAGAAAACGTGCAATGGCGCGATAAGACAGAAGATGTAAAAAAGGTGATAGCACTTTGGCTTTTCTGTCATAAGCAAATGGTAACCTTTACCCGTTCGCCCGTCCTTCTGCGACTCAATGTCGCACCAAAATGAAGCTTCACCAGAAAATACAGTCGCGCTTTGCGTGCAATAAGGCTGAGGGTGATGCATGGCTGGCGAGCCATACCAATAACTGGGGGATACATAATGAGCACGAGCATCACGGCGGACGGCTTTGCCGCCCAGCCTGCGTTCCTCTCCAAGGAACGCATTATCGCCAAGCCCGGATTCAACCGGTGGCTGGTTCCACCGGCCGCACTGGCCATCCACCTTTGCATCGGCATGGCCTACGGCTTTTCGGTGTTCTGGTTGCCGTTGTCCAAGGCACTGGGCGTCACCAAGCCTGTAGCCTGTGCACCGGACATGAGCTTCATCGCACAAGTCTTTTCATCCCAATGTGACTGGCCGATCTCGATGCTCGGCTGGATCTACACCCTGTTCTTCATCTTCCTGGGTTGCTCGGCAGCCATCTGGGGCGGCTGGCTGGAACACGCCGGGCCGCGTAAGGCCGGCGTTGTATCGGCCTTGTGCTGGTGCGGCGGTCTGCTGATTTCCGCACTGGGTATCTACACTCACCAGATATGGCTGATGTGGATCGGCTCCGGGGTAATCGGTGGTATCGGCCTGGGGCTGGGCTACATCTCCCCGGTTTCGACGCTGATCAAGTGGTTCCCGGACAAGCGTGGCATGGCCACCGGCATGGCGATCATGGGCTTCGGCGGCGGCGCGATGGTAGGTGCACCGCTGGCTGCAGCGCTGATGAGCCATTTCTCTTCGCCGACTGAAGTGGGCGTATGGCAAAGCTTCCTGGTCATGGCCGCGATCTACTTCGTGTTCATGGTCGGTGGCGCCCTGTCGTACCGCGTCCCGCCGACCGGCTGGAAGCCTGAAGGCTGGACCCCTGCACCGAAGAAAGCTGCGAACGCGATGATCACCCATCGTCACGTTCACGTGAACGTGGCCTGGAAAACCCCGCAGTTCCGTCTGGTATGGCTGGTGCTGTGCCTGAACGTATCCGCCGGTATCGGCATCATCGGCATGGCATCGCCACTGTTGCAGGAAGTGTTCGGCGGCAAGTTGCTCGGCAATGACTTGCCTTTCGGTCAGTTGGATGCTGCGCAACTGGGTCAGATCGCGGCCATTGCGGCCGGTTTCACTGGTCTGCTGAGCCTGTTCAACATCGGTGGGCGGTTCTTCTGGGCATCCTGCTCGGATTACCTGGGTCGCAAGAACACCTACTTCGTGTTCTTCGCCCTGGGCTTTGCCCTGTACGCGCTGATCCCGAACCTGGGTCATCTGGGCAGCGTCGCGCTGTTCGTGGCGGCGTTCTGCATCATCCTGTCGATGTACGGCGGCGGTTTTGCCACCGTGCCGGCCTACCTGGCGGACCTGTTCGGTACGCAAATGGTCGGCGCGATCCACGGTCGGCTGTTGACCGCTTGGGCCGCAGCAGGCGTGCTGGGTCCGGTACTGGTGAACTACCTGCGTGAATATCAGTTGAGCATCGGCGTTGAACGCGCTGCGGCCTATGACATCACCTTGTACATCCTCGCCGGCCTGCTGGTACTGGGCTTCCTGTGCAACCTGATGGTCCGTCCGGTCGCCGACAAGTACTTCATGACCGACGCCGAACTGGCCGCCGAACAGGCGCTGGGCCATGACAAGGGCGCTGACAGCACCACTTCGCTGGAGTGGAAAGCCGCGCCGGGCACCAAGCCTTTGGCGATCGCCGCCTGGTTGGTGGTGGGCATTCCGTTGGCGTGGGGTGTCTGGGTAACCCTGCAGAAGACTGCGGTGTTGTTCCAGTAATGCGCTAGCCCGAACCCGCTGGGGTGAGGGCGAATCTTGTGGGAGCGAGCCTGCTCGCGATGAGGGAGGGTCAGCCGGCATCATTGTCGGCTGATCCACCGCTATCGCGAGCAGACTCGCTCCCACATTTGTTTTGGGTGATGGCCACAATTGCTTGTACGGACATGTCTATCGCCGACAACCCGTCAGGGATATCACCTCCTGTGTTTCTGTTTGCCGCTCGCGCCCCTATAATGGCTGCCTTTTTCGCCCAATGATTTTGCGGAGCTGGTGATGGCCGAACGTAAGGCGTCTGTCGAGCGCGACACTCTGGAAACCCAGATCAAAGCCTCGATCAACCTGGATGGCACCGGAAAGGCCCGGTTTGATATCGGCGTGCCTTTTCTTGAGCACATGCTGGACCAGATCGCCCGTCATGGGCTGATCGACCTGGATATCGTCAGCAAGGGCGACCTGCACATCGACGACCACCACACGGTGGAAGACGTCGGTATCACCCTGGGGCAGGCCTTCACCAAAGCCATCGGCGACAAGAAAGGCATCCGTCGCTACGGCCACGCCTACGTGCCGCTCGATGAGGCGCTGTCGCGTGTGGTCATCGACTTCTCCGGTCGTCCGGGCCTGCAAATGCATGTGCCGTACACCCGTGCCACCGTTGGCGGCTTCGACGTGGACCTGTTCCAGGAATTTTTCCAGGGCTTCGTCAACCACGCCAATGTGACCCTGCACATCGACAACCTGCGCGGGCACAACACCCACCACCAGATCGAAACCGTGTTCAAGGCTTTCGGCCGCGCGCTGCGCATGGCCGTGGAGCTCGATGACCGCATGGCCGGGCAAATGCCCTCCACCAAGGGCGTCCTGTAATGCAGACGGTCGCGGTTATCGATTACGGCATGGGCAACCTGCACTCGGTGGCCAAGGCCCTCGAGCACGTGGGCGCCGGCAAGGTACTGATCACCAGCGATGCCGACGTGATTCGCGAAGCCGACCGGGTGGTCTTTCCCGGTGTTGGTGCGATTCGTGACTGCATGGCCGAGATCCGTCGCCTGGGCTTCGATTCGCTTGTGCATGAAGTCAGTCAGGATCGTCCGTTCCTTGGCATTTGCGTGGGCATGCAGGCCTTGCTCGAGAGCAGCGAGGAGAACGACGGCGTCGATTGCATCGCGATGTTTCCAGGCCAGGTGAAGTTTTTCGGCAAGGATCTGCACGAAGACGGCGAGCACCTGAAAGTCCCGCACATGGGCTGGAACGAGGTGAAGCAGACGGTGGATCACCCGCTGTGGCACAACATTCCGGATCTGGCGCGCTTCTACTTCGTGCACAGCTACTACATCGCGGCCGGTAACGCCCGGCAGGTGGTGGGCGGCGGTCACTATGGCGTCGACTTCGCCGCGGCCCTGGCCGACGGTTCGCGCTTCGCCGTGCAGTTCCATCCGGAGAAGAGCCATACCCATGGCCTGCAGTTGCTGCAGAACTTCGCCGCGTGGGACGGGCGCTGGTAATGGCCCGCAAGAAACCGCCGATCCTCACCCTCACGCCCGAGCAGGAAAGTGAGGCGAACCTCAAGATCCAACGGTTCATGGAGGATCGTTTCGAACTGGACCTGGGTTCGTTCGAGGCGGCGGAAATTCTTGAGCTGTTTACCCGCGAAATTGCTCCGCACTATTACAACAGGGCGATTTTCGATGTGCAGACGCACCTTAAAGAAAGGTTCGAAAGCATCGAAAGCGACTTGTGGGCGCTCGAGAAAAACTGATTTCCGAGCCAAGCTGAACATTCGAATTTGAAGGTTTGCCAGATGCTGATTATCCCCGCTATCGATCTCAAGGACGGCGCTTGCGTACGTCTGCGTCAGGGCCGGATGGAAGACTCCACGGTGTTCTCCGATGACCCGGTGAGCATGGCCGCCAAGTGGGTGGAGGGCGGCTGCCGTCGCCTGCATCTGGTTGACCTGAACGGTGCCTTCGAAGGGCAGCCGGTGAACGGCGAAGTGGTCACGGCCATTGCCAAGCGCTACCCGAACCTGCCGATCCAGATCGGCGGCGGTATCCGCTCGCTGGAAACCATCGAACACTACGTCAAGGCTGGCGTGAGCTATGTGATCATCGGCACCAAGGCGGTGAAAGACCCGGCGTTTGTCGCTGAGGCTTGCCGCGCCTTCCCGGGCAAGGTCATCGTTGGCCTGGATGCCAAGGACGGTTTCGTCGCCACTGACGGTTGGGCTGAAGTCAGTACCGTGCAGGTGATTGACCTGGCCAAGCGTTTCGAGGCCGATGGGGTGTCTGCCATCGTCTACACCGACATCGCCAAAGACGGCATGATGCAGGGCTGCAACGTTCCGTTCACCGCCGCCCTGGCCGCCGCCACGAAGATTCCGGTGATCGCCTCCGGCGGCATCCATAACCTGGGCGACATCAAGGCGCTGCTCGACGCCAAGGCGCCTGGCATCATCGGCGCGATCACCGGTCGCGCGATCTACGAAGGCACGCTGGATGTCGCTGAGGCCCAGGCCTTCTGCGATTCCTACAAAGGCTGAGGACTGACCATGGCGCTGGCCAAACGCATCATCCCTTGCCTGGACGTGGACAACGGCCGGGTGGTCAAGGGCGTCAAGTTCGAGAACATCCGCGACGCCGGCGACCCGGTGGAAATCGCCCGTCGCTATGACGAGCAGGGCGCGGACGAGATTACCTTCCTCGACATCACGGCCAGCGTCGACGGCCGCGATACCACGCTGCATACCGTCGAGCGCATGGCCAGCCAGGTGTTCATCCCGCTGACCGTGGGCGGTGGCGTGCGCACCGTGCAGGACATCCGCAACCTGCTCAACGCCGGTGCGGACAAGGTGTCGATCAACACCGCCGCGGTGTTCAACCCGGAATTCGTCGGCGAAGCGGCCCAGCGTTTTGGTTCGCAGTGCATTGTCGTGGCCATCGATGCCAAGAAAGTGTCCGGCCCGGGCGAAACCCCGCGCTGGGAGATCTTCACCCACGGTGGGCGCAAACCCACCGGCCTGGACGCCGTGGAATGGGCGAAGAAGATGGAAGGCCTGGGGGCCGGTGAGATCTTGCTGACCAGCATGGACCAGGACGGCATGAAAAACGGTTTCGACCTGGGCGTCACCCGCGCCATCAGCGATGCCTTGGGCATTCCGGTCATCGCCTCCGGCGGCGTCGGCAACCTGCAGCACCTGGCCGATGGCATCCTTGAAGGCCATGCCAGTGCGGTACTGGCGGCGAGCATTTTCCACTTCGGCGAATACACCGTGCCGGAAGCCAAGGCTTACATGGCGCAGCGCGGAATCGTCATTCGATAAGCGGGCACAACCGAGCCCCGATGCTCACCTCAGGGGGCGACGGGGGGTGTGTTCTGCGCCCCTGTCGCAGGGCTCAGTACGTCAATCCTCGGCTCGGATGCCTGGCCTGATTTGTCGTAGGCGATTGTGCAGAATTTCAGCGGCAGTTCTGCATCTGGAAACCAGAAATCCATGTAGGTGTGGGTCAGATACTGCTCATCCCTTGAGCAATCTGTGGTGTCCAGCGGGCCAAATTTGACGGCGTAGGTCCGGTACTCGCTACCGCGTGCCAGCTCCACGCCGACTCCGCTGCTGATCGACAAATCGGGCTGCGCCGTTGGCGTGTCATCAAGGACTTCCACCACAAGGGACAGCCCATTCTTGATGAGTCCGACCTGCGCTCCTTGAGTCGCGGAATCAACGCCAAGAATGCAAAGGAAATAGAAACCGGGCTGGGCGCCGATCTCGCTGTTGATAAACGCGTCGTTAGAACTTATTGCGTCGCTGTAGTAATGGCCACTTTCGCAGTCCTTCGCAGTGCGCACGGTCTTGTGGCGATAAAAAGCGGTGCTGATGGAGAAATGGTAATCCCATGTCGGAATTTCCATCGTCCCGTCATCCCGTTTTTTGAGCCTCTTGTACCTTGCGGGCTCGTTGGCATCAGCACTCACGGTAAACGCCGGATAAAGCGGACAAGAGGAAGTTGCCTCATTGGCAATGTGGCCTTGTACAAAGCATCCGTTGAGAAAGATCGTCGGGTTCCCATAAACGTTTTTGGGAATGGCCTTATAGACATCCCCAACCCGCGTACAGGGTGCGTGTTCGTCGCATGGAGCGAAACCGGCCGCCAGGTTACCGGTGCCTATTACGCCTATTATCTCGTTGGAGTGACGATCAAGAATTGGCCCCCCTGAACTGCCGCCGGCTATATCCTGACAGCGCGTCATCACGTTGTTTCGCCACACCCATGGGCCTTCCACTATTTCCCGAGCAGGCTGCAAAGTGCAGGCAGCCATGCGCAATGTGGCTTTGTCGAAACCCAGCGGGGCACTCACGATCAGCACATCGGTCCCGTCGGCAGGCTTTTGCCGGGCCAGTTCCAGGGGCTGTATACCTTCCTCAATGAGTTTCTGAAGGCTGACGTCCAATTCTATGATCGCCAGATCAACGCCTTGCATACTGCGCCATGCCACCTTTTTCAGCGCGTAGGTTTTGAATAACTCGGTGTCGGCGAAGTAATCGAACTGCATGACCCCGCTGACCGGTTTATCCGTCACGATGTTGCCGTTGCCTTTTTCGATACAGTGTCCTGAAGTGAGTACATAGGCGGGTGTTGGTTGGGGTATCGATGCATCCTGAGTGTCGAGGAGCGTCGCGGTACAAGAGCCGTCGATAAACAGGCGTCCGACGCCCCGCCAGTGGTTGTGTGATCCATCCGCGTTTTCAAGGACCTTAGAGGCCGTAAAATTTTGCATGCCTTCGCCAAAGTCCTGGCTGTGGGCGATACCCTGCAAACTCAGCGAGCAGAGCAGGCCGGTCAGCAGAAAGGAGATCGATTTCATCGAGTAGTACCTTTGGTTAGTTGAATGAAAACCGGCAGTGGCCGGTGTTCTCCAATTAATCAGGTAGGGGCTGACGGTTGGCGGTAAATAGTTACCTCAACGGTGAGAGTGCTGTTTTATATTTTGAGTCGTTGAGCCGCCTGGGCAGCAAAGGGCTGTGGACATGCTCGCAGGCCCGAGGCACTCTTGGGCACGCCATGGATTCGGGTAGCAGACATGTTCAGACGCATTCTTTTGGTTATTGCCAGTGCCTCTTTGTTGTTCGTCAACGGGGCACAAGCTCAAGATCGCCGTGACGTCGGCCTGGTGTTGCTGACGGAAAACTTCCCGCCCTACAACATGGCCAAGAATGGCAAAAACTTCGCTCAGGACGAGAACATCAATGGCATCGCGGTGGATATTGTCCGCGAGATATTCAAACGTGCCGATATCAGCTACAGCCTGACACTGCGTTTCCCGTGGGAGCGAATTTATAAACTGGCCCTGGATAATCCCGGGTACGGCGTGTTTGTCACGGCGCGATTGCCCGAGCGTGAAAAACTCTTCAAATGGGTCGGCCCGATTGGCCCGGACGACTGGATCATGCTCGCCAAGGCTGACAGCAAGATTTCCCTGGACTCGTTGGAGCAGGCGCGTCAATACAGGATCGGGGCTTACAAGGGTGACGCGATTGCCGAGACCTTGGCCAAGCAAGGGCTGAACCCGATTGTCGTGTTGCGCGATCAGGACAACGCCAGGAAGCTGGTCAATGGTCAAATCGATCTGTGGGCCACCGGGGATCCGGCCGGGCGCTATCTGGCGCGTGAGGAAGGGGTGAGCGATCTCAAGACCGTGCTACGGTTCAACAGTGCCGAGTTGTACCTGGCGTTGAACAAAAACGTGCCCGACGACGTGGTCGCCCGCCTTCAAGCGGCCCTGGATGAACTGCGCAAGGAAGGTGCGGTGGACGTGATCATGGCGCGGTATCTCTGACGACCACGGCGCCGCTATCGCGAGCAGGCTCGCTCCCACACTGGATCTGCGGTGGGCACATGACTGGCGAACAACCCGACACCCTGTGGGAGCGAGCCTGCTCGCGATAGCGGCGGCGCGGTTTAACCGCTACCGATAAACCCCATCTTTGCCATGCCCAGCCATCGCCCGATTGCTGCGCAAGCTGATCATCGACTTGATGTCGATCCATTCGATGCCCTGGGCCTTGAGCCTGGGCAGTTCACGTTCGAGCACGGCCAGGGTCTGCGGATAGGGATGGCCAATCATCACCGCAGAGCCCTGCTGGCGAGCCAGCTCTATGGCGACCTGAAGCTGATGGGCGATGGCCGCTTCGGTGCGCTCATCGTCCAGGAACACATCGCGCGACACGCTGGCGAGGCCGATTTTTTGCGCCTCGGCGGCGGCGACTGTCTGGGCGCTGGTGCGGCTGTCGACAAAGAACTTGTGTCGCTGCTGCAAGTTCGCCATCAACCATGCCATGGCCCGCGGCTGTGAAGTCATGCGGCTGCCCATGTGGTTATTGATCCCGCTGGTGAAGGGCACGGCGGCGAATGCGGCGTCGAGGCGTTTTCCCAACTCTTCAAGGGGCAGTTCCGGATGCCAGGCGAACGGCCCGGTGGCCGGGTCCATGGGCATGTGCAGCATGACGACCTTGCCGGCGCGATGGGCTTCGCGGGCGAGTTCGGCAGCGTGTGGCGTGTCGGGCATGATCGCCGCAGTGACCGGGCCGGGCAGGGCCAGCACGCGGCGATCCCGAGGCAGGTTCTGCCCCAGGTCATCGATGATCAGGCTCAGGTAGGCCTTGTGCGGTGCCGGTGTGGCGGGCGCGGCAAAGGCCGCGCCAGCCAGGCAGCACACCAGGCCCAGGATGAAGCGCAGGCCCATCTCAGCGGCCGGAGGTGATGTTCAGTCCTTTGAGCAGGCTCAGGGCCTGAGCCAACTGATAGTCATCATCCTGCGGCATGGGCTTGGCCTTGGCGCCGGAACCGGTCGGTTTGTCGGCGCCGCCGTTGCCATTGCCCAAGTGACCCTGCAAGTCAGCTTCCTTGAAGTACTCGCTGTCCTGCTCGCTGGTGATCTTGGCCTTGCGCACCTCGATGTCCGGGACGATGCCCTGGGCCTGGATGGATCGGCCGTTAGGGGTGTAGTACAGCGCAGTAGTGATCTTCAGGGCGCGGTCATTGTTGAGCGGCAAGACGGTCTGCACCGAGCCTTTGCCAAAACTGGTGGTGCCCATGACGACACCGCGTTTCTGGTCCTGCAGGGCGCCGGCGACGATTTCCGATGCCGAAGCGCTGCCACCGTTGATCAGTACCACCAGCGGCACGGCTTCGCTCAGGTCGTTGCCGGTGGCCGAAAAGCGCAGCTCGGAATTGGCGATGCGGCCCTTGGTGTAGACGATCAGGCCCTTGGTGATGAAATGGTCCACCACCTCCACGGCCGATTGCAGCACGCCGCCGGGGTTGTTACGCAGGTCCAGGACCATGCCGTTGAGCTTCTTGCCGTTGTCCTTGCGCAGCTTGGCCAGGGCCTTGGCGACTTCTTCGCCGGTCTTGACCTGGAACTGGGTGATGCGGATGTAGCCGTAGCCTGATTCCAGCAACTGGCTCTTCACGCTTTTGACCTGGATGATCGCGCGGGTCAGGGTCACGTCGAACGGCGTGCCGCCATCGCGCACCAGGGTCAGGGTAATCTTCTGGCCGATCTTGCCGCGCATCTTGTCCACGGCTTCGGTCATGCTCTGGCCGCGAGTCGGCTGGCCGTTGATCTTGACGATGAAGTCACCGGCCTGGATGCCGGCCTTGGAAGCAGGCGTGTCGTCGATGGGCGAAACCACTTTGACGAAGCCGTCTTCGCTGCCGACCTCGATGCCCAGGCCGCCGAACTCGCCGCTGGTGCTTTCCTGCAGCTCGGCGAAATCTTCCGGCCCCAGGTAGGCCGAGTGGGGGTCAAGGTTGCTGAGCATGCCCTTGATGGCGTTCTCCAGCAGCAGCTTGTCGTCCACCGGTTCCACGTAGGCGGCCTTGATCCGGTCCATGACTTCGGCAAAGGTGCGCAGTTCGTCCAGCGGCAGCGGGGCCTTGGTGGTCGCGGCCGTAGCGGCGGTCGACGAGGGGGCCGGTTCAGCGGCGAACGCCAGGGGCGCACCGATCACCAGGGCGATCGTCAGGGCCAGCGAGGTGAGGCGGGACAAATGCAGCATGTCGAACGAACTCCTGAGTTGGATGGGCGCGCTTATCCTTGCGCACGACACCATTGGGTCGGGTCACTGGGGCGACCCTGCTGACGAATAGCGAAATACAGCGCTGGCGTATCCTGCCCGCCACTGTTACCAACCGTAGAGATGGACTCGCCGGCCTTGACTACATCGCCGGCCGCCTTGAGCAGCGTCTGGTTATGGCCGTACAGGCTCAAATAGCCGTTACCATGATCCAGGATCACCAGCAGGCCGGCGCCGCGAAGCCAGTCGGCGAACACCACACGACCGCCATGCACGGCATGCACCCGGCTGCCGGCAGTGGCGCTGATCATCACGCCGTCCCATTTGGTACGGGTATCATCGCCGCGGGTTTGGCCGAAGCGTGCAAGCAATCGACCATTGACCGGCCATGGAAGTTTGCCCCGTGCCGAAGCAAAAGCGCCGCCGAAGGTTTCGCCACCTGTGGAAACCAACGGGCCAGGGCTTGATCGAGCAGGCTTGCGCGGTGCATCGCTGGCGTCGGCCTGGGCTTCACGCAAACGCTTTTTTTCGGCTTCCTGCTGGGCGATCAGCGCCTTCTGGCGCGCTTCTTCCGCCTCTCGAGCCTGGCGTGCCAGGGTTTCTTCGATGGTCTTCAGGACTTTTGCCAGTTGAGCCTGGTCCTGCTCGCGAGCCTTGAGCTTGCTGTCGCGGGCCTTAACGTCCTCATTGAGCTTGGCCAGGGCGACCTGACGCTCCTTGCGAACCTTCTCGAGTTCTTCGCGTTGGGTGTCGAGGCTGCTTTTCTGCACCAGCAACTGGGCCTGCTGCAATTCAATCTCTTTTTCGACATTGGCCAGCTGGCGCAGGGTTTCGTTAAAGCTCTTGAGTTGCTCCAGGCGTGCCTGGCTTAGGTAATCGTAATACGTGAGCGTGCGGGCGAATTTCTCGGGGTTCTGCTGGTTGAGCAGCAGCTTGAGATATTCCTGCCGGCCGTTCTGGTAGGCCGCGCGGGCCTGGATGGCGATCAGCTTTTGCTGTTCAGTGCGCGCGCTCTGGAGTTTTTTTTTCTCCGTATCGAGTCGCTGCAACTCGGATTCACTTTTCTTCAGCTCTTGTTGCAGGGCGTCGACCTGCTTTTCCAGCTTGCCCATCTCGGTCTCGGTACCGCGCAGATCTTTCTGCACGCCGGACTTCTCTTCCTGCAACTTGCCCAGCAGCTTTTTCAGCTCGGCAATGTCCTGACGCGTGGCGTCCAACTGCTGTTGGGTTTGTGCGCGCTCGTCAGCGAAGGCCGGTTGGAGCAGGCAGGTCAGAGCGAGGGCTATCAGAACGCGAAGCATAGAGGCGGGCGACACCAGGGAAAGGGACGGCCTAGTATGCCCGCCCCACGCTGCAAAAAAAACGCCCATTTGGGGCTGTGTGATAACTGGCCCAAAAAACACCAAAAACCAATGTGGGAGCGAGCTTGCTCGCGATGGCGCCAGCACATTCAACAAAGATGTTGATTGGAAGATCGCTATCGCGAGCAAGCTCGCTCCCACAGGGTTTGCGGTGATTGATGGATCAATCAGACCAGGATCGACGTCCCGGTCATCTCCGCCGGCTTCTCCATCCCCAGCAACATCAGCATCGTCGGCGCCACGTCAGCCAGTACGCCGCCATCGCGGACCTTGAAGTCACGCTTGCCGACATAGATGAATGGCACCGGCTCGGTGGTGTGGGCGGTATGGGCCTGGCCGGTGGACTCGTCGGACATCTGCTCGACATTCCCGTGGTCGGCGGTGATCAGCGCTTCACCGCCGACTTTTTCCAGCGCCTCGACGATGCGCCCGACGCAGGTGTCCAGGCATTCCACCGCTTTGACCGCGGCGTCGAACACCCCGCTGTGGCCGACCATGTCGCCGTTGGCGTAGTTGACCACGATCACGTCGTAGCGCTGGTGCTCGATGGCATCGACGATGCGGTCGGTGACCTCCGGTGCGCTCATCTCCGGTTGCAGGTCATAGGTGGCGACTTTCGGCGACGGGATCAGGATGCGTTCTTCGCCGGGGAAGGGCTCTTCACGGCCACCGGAGAAGAAGAACGTCACGTGGGCATACTTCTCGGTTTCAGCGATGCGCAGTTGGGTCTTGCCGTTCTTCGCCAGGTAGTCGCCCAGCACGTTTTCCAGGCTGCCGGCGGCGAAGGCCGACGGCGCGGGGATGCTGGCGGCGTATTGGGTCAGCATCACGAAGCCGGCCAGTTTCGGCTGGCGGGCGCGTTCGAACTCCTTGAAATCGTCTTCGACAAACACGCGGGTCAGCTCGCGGGCACGGTCGGCGCGGAAGTTCATGAACACCACGGCATCGCCGTCCTCGACTTTGACCGGTTCACCGATGGTGGTGGCCTTGACGAATTCGTCGCTTTCACCCCGCTCGTAGGCGGCTTGCAGGCCTTCCTGGGCCGTGGCGGCGTTGAACTCGGCGTTGCCGTCGACGATCAGGTTGTAGGCCTGGGACACCCGGTCCCAGCGGTTATCGCGGTCCATGGCGTAGTAACGGCCGACGATGCTGGCGATACGGCCCTTGCCGAGAGCCTGGAAGGTGCTGTCGAGCAGTTCGATCGACGAAGTGGCGCTTTTTGGTGGCGTGTCGCGGCCATCGAGGAACGCGTGCAGGTAGATTTTTTCGGCACCGCGCTTGAAGGCCAGTTCGGCCATGGCGATCAGGTGGTCCTGGTGGCTGTGCACGCCGCCATCGGACAGCAGGCCCATGAAGTGCACGGCTTTGCCAGCAGCCACGGCTTTATCCACAGCAGCGCAGATGGTCGGGTTTTCAAAGAATTCGCCGTCGCGGATCGCTTTGGTCACGCGGGTGAAGTCCTGATACACCACGCGGCCCGCGCCGAGGTTCATGTGGCCGACTTCGGAGTTGCCCATCTGTCCGTCGGGCAGGCCGACGTCCATGCCGCTGCCGGAGATCAGGCCGTTCGGCACGGTGGCCCACAGACGGTCCAGCACAGGCTTGCGGGCCGCGTACACGGCATTGGATTCGTGGCTGTCACTGTGACCGAAGCCGTCGAGAATCATCAGGACCAAAGGTTTAGGCGTGGTAGTCATGGAATCCACTCGTGGCTGATTAAAAGAAGGCGATGGAAAAGGGACGGGCAGTTTAAAGGTAAGTTCCGGTGCCGTCACCGCCGGGCGGGGTTTGGCCGGCCTTGTGTGCTGTGTATACTGGCCGACATTTTAACGCCCTGGAACCTCCTTCGATGGTTGCTCACCTGATTGAATTTGCCACTAACCACTACCTTCTCGTCGGTATCTTCGTCGTACTGCTGGCGTTGCTGGTTGCCCATACGATGCAGGGCGGCGGTCGCAGCCTCAGTACTGGCGAGCTGACGGCACTGGTCAACAAGGACACCGGCGTGGTGGTAGACATACGTCCGAGCAAGGATTTCGCCGCTGGTCACATTGTCGGCGCGGTGAACATTCCCCAGGACAAACTGATCGCTCGTATCGGTGAACTGGAAAAGCACAAGGCCAAGACGCTGATCCTGGTGGATGCTCAGGGCCAGCACGCAGGCACTCATGCCCGCGAGCTGATGAAGTCCGGCTTTACCGCTGCCAAGCTGTCCGGTGGCGTTGCAAGCTGGAAAGCCGACAATCTGCCCCTGGTGAAGTGATATGACCCACGTTGTTGTCTATTCCAGCGATTACTGCCCCTATTGCTCTCGAGCCAAGTTCCTGCTCAAGAACAAAGGTGTGGCTTTCGAAGAGATCAAGGTCGACGGCAAGCCGCAACTGCGCGCCGAAATGACTCAAAAGGCCGGACGTACCTCCGTGCCGCAGATCTGGATCGGCAGCACCCACGTGGGCGGTTGCGATGATCTGTTTGCCCTGGATCGCGCCGGCAAGCTCGATGCGATGCTCAAGGCCTGAATTCCCCACTAAGAACCTGAAAGTAAGAAGGATCTGCGATGACTGACCAACAGAACACAGCTGCCAGCGAAGAAGAAACCGCACCGCAATTCTCCTTGCAGCGTATTTATGTGCGTGACCTGTCCTTCGAAGCCCCGAAAAGCCCGGCGATCTTTCGCCAGCAGTGGGAGCCGAGCGTAGGCCTGGACCTGAACACTCGCCAGAAAGCCCTGGAAGATGATTTCCACGAAGTGGTGCTGACCCTGTCGGTGACCGTGAAGAACGGTGACGAAGTCGCATTCATTGCCGAAGTGCAGCAAGCCGGGATCTTCCTGATCAAGAACCTGGATGCCGCTTCGATGAGCCACACCCTGGGTGCCTTCTGCCCCAACATCCTGTTCCCGTACGCCCGCGAAACCCTGGACAGCCTGGTGACCCGCGGTTCGTTCCCGGCCCTGATGCTGGCCCCGGTGAACTTCGATGCCCTGTACGCGCAAGAACTGCAGCGCATGCAGCAAGAAGGCGCCGCGACCGTTCAGTAAGCGGTATCGCGGCTGTAGCACAAGGTATAAACCTGTGGGAGCGAGCCTGCTCGCGATAGCGTCATATCAGTCAGTATTGAGTTGACTGGTACAGCGCTATCGCGAGCAGGCTCGCTCCCACAGAAGTTTCTGGCCAGGGTTACCGGAAACCGTTCTGCCGCCAGGCCTCGTAAACGGCCACTGCCACGGTGTTGGACAGGTTCAGGCTGCGACAGCCTTCGCGCATCGGCAGGCGCAGACGCTGGTCGGCGGGCAGGGCGTCCAGTACCTCGGCCGGCAGGCCACGGCTTTCCGGGCCGAACAGGAACGCATCGCCCGCGACGAAGCTGGCATCATGGAATGGCCGCGAACCCTTGGTGGTGAAGGCAAACAAGCGCGGATGCCCCAGGCTCTCCAGACAGCTGGCGAGATCGGCATGGCGTTGCAGGGTGGCATACTCGTGGTAGTCGAGACCGGCACGGCGCAGGCGCTTGTCGTCCATCTCGAAGCCCAGTGGTTCGATCAGATGCAGGTGGCAGCCGCTGTTGGCGCACAGCCTGATGACGTTGCCGGTGTTCGGCGGAATTTCCGGTTGAAAAAGGATGACGTGAAACATGCACGGCTCCGCAGATAAAGATGAGCGGCATTCTACGCCGCAAACCGATCAGCGTTCGAAGCTATTGCCTCGAGTGATGGGGTCTTTGGCGATCTTCGGTCTGATGGTCGGCCTGATGATCGGTCGCCTGACCACGCCCGAGCCGAGCGTGCTGCAACAGGTCGAAGTGATCGACGGGACGCTGGTGGCCTGGTTCAACAACGAGCCCAAGCTGCACGGGGAAATCATCGACGGCTCGGTGGCGCTGTTGCTCCAGGCAGAGGGCCGTCCGCAGAAGGGCCAGCTCAAACTCAATGGCAAGGACGTGAACTGGCGGGTGCGTTTGAGTGACAAAGGGTTGTTGCTGACGCTGGTGGCGGCGCGTCCATTGCGGGGGGAGTGGGCCGGCAGCGAGGTCGATGACCGCTGGCGGCTGGAGATCCGTCTCCAAGAGCAATAAAAGAGGGAATCCCCGGCCTGCCTGTACCAAGGTCCCCAAACGGGAGGGGCTTGCGTTAAACGCGCAGCCCCGGGTGTAAAGAAGGGAAACCTTGACCTGCCTGTATCAAGGCCCCCAAAACAGTGGGCTCGATGAGCCCGATGTAAAATGGGGAATCCCCGGCCTGCCTGTACCAAGGTCCCCGAAACTGGGTAATGATTGAGTTATTGCAGGGGGCGTGCCAGTTTTAAATGGCTTGTCACAAAAAATCTGCTGATGATGCGCAAAGCCCCGTATTTCGGGGCTTTTGCTTTTGTTTGTGCGGTTTCTTCGAGTTGGGCTGATTGGTTTTGACGGGGGGGCGCATGTGCCATTGCGGTTCTCAGTGCATCGATGCGGTGCATCAAGCCTTCAAAAACATCGCGAGCAGGCTCGCTCCCACAAGATAGTCGCGACACCGCAAACCTTTGTGGGAGCGAGCCTGCTCGCGATTGGCCTTCAAGATCAGTGAAGGGCTAAAGGCTGCTCAGCCCTCATCCCCCTCATCATCATCCCCGCCATCAACCTTCATCCCCAATTCCTTGATCTTGCGGGTCAAGGTATTGCGGCCCCAGCCCAGCAGCACCGCGGCGTCGCGGCGGCGGCCAGCGGTGTGCTTGAGGGCGGTCTCGATCATGATGCGTTCGAAACTCGGTACGGCGCTGTCCAGCAGGTTCGATTGGCCGCGGGCCAGGGCCTGGTCGGCCCACTGGCGCAGGGCCTGTTCCCAGTTGGTCACCGGGGCCGAGTCCTGCGGCAGGCTGAGCAGCTCCGGTGGAAGATCGCTGATGTGCACTTCGCGACCGGACGCCATCACCGTGATCCAGCGGCAGGTGTTCTCCAACTGGCGTACGTTGCCGGGCCACGGCAGGTTCTTGAGGTATTCCTCGGTTTCGCTCTTGAGCAGTTTGGGCTCTACCGCCAGCTCCTGGGCCGCGCGGCTGAGGAAGTGCCGGGCCAGGGTCGGGATGTCTTCGCGACGGTCCGCCAGGCGCGGGATATGAATGCGGATCACATTCAGGCGATGGAACAAGTCTTCGCGGAATTTTCCAGCGTGGACCAGGGTTTCCAGGTTCTGGTGGGTCGCGGCGATGATGCGTACATCGACTTTGACCGGTGTATGACCGCCCACCCGATAGAACTCGCCGTCCGCCAGCACGCGCAACAGCCGGGTCTGGGTGTCAGCCGGCATGTCGCCGATTTCGTCGAGGAACAAGGTGCCGCCGTCGGCTTGTTCGAAGCGCCCGCGCCGCAGGTTGGCGGCGCCGGTGAACGCGCCTTTCTCGTGACCGAACAGCTCGGACTCCATCAGGTCCTTGGGGATCGCCGCCATGTTCAGCGCAATGAACGGTGATGCCGCCCGTGGACTGTGGCGGTGCAGGGCATGGGCGACCAGTTCTTTACCGGTGCCCGATTCGCCGTTGATCAGCACGGTAATGTTGGAGTGGCTCAAACGCCCAATGGCGCGAAACACTTCCTGCATTGCCGGCGCTTCACCGATGATTTCCGGGGTGCGCGCCAGCGCAGGCACCTCTTCCATGCCCTGTTGTTCCTGGGCGTGCTGGTTGGCGCGCTTGACCAGTGACACGGCCTCATCGACGTCGAAGGGCTTGGGCAGGTACTCGAAAGCACCCCCCTGATAGGACGCCACAGCGCTGTCCAGGTCCGAATGGGCGGTCATGATGATCACCGGCAGCCGTGGGTGCTGCTCGCGAATCCGCGCCAGCAGGTCCAGACCGCTAGCGCCGGGCATGCGGATGTCGGAGATGATGACGTCCGGTTGCTGACGGGCCAGGCGGCTCATCACTCCGTCGGCGCTGTCGAAGCTCTGGGTGGTCATGCCTTCCTGTTGCAAGGCTTTTTCCAGGACCCAACGGATAGAACGGTCGTCATCGACGATCCACACGGTTTCACTACGGCTCATGTCGATGTGGCTCCTTGTTCCAGTGGCAGGAAGATCGAAAAGGTGGTGTGGCCGGGATGGCTCTCACATTCGATCAAGCCCTGATGCTGACTGATGATGTTTTGGGTAATGGACAGGCCCAGCCCGGTACCGTCAGGGCGGCCGCTGACCATGGGAAAGAAGATGGTTTCCTGCAACTCCGCGGGAATGCCTGGTCCGTTGTCGATGATTTCGATCTTGGTCACCAGGCGATGGCGCACATGGCCGATGGTGAACTGGCGCATGGCGCGGGTGCGCAGGCTAATGCGGCCCAGGCGCAGCTCGTTCTGGCTGCTGATGGCCTGCATGGCGTTGCGCACGATGTTCAGCACCGCCTGGATCATCTGCTCGCGATCGATCAAAACATCGGGAATGCTCGGGTCGTAGTCGCGCACCAAGGTGATGCACCCCTGGCTCTCGGCTTCCACCAGGCTGCTGACGCGCTCCAGCACTTCGTGAACGTTGCACATCGCCAGGGACGGCAGCTTGTTGGAGCCGAGCATGCGATCCACCAGATTGCGCAAGCGGTCGGCTTCTTCAATGATGACGTTGGTGTAGTCCTTGAGACTTTCTTCGGGCAGCTCCCGGGCCAACAGTTGCGCCGCGCCGCGAATCCCGCCGAGGGGGTTCTTGATCTCATGGGCCAGGCCGCGCACCAGCATCTTGCTGGTTTCCTGCTTGGACAACTGAGCCTCTTCCTTGGTGATGCGCAGCAGGCGATCACGGGGGTGCACCTCCAGCAGCAACAGCGTGGCACCGTTATTCAGGATCGGTGTTACCGCGTAATCCACGGTCAGGGTCTGGCCGGTCAGGGCGGTGAGCATCGCTTCGCGCTTGGTGAACGGGTGCGCCTGTTCCACTGCCTGGCGCAAGGAGTTGAGCGCCTCGGCCGATTCGGTGAACAGCTCGCTGATGAACTGCCCGTGGCTGCGCTGGCCGCTGACGGCCAGCAGCATCTCTGCCGCCGGGTTCATGTACTCGAGCCGCAGTTCGGCATCGAGCAGGATGGTTGCGGTGGTGAGGTTATCGAGTAGCAAGCGGTGTAGTGCGTCGCTAATGGTCATCAGGACCTCTTTTGGAGCGTAAGCAAGCACGCGTATGACGCGCCGATACAAGGAAAATGCAAAAACCAAACCAAGGCTCCGAAAAGAAGCGTTTAGAGCCTCAAACGAACCTTTTTCGCCCGATTGCGTGGCGTTCTGCCAGCTTTTTCGGGTACTTTCGAACCAAAATGGGCTGGAATTTGAGTAGGGTGCAGACACTTGCACCAATATAGTGCGCCATCTGGGCGGGTGTTAGAAGAACGGCAGGATGCTGCTTTGCTCTTCTGCGGGCTTGTCGGTGAGGGGGCATTCGGGACGCTGGCCGTAGTCGGCGGTGGCGCAGGGTTTGATGCGGCGTTTCTGCGCCAGGGAAATGCGCTGCATGTGGAAGGGCTGGTTGGCGGTACGTTCGACGATACGGCCCTGCTCATCGAGAATCTCTACCGCCAGATGATGGCTGCCCCGATCAATGTTGCTCAGCGCGAACACTGGGCTGGGTCCCGGTTCGCCTGTGGGGTTGCCATCCAGTAGCAGGCGGTAGCGGTGGCCTTTTTGCAAACCGGGTTCGCTGGTGACCGTGACGATCAGTTCCCCCGCTGTGCTGCGTATCGTGGCATCCGGTTCAGGGATCAACAGTCGCAGCATTTCGTAACGGAACATGGGATCGGGCTTTTTTTCAGGCGCCGACGCCGAGGCTGCGCCGGAGGGCGGTGTCGCCATCCGGTTGGCGGGCGGCAGTTGCACTTTCTGGGCGTTACCGGGACGCGGTTGATCGGTGAAGACGCGATTGCCCTGGGCGTCGATGTAGGTATAGACCTGCGCTGCCCCCAGCCCTGGCAGCACGGCCAGGCACAGCACGAGCAGCCAGCGGATCATGGGCGGTGCACCCGTTGCACGGTGAAGATGACGGTTTCGCTCTGTTGCACAAGATGTTCGCCGTCGATGACCTGTACCGCCAGGCTGTGCTCGCCCCGATCGATATTCACCAATTGCAGGCGCGGCACGTTGCTCGGCTGGCCATAGGGCTGGCCGTCCAGCAACAACCTGAACAGATGAGGGCTTTGCAGACGCGGCCGAGCCAGGACGCCAACGGTGAAGGTGCCGTTGTTGGCGCGCAGGGCCTCTTCGCTGGGGATGTCTGTCAGCTCCAGAGTTTCGTAGGCGTTGCCTGGCTCGTCCCGGTTCGCTGCAGGCGCAGCAGCGTTCGGGTTGGTCGGGGGCTGGGGTTCGACACTGTTGAGTGGCGGCAGCTCCACTGCCTGGGCCGGTATGCCATCGGGCGGCTGGTTGCTATAGGCGGTGTTACCGTCGGCGTCGGTGTATTTGTAGATCTGTGCGGCGGCTGGCAGCGCCAACAGCAACAACAGCATTCCTGGAAAGCCACGACCCATAAAATCAACCGAAAACCGAAAGTGTTGGATTGCAGCATAGGTCAGGGGAGGCGGTTGGCCCAAGTTGTTGCACGCCATCCCTTGTGGGGGCGGTGTTCACAGCCTCCAGGTTCGACACTGGACCTCTGTGGGAGCGAGCGTGCGCGCGATGGCGGAGTGTCAGTCACACAAGTGGTAGATGGGCTGGCCTCATCGCGAGCAGGCTCGCTCCCACAGGGGAAAGATGTGTGGGCTCAGGATTTTGTGAGGACGCACAGCTCTGCGGTCGCCCGAACCAGCGCCATTTGCCGCAACGGGTCGTTACTGACGGTATGGGTGGCCTGGGCCAGCCATTGCGGGCATTGCGGGTCGGTGCGGTAGGGGCTGAAGTCGGCCAGTTGTTGCAGCAGGCGTTTTTGCAGTTGATCCAGCTGCGGGCGGATCTGCCTAACCAGGTCCGGGCGCGGTGCGTCCGGGGCTTTGCCTTGCAGTTGCCAGTCGGACAGATGCGCGTATTGCACCAGTTTGTTGGCTTCTATTTGTGCGGCGAAAAACGCCTCTACCGCTTCACTGCTCAGTTTGTAAGCCGGTGCCTGGGCGACGGCAGCGGCGATCACCTCGCGTTCGCGCTGGCGATCTTCCACCGGTTTGCGGCTGTCCCACTTGCTCAGGGCGACCTGATCGGCAATGGCCAGGCGCTCGCCTATGGTGCCGAGCAGTGGGGCGAGGGTGGTGGGTGCGGTGGCGGCCTGGGCGGCGGTGCCCAACAACGCGGCAGACAGAGCAAGGCAGAGTGAAAGGCGCGAAGTCATGGGTGATCTCGTCTTCGAATAGTGGAGGGCGCAGACAATCATGCACGTAACGTGCGTTGTCTAGTCCTGAAATAGGTTTACACCTGTTTCAGTCTCAAAACGCCCGATGCACCGCATCGGGCGTTTTGTATTTCAGGGCCAAATGAGGTCGCTTACGGTTATAGATTTCTATCGATTCCTCAACCATGCGCTTGGCTTGGGCGAGGTCTTTGGGACGGTGTAAAAGAAATTCTGTTTTCAGAATCCCATTCACTCGTTCCGCTAGGGCATTCTGGTAGCAGTCGTAGCCATCCGTCATCGAACACCTGACGCCATGCTTGGCGTGCAGCTTTTGGTAGAGATCAGAGCAGTATTGCGAGCCCCGATCGGAGTGATGTACCAGTGGCTGATTGGTTCTTCGGTGTCGAAGAGCTTTCGTCATCGCCCGGATGACTGACTCGGTATGCAGGCTTTCATGCACATGATGGCCGACTATTTTGCGCGAGAACGCATCAGTGACCAGACTTACGTAAGCGACGCTTTGCTCGGTCGGTAAATAGGTTATATCCGCCACCCACACCTGTTCCGGGCCGGTGGCAGTGACTTGGTCAGGGCCGGGCTTGAGCCGATTCGGATGTCGACGGAAGCGATGATGACTGTCGGTAGTCTTGTGATAAGCGCGTTTGCGTGGGACCAGTTGTCGATGGTCTCGCAGAATATCGAACAATCGATCTCGGCCTACCGTTTGCGTTAGTTCAGGTTCGGCTTGCATTAGCCCATGCAGCTTACGGGTGCCCAACCGAGGCATTTCAAGGCGTGCCTCCAGCACAAATCCCAGCACCTTTTGCGCATGGCTAGTTTGCGCGTCGTAAGCTCGATTGCGCTTGTAATACGCCTGCCGTGAGATGCCCAGAAACTGGCAAGCCCTGGTGACACTCAGGCCTTCGATTTGCCCTTGGCTGAGGACTTGCCGGATCGCTTTTTTACGACAGAAACACCGTAATCGTTTTTCAGCACGTCAACGACAGCTTCAAAAAATTGGGCTTTCTGGTTGGCAAGGGCCAGCTTTTCTTCCAGCTCCTTGATTCGCTGCTCTGGTGTCAGCGGCAAATTTGGCTCGGCCATCGGTCGGTTCCTCTGGGCACGAATGGAGGCGCCTTGGCTCCAGTCCTGCCGCCCATGCTTGCGTAACCATACCAACACAGTCGACCGGCCCTGAATCCCATAACGCCGTTGAGCCTCTTTATAACTCAGTTCGCCCTTTTCAACCTGATCGACAACCGCCAATTTAAAGCCCAGCGTGTAATCACGCTGACTACGCCTTCTTCCTGAATCCATTGGTTCCTCCTGAGGAGAGGTCAGAAGGTGTAAACCTTATTCAGGACGAGACACGTCCATAAAAAAGGCCTCCCGAAGGAGGCCTTTCTTTATTTCACGCCGTGCGTGGCGGCGCTTACTGGATTAGCAGCTGTAGTACAGCTCATATTCCAGTGGGTGTACGAAGGTGCGAACCTTGATTTCTTCTTCGCTTTTCAGTGCGATGTAAGCGTCGATGAAGTCATCGCTGAATACGCCGCCCTTGGTCAGGAACGCACGGCCCTTGTCCAGCTCTTCCAGGGCTTCTTTCAGGCTGCCACAAACCTGTGGGATTTCCTTGGCCTCTTCAGGCGGCAGGTCATACAGGTTTTTGTCGGCGGCATCGCCAGGGTGGATCTTGTTCTGGATACCGTCCAGACCGGCCATCATCAGTGCAGCGAAGGCCAGGTACGGGTTGGCAGCCGGATCCGGGAAACGGGCTTCGATACGGCGAGCCTTAGGGCTGTTGACGTAAGGAATACGGATCGAGGCAGAACGGTTACGAGCCGAGTAGGCCAGCATGACCGGTGCTTCGAAGCCTGGTACCAGACGCTTGTAGGAGTTGGTCGACGGGTTGGTGAAGCCGTTCAGGGCCTTACCGTGCTTGATGATACCGCCGATGAAGTACAGGGCAGTGTCCGACAGGCCGGCATAACCTTCGCCGGCGAAGGTGTTCTTGCCGTCTTTGGAGATCGACATGTGCACGTGCATGCCCGAACCGTTGTCGCCGTACAGAGGCTTCGGCATGAAGGTCGCGGTGCGGCCGTATGCATCAGCAACGTTGTGTACGCAGTACTTCAGGGTCTGGACTTCGTCAGCCTTCTTGACCAGCGTGTTGAATTTCACGCCGATCTCGTTCTGGCCGGCAGTCGCCACTTCGTGGTGGTGAACTTCGACGGTCTGGCCCATCTCTTCCAGTGCGTTGCACATGGAGGTACGGATCTCGTGGTCGAAGTCGAACGGTGGAACCGGGAAGTAGCCGCCCTTGATACCGGGACGGTGGCCTTTGTTACCGCCTTCCACGTCCTGATCGGACATCCACGAACCTTGTTCGGAGAAGATCTTGAACATGGAACCGGAGATGTCGGACTTGAACTTGACCGAGTCGAAGATGAAGAACTCAGGCTCAGGACCGAAGAAAGCGGTGTCGCCGATACCGGTGGACTTCAGGTATTCCTCGGCACGGTGGGCGATGGCGCGTGGGTCGCGGTCATAGCCTTGCATGGTCGAAGGTTCGATGATGTCGCAGACCAGGATCAGGGTCGGCTCTTCGGTGAACGGGTCCAGGACGGCAGTTTCGTCGTCCGGCATCAGGATCATGTCGGAGGCTTCGATGCCTTTCCAGCCAGAGATGGAGGAACCGTCGAACATCTTTCCGATTTCAAAGAATTCGTCGTCCAGCGCATCACGGGCCGGCATGGTCACGTGATGTTGAGTGCCTTTGGTGTCAGTGAAGCGCAGATCAATCCACTTGACGTCATGATCTTTGATGAGTTGAACCGACTTCGACATATGTCCTCCGGGTGGCTTCGGGCGGGTAATGGTGTGCCCTTAGATATGGGTGATGCCGGCGCGAATACTCTGCCAAGGCAACCTGCCTCACAAGGGAGCAATTTGCATGCCAGTGCCCCAGCATGGGTTTTTTGCACCAAATCCACGCTTTTATAGCCTGTATTCGCGGATTGTCGAACAATTGCGCACTGCAATGTGGCGTAACTTGCGAGAGATGACCTGTTTTGGTGCGCTGAAAACCGAGTGCACATTAACTGGTTAAACCTTGAGCAATTTCCGCTATAATCCGCGCCCCCCTTTTTCGGCTGGCCGTTCGCGCGCTGTTTTCATGAAACTAATCGTAAAAGTCTTCCCCGAGATCACCATCAAGAGCCGCCCGGTACGGATGCGTTTCATCCGCCAGTTGGCCAAGAACATCCGTGCCGTGCTCCGCGATCTGGACCCGGCTGTGGTGGTGAACGGCGTGTGGGACAACCTCGAACTGGAAACCCGCGTCAGCGAACCCAAGATTCTCAAGGAAATGACCGAGCGCCTGAGCTGCATGCCGGGCATCGCGCATTTCCTGCAGGTCGACGAATACCCGCTGGGGGATTTCGACGACATCCTCGCCAAGTGCAAGCTGCATTATGGTGATGCCCTGGCCGGCAAGATTTTCTCGGTGCGCTGCAAGCGCGCCGGCAAACACCCGTTCAGCTCGATGGACGTGGAGAGATACGTCGGCAGCCAGTTGCGCAAGCAGTGTGGCGCCGCCGGAATTTCATTGAAAGACCCGCAAATTGAAGTGCGCATCGAAATTCGCGACCAGCGGTTGTTCGTGATCCACAGTCAGCACGACAGCATTGGCGGGTATCCGCTGGGTTCGCTGGAACAGACCCTGGTGCTGATGTCCGGCGGTTTCGATTCCACGGTCGCGGCCTACCAGATCATGCGTCGCGGGCTGATGAGCCATTTCTGCTTCTTCAATCTTGGCGGGCGCGCCCATGAACTGGGCGTGATGGAAGTGGCGCACTTCATCTGGAAGAAGTATGGCAGCTCCCAACGCGTGTTATTTGTGAGCGTACCGTTCGAGGAAGTCCTGGGCGAGATTCTCGGCAAAGTCGATAACAGTCATATGGGCGTCATTTTGAAGCGTATGATGTTGCGTGCCGCATCCAGCATCGCCGATCGGCTGCACATCGATGCGCTGGTCACCGGCGAGGCGATCTCCCAGGTGTCGAGCCAGACGCTGCCGAACCTGTCAGTGATCGACTGCGTGACCGAAAAGCTGGTACTGCGCCCGCTGATCGCCAGCCACAAGCAGGACATCATCGACACGGCCAACGAGATCGGCACCGCCGATTTTGCCCGGCACATGCCGGAATACTGCGGGGTCATCTCGGTCAATCCGAAGACGGCGGCCAAGCGCGGGCGTGTGGAGCATGAAGAGAAAGAATTCGACATGGCGGTGCTCGAGCGTGCGCTCGAAAACGCCAGGCTGGTGCCAATCGATCGGGTGATCGATGAATTGGGCCAGGACATACAGATTGAAGAAGTCGGCGAAGCGCTGGCCGGTCAGATCATCATCGACATCCGTCACCCGGACGACGCTGAAGACGACCCGCTGAGTATCGCCGGTATCGAGGTACAAACGATGCCGTTCTATGCAGTGAACGCGCGTTTCAAGGAACTGGACCCTACTCGCCAGTACCTGTTGTATTGCGACAAAGGCGTGATGAGTCGCCTGCATGCCCACCATTTGCTCAGTGAGGGGCATGCCAATGTGCGCGTTTATCGACCGAGCTAAGTGCCCGGGGCTGTTTGCCTGTGGCCTGCGTCACCGGCCCCCCGACGCCGCCGACAGGCTGTAACGGCTTTGTCGGACTCAACGTAAATCGCTGCCACGACCTGTCAGCACACCGAATCCTCTGATCGAGATACACAAGTGATCGAAAATCTACGCAACATCGCCATCATTGCTCACGTTGACCATGGTAAGACCACCCTGGTAGACAAACTCTTGCGTCAATCCGGCACTCTGGAGCGCAACGAGCTCAACGACGAGCGCGTGATGGACTCCAACGACCAGGAAAAAGAGCGCGGTATTACCATTCTGGCGAAAAACACCGCCATCAACTGGAATGGCTACCACATCAACATCGTGGACACCCCGGGCCACGCCGACTTCGGTGGTGAAGTAGAGCGCGTAATGTCGATGGTCGACTCCGTGCTGCTGCTGGTCGATGCCCAGGACGGCCCTATGCCGCAAACCCGTTTCGTGACCAAGAAGGCTTTCGAAGCCGGCCTGCGTCCGATCGTGGTCATCAACAAGGTTGACCGTCCAGGCGCGCGTCCGGACTGGGTTCTGGACCAGATTTTCGACCTGTTCGACAACCTGGGCGCCACCGAAGAACAGCTGGACTTCAAAGTCGTCTACGCCTCGGCCCTGAACGGTATTGCCGGTCTGGACCACACCAACATGGCCGAAGACATGACCCCGCTGTACCAGTCGATTGTCGACGACGTACCTGCGCCGAAAGTCGACCGTGACGGTCCGTTCCAGATGCAAATCTCGGCCCTGGACTACAACAGCTTCCTGGGTGTGATCGGTGTTGGCCGTATCGCCCGTGGTCGCATCAAGCCGAACACGCCGGTCGTGGCTATCGACGCCGACGGCAAGAAGCGCAACGGTCGTATCCTCAAGCTGATGGGTCACCACGGCCTGCACCGTATCGACGTTGAAGAAGCAGCTGCCGGCGACATCGTCTGCATCAGCGGCTTCGAGCAACTGTTCATCTCCGACACTCTGTGCGACCCACTGAACGTCGAAGCGATGAAGCCGTTGACTGTCGATGAGCCAACCGTTTCCATGACCTTCCAGGTCAACGACTCGCCATTCTGCGGTAAAGAAGGCAAGTTCGTGACCAGCCGTAACATCAAGGAGCGTCTGGACAAGGAGCTGCTCTACAACGTGGCACTGCGCGTTGAAGAAGGCGACTCGGCCGACAAGTTCAAGGTTTCCGGCCGTGGTGAGCTGCACCTCTCGGTTCTGATCGAAACCATGCGTCGCGAAGGCTTCGAAATGGGCGTAGGTCGTCCTGAAGTGATCATCCGTATGGTTGATGGCGTCAAGCACGAACCGTACGAAAACGTGACCATCGACCTGCCGGAAGAATCCCAGGGCGCGATCATGGAACAAATGGGCCTGCGCAAAGGCGACCTGACCAACATGGTTCCGGATGGCAAGGGCCGTGTGCGCCTTGAGTACAACATCCCGGCCCGTGGCCTGATCGGTTTCCGTAACGAGTTCCTGACCCTGACCTCCGGTGGCGGCATCCTGACTTCGATCTTCGATCGTTATGACGTGATGAAGTCCGGCGACATGTCCGGCCGTCAGAACGGTGTTCTGGTATCGGTTGCGACCGGCAAGGCACTGACCTACTCGCTGGAAACCCTGCAAGCGCGCGGCAAGCTGTTCGTCGAGCACGGCCAGGACATCTACGAAGGTCAAATCGTCGGCCTCAACAGCCGCGACAACGACCTGGGCGTGAACCCGACCAAAGGCAAGAAGCTCGACAACATGCGTGCTTCGGGCAAAGACGAAACCATCGCATTGGTTCCGCCGGTCAAGTTCACCCTGGAGCAAGCGCTGGAGTTCGTGCAGGAAGACGAACTGTGCGAAGTGACGCCTAAGTCGATTCGCCTGCGTAAGAAGATCCTTGGCGAAAGCGAGCGTACCCGCGCCGCCAAGAAAAGCGGTAACTGAGTTTCGACTTAGTTAATGGCTAAAAAAACGCCCCTGATTGTGAGATCAGGGGCGTTTTTTTATGCCTGGAAGTTATGTAGTGGCTGTCAGGGCACCATCGCGAGCAAGCTCGCTCCCACAAGGGATTCAGGTCGGACACAAAATCTGTATCCACCGCAAATCCCCTGTGGGAGCGAGCTTGCTCGCGATGGCGATGTTCCAGGCGCAGCTAAAACATCATTCGATCAGAATTTGTCCAACGTCCGCGGATTACGCTCGCGCTCCACTTCCTTGGGCTTGTAGGCGCAGTACCCCGGGCGCGGCCCGACCCGCGGATGGTTGCGGCAGGTATCCGGGCGCTTCTCATAAATGGTGCACAACCGGCTCTTGCGATCCAGATACAGGCAATCGTTGTTGCTCATGCGCTGGAGCGTGAAGATTTCGGACTTCTGGTTATAGCGCTCGACGATCCCTTCCTTTTGCAGGCGCTTGGCGATGTTTTTCGGCGGGTCGCCCAGTTCGAATTCGTCGACGATACCGATCCGGATCAGGTCCTTGATCTTGACCTCCACCGGCAGTGTGCAGCAGCTCGACACGCAGGAACCGCACATTGGCGCGGAGTACTTGGCCCAGGTATCGATTCGGTCGATCTCCGCGGCGGCGATCAGGTTGGGCTTCATCATCAAGGTTTACCAGCATGCATCAGGGCGCGCGATCATACCGGGACTGGTGAAATTTTGAACGACCATCTGCCGGTTTTTTTTCGAGCCCGGTAAAACTCTCCCAGGACCGGCACGGCCCCTGCATTCATTCACCCATACGGCAATTCCCTGGCGGCGATTCTCCGTCGCCATGGAAAAACCAACGAACCTGCGCCTGTAGTGCCTGTCAGACCGTCTAGGCTCAGACAATTTCATGCTCGTTCGAGGTCTCATCAATGACTCAAGAACCACTTGTTCGCGAAGCCGAAGTGGCTGCATTTCGCGATGCCGTGTTGACCAAACTCACTTACGCCGTCGGCAAGGACCCGGATCATGCGTTTGATCACGACTGGTTCGAAGCCATTGCCCTGGCCGCCCGCGACCATATGGTCGAGCACTGGATGGACCACACGCGGCAGATTTACCGCAAGGGCCAGAAGCGCGTTTATTACCTCTCCCTGGAATTTCTCATCGGCCGCTTGCTCTATGACAGCCTGAGCAACCTCGGCCTGCTGGACACTGCGCGCGAAGCCTTGACCGAACTGGGCGTGGATCTGGAGCGCATTCGCCTGCTCGAACCCGATGCGGCGTTGGGCAACGGCGGCCTCGGCCGGTTGGCGGCATGTTTCATGGAAAGCATGTCCACCTTGGGCATTGCCGGCCATGGCTACGGCATTCGTTACGAGCACGGCCTGTTTCGCCAGGCGATTGTCGATGGCTGGCAGCAGGAGCAAACCGAACACTGGCTGGATTTCGGCAACCCTTGGGAGTTCGAGCGGCCGGAAGTGGTTTACCCGATCGGCTTCGGCGGCAGCGTCGAGACCGTGACCGACGCCTCCGGCAATACCAAGCAAGTCTGGTCTCCGGGTGAAACCGTGCGAGCCATCGCCTATGACACGCCCGTGGTGGGTTGGCGCGGTGCCAGCGTCAACACCCTGCGTCTGTGGCGCGCCCGCGCCATGGAAGAGCTGCACCTGGAACGCTTCAACGCCGGCGACCATTTGGGCGCCGTGGCGGAAGTGGCCCGGGCCGAGAGTATCTCCCGCGTGCTGTACCCGGCCGACAGCACCGAGGCGGGCCAGGAATTGCGCTTGCGCCAAGAGTATTTCTTCGTCGCCGCCTCGCTGCAGGATTTGTTGCGCCGTCATCGCAACATGCACACCTCGGTATTGACCTTGGGCGATCACGCGGCGATCCAGCTCAACGACACTCACCCGTCGATCGCCGTGGCCGAATTGATGCGCCAATTGGTGGACGTCTACGACGTGGCCTGGGACGCCGCCTGGCAGATCACCCAGGACACGCTCTCCTACACCAACCACACGCTGCTACCCGAAGCCCTGGAAACCTGGCCAGTGGGGCTGATGGAGCGCATGTTGCCCCGACACATGCAGATCATTTACCTGATCAACGCCCAGCACATCGATGCTCTGCGGTCCAAGGGGGTGCACGATTTCGACGTGCTGCGCGCGGTGTCGCTGATCGAAGAAGACAATGGCCGCCGGGTGCGCATGGGCAACCTCGCCTTTCTCGGTTCCCACAGCGTCAACGGTGTGTCCGGGTTGCACACGCAACTGATGCGCAGCACGGTGTTCTCCGAACTGCACAAGCTCTACCCTGAGCGGATCAACAACAAAACCAACGGCATCACGTTCCGCCGCTGGCTGTTTCAGGCCAACGCTGAACTGACTTCGATGATGGTCGATGCGCTGGGCCCGAGTGTGCTCGACAACCCCGAGGAGCGCCTGATCGAGCTGGAGCCGTTCGCGGATCAACCGGCGTTCCGCAAACAGTTCGCCGAACAGCGCCTGCACAGCAAAAAGGCCTTGGCGCATCTGATTCACGAGCGTTTGGGGGTTGCCGTGAACCCGGCGGCGATGTTCGACGTGCAAGTCAAACGGATCCATGAATACAAGCGCCAGTTGCTCAACCTGATGCACACGGTGGCGCTGTACCAGGCGATCCGCGCCGAACCGGAAGTGGACTGGGTGCCACGGGTGAAAATTTTCGCTGGCAAGGCCGCCGCCAGTTATCACCAGGCCAAGTTGATCATCAAGCTGACCAACGATATCGCCCGTGTGGTGAACAACGACCCGACCGTGCGTGGCCTGCTCAAAGTGGTGTTCCTGCCCAACTACAACGTCAGCCTGGCCGAGAGCATCATCCCGGCGGCGGACCTTTCCGAGCAGATATCCACGGCCGGTTTTGAAGCGTCAGGCACCAGTAACATGAAGTTCGGTCTTAACGGTGCGCTGACTATCGGCACCATGGACGGCGCCAACGTGGAGATGCATGAGCGCGTGGGCGGTGAGCACATGTTCATCTTCGGCCTGACGGCCGAGCAGGTGGAGGCCCGCAAGCAGAACGGCGAGTTCAGTGCCGCGCCGGACATTGCCGCGTCCCATCGCCTCAACGATGTGTTGCAGGCTATTCGCGGCGGGGTGTTTTCGCCGGACGATCCGATGCGCTACACCGGGCTTGTCGATTCGCTGGTGGATTACGATCGCTTTCTGGTCTGCGCCGACTTCGACTCTTACTGGGATGCCCAGGCCAGGGTCGAAGAACGTTGGCACGACGCCCAGCACTGGTGGCGTTCGGCGGTGCTCAACACCGCGCGCATGGGCTGGTTTTCCTCCGACCGGACCATTCGGGAATACGCCACCGACATCTGGAAAGCCCTGGAGTAGCAGTTGCAGGAAATGTGAGCGAAGCCCAACGGTGGTTGGGCTTGGTCGATATACTAAGCGCCAGTTTCGCCGGGCTGTGTGGCCGGTTTAGTGCTTGAGGCGCCAGCAATCCATTGTGGGAGCGAGCCTGCTCGCGATAACGGTGTGTCAGCCAACCTGTTTGGTAACTGACGGACCGCTATCGCGAGCAGGCTCGCTCCCACAAGGTTTGTGTGGTTCCACTAGACTGAACCAGGCACCGCTTCACCCCGGTTACGCCCGCAAAGGGCCGCTTAGGGATATCGACCATGCAATGGATTTTGATGCTGTTGGGCCTGGCATTTGGCTGGGTGGTGGATGAGTCGTTCGCCGATGCGCTGATAGGCGCGTTGCTGGGCCTTGGCATCGCTCAGTTGATTGGTCTGCGTCGCCTCGGCGCCCACGCCGCCGAACAGCAGAACCAGTTGCAAACGGCCCAGCGCACCTTGAGCGCACTGGAGCAGCGGCTGATCGCGCTTGAGCGCAGCACGGTCGCAGCCTCCGAACCGCCGCCATCGCCCGAGATCGTCGTGGCCCAGGCACCGGAATCCGAAATCCCACCTGAGCCGGAGCTGGTCTGGGAACTGCCGCCTGACCTTGAAGCCCTTCCGGCGATGACCACACAAGCCAGTCAGCCGTTGCCCGACGACGTATGGAGGTCTGCGCCGGCCGCCCCCAAACCGGTCCAGCCGGAACCGGCTGCCCCTCGTGGTCCGAATCTGTTCGAGCGTGCCGTCGCGGGGGCGCGTAACTGGCTGTTTGGCGGTAATACCGTATTGCGGGTCGGGGTGGTGCTGTTGTTCCTCGGCCTGGCGTTTCTGCTGCGCTATGCCACTGAAGGCATGGTCGTGCCCATCGAGTTGCGTTATGCCGGCGTCGCGGCCAGTGCGGTGGGCCTGCTAGGCCTGGGCTGGTGGTTGCGCCAGCGCAACAGCAACTACGCGCTGATGTTGCAGGGCACCGGGATCGCCGTGCTGTACCTGACCGTGTTCGCCGCCATGCGCCTGCATCCACTGCTCGACTCGAAAGCGGCCCTGGGCTTGCTGGTAGCGGTCACGGTGTTCTCGGCGATTCTGGCGGTCACCCAAAATGCCCTCGGCCTGGCTGCGGTGGCAGCGTTGGGCGGCTTTGCCGCGCCGATCCTGACGTCCACCGGCAGCGGCAACCATGTCGCGCTGTTCAGCTACTTCATCCTGCTCAATGCCGGCATTCTGGCGATTGCCTGGTTCAAGGCCTGGCGCCTGCTCAACCTGATTGGTTTTGTCGGCACCTTCGGCATCGGTTTCGCCTGGGGCTTGCGCTCTTATGGGCCGGAACTGCTCTGGAGCACCGAGCCGTTCCTGATTGTTTTCTTCCTGATGTACCTGGCGATCGGCTTGTTGTTTACCCGACGCAAGCTGCTGGAAATGGGCGACGGGCCCGAGGACGAAGGCCGCGATGCACTATTGCGCTGGTCGGCCCGCAAGGGCGACTACGTGGACGGCACCCTGCTGTTCGGCCCGCCCCTGGTGGGGTTCGGTCTGCAGTTCGCGCTGGTGCAGCATCTGGAGTTCGCCGCAGCGTTCAGCGCCCTGGGCCTGGGCATCATCTACATGGGACTGGCGCGGGTATTGATGGGGGGGCGCGCCGTCCTGTTGGCCGAAACCTGCCTGGCCTTGGGGGTGATTTTTGCCAGCCTGGCGATTCCCCTGGGCCTCGATGCTCGGTGGACCGCGGCGGCATGGGCCGTGGAAGGGGCGGGGATTTTCTGGCTGGGCCTGCGTCAGCAGCGGCCTTTGGCTCGGGCTTTTGCCTTGCTGCTGCAACTGGGCTCGGCGCTGGCTTTTGTCAGCGAGTTGCGTCAGGGCGACAGCAGCCTGATCGATGGCGCCCCGCTGGGGGCGTTGATGCTGGGTGGCGCCTTGCTGTTCAGTTTCTACCAGTTGCGCAAGACCGCGCCTGAGCACGCCACACGCTGGGAGCGCCAAGGCCTGCCGGTGCTGGCAGTGCTGGGCTTGAGTTTTCTCTATCTGCTGGCGCCGTTGTTCTTCTTCACTCACGGCACTGCCATCGCCTGGGCCTTGGCCGGTCTGGCGACGCTGTTGGCGGGCCTGCGCCTGCAATCGCGCAGCTTCCTGTTTACCGCGTTCGCGGTGCAGTTGCTGGGCGGTGCGCTGTTCCTGTTGCGTTTGCAGGGGGCCGAAGGGGATTCGACCGCGGTGTTCAGCGCTGGCTGGAGCGGTTTGCTCAGCGCCTCCCTGATCGGCCTGGCGCTGATTGGCGGCATGCTGCTGGCGGCACGCGATGACATGGTGCGCAACGATGTCCGATTGCTGCGCGGGCTGTCGGTGGTGCTGCTGGCTGGGTTGGTGCTGATCAACCTTGCCGTGCTCTTCGTCCTGCCCTGGCAAACGGCGAGCGGTGTATGGGCGGCCAGCGGCCTGCTGATCATCTGGCTGAGCCTGTACCTGAAGCAGCGCGTGAGTTTCGTGTTTGGCCTGTTGTTGCAGTTGATCGGCGGCGCGGCGTTTCTTGCCGCCGGGTCGGCGCTGCTCGGGCCGCTGAGTGCCGAGGATCTGCGGCCCCTGGCCCACAGCGGGTTCTGGACGCCGCTGGTGCTGGGACTGGCGGCACTGGTGGGCGCATGGCGATTGCAGCGCGGCCATCCGTCGGCGGTGTTCCAGGCCTTGAGCTTGCAGCGGTTGTCCGAGTTGCTGCTGGTCTGGGGCGCAGGCTGGTGGGCACTGGCGTGGGGCAGCGAAGTGCTGCGCTTTGCACCGCAGCACCTGCAAGGTCATTTGATGCTGATCGTCGCGGCAATCAGTGTGGCGCTGTGGGCATTGCTGGCGCTGCGTTTGAAATGGCCGGCGATGGGGTTGCTATGCACCTTGCTGATACCTGTGGCCGGCTGTGTGCTGGTGGCGACCGGGCATAGCCGTTATCACCCGGCGGCGGATTTCGGCTGGCTGGCCTGGTTGGCCGTGTTCGCCGTGCATTTGCTTTCCCTGAAACGTCTGGCGCCGCTGCTGCCGGCTCGGGCGCGCAGCACCGCCCATGTGCTCGGTTGCTGGCTGCTGATCGGTGTGCTGGCGCTGGAGGTGCGCTACGGCCTGCTGCTGTTGTCCGAGCAGTACAACGCCTGGCGCTGGCTGGGTTGGGCGATTCTGCCGAGCCTGTACCTGGTGCTGATGGCCGCGCCGCGGGCCTGGCCGTGGCCGGTCTCGGCCCATCCACGCGAATATCGTGTGTACGCGGCGGCACCCCTGGCCCTGTTGATGCTGGGCTGGTTCTGGCTGGCCAACACCTTCAGCGACGGCAGCGCCGAGCCGTTGCCCTATGTGCCGCTGCTCAATCCGTTGGAGCTGGGCTTGCTGTTCGCCTTGTTTGGCGTCTACGTATGTGCTCGCAGCGCGCTAGCGCAACTGGCAATCCGATGGAGTCATGCCGGACACGTCGCCCAGTTGATCGCCGGCGTGTCGCTGTTCGCGTTCTTCACCGCCGTGGTGATGCGCAGTGCCCACCATTGGATCGGCGTGCCGTTCGAGCTGGATGCGTTGCTCGAATCCATGTTTGTGCAGGCCGGGCTGTCCATCGTCTGGACCCTGATTGCCCTGGGCCTGATGATCGGTGGGCATCTGCGCCATCGTCGTGAGGTGTGGCTGATCGGTGCGGCGTTGATCGCCGTGGTGGTGGCCAAGCTGTTCTTTGTCGAATTGAGTAACCGTGGCGGTCTGGCGCGGATCGTGTCGTTTATCGGCGTGGGCGTATTGCTGTTGGTGGTGGGCTACTTCGCGCCGCTGCCGCCAAAACGCCCGGAAGGGGGCTCGCGGACCGAGCCGCCAACACCTGTCAGTGAGGGAGTGTCGTCTTGAGTCGCAAGTTGAGTCGCATCGGGTTGGGCGTGGTGGGGTTGTGGGTGGCCTTGTCGGTGACGGCCCAGGAACAGCCGGCGGACTTTGCCCATCAGGTGCCATTGGCCTTGAGCGGCGAGGGGCCCTGGTATCGCCTGGCGTTGCCCCTGGAGATTCAGTTGCAAGCGCGCCAGACCGATCTGAGCGACCTGCGGGTGTTCAACGCCGCCGGGCAGGCCCAGGCCTACGCATTGGTTCGCGAGACGGCCCGGAGCCGGGAACACAGCACCACCGACGTGAAGTGGTTCCCGTTGTACAACGCCGCCGATGACAACGAGCGCGCGCCCAGCGTACGGGTGCAATCGAGCGCCAACGGCACGCTGGTGCAGGTGCAACCGTCCAGCCGGCTCGAGGCGGGGGAGGAGGAACTGCGCGGCTGGCTGCTGGATGCCAGTGCGATCAAGGCGCCCTTGCAGCAGCTGATCCTCGACTGGACCAGCGAGCGCGACGGCTTCCAGCGCTTCACCATCGAAGCCAGTGACGACCTGCAACACTGGCAGGCGTGGGGCGAAGGCCAGGTGGCGCGGCTGACCTTTGCTGATGAGCGGGTGGAGCAGCATGAGGTCAGCTTGCCAGGACAGTCGGCGCGTTATCTGCGGTTGTTGTGGGAATCGCCGTCATCGGCGCCGGTGTTGACCTCGGCCCAGTTGCAGAGCGGCAGTCGCGAAAGCCTGCCGTTGCCGTTGGTCTGGTCGCAGCCTTTGGCCGGCAGCACCATGAAGGCTGGGCAATACACCTGGCAGTTGCCCATGGGGTTGAATGTCGAACAGGTGCAGGTCGAACTGAGCCAGGCCAACAGCCTGGCACCAGTGACCCTGGCCGGACGGCGTGAAAGCAGCCAGCCGTGGCAATCGCTGGGCAGCGGCTTGCTGTATCGCCTGACCCAGAACGGTCAAGATGTGTTGCAGAACCAACTGCAGCTGTCGGGGCAGACCGTGCAGCAATTGAAGCTGACGGTGGACGAGCGAGGCGGCGGCCTCGGTGCCCAAGCGCCAGCCTTGCGTTTTGCCGTGCGCCCGACCCAGGTGGTGTTCCTGGCGCGGGGCGAGGGGCCCTACAGCCTGGCGCTGGGCAATGCGACGGTGAAAGCGGCCAGCCTGCCACTGGCCACGCTGGTGCCCGATTACAAGCCGTCACGCCTGGCGACGTTGGGTACGGCGACGCTGAGCGGTGCGGCCACCTCGACACCGGTTACCGCCGCCACGCCTGCGACCATCGAGACCAACTGGAAGAAGATCGGCTTGTGGGCGGTGTTGCTGATCAGCGTACTGGTCCTTGCGGCGATGGCATTGAGCTTGCTGCGTAAGCCGCCGGTCAAAAACTGAGGTGCTGCGCACCCATCGCGAGCAGGCTCGCTCCCACACTGGATTTATGTCGTATACAAAAACTGTGTCCGCAGAAGATCAAATGTGGGAGCGAGCCTGCTCGCGATAGCGTCCTCTCGACAACAGAAATACCCAAGCGAGGCGCGACCCCGTGAACTCAATCCTCCATTCCCCGTCTCATAGGAGGAATTAAGTCCCGACTCGCGCTAAACTGCGCAGGTTTTTCCGCCCCCTATTCTTCGGAGCCGTCCATGTCCCGCGTTACCTTGAGTCGCTATTTGATTGAGCAGACCCGCAGCAACAACACCCCTGCCGATCTGCGCTTTTTGATCGAAGTGGTGGCGCGTGCATGCAAGGAGATCAGCCACGCCGTATCCAAAGGCGCCCTGGGTGGTGTCCTGGGCAGCATGGGCACCGAAAACGTGCAGGGCGAAGTGCAGAAGAAGCTCGACGTGCTCTCTAACGAAATCCTGCTCGAAGCCAACGAATGGGGCGGCCACCTGGCCGGCATGGCGTCCGAGGAAATGGACAACGCCTACCAGATCCCAGGCAAATACCCCAAGGGTGCCTACCTGCTGGTGTTCGACCCACTGGACGGTTCGTCGAACATCGATATCAACGCGCCAGTGGGCACCATCTTCTCGGTACTGCGTTGCCCGAACGAATACCTGAGCCAGAACGAAGCCTTGAATGAAAAGGCGTTCCTGCAGCCAGGCACCGAACAAGTCGCCGCCGGTTATGCCATCTATGGCCCGCAGACCATGCTGGTGCTGACCCTGGGCGACGGCGTCAAAGGCTTCACGCTGGACCGTGAGATGGGCAGTTTCGTACTGACCCACGAAGACATCACCATTCCTGAAACCACCCAGGAATTCGCCATCAACATGTCCAATCAGCGTCACTGGGAAGCCCCGGTACAACGCTACGTGGGCGAATTGCTGGCCGGTGAAGAAGGTCCGCTGAAAAAGAACTACAACATGCGCTGGGTCGCCGCGATGGTCGCGGACGTACACCGCATCCTGACCCGTGGCGGTCTGTTCATGTACCCGCGCGACAGCCGCGAGCCGTCCAAGCCGGGCAAACTGCGTCTGATGTACGAAGCCAACCCGATGTCGTTCCTGGTGGAACAGGCTGGCGGTGCGTCCACTGACGGTCACCAGCGTATTCTCGACATCCAGCCCGAAGGCCTGCACCAGCGTGTGGCGGTGTTCCTTGGCTCGAAGGAAGAGGTCGCCCGCGCCACGGCCTACCACAAGGAATAAATCATGGCCCAGCCCTGGCAGCCGTTGCTCGATTGGTGGTTTGGCTCAGCCAAATCGCCGGACGAAATAGCCGCTGACAAGGGCAAGCTGTGGTTCGGCAAACGGCATGATCGCCAAGCGCAAGAGCGCTTCGGCGATCAGGTCGAGCAGGCACTGGCCGGCGGATTGACCGACTGGGCGCAACGCCCCGAAGGCTGGCTGGCTCTGGTGCTGCTGCTTGATCAGCTCCCGCGGATGATCTTTCGCGACTCTCCCAAGGCTTTTTCCGGTGACCTGCGTGCCCAAGCGCTGGTGGCCCAGGGCATGGCGGCGGGTTTCGACCGGCAACTCGAACCTATCCAGCGGGTGTTCATCTACTTGGTGCTCGAACATTGCGAAAACCTGGCGGTGCAGAATGAAGCGGTGTCCCGTTTCATCGAACTGACCCGCGAGCAGCCCGAGGCGGATCGGGCGGTGTTCGAAGACAACCTGGATTACGCCGAGCGGCATCAGAAGATCATTGCGCAGTTTGGACGTTTCCCCCATCGCAATGCGGTGTTGGGGCGTGAGTCCACGGCTGAGGAAGTCGAGTTTTTGAACAGGCCTGGGTCCAGGTTCTGATTTTGCTGTGAGGCTGATGCCGCCATCGCGAGCAAGCTCGCTCCCACAGGGATCTTTGTGGCAAAGAGATCTACTGTGGGAGCGAGCTTGCTCGCGATGGGGCCCGCCCGGGCACTAGATTCGGAAACTACCCACCAACTGCTTCAACCGCGTCGCTTGCTGTTCAAGGTCGGCACAGGCCCGCAATGTCGCTTGCAGGTTTTCCACGCCTTCCTGGTTCAGCGTGTTGATTTCGGTGATGTCGACGTTGATCGATTCCACCACGGCGGTCTGCTCTTCTGTGGCGGTGGCCACGGACTGGTTCATGCCGTCGATTTCACCGATGCGCTGGGTCACGCTGCCCAGGCGTTCGCCGGCCTGGTTGGCGATGCCGACGCTGCTTTCGCTCTGGCGCTGGCTGTCGGTCATGGTCAGGACCGCTTCCCGGGCGCCGACTTGCAGCTCCTCGATCATCTTCTGCACCTGCTGCGCCGAATCCTGGGTGCGATGAGCCAGGTTGCGCACTTCATCGGCCACCACCGCGAAGCCGCGACCGGCTTCACCGGCCCGGGCGGCTTCGATGGCTGCGTTCAGGGCGAGCAGGTTGGTCTGCTGGGAAATGCTGGTAATCACCTCCAGGATCTGGCCGATGTTCACCGTATTGCTGTTCAGGGTTTCGATGTTGCCGCACGAATCGCTGATCTTGGCGGACAACTGCTGCATGGCGGTGATGGTTTTATCCACCACGTGTTGACCGTCTTCGGCCAGGCTGCGGGCATCGCTGGAATGTTGCGAGGCGAGGGCGGCGTTCTGGGCGATTTCCTGGGCGGCGGCACCGAGCTGGTTGATCGCCGCGGCCACGCTGCTGGTGCGTGAAGCCTGCTGATCGGAATTGACCATCGACGAGTTGGACGCGCTGACCACACGCAGCGCGACTTCGTTGACCAGACCGGTGGCCGAGGCCACTTCGCGGATCGACGTGTGAATACGCTCCACGAAACGGTTGAACGACGTGCCCAGAGCGCCGAATTCGTCCTGACCATGGATGGTCAGGCGGCGGGTCAGGTCGCCTTCGCCTTCGGCGATGTCATGCATGGCGCGGCCCATGGTCAGCAGCGGTTGCATCAGCACGCGGATCAGCATGCCCAGCAGGGCGATGATGAATATCACGGCAATCACCATGGCGATCAGCGCCGAAGTACGGAACTCGCTGAGCATCGCCAGGGCAGTGTTCTTGTCGAGCACCAGCGCCACGTACCAGTCGGCCCCCGGTACGCCGTTGACCCGCGTGAAGGAGAGGTATTGAGTCTTGCCGTCGAGCTCGACTTCTTTCATGCCTGGGCTGACGTGCAGTGCACCGTCAGGGTAGGCCTCGGCCAGGGTCTTGAGCACGCGCTTGCTGTCGGGGTGGATGAGGATCTTGCCGTCGGCGCTGACGATGAACGCATGGCCATGGCCGCCGAAATTCAGCGAGTTGATGATGGCGCTGACGCTGGACAGGTCGATGTCCGCACCGGCCACGCCGATCATCTGGTTCTGGTGCTGTACCGGGGTGGCGACGGTGATCACCAGTTTGCCCGACGAGGCGGCGATGTAGGGTTCGGTGACGATGGTTTGTTGGGCGCTGTTGGCGGCCTTGTACCAGCCACGGGCGCGGGGATCGTAGTCGGCCGCACGATTGCCGGCCGGTACCGAGAACATCACGCCGTCGGTGCCACCGAAATAGCTGAGCTGGAAGTTGCCGGTGTAGGCCGGTAGGCCCACGGCGCGCTTGAGACTATCGGCACTGCTGCCGTCCACGGCAATCTGCTGGGCCAACGATTGCAGCAATTGGGTGCGGCCTTCGACCCAGGTTTGAATGTTGCGGCTGGTCAGGCTGCCGAGCTCCTGCATGGAGGTCTCGGTGCTGGCTTGCAAGCCCTGGCGCTGACGGTAGTCGTTGAACAGGATGAAGCAGGCGAATGCAACGGCTACCACGAGCGCAGCAGCCAGCAGGATTTTGTGGCTGAATTTCATGTTTCTGGTCATTAAGAACGCTACCGCAGAGGAGCTGGTCAGGAAGGGGCGTCAATTTGCCATAACACCTGGCATCGCGCTGCTCTTTTTATCGGCTCCACAGCGCTTTGAATCAGGCGCACGCAGGCTAAACCCGACGAAATACACGACGGCGTCACAAACGGGTTGATTCATCCATGAAACACCTGCCCAAAGCCCAACAAATACTGGGTTTGTCGGGGAACCAGATAGGGGTTTTCTCTTCTAAGGTTCTGGTTGGCACCCTGCCACCCCCTTCCGTTCCAGGAGTTACACCATGTCGCTGCGATCTATCGCCCTGTTGTCCTTGTGCGTCTTGTTGACGGCATGCAGCAAGGTCAACCAGGAAAACTATTCGAAACTGTCTGCCGGCATGCCCAAGGCCGAAGTCGAAGCGTTGTTGGGGAAACCGACCGATTGTTCGGGCGCGCTCGGCATGTCCAGTTGCACCTGGGGCGACCAGAAGAGCTTTATCAGCGTGCAGTACGCCGGTGACAAAGTGTTGATGTTTTCCGGCCAAGGCCTGAAGTAAACCGGGGCCACCGGCCCGCGGGAGAAAAATAATGATGCGGTTATTGTTAGTGCTTTTTGCCGGCCTGGTATTGGCTGGCTGTGCCACTTCTGGCGAAGACCCGTTGGCGCCAAAGACTGTCAACAGCGTCGACCTCAAGCGTTACCAAGGGACCTGGTACGAGTTGGCCCGTCTACCGATGTACTTCCAGCGCAACTGCGCGCAATCGGAAGCCCACTACACCCTCAAGCCTGACGGCAATGTGGATGTGTTCAACCGCTGCCTGACCTCGGACTGGCAGTGGGAAGAAGCCAGGGGCACTGCAACGCCTCAAGTGCCGGGCAAGACCGACAAGCTCTGGGTCGAGTTTGATAACTGGTTTTCGCGGATCGTGCCGGGTGTAGCGAAGGGGCAATACTGGGTCCTGTATGTCAGCGATGATTACAAGACCGCCATCGTCGGTGACCCGAGTCGTCGCTACATGTGGTTGCTGTCCCGAACCCCGACGGTCAATGGCGTTGTGCGCGAAGAACTGCTGAGCAAGGCGCGCCAGCAGGGTTACGACACAACACGGTTGATCTGGCGTGCCTCGGATCGGCAGATGGCCAAGACTTCGGATTGATAGTCACCGATCAAATGTGGGAGCGAGCCTGCTCGCGATGAGGTCGTCACATTCAACACAGATGTTGACTGATAGACCGCCATCGCGAGCAGGCTCGCTCCCACAGTTTTGTGGTCAACCCAACAGTTCGCGCAAGACTTGAGTAAACGCCCGCGCACTGTCCTCCTCCCCGGCATGATGCCCGTCACGCACGACCCATTGCCCGCCAACCATCACATCCCGCACCTGACGATCTGCGCCGGCAAACAGCCAGCGATTGAGAATCCCATCGCCGTTGGCGGTGGCCAGGTACGGATCGTTGCCATCGAGCACCAGCCAGTCGGCGCGCTTGCCCACTTCGAGGGCGCCGACCGGTTGTCCCAACGCCTGGGCACCCCCTTGCAGCGCGGCATCGAACAAAGTGCGCCCGACCATCGGTTGATCGGCCCGATACAAGCGGTTGCGCCGTTGATCTCGCAGACGCTGGCCGTATTCCAGCCAACGCAGCTCTTCCACCACGCTCAACGACACATGGCTGTCGGAACCGATCCCAAGACGTCCGCCCTGGGCGAGGAAATCCACCGCCGGGAAAATCCCGTCACCCAGGTTGGCTTCGGTGGTCAGGCACAGGCCGGCAATCGCCTGGCTCCTGGCCATGAGGCTGACTTCGTGAGCATTGGCGTGGGTGGCGTGGACCAGGCACCAGCGCTGATCCACCTCGGTGTTTTCGTACAGCCATTGGAGCGGTCGGGCGCCACTCCAGCTCAGGCAGTCGTCGACTTCCTTTTGCTGCTCGGCAATGTGGATGTGCACCGGGCAATGGCGGTCGCTGGCGGCCAGCACTTCCTGGATTTGCCCGGGGGTCACGGCGCGCAGCGAGTGGAAACACAAACCCAGCGCCTGGGCTGGTTGCCCGGCCAGGATCGGCTGCAAGCGTGACTGAAGTTTCAAGTAGTTTTCGGTGCCGTTGATGAATCGACGTTGCCCGTCATTGGGGGCCTGGCCACCGAAACCGGAATGGCTGTAGAGCACCGGCAGCAGGGTCAGGCCGATGCCGGCGGCGCTGGCGGCCTGGCTGATGCGCAGGGCCAGTTCCGCCGGGTCGGCGTAAGGCGTGCCGTCGGTGTCGTGGTGTACATAATGGAATTCGGCGACCGAGGTGTAACCGGCCTTGAGCATTTCGATGTACAGCTGTCGGGCGATGATGCCGAGCTGATCGGGGCTGATTTTTCCGACGAGGCGGTACATCAGGTCGCGCCAGGTCCAGAAACTGTCGTTGGGGTTGCCCGCCACTTCCGCCAGCCCGGCCATGGCCCGCTGGAAGGCGTGGGAGTGCAGGTTCGGCATGCCAGGCAACAGTGGCCCGCCCAGCCGTTCGGCGCCGTTTGCCTGGGAATCGGCCTGGATATGAGTCAAGACGCCGCTGGCGTCGACTTCAAAACGTACATCATGGGCCCATCCACTAGGCAGCAGCGCGCGTTCGGCAAAGAAGGCGGACATGGTTCAACCTCATCGTGCGTAATTTGTATATACATATACAGACGTTTGCCTGCCCGGTAAACTCCGGCAAGCTAGCACCCTTCTTTTGCAGAACAAGGAACCGCCGTGCCGACTCCGCCTGCCAAACCGCCGCTGGCCGCAAACATGGGCGACAGTCCGGCGCCCTTGTACGCCCGCGTCAAACAGATGATCACCCAGCAGATCGACAGTGGAAACTGGCCGCCGCATTACCGCGTGCCGTCGGAAAGCGAACTGGTCAGCCAACTGGGTTTCAGCCGCATGACCATCAACCGTGCCCTGCGTGAGATGACCGCCGACGGCCTGTTGGTGCGCATGCAGGGCGTCGGCACCTTCGTGGCCGAGCCCAAGAGCCAGTCGGCGTTGTTCGAAGTGCATAACATTGCCGACGAGATCGCCTCCCGAGGCCATCGCCATACGTGCAAGGTCATCACACTGGAGGAAGAGGCCGCCGGTTCCGAGCGCGCCCTGGCCCTGGACATGCGCGAAGGCCAGAAGGTATTCCATTCGCTGATCGTTCATTTCGAAAACGACATCCCCGTGCAAATCGAGGACCGTTTCGTCAATGCCCTGGTGGCCCCGGACTACCTCAAGCAGGACTTCACCCTGCAAACGCCCTACGCCTACCTCAACCAGGTTGCGCCGCTGACCGAAGGCGAGCACGTGGTTGAAGCGATTCTCGCTGAGGCGAGCGAGTGCAAGCTGCTGCAGATCGAACGGGGCGAGCCATGTCTGTTGATTCGCCGCCGCACCTGGTCGGGGCGTCAGCCGGTAACCGCCGCGCGCCTGATTCACCCCGGTTCCCGTCATCGTCTGGAAGGACGCTTTCATAAATGATCAAGCAGATGAAAGTTCTGCGCGCCGCCGATTATCCACGCATGCCGTGGAAAAACGGCGGCGGCAGCACCGAAGAAATCACCCGTGATGCGGGTACCGGCCTGGACGGTTTCGGCTGGCGCCTGTCGATTGCCGATATTGCTGAGTCGGGCGGTTTTTCGACCTTTGCCGGCTACGAGCGAATCATCAGCGTCTTGCAGGGTGACGGCATGACGCTCACGATTGATGGTCAGGCTACGCGGTCTTTGCACCCACTGGACCCGTTTGCATTCAGTGGCGAAAGTCATGTGACGTGCACCTTGCTGGGCGGAGCGATTCGCGACTTCAACCTGATCTACGCGCCAAAGCGTTACCGCGCACGGTTACAGTGGATGGCCGGCGAACAACGGTTTTTCAGTGAGGCGGGGACCGTCCTGGTGTTCAGTGCGGACACCGAACTCGGCATCAGGACAGGCGAGTCCATTGCCGATCTGGGCCTTTATGACTGTTGGCAACTGAGCGGTAACACCGGCTTGCTGGAAATATCCACCCGCGGTCAATGCTGCGTGATCGAGCTGACGGCCCACTGACCTCAGGCGTGTAGGCCATTGTGGCGAGGGAGCTTGCGCAGCAGACCCAAAAAACAGGGCCGCTTCGCACCCCAGCGGGAGCAAGCTCCCTCGCCACAATAAGCCTGTTCGATGTTCCTTCCATGCGCACCAACTTGTTACCGAATGCCCCAGCGTGGCGCAACGCCACGCTTTATTGGCCCTTCCTTCCAGTACCAAAAATCCCCTTCAGAAATTTCATTTTCCGCTAGAGCCCTTTAATTACGGGACTCACTACCATGCTCGTCGTTTTCCTTGGGCGCGCATTCATCAAGTTGGCCGCCTGATTGCATATGCTTGTACATACAAGTAAAGACGTATGCGTATGAGTCACCATTGCTCAACGTAACGTGCCTGGAAATCGCGCCCATTGCCTGGGCTGGTCTGGATTGATCGCTGAGGAGTTCTTGCTGTGACCGACGCTACCCGCAAACCCGAAAAATACCGTGACGTTGAAATCCGTGCCCCACGCGGTAACACCCTGACCGCCAAGAGCTGGCTGACCGAAGCGCCGCTGCGCATGTTGATGAACAACCTCGACCCGGAAGTGGCCGAGAACCCCAAGGAGCTGGTGGTTTACGGTGGCATCGGCCGTGCGGCGCGTAACTGGGAGTGCTACGACAAGATCGTCGAAAGCCTGACCAACCTCAACGACGACGAAACCCTGCTGGTGCAATCCGGCAAGCCGGTGGGCGTGTTCAAAACCCACAGCAACGCTCCTCGCGTGTTGATCGCCAACTCCAACCTGGTGCCGCACTGGGCCAGTTGGGAACACTTCAACGAACTGGACGCCAAGGGCCTGGCCATGTACGGCCAGATGACCGCCGGCAGCTGGATCTACATCGGCAGCCAGGGCATTGTCCAAGGCACCTACGAGACCTTCGTCGAGGCCGGTCGCCAGCATTACGACGCCAACCTCAAGGGGCGCTGGGTCCTCACGGCCGGCCTGGGCGGCATGGGCGGTGCGCAGCCGTTGGCCGCGACCCTGGCCGGTGCTTGCTCGCTGAACATCGAATGCCAGCAGGTGAGCATCGATTTCCGCCTCAAGACTCGTTATGTCGACGAACAGGCCACTGATCTGGACGACGCCCTGGCCCGTATCGAGAAATACACCGCAGAAGGCAAGGCGATCTCCATCGCGCTCTGTGGCAACGCCGCCGAAATCCTGCCGGAAATGGTCCGTCGCGGTGTGCGTCCGGACATGGTCACCGACCAGACCAGCGCCCACGACCCGCTCAACGGTTACCTGCCGGCCGGCTGGACTTGGGACGAGTACCGCGCCCGCGCCAAGACTGAGCCTGCTGCCGTGGTCAAAGCGGCCAAGCAGTCGATGGCTGTCCACGTCAAAGCCATGCTGGCCTTCCAGAAAATGGGCGTGCCGACCTTCGACTACGGCAACAACATCCGTCAGATGGCCCAGGAAGAGGGCGTCGAAAATGCCTTCGATTTCCCAGGGTTCGTACCGGCGTATATCCGTCCGCTGTTCTGCCGTGGCATCGGCCCGTTCCGCTGGGCTGCGCTGTCGGGCGACCCGCAGGACATTTACAAGACCGACGCCAAGGTCAAGGAACTGATCCCCGACGACGCCCATCTGCACAACTGGCTGGACATGGCCCGCGAGCGCATCAGCTTCCAGGGTCTGCCGGCGCGTATCTGCTGGGTCGGCCTGGGCCAGCGTGCCAAGCTGGGCCTGGCGTTCAACGAAATGGTGCGCAGCGGCGAATTGTCGGCCCCTATCGTGATCGGTCGCGACCACCTGGACTCCGGTTCCGTGGCCAGCCCCAACCGCGAAACCGAAGCCATGCAGGACGGTTCCGATGCCGTGTCCGATTGGCCGTTGCTCAACGCTTTGCTCAACACCGCCAGCGGCGCGACCTGGGTGTCGCTGCACCATGGCGGCGGCGTCGGCATGGGCTTCTCCCAGCATTCGGGCATGGTCATTGTCTGCGACGGCACCGACGAAGCGGCCGAGCGAATTGCCCGCGTGCTGCACAACGATCCGGGTACTGGGGTGATGCGCCATGCTGATGCTGGCTATCAGATCGCCATTGATTGCGCCAAGGAACAGGGGCTGAACCTGCCGATGATCACCGGCAAGTAACCCCGGAGCCCATGTGGGAGCGAGCTTGCTCGCGATGAGGGCGGCACATTCAACACTTGTGTTGGCTGATAGGCCGCCATCGCGAGCAGGCTCGCTCCCACAAAAAAGCAACGCTCGAACTAGGACAATCCACAGAGGTTGAACCATGGCCGTCACCCGCACACGCGCAAGCAGCAAGCCGTTGATCGAGAAGCGCTCGATCGACTACATACCGGAAGCGGAGAGACACGGCCGATTGTTGAGCCAGTTCACCCTCTGGATGGGTGCCAACCTGCAAATCACTGCCATTGTCACCGGCGCATTGGCGGTGGTGCTGGGTGGTGATGTGTTCTGGTCGTTGATCGGTTTGCTGATCGGCCAACTGCTCGGCGGTGGCGTCATGGCGTTGCATGCCGCGCAAGGGCCCAAGCTTGGCCTGCCGCAGATGATCTCCAGCCGGGTGCAGTTTGGTGTGTACGGCGCGGCTATCCCGATCGTGCTGGTGTGCCTGATGTACCTGGGTTTCACCGCAACCGGAACCGTGCTTTCCGGCCAGGCGCTGGGCCAGTTGTTTGGTGTCAGCGACAGTGTCGGCATCCTCATTTTCGCCAGTACCATCGTGCTGGTCACGGTGCTCGGTTATCGGGTGATTCACTTCATTGGCCGTGTCGCCAGCGTCATTGGTGTGATCGCCTTTGTTTACCTGTTCGCTCGCCTGATGAGCCAGACGGACGTTGGCGCACTCCTGCAAATCCGCCATTTCAGCTGGAGCAGTTTCCTGCTTGCGGTGTCGCTCGCGGCTTCCTGGCAGATCGCCTTCGGCCCCTACGTGGCGGACTATTCGCGTTACCTGCCGAGCAAGACTTCCTCGGTGAAAACCTTTTTTGCCGCAGGCGCAGGTTCAGTCATCGGCGCGCAGGTGGCGATGATCCTCGGCGTGTTTGCCGCCGCCTCGGCCAACGGGCAGTTCGCGGGTCACGAAGTGGCCTACATCGTTGGCCTGGGTGGTACCGGTGCCACCGCTGCGCTGCTGTACTTCAGCATCGCTTTCGGCAAGGTCACTATCTCCACGCTGAACTCCTACGGCAGCTTCATGTGCATTGCGACCATCATCAGTGGTTTTCGGGGCCACCTGAACGTCACGCGCTTGCAGCGTCTAGGCTTCGTGCTGGTCATCGTCGGCGCGGCGACCCTGATCGCGCTGCTCGGTCAGCACTCGTTCCTCGGTGCGTTCAAGTCTTTCATCCTGTTCTTGCTGGCGTTCTTTACGCCTTGGAGCGCGATCAATCTGGTGGACTACTACTGCATCACTCGCGAGCGCTATGACGTGCCGGCGCTGGCCGACCCGAACGGTCGCTACGGTCGTTGGAATGCCCTTGGTATCAGCGTCTATGTCTTCGGTGTACTGGTTCAACTGCCGTTCATCGCCACCAAGTTCTATACCGGTCCGCTGGTGGAAGCCATGGGTGGTGTGGATATTTCCTGGATCATCGGCCTGGTGGTTCCGGCGGTGCTGTATTACCTCGCTGCCAGGAAGTGGCACAGCGCTGTACCCGATCAATTGATCCTGCCGGTCGAGCAGGACGCGGTTGACGCACAACCGAGCAGGGCGGGTCGCATCCAAGCGGCCTGATGGGATGTTGACAGGGCTGGATGCCTCTTGACTGCCGTAAGCCAATTCATTGATTAGGAGCGTCACATAATGAAATCGAACAAGACCCTGCTGACCACATTGCTTTGCATGGGCCTGCTGGCCAGTGCCGGCGCCACGCAAGCGGCGGGTTGGTGCGAGTCGGGCAAGCCGGTGAAATTCGCCGGTCTGAACTGGGAAAGCGGCATGTTGCTGACCGACGTCATGCAAGTGGTGCTGGAAAAAGGCTACGGCTGCAAGACCGACAGTCTGCCAGGCAACTCCATCACCATGGAGAACGCCTTGAGCAGCAACGATATTCAGGTGTTCGCCGAAGAATGGGTCGGTCGCAGTGAAGTCTGGAACAAGGCCGAGAAGGCCGGCAAGGTTGTCGGCGTCGGCGCCCCGGTGGTGGGTGCCATCGAAGGCTGGTACGTGCCGCGCTATGTGATCGAGGGCGACGCCAAGCGCAAGCTCGAAGCCAAGGCGCCGGGCCTGAAGAACATCGCCGACCTGGGCCAGTACGCCGCTGTGTTCAAGGACCAGGAAGAGCCATCCAAGGGCCGCTTCTACAACTGCCCGGCCGGCTGGACCTGTGAGCTGGACAACAGCGAAATGCTGAAAAGCTATGGCCTGGAAAAAACCTACACCAACTTCCGCCCTGGCACCGGTCCGGCCCTGGATGCGGCGGTGCTGTCGAGCTACAAGCGCGGCGAGCCGATCCTGTTCTACTACTGGTCGCCAACCCCGCTCATGGGTCAGGTGGACCTGGTGAAACTGGAAGAAAAACCGGGCGTGGACAAAAGCGTGACCATCAAAGTCGGCCTGTCCAAGACCTTCCACGACGAAGCGCCTGAACTGGTGGCCGTGCTGGAAAAGGTCAACCTGCCCATCGATATCCTGAACCAGAACCTCGGGCGCATGGCCAAGGAGCGGATCGAGTCGCCGAAACTGGCGAAGATCTTCCTGAAGGAACATCCTGAAGTCTGGCACGCCTGGGTCAGTGAAGACGCGGCCAAGAAAATCGACGCGGCTCTGTAGGTCGAATACACCCGGCCAACCCTAGGGCTGGCCGGGACGTTCACTGCATCCACTTGATTGAGAGTCTCTTATGTTTCCCGAAAGCTTTACCTTCTCCATCGCCGACTGGGTCAACAGTTGGGTCGACTCCCTGGTGACCAACTACGGCGATGTGTTCCGGCACATTTCCGACACCTTGCTGTGGGCCATCGTCAACCTCGAAGGCCTGCTGCGCATGGCACCCTGGTGGTTGATGCTGGCCATCGTCGGCGGCATTGCCTGGCACGCCACCCGCAAGGTCGCGACCACGGCGGTGATTGTCGGCCTGCTGTTCCTGGTGGGCGCGGTGGGCCTGTGGGACAAACTGATGCAGACCCTCGCCCTGATGCTGGTGGCGACATTTATTTCGGTGTTGATCGGCATTCCGCTGGGCATCCTCTCGGCCCGCAGCAATCGCCTGCGTTCGGTGTTGATGCCGTTGTTGGACATCATGCAGACCATGCCAAGCTTCGTGTACCTGATTCCGGTATTGATGCTGTTTGGCCTGGGCAAGGTCCCGGCGATTTTCGCCACGGTGATCTACGCCGCGCCGCCATTGATTCGCCTGACCGACCTGGGCATTCGCCAGGTGGACGGCGAAGTGATGGAAGCCATCAATGCCTTCGGCGCCAACCGTTGGCAACAGCTGTTCGGCGTGCAACTGCCCCTGGCCCTGCCAAGCATCATGGCCGGGATCAACCAGACCACCATGATGGCCCTGTCGATGGTCGTCATCGCTTCGATGATCGGCGCCCGTGGCCTGGGCGAAGATGTGCTGGTGGGCATCCAGACCCTCAACGTCGGACGCGGCCTGGAAGCCGGGCTGGCGATCGTGATTCTCGCCGTGGTCATCGACCGCATTACCCAGGCCTATGGTCGTCCTCGGCATGAGGTGAGCAAATGAACAACGCAGCCATCAGCAAGATCGAAGTCAAGAACGTCTTCAAGATTTTCGGCAATCGCTCCAAGGAGGCTTTGGAGCTGATCCGCCAGAACAAGACCAAGGACCAGGTGCTGGCCGAAACCGGTTGCGTGGTCGGTGTGAACGACTTGTCGTTGAGCATTGGCACCGGTGAGATCTTCGTAATCATGGGGCTTTCCGGCTCCGGCAAGTCCACTTTAGTGCGCCACTTCAACCGGCTGATCGATCCTACTAGTGGCGCGATCCTGGTGGACGGCGAAGACATTCTGCAACTGGACATGGAAGCCCTGCGCGAATTTCGCCGGCACAAGATCAGCATGGTGTTCCAGAGCTTCGGCCTGTTGCCCCACAAGAGCGTGCTGGACAACGTCGCCTATGGCTTGAAAGTGCGTGGCGAGAGCAAGCAGGTCTGCACTGAGCGGGCGCTGCACTGGATCAACACCGTGGGCCTGAAGGGCTACGAGAACAAATACCCGCACCAGCTCTCCGGCGGCATGCGCCAGCGCGTGGGCCTGGCCCGTGCCTTGGCGGCGGACACCGACATCATCCTGATGGACGAAGCCTTCAGCGCCCTCGACCCGCTGATCCGCGCGGAAATGCAGGACCAGTTGCTGGAACTGCAAAAGACCCTGCACAAGACCATCGTGTTCATCACCCACGACCTCGACGAAGCCGTGCGCATCGGCAACCGCATCGCGATTCTCAAGGATGGCAAGCTGATCCAGGTCGGTACACCCCGAGAGATCCTGCACTCTCCGGCGGATGAGTATGTTGATCGGTTTGTGCAGCGGCGTGCGGCGGTGGTTTGAGGAATGTGTGGTGGCTGGGCTGGCCCCATCGCGAGCAAGCTCGCTCCCACAATGGGATCTCTCCTGTTCACAAATTCTGTGTCCAAAGGAAATCCCTGTGGGAGCGAGCCTGCTCGCGATGGCGCCGGTAAAGCTGCATCAATGTTCAGGTTATAAGCATGAGGTTGAAGATGTCCCAGGCTGAAAAAATCGTAATCGCCGATGCCCCGTTGCGTTGGCAGGATGTGGTCGCCGTCGCCCGCTTCGGTGCCGAGCTTGAGCTGTCGGCCCAGGCCTGGGCGCGGATCGACAATGCCCAGGCCATCGTCCAGCGCATCGTCGAAAGCGGCGAGCGCGCTTATGGCGTCAACACCGGCCTGGGTGCCCTGTGCAATGTCTCGCTCAAGGACGAACAGCTCAGCCAATTGTCGCGCAACACACTGCTCAGCCATGCCTGTGGCGTTGGCGCGCCGCTGGCCGATGAACAGACCCGGGCGATTGTCTGCGCGGCCATCCTCAACTACAGCCAGGGCAAGTCCGGCATTCATCGCCGGGTGGTCGAAGCCCTGCTGGCGCTGCTCAATCGCGGCATCACCCCGCAAGTGCCGTCCCAGGGTTCGGTGGGCTACCTGACCCACATGGCCCATATCAGCATCGCGTTGTTGGGCGTTGGCAATGTCAGCTATCGCGGGCAAATCGTCTCGGCGCAACAGGCTCTGGCCGCAGAGGGCTTGCAACCGGTGCAACTGGGGGCCAAGGACGGTTTGTGCCTGGTCAACGGCACGCCGTGCATGACCGGCCTCAGTTGCCTGGCCCTGGCCGATGCGACGCGGCTGCTGCAATGGGCCGATGTGATCGGCGCCATGAGCTTCGAGGCCCAGCGCGGGCAGATCGCGGCGTTCGATGCCCAGATCATCGCCCTCAAGCCGCACCCTGGCATGCAACAGGTCGGCGTCAACTTGCGGGCACTGCTGGACGGCAGCGAAGTCATCGCTTCGAGCCTGGGCATTCGCACCCAGGATGCGTTGAGTATCCGCTCGATTCCTCAGGTCCACGGTGCCGCTCGCGACCAACTGGCCCATGCCCGGCAACAGATCGAAACCGAACTCAACGCCACCACCGATAACCCGCTGTTGCTGGGCACGCCGGAGAGCTTCCGGGTCATGTCCCAGGCCAACCCCCACGGTCAGTCGGTGGCTTTGGCGGCGGATCTGCTGGCGATTGCCATGGCCGAAATCGGCTCCATCGCCGAACGTCGTCTCGACCGTTTGATCAACCCCCACGTCAGCGGCCTGCCGGCCTTTCTGGTGGCCAACCCTGGGGTGAATTCGGGGATGATGATCGTGCAATACGTCGCCGCGTCGCTGTGTGCGGAAAATCGCCAACTGGCCCAGCCGGCGGTGCTCGACAACTTTGTCACCTCGGGCTTGCAAGAAGATCACCTGAGCATGGGCACCAACGCCGCCCTGAAGCTGCACCGGGCGCTGGAAAACTGCACGCAGATCCTCGCCATCGAATACCTGCTGGCCGCCCAGGCTTTTGAATTCCTCAAGACGCAACGCTTCGGTGCCGGCACTGACGTTGCCTGGAAACTGCTGCGTGAACATGTGCCGGCCTACGACCAGGACCGCTGGCTGGCGCCGGACATCGCTAGCGCCGCCGCGCTGCTTAAAGATCCAGCCGTGCTGCACAACGCTTTACCGAATTTGAATTGATCAAAAAACCGCCAGCGTGCCAAGGCATCCACCGCCCAAAAGGCGAGGGTGACGGATAACGGAACATTCCGGAGCGACTGGCGGGTGAAAACAAAACTCTCAAAAGGAGCAATACATGACTGCCTTAAACCTGATTCCCGGCCAATTGAGCCTGGCTCAATTGCGTGACATCTATCAGCAACCCGTGACCCTGAGCCTCGACGCCAGTGCTTCGGCGCAGATCGAAGCCAGCGTCGCCTGCGTGGAGCAGATTCTCGCCGAGAATCGCACGGCCTATGGCATCAACACCGGTTTTGGTCTGCTGGCCTCGACCCGCATCGCCAGTGAAGACCTGGAAAACCTGCAACGCTCTCTGGTGCTGTCCCATGCCGCTGGCGTGGGCGAGCCGATCAGCGATGCGCTGGTGCGGTTGGTCATGGTGCTCAAGGTCAATAGTCTGAGCCGGGGCTTTTCCGGTATCCGTCGGCAGGTGATCGATGCGCTGATTGCGCTGATCAATGCCGAGGTCTATCCACACATTCCGTTGAAAGGCTCGGTCGGCGCTTCGGGTGATCTGGCGCCACTGGCCCACATGTCCCTGGTGCTGTTGGGCGAAGGCAAGGCCCGTTACAAAGGTGAATGGTTGCCGGCTGTCGAAGCGCTGAAAGTGGCCGGCCTTGCGCCGCTGACCCTGGCTGCAAAAGAAGGACTGGCGTTGCTCAACGGCACCCAGGTGTCCACTGCGTTTGCCCTGCGTGGCCTGTTCGAAGGCGAAGACCTGTTCGCCGGCGCCCTGGCTCTGGGCAGCTTGACGGTAGAAGCGGTGCTCGGTTCGCGTTCGCCATTCGATGCGCGTATTCACGCCGCGCGCGGCCAGAAAGGCCAGATCGATGCTGCCGCCGCTTATCGCGATCTGCTGGGCGAGCGCAGCGAAGTCTCCGCTTCCCACCAGAATTGCGACAAGGTCCAGGACCCGTATTCCCTGCGCTGCCAGCCACAAGTGATGGGCGCCTGTCTGACCCAGTTCCGCCAGGCCGCTGAGGTGCTGGTGATCGAAGCCAACGCCGTATCGGATAACCCGCTGGTGTTCGCCGCCGAGGGCGACGTGATTTCCGGTGGCAACTTCCACGCCGAGCCGGTGGCAATGGCCGCTGACAACATGGCCCTGGCAATCGCCGAAATCGGTTCGCTGAGTGAGCGGCGTATTTCGCTGATGATGGACAAGCACATGTCGCAACTGCCGCCGTTTCTGGTGGCCAATGGCGGGGTGAACTCGGGCTTTATGATCGCCCAGGTCACCGCTGCTGCCCTGGCCAGCGAAAACAAGGCGTTGTCCCATCCCCATTCGGTGGACAGCCTGCCGACTTCGGCCAACCAGGAAGACCATGTGTCCATGGCCCCCGCCGCCGGTAAGCGGCTGTGGGAAATGGCCGAGAACACCCGGGGGATTTTGGCGGTGGAATGGCTGGCGGCGTGCCAGGGGCTGGATCTGCGCGGCGGTTTGAAGACCTCTGCCAAGCTGGAGCAGGCCCGCGCCCTCTTGCGCGCAGAAGTGCCGTTCTATGAAAAAGACCGGTTCTTCGCGCCGGACATCAATGCGGCGAGCGAGTTGTTGGCCAGTCGTTGCCTGAATGAACTGGTCACGGCGCAGTTGTTGCCGAGCCTGTAAGAACCTCATCGCGAGCAAGCTCGCTCCCACAGGGGTAGGGGTTGAACATTCATTTGGGATACACCCTGGCCCTTGTGGGAGCGAGCTTGCTCGCGATTCGATTTTGAACGCGACGAGGAAACCGGGATGAAAACCCTCTGGCAAAACTGCCACGCCGCCACCATGGCCCAGGGCGTCTACTCGATCATCGAAGACGCCGCCATCGTCACCCACGGCGAGCTGATTCAATGGATCGGCCCGCGCGCCGAGCTGCCGGTCGGTGACTATCCGGCCGTCAACGACCTCAAGGGTGCCTGGGTCACTCCTGGGCTGATCGACTGTCACACCCACACGGTGTTCGGCGGCAACCGCAGCGGTGAATTCGAACAACGCCTGCAGGGCGTCAGCTACGCCGAGATCGCAGCGGCCGGCGGGGGCATCGCCAGCACCGTGCGCGCTACCCGGGCCGCCAGCGAAGATGAACTGTTCAACAGCGCCGCCAAACGCCTGAAAAGCCTGATGCGCGATGGCGTGACCACGGTGGAAATCAAGTCCGGCTACGGCCTTGACCTGGCCAGCGAACGCAAGATCCTGCGGGTCATCCGTCGCCTGGGTGAACAGCTGCCGGTCAGCGTGCGCAGCACCTGCCTGGCGGCCCACGCCTTGCCACCGGAATACGCTGATCGCGCCGATGACTACATCGAGCACATCTGCACCGAAATGCTCCCGGCCCTCGCCGCCGAAGGGTTGGTGGATGCGGTGGATGCATTTTGCGAGTACCTGGCGTTTTCCCCGGCGCAGGTCGAACGGGTGTTTATCTCCGCCCAACAACTGGGCCTGCCGGTGAAGCTGCACGCTGAACAATTGTCGTCGCTGCACGGTTCAAGCCTGGCGGCCCGTTATCAGGCGCTGTCGGCCGATCATCTGGAATTCATGACCGAGGACGACGCCAGGGCCATGGCCGAATCCGGCACGGTGGCGGTGTTGTTGCCCGGGGCATTTTATTTCCTGCGCGAAACCCAGCTGCCGCCCATGGATGCCTTGCGCAAGCACGGCGTGAAGATCGCCGTGGCCAGCGACCTCAACCCCGGCACATCGCCGGCGCTGTCGTTGCGCTTGATGTTGAACCTGGCCTGCACCTGCTTTCGCATGACCCCTGAGGAGGCTCTGGCGGGGGCGACGATTCATGCGGCCCAGGCCTTGGGCATGGCTGCCACTCACGGTTCGCTGGAAGTCGGCAAAGTCGCGGACTTTGTCGCCTGGCACATCGACCGCCCGGCCGACCTGTCGTACTGGCTGGGTGGCGATCTGGAAAAACGCGTCGTGCGTCACGGCGTGGAAATCGATTAAGGAGAACGGTTGTGGAGAAGGTCCTGAATTTCAAGCAAGGGCGCGTGCCGCTGTTGATCAGCATGCCCCACGCCGGCCTGCGCCTGACCCCGGCGGTGAAGACTGGTTTGATCCCTGAGGCCCAGAGCTTGCCGGACACCGACTGGCATATTCCCAAGCTTTACGAGTTCGCCGCCGAACTGGGCGCCAGCACCCTGGCCGCTGAATATTCACGGTTCGTGATCGATCTGAACCGCCCCGACGATGACAAACCGATGTACGTTGGTGCCACCACCGGTTTGTATCCTTCGATCCTGTTCGATGGCGTACCGTTGTTTCGCCAGGGGCTGGAGCCGTCCGGCGCGGAGCGGGCGACTTATCTGCAACAGATCTGGGTGCCTTACCACCAGACCCTGCGGCAGGAACTGGCGCGGCTCAAGGCCGAATTCGGCTATGCCTTGCTGTTCGACGCCCACTCGATCCGTTCGGTGATCCCACACCTGTTCGACGGCAAGTTGCCGGACTTCAACCTCGGCACCTTCAACGGAGCCAGTTGCGCCCCGGCGCTGGCCCACCAGCTCGAAGCCATCTGCGCTCGCCACGGCGAATTTACCCACGTGCTCAACGGACGTTTCAAGGGCGGACACATCACCCGGCACTACGGCAACCCGGCCGAGGACATCCACGCGGTGCAACTGGAACTGTGCCAGAGCACCTACATGGAAGAGTTCGAGCCGTTCAACTACCGTGCGGATCTGGCGGAACCGACCCAGGTGGTGCTCAGGGAATTGCTGGAAGGCTTGCTGGCGTGGGGGCAGCAGGCCTACAAGAAATAATGCCTGTTTCCTGGGGCTAGGGGGGGGTGGGAGCAAGCCTTGCTCCCTCAGATAGATGTGGCCTTGAGCCTCGCAGGGGAACGGTCGCCACCGTGCAAAACCGGGTCGCCACAGTTCATCTTCAGCCCCTCGACGCTGCGTAATGTTCCGGTCACGGTGCAGCAAGACACCGACCTACAATAATCGCTGCCGCACGAGACCTTCCCGATGAAAAGACTGTTCAAACGCTGTCTGTCGATCCTCTGCGGTACCGCCATCCTGAGCAGCGGGGCAATGGCCGCCGAGCCGGCGTCCTGCCAGACGGTGCGCATGGGCGTGGTCAACTGGACCGACGTGATCGCCACCAGTGGCATGGCTGATGTGTTGCTCACCGGTCTGGGTTATGAAAGCAAACAGACCAGCGCCGTGCAGCAGATCATCTTCGCTGGCATCCGTGACAAGCGCCTCGATATCTTCCTGGGCTACTGGAAACCGGCGATGGACAACAACATCGCTCCGTTCCTGGCGGCCAACCAGGTGAGAGTCCTGGACCAGCCAAGCCTTGCCGATGCCCAAGCCACGCTGGCGGTGCCGGATTACGTGGCCGCAGCGGGCCTCAAGACTTTCGCCGACATCGCCCGGTTCAAGGAGCAGCTCGGCGGAAAAATCTACGGCATCGAGCCGGGCAGCGGTGCCAACACCACCATCAAGACCATGATTGAAACCAATCACTTTGGCCTCAAGGACTTCAAGCTGATCGAGTCCGGTGAGGCCGGGATGCTGGCGGCGGTGCAGCGGGCGGTGAATCGCAAGGAGTTCGTGGTGTTCGTCGGCTGGACCCCGCACCCGATGAACATCAATATGAACATCACCTATCTGACCGGCAGCGAAGACGTCTACGGCCCGAACGAAGGCGCCGCGACGGTCTCCACCGTGACCGCGCCGGACTACGCCCAGCGTTGTCCGAACGTGAACCGCTTGCTGGAAAACCTCACCTTCACCGCCGCCCAGGAAAGCCAGTTGATGGTGCCGATCATGGCGCGCAAGACACCCCAGGACGTCGCCCGGCAATGGCTGCGTGAGCACCCCGAGGATCTGCAGCGCTGGCTCACCGGGGTGACCAGTTTTGACGGCAAGGATGGCGTGGCGGCGGTGCAGGCCAGTCTCAAGAATTGACGATTAGATGATCGTGGCGAGGGGATTTATCTGTAGGAGCAAGGCTTAGATCCCCTCGCCACATAATCAGCGTCCATCCTGATCCTCTATGTTGGCGTCGTTCCATGGCTACTTATCCACTCTCCCAGGCAATGTCCGCCTTCATCGACCAAACCCTGAGTTTCGATGCCCCGGACAACAGCCTCCCCGGTCTGCGTCAGGCCTACAGCCAGATGTGCCGGGCGTTCACCCCGCCATGCCCGGACGCGCTGGCAGTCGAGGATTTCGAGCTGGCCGGGGTAGCTGTGCGGGCTTACTGTCCTCGGAGCGAGCCGCCGTCCGAAGGCTGGCCATGCATCCTTTATCTGCACGGTGGCGGCTGGGTGGTGGGTGACCTGGACTCCCACGACTTCATCTGCATGGAACTGGCCGCGACCCTCGGCGTGCTGGTGCTGGCGGTGGATTATCGACTGGCGCCGGAGCATCCGTTCCCCGCCGGCTTTGAAGACTGCCTCGCCGTGTGGCATCACCTGGCGGCCACCCCCTTTGCCATCGACCCTCGCCGTCGGCTGGTGGCCGGTGACAGCGCCGGAGGCAATCTCGCCGCCGCGTTATGCCTGGCCTTGCGCGATGCCGGGCAAGCGCTGCCACGGGGTCAGGTGCTGATTTATCCCGCCCTCGGTGGCCCGGCCGATCTGCCCTCGCGGCGCGAATGTGCCGATGCGCCACTGTTGAGCAGCAGCGATCTGGACAGTTATCACGCCCTCTATCTGAGCGACGCTCAACCGTCTTCCCTCGCCATGCCGTTGCTCGCCGATGACCTGAGCGGTCTGCCGCCAGCGCTGGTCGTCGTGGCGCAATGGGACCCGTTGCGCGACGATGGTGTCCTTTACAGCGAGCGGCTGAACAGCGCAGGTGTGGATGCTGTGCTGTATGTCGGGGGAGGATTGGTTCACGGCTGTTTACGTGGCCGGGGCCAAGTGCCGGAGGTCGATCAGATGTATCGCACACTGCTGGCGTATCTGGCTGACACGCTTTGACTGCGCAGGGGGCATGCTCATTCGGGTAATTCGGGTTTATGATGCCGGACGGCAGATTAAATAGAAGTCCCCCCAGGGATGACTCGACCCCTTACGGAGCGCGCAATGCAGACTTTGTACCCGCAGATCAAACCTCATGCCCGGCACGATCTGGCTGTCGATGACACCCACACGCTCTATGTCGATGAAAGCGGTTCCCCGGAAGGCCTGCCGGTGGTGTTCATTCACGGTGGCCCGGGTGCCGGTTGCGATGCCCAGAGCCGTCGCTACTTCGATCCGAACCTGTACCGCATCGTTACCTTCGACCAGCGCGGCTGTGGCCGCTCCACCCCTCATGCCAGCCTTGAAAACAACACCACCTGGGATCTGGTCGAAGATCTGGAGCGCATCCGCAAACATTTGGGCATCGAAAAATGGGTGCTGTTTGGCGGCTCCTGGGGCTCGACCCTGGCCTTGGCTTACGCCCAGACCCATCCCGAGCGGGTACACGGCCTGATTCTGCGTGGGATCTTTCTCTGCCGTCCGCAGGAAATCGAGTGGTTCTACCAGGCCGGCGCCAGTCGCCTGTTCCCCGATTACTGGCAGGACTACATCGCGCCGATCCCCCTGGACGAGCGCGACGACCTGCTCGGCGCCTTTCACAAACGCCTGACAGGCAATGACCAGATCGCCCAGATGCACGCGGCCAAGGCCTGGTCGACCTGGGAAGGCCGCACGGCGACCCTGCGTCCGAACCCGCTGGTGGTCGATCGCTTCTCCGAGCCGCAGCGGGCGTTGTCGATTGCCCGGATCGAGTGTCATTACTTCACCAACAACGCTTTTCTCGAACCCAACCAGTTGATCCGTGACATGGGCAAGATCGCCCATCTGCCGGGCGTCATCGTGCACGGCCGCTACGACGTGATCTGCCCGCTGGACAATGCCTGGGAACTGCACCAGAACTGGCCCAACAGCGAACTGCAGGTGATCCGCGACGCCGGTCACGCCGCTTCTGAGCCGGGTATTACCGACGCATTGGTGCGCGCCGCCGCCCAAATGGCCCGGCGCCTGCTCGACCTGCCGCCCGAAGAAGCATGAAGGGGCTGTTGCAACGGGTCCGCGGCGCCCGGGTCGAGGTCGCTGGGGAAGTCGTTGGCGCGGTGGACCGAGGTCTGCTGGTCCTGATAGCGGTCGAGCCCGAGGACACCCGGGCCAGCGCCGACAAGCTGCTGCACAAGCTGCTGAACTACAGGGTGTTCAGCGACGCTGATGGCAAGATGAACCTGTCCTTGGCAGATGTCGGTGGTGGCTTGCTGTTGGTGTCGCAGTTCACCCTGGCGGCGGACACCAAAAGCGGATTACGCCCGAGCTTTTCGACGGCCGCACCTCCGGCCTTGGGCGAGGAACTCTTTGACTATCTGCTCACCCAAGCGAAACAGGTGCATGGCACTGTGGCATCAGGTAGATTCGGCGCCGACATGCAGGTGCATCTGGTTAACGACGGCCCGGTAACCTTCCTGTTACAGGTCTGAAAGTGTTTGAAACATCTTTTCGGTCCTGTTTCGAGGCAAAACAGTGAGTTTTCTCGATAAATACTTTGTTACCCCTGATGCGTTGTCACGCGGGCTACTAGATAATCGCGCGCTACGGGGGACCAGCGTTCGCTGGTCCATTTGACTTAGGTAGAGACTTGTCCTGGGCCGTTTGGGGAATCATTTTGTCCCATCGGAGTCGGAACAATGCTCGCCAACTTGGCAAGAGTGGCCTGCAGGTGCGGTTTTTCAATGCCGATACCGTGCAGATACTTTATCTGGCCGTTGGTTTTTTGATCTGTTTTCGGCGAGGGTTGCTCGTGATTGTTAGTCCCTGTAATGCACCAAAAATGACTGCCAAACGGTTTAGAAACGCTCTGGTAGCGGGCTCGGCCCTGCTGTGCCTGTTTGGCGCGGGCCAACTGTGGGCATTCAGCCTGGATGATGTATCGGCGAAGGCTCAAGAACTGGCCGGGCAAAAATTCGAAGCCCCGCGCAGCAATCTGCCGAACGAATTCCGCGAAATGAAATTCGCTGACTATCAAAAAATCCGTTTCCGCACCGAAAAAGCCGAGTGGGCCGATCAGAAGACGCCGTTCAGGCTGTCCTTCTATCACCAGGGCATGCATTTCGACACGCCGGTGAAGATCAACGAGATCACCGCGACCACCGTCGATGAAATCAAGTATGACCCGACGCGCTTCGATTTCGGTGACGTCAAGTTCGATCCCAAGTCCACGGAGAAACTGGGCTACGCGGGTTTTCGCGTGCTGTACCCGATCAACAAGGCCGACAAGCAAGACGAAATCATGACCATGCTGGGCGCGAGCTACTTCCGCGTCATCGGCAAGGGTCAGGTTTATGGCTTGTCCGCCCGTGGCCTGGCCATCGATACCGCCCTGCCATCGGGTGAGGAATTCCCGCGCTTTCGCGAGTTCTGGATCCAGCGTCCGAAGCCGACCGATAAGCACCTGGTGATCTTCGCCCTGCTGGATTCGCCACGGGCTACCGGTGCCTATCGCATGATCCTGCGTCCGGGCACCGACACCGTCGTCGACGTGAAGTCGCGCGTGTTCCTGCGAGATCGCGTCACCAAGCTGGGCATTGCTCCGTTGACCAGCATGTTCCTGTTCGGCGCCAACCAGCCGTCCAAGATCCTGAACTACCGTCGAGAGCTGCACGACTCCAGCGGCTTGTCGATCCATGCCGGCAACGGCGAGTGGATCTGGCGCCCGTTGAACAACCCGAAACACCTGGCCGTGAGTAACTTCTCGGTAGAAAACCCGCGTGGTTTCGGCCTGCTGCAACGCGGTCGTGACTTCAGCCACTACGAAGACCTCGATGACCGCTACGACAAGCGTCCAAGTGCCTGGATCGAACCGAAAGGCGATTGGGGCAAGGGTTCCGTCGATCTGGTTGAAATTCCGACCGCTGACGAAACCAACGACAACATCGTGGCGTTCTGGAGCCCGGAAAAGCTGCCTGAGCCAGGTCAGCCGCTGGACTTCGCCTATCGCCTGCACTGGACCCTCGACGAAGCCAACCTGCATTCGCCGGACAGCGCCTGGGTCAAGCAGACCCTGCGTTCGACCGGTGACGTGAAGCAGTCCAACCTGATCCGTCAGCCGGACGGCAGCGTGGCTTATCTGGTGGACTTCGAAGGTCCTTCCCTGCAAGCCCTGCCGGAAGACGCCGAAGTGCGTAGTCAGGTGAGCGTCGGCGAAAACGGCGAGATCGTCGAGAATAATGTGCGTTACAACCCTGAAACCAAGGGCTGGCGCCTGACCCTGCGACTGAAGATCAAAGACCCGAAACAGTCCACTGAATTGCGCGCCGCGCTGGTCCGTCCGCTGGTTCCGGTTGAAGCGCCGGCCGCGTCCCATGCGGTGACCACGACCCTTGCCAAGGCTGACAAGGTCGCCAGGCAGCAGAGCGATAAGGAAACCGCGCAAGAAAAAGAGCAGGAAAAAGAAGCCAAGGCCGACAACGCGTCCACTGCCGCTGAGTCGACCCCAACCCCGCAGGAACCGGAACCGACTGAACAAGTCCTGACCGAGACCTGGAGCTATCAGTTGCCAGCCGATGAGTAATACTCCAGTACAGCCAGAGACGCTCAGCGAGTATCTGGCCCATTTGCCCATGACCGATGCGCAGCGTGCCGAGCTGGCGGGCTGCAAGTCTTTCAGCGAGTTGCACGAGCGCCTTTCGTCGTCGACCTTCGATGCACCCACCGAGGCGGCGCAAGCCTCGGTGGGTCGTCGGCTGACCCTGAGCACCGCCGAAGAACTCGAAGACGCCGAAATGCTGGCGCTCGACGCCAGCGGGCGTGTCTGTCTCAAAGCCACGCCGCCGATTCGTCGGACCAAGGTGGTACCGGAGCCGTGGCGCACCAATATCCTGGTGCGCGCCTGGCGTCGCCTGACAGGTCGCACCAACCCGCCGAAGCCACCCAAGGACGAGCGCGTGCTGCCGCACGCACGCTGGCGCACCGTGGGTTCGATCCGTCGCTATATCCTGCTGATCCTGATGCTCGGCCAGACCATCGTCGCCGGCTGGTACATGAAGGGCATCATGCCGTACCAGGGCTGGTCGTTGGTGGACCTGGACGAAGTCCTGCACCAGCCGCTGTTGCAGACCGCTACCCAGGTGCTGCCCTATGCTTTGCAGACCAGCATCCTGATTCTGTTCGGGATCCTGTTCTGCTGGGTATCGGCCGGTTTCTGGACGGCGCTGATGGGGTTTCTCGAGCTGCTCACCGGTCACGACAAGTACCGCATCTCCGGTGCCAGTGCCGGCAACGAGCCAATTCCCAAGGACGCCCGCACCGCGCTGGTGATGCCGATCTGCAACGAGGACGTGCCGCGAGTGTTCGCCGGTTTGCGCGCCACGTTCGAGTCGGTTGCGGCCACCGGGGACCTGGATCGTTTCGACTTCTTCGTACTCAGCGACAGTAACGAAACCGATATCTGTGTCGCCGAGCAGCAAGCCTGGCTGGACGTCTGCCGTGAAGCCGGGGGCTTTGGCAAGATTTTCTATCGCCGCCGTCGTCGTCGCGTCAAGCGCAAGAGCGGTAACCTCGACGACTTTTGCCGTCGCTGGGGCAGTGACTACAAGTACATGGTCGTGCTCGACGCCGACAGCGTGATGAGCGGCGAGTGCCTGACCAGCCTGGTGCGCCTGATGGAAGCCACGCCGGATGCCGGCATCATCCAGACCGCGCCACGCGCCTCGGGCATGGACACGCTGTATGCGCGCATGCAGCAATTCGCCACTCGGGTGTACGGTCCGCTGTTCACCGCCGGCCTGCACTTCTGGCAGTTGGGGGAATCCCACTACTGGGGTCACAACGCGATCATCCGCATGAAGCCGTTCATCGAGCACTGCGCCCTGGCGCCGTTGCCTGGTAAAGGGGCGTTCGCCGGGGCCATCCTGTCCCACGACTTCGTTGAAGCAGCGCTGATGCGCCGTGCCGGCTGGGGCGTCTGGATTGCCTATGACTTGCCGGGCAGCTATGAAGAGTTGCCGCCGAACCTGCTGGACGAACTCAAGCGTGACCGTCGCTGGTGCCACGGTAACCTGATGAACTTCCGGCTGTTTCTGGTCAAGGGCATGCACCCGGTGCATCGCGCGGTATTCCTGACTGGCGTGATGTCCTATCTGTCCGCACCGCTGTGGTTCTTCTTCCTGGTGCTATCCACCGCGCTTCTGGCGGTGAACACGCTGATGGAACCGCAATATTTCCTCGAGCCACGCCAGTTGTACCCGTTGTGGCCGCAGTGGCATCCGGAAAAAGCCATCGCGCTGTTCTCCACCACCATCGTGTTGCTGTTCCTGCCCAAGCTGCTGAGCATCATCCTGATCTGGGCCAAGGGCGCGAAAGAGTTTGGTGGCAAGTTCAAGGTAACGATGTCGATGCTGCTGGAGATGTTGTTCTCCATGCTGCTGGCGCCGGTGCGGATGATTTTCCACACCCGCTTCGTGCTCGCCGCCTTCCTGGGTTGGGCCGCTACCTGGAACTCGCCCAAACGTGACGACGACTCCACGCCCTGGAGCGAAGCCGTCAAGCGCCACGGCCCGCAAACCCTGCTGGGCTTCTTCTGGGCCTTGCTGGTGATCTGGCTGAACCCGAGCTTTTTGTGGTGGTTGGTGCCGATCGTCGGTTCGCTGATGCTGTCGATTCCGGTGTCGGTGATCTCCAGCCGAGTGGGCCTTGGCTTGAAGTCCCGCGATGAAAGCCTGTTCCTGATCCCCGAGGAATACGCACCGCCACAGGAACTGCTGTCGACTGACCAGTACACTCATGAAAACCGTTGGCACGCGCTGAACGACGGTTTCATCCGCGCAGTGGTCGATCCGCAACAGAACGCCCTGGCCTTTGCGCTGGCCACCTCGCGTCACGGCCAGGCCGAGCCGATCGAATGGCTGCGGATCGAACGGGTTCGTCATGCCCTCAAGGTTGGTCCGGCGGGCCTGAACAACAGCGAGCGACTGGCGCTGCTGAGCGACCCGGTGGCCCTGTCCCGCCTGCATGAGCAGGTCTGGAGCGAGGGGCATACCGAATGGCTGGCGGCGTGGCGTGCATCGGTCAAGGCCGATCCTCACGCACCGCTACTGCCGCTTCAGCCCATGAGCGCACAGCCTCAACTGGCCTGATACGCAAAAAGCCCCGCTTCTGAAAGGAAGCGGGGCTTTTTGTTGGGGGCTGTTTGAGTATGTGAGTACTGCCCGTGGTGCGGTCAGGGTTGTGTATTGACCTTATCCAGCACTCGACTCGCCAACAAGCCACTCAACTCGATCAGTTGCTGAATGCCAAGGGCGATATGGCGCCGTGAGCCTTTCAGGTCGAATGCCAGGTCGCTGACCATTGCATCGGCTGAAGCCAGGGTTTCGCTGAGGTTGGCGAGCAGGCTTTCGGTGTCGATGCCATCCACTACCTTGAAGAGCTGGCCCGGTGGCTGTTCGTCTTCGGGGCTGGTCTGTTTGGGGTTCAGGTAGAAGTCGAGCGCGCGATCGGTGGCTTCCTGGATTTTCCTGGGGTCGGTTTCTGGTGCTGGTGGGTTGGGTGTGACCTTGTACATGGTTGACGCTCCTAGGGTAGTGGAGCCGCCAGCTATCGCTGCTAAACGAGAAGGGTGGCAGCTGTACGCGGGTTAGCAGACCGGGACCCTAGAACCCGGCAGACCCGTAGGTCTCCCACGCACAACCGCCATGACATAAATGTACAGGCACTGAAACCTGCTCACGCATGTGGGAGCGTACGTCTAGGATTGTCCGGGCTGCTAAACACGATCGCTGAACTGACAGCGCCTGCAAACGTTAGAGCCCAGGCCCCAGGCGCACAAGCCGGCGGATTCCGGCGTAGTTGTAGGCAATGGTGCAAGGCTCCGTAGCCTTGGGATGACGGATTGTGGGGCGCAGGTATTTTTGTATGTATATCCGTTATTTAGGTAACGGCTGCTGACGGTTCCGCTCTTACAGCGGCTCACTTTTGAGAAGCGCAAAAGTAAGCAAAACGCTTTATGCCCCACCACTCGGCACCTCGCTTAGGCTCGGTGTGCCCTCCCTCCGGCATTGCTCCGTGGGCTCGCCGCGAAGGGCCATCCATGGCCCAGCGCGGCTATCCCGGCATCCATGCCGGGATGCCCACTCCACAATGCCTGCGTTCGGCCAGCGTGGTTAACGGGGCGCCCAGATCAACGTCCACCGCGAGGCGGCCTTATAGCCGACCTGGCTCTTTCGGTCATACACCCACAGGATTGGCGGTGGGCACGGATCTTATAAACGACCGAAACTAATGTGGGGGCGAGCCTGCTCGCGATGACAGCAGCAAATCCACCCTCTATGGAACTGAAATTATTGCGGCAACACAGTCGACGAAGATGTTGCATGTGCTGACCCGTTTCGCGAGCAGGCTAGCTCCCACAGGGGACACGCGGTCAAAAAAACAGGTCGGCTATCAGGCCGCCTCGCGGCGGCCCACGGAGCAATGCCTTCGTTCAGGCATGCCGAGCCTAGGCGAGGCACCGAGTGGTGGGGCAAAAGCGTTTTGGCTACTTTTGCCTGGGCCGGCATTCCGGCTTTTCAAAAATGACCCGCCGTAAGGGCGGAACCATAAGCCGCCGTTACCAAAGAAACGGATATTCACACAACCCTAACACCACACCGGGTCAAACCCGGAACCGCCCCACCAACGTCTGCAAATGAACCCCCAACCGCGCCAATTCAGCGCTCGAAGCGGCCGTCTCTTCACTGGACGACGCAGTTTGCTCCGACACATCGCGCACATTCAGCACGCTGCGGTTGATCTCCTCGGCCACGGCACTCTGCTGCTCGGCCGCAGCGGCGATCTGCTGGTTCATCGACTGAATGGCCGAGACCGTGCGGGTGATGTTTTCCAGGGATCCACCGGCGCGGCGGGTCAGTTCGACGCTGTTGTCGGTCAGGCTGCGGCTGTTGTCCATGATGGTCGCGACCTGCTCGGTGCCTGACTGCAGGCCGACGATCAGTTCTTCGATTTCTTCTGTGGACTTCTGGGTGCGCTGGGCCAGGCTGCGGACCTCGTCAGCCACCACCGCAAAACCACGTCCGGCTTCGCCCGCACGGGCCGCTTCGATGGCCGCGTTGAGGGCCAGCAGGTTGGTTTGCTGGGCTACGGACTTGATCACGTCCAGTACGCTGCCGATCTTGTCGCTTTCGCGCTTGAGGTCGCCCATGGCTGTGGTGGAGTTGCCCACTTCGAGGGCCAGGCGTTCGATCTGGGCGATGGCTTCGCCGACCACTTTTTCACCCTCGCGTGCCTGCTGGTCAGCCGCGACGGCCGCTTCGGAAGCTTCCTCGGCATTGCGCGCCACTTCCTGGACCGTGGCGGTCATTTCGTGCATGGCGGTGGCGACCTGGTCGGTTTCCACTTTCTGGCTGTTGACCCCGGCGCTGGTCTGCTCGGTCACGGCCGAGAGTTGTTCGGCGGCGCTGGCGATTTGTGTAACGCCGTCGCTGATGCCGCCGATCAATTGCCGCAGGCCCACGGTCATGCTCTGCATGGCGCGCTGCAATTGGCCCAGTTCGTCGCGGCGCTCGGAGGTGAGGTTGTGGGTCAGGTCGCCCGCGGCAATGCGCTCGGCGACTTTGAGGGTCTGGTCCAGCGGGCCGACGATCTGCCGGGTGATGACCAATGCTGCGATCACGCCGAACAACAGGGCCAGCACGGCAGCCGATACCAGGACGGTCTTGGCCTGGGCGGCGTCGTGGTCGCGCACGGCGGTCTGGGACACGGTCAGGCTTTTGCTGGACTCAAGCAATACTTCGCCTTGCTCGGTCATGCGCTTGAGCGCCGCGGCGGTATCAAGCTGGGAATCGCGAAACTGACTGACCGCCGCACGGTAGGCGTTGATCGAATCGCTGGCTTGCTGCAGGTTGGCGGAGTGCTCCTCAGGCAACTGCGCCGGTAGGCGTGCGAGAAGTTTGAGGGCATCGGTAATGGCGTCAAGGGCCGGTTGCTGGGCTTCGTTCTTACCGCTGTAGGTGTAGCCGCGAACCTGATAACGCGCTTGCTGGATTGCCTTGCTCAGGGATACCACGTTGTTGAACTGGGCGATGTTCTCGCTTTCTAGCATCGCTTTTTCAACCTCGGCGACGCGGGCCACGGCGTTGTCGGCACTGGCGCCGAGTTTGCTGCGGGCATCTTCGCGGCTGACGGTGGCGCTGGCCATCTCGGCGAAGGCGCTTTTGTACTCGGCCACAGCGGCCAGTTGTTTGTCGATCAGTGCCACGTCGGCCGGTTGCTCGATCATCTGGCGGGCAGCGGTCAGGCCGGTCTCGAGTTTGGCAAGCAGATCGTTGACTGCCTGCGGACCGTTTTCACCCCGTGTGGTGTAGTAGTCCAGGCGTGCCAGGCGCAGGTCCTTGCTCAACTCGTTCAGGCTGGAAATGTAGCCCAGCTTGTCGCCACGGCTGATGACATTGCCCAGGCCGCTCCAGCCGGTGAAAGCGATCATCAAGGTTAGAAATAGCACCAGACCGAAGCCGAAGCCGAGTTTGCGATTGACGCTTACGTTTCCCAGACTCTGGGTAAGCATTCGGAACATGCTGATTTCTCCCTTGCTGCACTGAATTGGTTTTATGGGAGCTGTATCGGCGGGGCGGGAGGGATCTGTAGAAATGAACTGAGGATCCTGGTGCTCGCCACAAAAAACGGGCAAGCGACAGGGGTTCAGAACAACCGTGCGAGCAGCGCGGTAACGGCGGTTTCGACGCGCAGGATGCGTTCGCCCAGTTGTACCGGTTGCAGTCCGGCCTTGGCCAGCAGGTCGATTTCGTAAGGAATCCAGCCGCCTTCGGGGCCGATGGCCAGGGTCACGGGTTCGTCCAGCGCGCGAGGGCAGGGGGGGTAGTTCCCCGGATGGCCGACCAGACCGCGGGTGCCGTCCGCCATGGCCGGCAGGCGGTCTTCAACGAAGGGTTTGAAGCGCTTTTCGATGATGATCTCTGGCAGCACGCTGTCGCGCGCCTGCTCCAGGCCAAGGATCAGTTGTTCGCGAATGGCCTCGGGCTCCAGGAACGGGGTCTGCCAGAAGCTCTTTTCCACGCGGTAACTGTTGACCAGTACCACGCGCGGCACGCCCATGCTGGCGATGGTCTGGAACACTCGCCGGAGCATTTTCGGTCGAGGCAGGGCCAGCACCAGTGTCAGTGGCAGCTTGACCGGTGCAGGTTGGTCGAGTGTCACTTGCAGTTCGGCTTCATGGGCTTCCAGGCGCAGCACCTGGGCCGTGCCCATCAACCCGCCGATACGCCCGACCCGCAGGCTGTCACCGACGGCGCTACGGTGCACTTGCTGCATGTGGGTCAAGCGGCGATCGCTCAGCACGACGCGGTCAGGCCCGATGAAGTCGGCCTCTTCAAGCAGCAGCAGGTTCACGCTTGGGTCGCTGGCGGCTGGTCGTTATGGTCGTCGACCGGCTGATCGTCTGCTTCTTCCCGGCGCTTGCGCACCAGACCGCCGAACAGGATGCCGATCTCGAACAGCAGCCACATCGGCACGGCGAGCAGGGTCTGGGAGAAGATGTCCGGCGGGGTCAGGATCATGCCGACCACGAAGCAGCCGATGATCACGTACGGACGAATTTTCTTCAGGTACGCAACGTCGACCACGCCGATCCACACCAGCAGTACCACGGCTACCGGGATTTCGAACGCCACGCCGAAGGCGAAGAACAGCGTCATGACGAAATCCAGGTAGCTGGTGATGTCGGTCATCATTTCCACGCCCGCGGGAGTGGCGGCGGCAAAGAACTTGAAGATCAACGGGAATACGAAGAAGTAGGCGAAGGCCATGCCGGTGTAGAACAGCAGAATGCTGGACACCAGCAGCGGCACGGCAACGCGTTTTTCATGCTTGTACAGGCCTGGCGCGATGAAGCCCCAGATCTGGTGCAGGATCACCGGGATCGCCAGGAACAACGAGACCATCATCGTCAGCTTGAGCGGCGTCAGGAACGGTGACGACACGTCGGTGGCGATCATCGTCGCGCCTTCCGGCAGGTACTGGCGCAGCGGTGTGGAAACGAAGGTGTAGATCTGTTGGGTGAAGGCAAACAGCCCGGCGAAGATGACGAACATCGCCGCCACGCAACGCAACAGGCGGGTGCGCAACTCGGTGAGGTGCGATACCAGCGGCATCGGCTGGTCGTTTTCAGGAATATCGCTCATGGGGCTCGCGGCGGCAAAGTAGGGTCGTTAGGAACGGCTGGTGCCGCCACTGTCGGGGCGGGCTCCACGGGGTTCGCGGGCGCGGCTGCTACAGGCGGCGTGTCATCCACCGGCGCCTGGGGGGCAATCGTCGGCTCGACCGCCGGCTGAACCGGTGTCGGCTCCTGCTGGGTCGGGGTGAAGATTTTCCGCGCTTCCTGCTCCAGAGACAGAATGTGTTCGTTGTGCAGTTGCCGACGAATGTCGTCGGCCCCGATTTCACGTTCAACTTCCTGTTTGATCGCATTGAAGCTGCGCTTGAGCCGCCCGATCCATAGACCTGCGGTGCGCGCAGCGCCCGGCAGCCGCTCGGGGCCCAGTACCAGCAGGGCGACGAGGCCGACGAGCAGCAGTTCAGTGAAGCTGATCCCAAACATTAGTCAGTGCTCACGAGTCTTTGCGGGCCGGCTCTTCGACTTTCTGTGCCTGCACATCGATGGTGTGCGGGGCATTCGCAGGTTGAGTGGCCTGTGGGTGAACCGGTTGGCTCGGCTGCGCTGGTTGAGCGGGCGTCGCTGCCGGGTCGGCCGGTTTTTCGTCGTCGTTCATGGCCTTGCGAAAGCCCTTGATCGACTCGCCAACGTCAGTGCCCAGGTTCTTGAGTTTCTTGGTGCCGAACACCAGTACCACGACCACCAGAATGACGACCCAGTGTTTCCAGTCAAAAATACCCATGTGGCTATTCCTCTCGTAAGTTGATCAGGCGGACGGACGCGAGGCTTTCTCGACGTGCCCGGACAGACCGAAACGACGGTCCAGTTCATCCAGTACAGCCTGCGGGTGCTGCCCCAGTTGGGCAAGCATGACCAGGCTATGGAACCACAGGTCGGCGGTCTCGTAGATCACGTCACTGCAGTCGCCGCTGATGGCGGCGTCCTTGGCGGCGATGATGGTCTCGACCGACTCTTCACCGACCTTTTCCAGAATCTTGTTCAAACCCTTGTGGTACAGACTGGCGACATAGGAGCTGTCGGCCGCTGCGCCTTTGCGCTCTTCCAGCACCTGGGCCAGGCGGGTCAGGGTGTCACTCATGGGTATGTCCTGAATAAATGGCGTGCGGGTCCTTGAGCACCGGGTCGACGGTTTTCCAGTCGCCGTTCTCGAAGACGCGATAGAAGCAGCTTTGACGGCCGGTGTGGCAGGCGATCTCACCGACCTGCTCGACCATCAGGATGATGACGTCGCCGTCGCAGTCCAGGCGCATCTCGTGCAGGTGCTGCACGTGCCCGGATTCTTCACCCTTGCGCCACAGCTTGCCACGCGAACGTGACCAATAGATGGCGCGGTTCTCGGCGGCGGTCAGGGCCAGCGCTTCACGGTTCATCCAGGCCATCATCAGCACGCGCCCGGTCTTGTGATCCTGGGCGATGGCCGGCACCAGGCCGTCAGCGTCCCATTTGATCTCGTCCTGCCAGTTTTTCATCTTCGACTCCGACAATGGGCCGCGCATCTCAAGTCGACGGGCCCAGCCTTGAAACAGTGTGCCAGCGTGAACCAGTGCTGGCTATCGACGAACGACCAGATACAAACCAACGATGACCATGATGCCGGCGGGCCAGTGGCCCAGCTGACTCAACGGGCCCCCGCTCGCCAGTACTGCACCGCCACCCAGGTGAGCGGCGCCGAGCAGGCGCATGAACCAGTCGTCCCCGCGTTCTTTCCACGGCGGCGCGGGATCGTGGGCGTGGGGTTGGGACATGCGTTCGAGCAGGTCGCGGGTCATGTTGGCCAGGTGCGGGAGCTGCTCGAACTGGCTCTGCACGTTGCCCAGCAAGGTTTTGGGGCTCACGCGCTCACGCATCCAGCGTTCGAGGAACGGCTGGGCGGTGTTCCACAGGTCCAGGTCCGGGTATAGCTGGCGACCGAGGCCTTCGATGTTCAGCAGGGTTTTCTGCAACAGTACCAGCTGTGGCTGAACCTCCATGTTGAAGCGACGCGCGGTCTGGAACAGGCGCATCAGCACCTGGCCGAAAGAAATATCTTTTAACGGTTTTTCGAAGATCGGTTCGCATACCGTGCGGATCGCCGCTTCGAATTCGTTGAGTTTGGTCTCGGCCGGCACCCAGCCGGAGTCGATGTGCAGTTGCGCGACGCGGCGGTAGTCGCGCTTGAAGAAGGCGAACAGGTTGCGGGCCAGATAGTCCTGGTCTTCGGGAGTCAGGCTGCCGACGATGCCGCAGTCGATGGCAATGTACTGCGGGCTCCACGGTTGCACGGTGCTGACGAAGATGTTGCCCGGGTGCATGTCGGCGTGGAAGAAGCTGTCGCGGAACACTTGGGTGAAGAAAATCTCCACGCCGCGTTCGGCCAGCAGTTTCATGTCGGTGCGCTGGTCGGCCAGGGTTTCCAGGTCGGTCACCTGGATGCCGTAGATACGCTCCATCACCAACACTTTCGGACGGCACCAGTCCCAATAGACTTGCGGCACGTAGAGCAGCGGCGAGCCTTCGAAGTTACGGCGCAGTTGGCTGGCGTTGGCGGCTTCGCGCAGCAGATCGAGTTCGTCGTAAATGGTTTTTTCGTAATCCAGGACCACGTCAACCGGGTGCAACAGGCGCGCATCGGCCGACAGCCGCTCGGCGGCCCGGGCGAGAATGAACAGCCACGCCAGGTCCTGGGCAATGATCGGCTTGAGACCCGGGCGGATAACTTTCACCACCACTTCTTCGCCGCTCTTGAGCTGCGCAGCGTGAACCTGGGCCACGGAGGCCGAGGCCAACGGCTCGACGTCGAAACGGCTGAACACTTCGCTGATCTTCTTGCCCAGTTGTTCTTCGATCAGGGCCACCGACACCTTTGAATCGAACGGCGGCACGCGGTCTTGAAGCATCATCAATTCATCGGCGATATCTTCGGGCAACAGGTCGCGACGAGTCGAGAGGATCTGCCCGAACTTGATGAAGATCGGTCCCAGGTCCTGCAAGGCCAGGCGCAGGCGTGCGCCGCGACTCAGGTCCAGCGTTCGCCGGGGAAACCAGCGCCACGGCAGCACGAAGCGCAGCGCCAGCAAAAACCAGGGCAGCGGCAGGGCGAACAGCAGGTCATCGAGGCGATAGCGGATCACGACGCGCTGGATGCGCAACAAACGGCGGACGGCAAGCAGCTTCATGCGTTATCGCTTGGTTTCAAGGGAGCGGGAAAGGCGCTCGAAACGCGCCTCGAGACGTTCCAGGTCAAGTTTGATCTGGTCCAGTTCATTAAAGCGGGCGTCGGCTTCGCGTTGGCCTACGAGAGTACGCGATTCCTCAGCCAGGTATTCACTCAGATTCTGCCCCAGGCTGGCGAAGCCTTGGCGATACCAGCGCGTGCGGCTGCGCAGATGGCCACTGAGTAGCTGAGTGGCCACCGGCCCGAGCCAGCGGGATACTTCATATTCCCAGTCCAGCTCCAGGTCCTGGAGAATCGCCGCCAGCTCCAGCAGCACGCCGCTGTCGCCGTCCAGTTCCACCTCAGGGCCATGCAGCACGGCGGTCTTGTCCTTGCTCAGGGCCAGGTTCACCAGGCTCGATGCCGGGGCACGCAGGGTGCAGTGGGCCTCGGCTTCCCAGTGTGCAGCGAGCATCAGGCCTTCGTCGCTGGGCAGGATGAACAGCCGCAATGCGGGGCTGCGGCAATCCACCGCAATCACCTTGCCGCTCAAGTGCGCCAGGCGCGCCAGCGCCGTACTGTCCAGGCGCAGGACGCGATTGACGCCGAGTTCGACGCTGGCGAGCAGGCCGGTGAGCAGCATCAGGGCTTGATACCGCGGTGCAGGGCCACGATGCCCGAGGTCATGTTGTGGTAGGTCACGCGGTCGAAACCGGCCTCGACCATCATCGACTTCAGGGTTTCCTGATCCGGGTGCATGCGGATCGATTCGGCCAGGTAGCGATAGCTTTCCGAGTCGTTGGTGATCAGCTTGCCCATCAGTGGCATGAAGGCGAACGAGTAGGCGTCGTAGGCCTTGGACATCAGCGCGTTGGTCGGCTTGGAGAATTCCAGCACCAGCAGACGGCCGCCGGGCTTGAGGACTCGTAGCATCGAGCGCAGGGCGTCTTCCTTGTGGGTGACGTTGCGCAGGCCGAAGGCGATGGTGACGCAATCGAAATGGTTGTCAGGGAAGGGCAGCTTCTCGGCGTCGGCCTGGACGAACTCGACATTGCCGGCCACACCCAGGTCCAGCAGGCGGTCACGACCGACCTTGAGCATGGACTCGTTGATGTCAGCGAGCACCACCTGACCGGTCGGCCCGACAATGTGAGAGAACTTCTTCGTCAGGTCGCCGGTGCCGCCGGCGATGTCCAGCACCCGATTGCCGCTGCGCACACCCGACAGTTCGATCGCGAAACGCTTCCACAGACGGTGCATGCCACCCGAGAGCAGATCGTTCATCAAGTCATATTTGGCGGCTACCGAGTGGAAAACCTCAGCGACTTTTTCCGCCTTCTGGCTTTCCGGCACGTTCTTGAAGCCGAAGTGAGTGGTGGGTTCGGCATCGCTGCCTTTGCGCTGATCAGTCATATCGCTGTCACCAAAAAAGAATGCGGGACATTCTAATCCCGGTGGAGGGCTTTGTCTTGGCAAGCCTGAAGGTAAGATGAGCGACCGCCGGGACGTTTTGACGCAGCCAGGGTCAGAAACGTGCAGGCAAGTCCCGATAAAACAGGAGTCATCAGATGGCCCGTATAACAGTTGAGCGTGCCCATGGCCTGGGCAAGGAAGCGGCCCGCGCGAAAGCCGACCAGTTGGCGCAGAAACTGTCCGACAGCTATGGCCTGGAGCCGCAGTGGTCGGGCGACACGCTGAAGCTCAAGCGCTCCGGGGTCAAAGGCGAGGTGCATGTGGGCGAGGACTCGATCCGTGTCGATGTCGAACTGGGCATGTTGATGTCGGCCATGAGCGGCACGATCAAGACGGAAATTGAAAAGGCGTTGGATAAAGCATTGGCTTGATTGAAGAGATGACTCAAGTTCATCACTCATTCACCTGTGGGAGCGAGCCTGCTCGCGATAGCGGCGTGTCATTCAACATCAATGTTGCCGGTCTATCGCCATCGCGAGCAGGCTCGCTCCCACAGGGGAAGTCATCACCTCGGATTCTGTGGCAGTAGTTAGGGTGCCGTTTCTAATTATTGTCACTACTTTGTGCCTGAGCCCGACCGTGTACGGGCAGTTCCTCAAACCTGTTATCGAGTGAGGTGCACCATGGCCAAAGTTATTTTGAAGAAAAAAACCGACGTTGAATCTTCCACGCTCAGCGACGTGAAAACGTACGCGCGCAAGATCTGGCTGGCGGGCCTGGGCGCCTACACCAAGGTCGGCCAGGAAGGCAGCGAGTACTTCCAGGAGTTGGTAAAAGCCGGTGAAGTTGTTGAAACCAAAGGCAAAAAAAACATTGCCGGAAAACTCGAGGCGGCCAACAGCGAACTGATTGAAGCCAAGACTGACGTCAACACGTTCAAGGCCCGGGTTGAAGTACAACTCGATAAAGTCGAGAAGGTATTCGACGCCCGTGTTGCAAGTGCCTTGAATCGTATCGGCATTCCGTCTAAACATGACGTTGAGACACTCTCTGCTAAGCTCGATGAGCTGACGGCATTGCTTGAACGTGTCGCGCGTAAACATTAAGGAGAACGGGATGGCTGGCAAAAAAATCACCGAAAAAGAAGGCAGCTCGTGGGCCGGGAAGATTGAAAAATACTCCCGCAAAATCTGGCTTGCTGGTTTAGGCGTGTACTCGAAGATTGACACTGACGGCAGCAAACTCTTCGAGTCCCTGGTTAAGGACGGCGAGAAGGCCGAAAAACTCACCAAGACGGCGGTCGGCAAACAAGTCGATGCCACCAAGGACTCCGTCGAGTCCGCCAAGTCGCGAATCGGCGGTGTGAAGGATCGCGCACTGGGCAAGTGGGACGAACTGGAAGGGGCTTTCGACAAGCGCCTGAACAGCGCGATCTCTCGGCTGGGCGTGCCGAGCCGCAATGAAGTCAAGGCGCTGCACAGCAAGGTCGACACCCTGACCAAGCAGATCGAAAAACTCACCGGCGCCAAGGTCGCGCCAGTGGCGGCCAAGACTGCGGCAGCCAAACCTGCCACCAAGACGGCAGCCAAGCCATTGGTCAAGGCCGCGGCGAAAGCCGTCGCTAAGCCTGCGGCAAAAGCAGCGGCCAAGCCGGCGGCGAAAACCGCAGCCGCCAAACCTGCCGCCAAGGCAGCGGCCAAGCCGGTAGCAGCCAAACCCGCGACCAAAGCAGCGGCCAAGCCGGCTGCCAAAACCGCGGCCGCCAAACCTGCTGCCAAGCCTGCGGCAAAAGCGGCGGCCAAACCCGCTGCGGCGAAAAAGCCTGCGGTGAAAAAACCGGCCGCGCCAAAAGCTGCCGCACCGAAGGCGCCGACTGCTGCCGCCAAACCGGCCGCCCCGACGAGCCCCGCGAACTCCGCTTCGGCTCCGACTCCGGCGGTTACCCCGACCGCTGCGCCGGCTCCATCGACGCCTACCACCCAGTCCTGATATCCAGGGCAAACAAAAACGCCCGGCCTGTGAAGGTCGGGTTTTTTTATGCGTATGCATTTGAATGCACCGCAGAAGCGGGCTTGCTCCCACAGGGGGCTGGTGGTGATGCAAGTATTGAAATCACCCAGAAACAATGTGGGAGCGAGCCTGCTCGCGATAGCGGTGCGTCAGCCACATTGATGTTGGATGTGCGTCCGCCATCGCGAGCAGGCTCGCTCCCACAAGGGATCTTCCTCTGCTGGTCGTTAGTCGTGCTCTTCCAGGTACCGCAACGCCAGTTGCTCGGTGGCAACCTTTGCCGCCGGCGGCAGATGCGGCGCTACCAGCATCATGACCTGATAGACTACCAGTCGAACTTCACCCTCGCGGTCGAGGATTCGCTGATAGTCCAGCGAGAACAGTAAGGTCATGGTGATCTGTTCCACCAGTTGCCCCAATGCCTGGGTATCGCTGACCAGCATCCCCTGGGCCTTGAGTTGCGCCAGCAGCGAGGCCAGGGTGCGTTTCAGGGCGTTGAGCAACTGGCGGATGCCCTTGGCCAGTTTTGGCAGGCGTCCGGCCAGGTTCGACAGGTCCTGGAACAGAAACCGGTATTGAGCCAGCCGTTCGACGATCAGGTGCAAGAACAGCCAATAATCTTCCGGCGCCAGTTGTACATCTGCCGGTGGGTCCAGCAGCGGTGCCAGTTCGCCCTGGAAGCGCTCGAACAACCCGAGGATCAGGGGCTCCTTGCCATGAAAGTGGTAATAGAGATTGCCTGGGCTGATGCCTATTTCGTTGGCGACTTCCATGGTGGAAACGTTCGGTTCGCCCTTCTCATTGAACAACTGCAGGGCGCATTCAAGAATGCGGTCGCGGGTTTTCATCCGGTCTTCTTAGTGATGGAAATCGTGCCACGGCCCAGTGTCTGGCCGTGGAGTGAGCCCTTAGCGCACGCGCACATAGGTTCCCGGCGCCGCTTCCAGGGGCGGGTAGTTCGCGTTGCCCAGGGTCATCTGTGTTTCGCGTTGGGCACCGGAGCGTTCCTGGACCCAACCCAGCCACTGGGTCCACCAACTGCCCTCGACGTGCTTGGCGTCGTAATACCAGGCTCGCGGGTCGCTGCTCAGTTTCGGGTTTTCGACGTAGTTGGCCTTGGGGTTGCCCGGCGGGTTGAGAATGCTTTGGACGTGACCGCTGTTGGACAGCACGAAGCGTCGCTCGCCACCGAGCAACAGCGTTGAGCGATAGACCGCGTCCCATGGCGTGATGTGGTCATTGATGCCCGCCACGCTGAAGCTGTCCACCGTCACTTTTTGCAGGTCGATCGGTGTGCCGCACACTTCCAGGCCGCCGGGGTGGGTCAGGGGATTGTGCTTGAAGAAGTCCAGCAGGTCGCCATGGTAGGCCGCCGGCAGTCGGGTGCAGTCGTTGTTCCAGTAGAGGATGTCGAACGCCGGCGGCTCCTTGCCCAGGAGGTAGTTGTTGATGAAATAAGTCCAGATCAGGTCATTGGGACGCATCCAGGCAAACACCCGGGCCATGTCGCGGCCATCGAGGATGCCTTTCTGGTAGGAGCGGCGCTTGGCGGCTTCCAGGGTCTGCTCGTCAGTGAATAGCGTGGCCGGGCTCTCCATCTGGCTGTCCAGCAGGCTCACCAGGTAAGTGGCGCTGGCGACCCGGCGCAGTTGGCGCTTGGCTTGCAGATGGCCTTGCAGGGCGGCGATGGTCATGCCGCCGGCGCAGGCGCCCATCAGGTTGACCTCACGGGCGCCGGTGATCGCCCGGCAGACATTCATGGCTTCTTCCGTCGCCTCGACATAGCTGGACAGGCCCCATTCGCGGTGACGTACATCGGGGTTGCGCCAACTGATGATGAACACCTGCAAACCGTTTTTCAGGGCGTACTGGACGAAGCTGTTGGAAGGGCTCAGGTCGAAGATGTAGAACTTGTTGATCTGCGGCGGCACGATCAGCAACGGCTTGGCGTATTGCTTTTCGCTCATGGACTTGTACTGGATCAGCTCGAGCATTTCGTTGCGAAACACCACGGCCCCCGGTGTGGTCGCCAGGGTCTTGCCGACTTCGAAGGCATGGGGCGTGACTTGTCGTGGCAGCCCGTCGTTGTGCAGCAGGTCGTCCACCAAGTGGCTGATGCCACGAATCAGGCTGGTACCGCCGGAATTGAACAGCTCCTTGACCGCCAGCGGGTTGAGCAAGGTATTGGAAGGCGATACGGCATCATTGAGCAGGGCGAAAGCGAAGTGAGCCCGGGCACGGTCATCGGGGCTCATGTCGCATTCGTCGATCCAGCTCTTCATCTGTTTCTGCCAGCTCAGGTAGGCCTGCAGGCTGCGACGGTAGAACGGATTGAGCTCCCAGGTGGGATCGGCGAAACGCTTGTCGTTGGGGTTGGTGGGGTGCAGGGTTTCCCCTAGCAGCACGCGGCCCAACTGGCTGCCCAACTTCAACGCATGCCGGGCGCTGTGCACTGGGTTGCGCAAGCCGTGTACGGCAACACTGCGCAGGGTGGAAAGCAGGTCCCGGCCCCGCAGGCCGGTGACCGCACTTTGTGCGTTGATGAAGTTGGCAGGGGCGGGCATGGAACCCTTCGCCGGTTTGTCGCGCATGAGTCAACTCCTTCGTCATCAGGCTAAAAACAAACACACCGAACCAGACAACATAGTCGCTGTTTCGGGCAGTTGCGCGATCCGGCGTCCTGCCAGGCGCTTTTGGGCGGTGTCAGCCGCCACCCAGCGGCGCGGGATGCGGGTGCATGACCGCGCGCTGACGTTCTTCCTCCAGAAACTTCATGATGATCGGCGCCACAGCCTCGGCCCGGGTAATCAGGAACAGATGGCCGTCGTCGATGATGTGCAACTGGGCGTTGGGGATGCGCCAGGCCAGCATGCGCATGTTGATCAACGGGATCAGTGGGTCGTCGTCGCCGGCCAGCACCAGGGTCGGCTGGTGGATCTTGTGCAGCCAGTGGATGCTGGTCCAGCCCAGGCCGGCGAACAGTTGCCAGTAATAACCCAGCTTGCCGGCCGAACGCACCTTGGCCGCATGACTGGCCGCCAGGCTGGGGTCGCGGCGGAACGAGCCGCCGTAGATCAGTGGGGCGATACGCATGACGTGGGACGGCTGCACGTAGCGCCGGGGGCTGGCCATCATCCACAGCACTTTCGGTTTGCCCGGCACCATTACCGCGCCAGCGGCGGTGGCCGCCAGCACCAGCTTTTTGCAGCGCTCAGGGTAGTCATGGGCAAATTGCTGGGCCAGGGCGCCGCCCCAGGACACGCCGATCACGTTGACCTGTCCGTAATCGAGGTAATCGAGCATCCGCGCGGTGAGTTTTGCCAGGCCGGGAAAGCGATATGGCCGGCTGGGCGTCGACGAGCCGCCGACGCCGGGAACGTCAAAGGCGATGACTTCCAGGTCCGGGTCCAGGGCCTGGATGAACGGGAACACCAGCTCAAGGTTGGCGCCGATGCCGTTGAAAATCAGCAGGGGCGTCAAATGAGGCTTGCCGGGGCGTACCGCGGTGCGCAAGGTCTGGCCATCCAGATCGACGGTACGGAAGATGTACGGTTGCGGCATGCTTCAAGCCCTGTGGGTTGGGTCGCTGTCTTTCATTTTTCCCCCGATCCCTGTGGGAGCGAGCCTGCTCGCGATGAGGCCGTTGCATTCAACATCACTGTTGCCTGACGCACCGCTATCGCGAGCGGGCTTGCTCCCACATTGGATCTGCTGTTAACGCAAGTTTGCGTTCACCAGCGGCGTGGGCCTTGCATTAATGTCGGCTGTTGACATGCTTTCGTGAGTAACCTCACGGCCGCAACAGACGAGTTGCACCAGTTACCGCTCATGCACATACGTGCCCGGCGCCGCTTCTCCCGCCGGATAAGTCTTGTTGCCCAGCACCGTGGGTGCCTTTTTCAGTTTGCCCGAGCGTTCTGCCTGCCAGGCCTGCCAATGCAGCCACCAGGAGTCGGTGTGCTTGGTGGAGTTCTCCTGCCAGTCCTCGGCCTTGGCCGGCATGTCCTCGCTGGTCATGTAGCGCGACTTGGGGTTACCTGGTGGGTTGAGGATGCTTTGGATGTGACCGCTGCTCGACAGCACGAATTCCACCTTGCCGCCAAATAGCTGTGCGGATTTGTAGCAGGACTTCCAAGGGGTGATGTGGTCGTTGGTGCCGGCCAGGGAGAAGATGTCGGCGGTGACCTGCTTGAGGTCGATCGGTGTGCCGCACACTTCCAGTGCATTGGGCCGGATCAGCGGGTTGTTCTTGAACATCTCGATGAGGTCGCCATGGAACGCCGCCGGCAGCCGGGTGGTGTCGTTGTTCCAGAACAGAATGTCGAACACCGGCGGCTCGTTGCCCAGCAGATAGTTGTTGACCCAGTAGTTCCAGATCAGATCGTTGGGACGCATCCAGGCGAAGACCTTGGCCATGTCGCGACCTTCAAGCACGCCGGCTTGATAGGAGTGACGCTTGGCCGCCTCCAGGGTCTGTTCGTCGACGAACAGCGCCACGTCGGTGTCCAGGGTGGTGTCGAGCACGCTCACCAGCAGGGTCAGGGCGTTGACCTTCTTCTCGCCCAGGGCGGCGTAATGCCCCAGCAGCGCGGTGCAAGTGATGCCGCCCGAGCAGGCTCCGAGCATGTTTACATCCTTGCTGCCGGTGATGGCCGTGACCACGTCCACCGCTTCCTTGAGCGCCTCGATGTAGGTCGACAGGCCCCACTCGCGCTGCTCCTTGGTGGGGTTGCGCCAGCTGACAATGAACGTCTGCACATTGCTGCGCAGGCAGAAGCGCGCCAGGCTCTTGTCCGGGCTCAGGTCGAAGACGTAGAACTTGTTGATCTGCGGCGGCACCACCAGCAGTGGGCGCTCGTGGACCTGTTCGGTGATGGGTCGGTACTGGATCAACTCCAGCACGTCGTTGCGAAACACCACGGCGCCTTCCGTCACGCCCAGGCTCTTGCCGACTTCGAATGCGCCCATGTCGACCTGGCTCGGCATCCCGCCGTTGTGCACCAGGTCCTTGGCCAGGTGCGAAAGGCCGTCCAGCAGGCTCTTGCCGCCGGTTTCGAAAAAGCGTTTGACCGCCGCCGGGTTGGCTGCCGAATTGGTCGGAGCCATAGCCTCGGTCATCAGGTTGATTACGAAGTGCCCGCGGCTGATGTCCTGGGGCGAAAGGTTGCTCTCGTCGATCCAGGCGTGCAGCTCCTTGCGCCACGCCAGGTAGGTTTGCAGATAGCGTTTGTAGAGCGGGTTCTGGCTCCAGGCCGGGTCGTTGAAGCGACGGTCATCGCCCGCAGGTTGCAGCTCGGATCTGCCGAACAGGACGTTCTTGAGTTCGACGCCGAAATGGGCGACGTGCTTGACGCTGTGCAGCGGTTGTTTGATGGCCTGGGTCAGCACCATTCGGGCAGAGGCCAGCAGATCTTTTCTGCGCAAGCCGACGACAGGATTCAACCCCAGGGTATTTTCCGAGGCTTGGTACTTCAGGTCATCGTTGTTCTTGTTGCTCATCTACGACGCTCCATTGTCCTTCAGACGAGTACCTGGGCCATGCCAGAAAGCCCACAGCCAATGCCAGGTACGCTGCTCGGGTGACCGTTAATTCCGCATCGAGGCAATGAGGAAACGTGTGCAAGGAATTCGCCGATTCCTTTGCAGGGAACTTGCCAGCTCCATTGGTTACCCGAGTTTAATTTTTTTCGCAAGCAGGCCAGTCATTGACGTTGCCGCGGGGGCATTCAAGCAGATGAGTCTAGAAAATTCGCCCTAAAGCGCCAGCCCTTGAGTTAGAGCATCAGCTTGACGACCGACTCGTTCGGGTCGCGGGTTTTTCCGGCCGCCTTGAGTTCGGCAAGATAATCGTTCCACAGGTCCTCCTGGCGTACCGCCAACTGGTACAGGTAGTCCCAGGTGAACAGTCCGCTGTCGTGACCGTCGTCGAAGGTCAATTTCAGTGCGTACTGGCCGGCCGGTTCGACCTTGGTCAGGCCGACGCCGATTTTTCCGTATTGCAGGATCGGTTTGCCGTGGCCCTGGACCTCGGCGGAAGGCGAGTGCACCCGCAGGAATTCGGCGGGCAGGTGATACTCCTCGTCCGGCGCGTATTTGAGCGTCAGGGTCTTGGAGGCTTTGTGCAGGTTGATGGCGCTGGGAAGTTTGGTCATGGCCTCTGATCCGTTTCTGAAGGGAGCCTTGATCTGCAAAAACGACAAAGGTCCATGTGGGAGCGAGCTTGCTCGCGATAGCGGTTTGACAGTCAACGCATTGGTTGAATGATACGCCGCCATCGCGAGCAAGCTCGCTCCCACAGGTCCGAGGAAACCTGTCGGTGACTTACAGGATATACCGCGACAGGTCTTCGTTCTCTGCCAGTTCACCCAGGTGGCTGTTGACGTACTCGGCATCGATGAGGATCGGCGCTTCGTTATGGGCGCTGGCCAGGTCGCCGGCACTGAACGAGACTTCCTCGAGCAGGCGTTCGAGCAGGGTGTGCAGGCGCCGGGCACCGATGTTCTCGGTCTTCTCGTTGACCTGCCAGGCGATCTGCGCCAGGCGCTTGATGCCTTCCGGCGCGAACTCGATGTTCAGGCCTTCGGTCTTGAGCAGGGCGCAATACTGTTCGGTCAGGGACGCGTGGGGTTCGCTCAGGATGCGTTCGAAGTCTTCCGGCGTCAGGGCCTTGAGCTCGACGCGGATCGGCAGGCGACCTTGCAGCTCGGGCACCAGATCGCTGGGCTTGCTCAGGTGGAACGCACCGGAGGCGATGAACAGGATGTGGTCGGTCTTGACCATGCCCAGCTTGGTGTTGACCGTGCAGCCTTCGATCAGTGGCAGCAGGTCGCGTTGCACGCCTTCGCGGGACACGTCGGCGCCGCCGACATTGCCGCGCTTGGCGACCTTGTCGATTTCGTCGATGAACACAATGCCGTGCTGCTCGACGGCCTCCAGGGCCTTGGCCTTCAACTCTTCTTCGTTGACCAGGCGGCTGGCTTCTTCATCGCGAACCAGTTTCAGCGCTTCCTTGACCTTGAGCTTGCGGTTCTTGCGCTTGCCCTTGCCCATGTTGGCGAACAGGCTTTGCAATTGATTGGTCATTTCCTCCATGCCGGGCGGCGCGGAGATGTCGACGCCGGCCATTTCGGCCACTTCGATCTCGATTTCCTTGTCGTCGAGCTGGCCTTCGCGCAGGCGCTTGCGGAACAGCTGGCGAGTGTTGGAATCCTGGGTCGCAGCGGATTCGGCGTTGAAGCCCATGCGCGCTGGCGGCAGCAGCGCGTCGAGGATGCGCTCTTCGGCGGCATCTTCGGCGCGGTGACGGACCTTGGTGATTTCCTGTTCGCGCAGCAACTTGATGGCGGCATCGGCCAGGTCGCGGATGATCGACTCGACGTCGCGACCGACATAACCGACTTCGGTGAACTTGGTGGCTTCGACCTTGATGAACGGCGCGTTGGCCAGTTTGGCCAGGCGACGGGCGATCTCGGTTTTACCGACACCGGTCGGGCCGATCATCAGGATGTTCTTGGGGGTCACTTCGACGCGCAGTTCTTCAGGCAGCTGCATCCGACGCCAGCGGTTACGCAGGGCGATGGCGACGGCGCGCTTGGCATCGTCCTGGCCGATGATGTGGCGGTTGAGTTCGTGGACGATTTCGCGGGGAGTCATGGACATAGTATTTGGCGGTCCTCAAGCAGGAATGAGCTGTGGCACAGGGCCAGGCTTATTCCGCGAGATCCTGCTCCTCAATGGTCTGGGTGTGGTTGGTGAAGACGCAGATGTCGCCGGCGATGCCCAAGGCAGTCTCGACGATTTCGCGGGCCGACAGATCGGTCTTTTTCAACAGGGCGCTGGCTGCGGCCTGGGCGTAGGCGCCGCCGGAACCCATGGCGATCAGGCCATCCTCGGGTTCAACGACGTCACCGTTACCGGTAATGATCAGCGAGGCGTCCTTGTTGGCGACCGCGAGCATGGCTTCGAGGCGGCTCAGGGAGCGGTCGGTACGCCATTCCTTGGCCAGTTCCACGGCGGCACGCACCAGGTGGCCCTGATGTTTCTCAAGCTGGCCTTCGAAACGCTCGAACAGGGTGAAAGCATCGGCGGTGGCCCCGGCGAAGCCGGCGATGACCTGGCCGTGGTACAGGCGGCGGACTTTCTTCGCATTGCCTTTCATCACGGTGTTGCCTAGTGAAACCTGGCCGTCGCCGCCCATGACGACTTTGCCATGACGGCGGACTGAAACGATGGTGGTCAAGGGAAGAGTCTCCACGCAGCGGGGCGAAAATGCCCGGATGGAACTCATATGGGGGTGGCGTAGGTTTTTTCAACTGCGGGGTGGGAGAGGGGACGAGTGGCGTCCTGGGGGGCAATCAAGTTTGTGGCAAAGGCATTCACTGTGGCGAGGGAGCTTGCTCCCGCTGGACCGGGCTGGCGCTCCAGCGCGCAGCGGTCCCAAGCTTTTGGGGCTGCTACGCAGCCCAGCGGGAGCAAGCTCCCTCGCCACAAAAGCCCCGCCGCACCGGGTGTCTTCAGCAGAAGTCAGCGGCTCTGGCGCTGTTGTAACAACAGGTTGCTGAAACCGCTGCCGGCCAATTGTTTTTGGGCTTTTGTCAGTTCTTCGCGGTTGCTGAACGGACCGACCAGCACCCGATACCAGGTCTCTTCCTTCACCGTGCCGGACTCCACCGCCACGGACTGGCCCAGCAGAATGATCTGCGCGCGTACCTTGTCGGCGTCGGCTTCCTTGCGGAACGAGCCGGCCTGCAGGAAGAACTTCGTCACCGGAGCGGCTTTCTGCACGGGCGGAGCCGGCGGCGGCGTGATGCCGGCCAGGGCTGCCTGAGCGCGAGCGGTGTCGATCTTCGCCGCTTCGGCCGGAGTTACCGGCGTGGTGGGCACCTGTGGCGTCGGCAGGGTTTTCTCCGGCACGGCATCGGGCGGCACGATGACTTCCGATTCCGGCAGCAGGGTGTAGAAGTCGTACTTGGGCTTGACCGGTTGCGTCGGGCTCGGCGGGGTCTTGTTGGCCTCGGCGATGCGCGTGGCTTTCTGTTGCTCTTGGCGCACGCGCTTGACGTCATCGCCCTGGCCCGGCTCCAGTTTCATCAGAAACACAATGAAAGCGCCGACGGTCAGGCCGATAGCCATCCACAACCAGCCGGGAATCGGCTGTTTGGCTGGGGGCTGGTAACGACTGGCGCCGCGTTTGGGTGCAGGTTTTTTCTTGGCGGCCAACTTACATGCGCTCCAGCGTTTCCAGGCCCAGCAGTTCTAGGCCTTGCTTGAGGGTGCGCCCGGTCAGTGCGGCGAGGCGCAGGCGACTCTGCATTTGCTCTGGCGTTTCGGCGTTGAGGATCGGGCAGTTCTCGTAGAAGCTGGAGAACAGACCGGCCACATCGTACAGGTACGCGCACAGGGTGTGTGGGGTGCCTTTGTCTGCGACGTTGTTCAGCACTTCACCGAACTGCGCCAGTTTCGCCGCCAGCTCCTGTTCTTGAGCGGCTTCAAGCACGATCTGCCCGTCCACTTCATTGAAGCCCTTGCCGAGCTTGCGGAACACCCCGGCCACACGGGTGTAGGCGTACAGCAGGTAGGGCGCGGTGTTGCCTTCGAAGTTGAGCATCAAGTCGAAGTTGAAGCTGTAGTCGCTGGTGCGGTGCTTGGACAGGTCGGCGTATTTCACCGCGTCGATGCCCACGACCTTGGCGATCTGGCGCAGTTCGTCCTCGGCCAGGTCCGGGTTCTTGCCCTTGACCATGGTGTAGGCGCGGTCCTGGGCTTCGCTCAGCAGGTCGATGAGCTTGACCGTGCCACCGTCGCGGGTCTTGAACGGACGGCCGTCGGCGCCGTTCATGGTGCCGAAGCCCATGTGTTCCATTTCCATCGGACGGGTCACGAAACCGGCCTGGCGCGCCACTTCGAACACTTGCTGGAAGTGCAGGGCCTGGCGCTGGTCGACGAAGTACAGCACTCGATCGGCCTTGAGCACGCTGTTGCGGTAGCGCACGGCCGCCAGATCAGTGGTGGCGTAGAGGTAGCCGCCGTCAGCCTTGACGATGATCACCGGCAGCGGCTCACCGTCAGCGGTCTTGAACTGCTCGAGGAATACGCACTGGGCGCCGTTGCTTTCCACCAGCAGGCCCTTGGCTTTCAGGTCGTTGACCACGTTGATCAGGTCGTCGTTGTAGGCGCTTTCGCCCATCACGTCAGCCATGGTCAATTTGACGTTCAGCAGTTCGTAGATTTTCTGGCAGTGGGACAGGGAGATGTCCTTGAACTTGGTCCACAGCGCCAGGCACTCGGCATCGCCGGCCTGCAGCTTGACCACCAGGCCACGGGCGCGGTCAGCAAATTCGGGCGACTCGTCGAAGCGTTGCTTGGCGGCGCGGTAGAAGTTCTCCAGGTCCGACAGCTCATCGCTGGTGATCGGGTTTTCCTGCAGGTAGGCCATCAGCATGCCGAACTGGGTGCCCCAGTCGCCGACGTGGTTCTGGCGGATCACCGTGTCGCCGAGAAACTCCAGTACCCGGGCCACGCCGTCACCAATGATGGTCGAGCGCAGATGGCCGACATGCATTTCCTTGGCGAGGTTGGGGGCCGAAAGGTCGACCACGGTGCGTTGCAGCGGACCGGCCTTGCGCACGCCGATGCGTTCGTCGGCCAGGGCCGCGTCCAGGCGTGAGGCCAGGGCCTGGGTGTTCTGGAAGAAATTGATGAAGCCTGGGCCGGCAATGTCAGCCTTGCTGACGTTTTCGTCAGCCGGCAGCGCGGCGATGATCTTTTCGGCCAGGTCCCGCGGTTTCATGCCGGCCGGTTTGGCGAGCATCATCGCGATGTTGCTGGCGAAGTCGCCGTGGGTCTTGTCACGGGTGTTTTCGACCTGAATCGCCGGCGACAGGCCTTCTGGCAGCACACCTTCAGCGACGAGTTGGGCGATGGCTTGCTGGATGAGCTGGCGAATGGTGTCTTTCATGGTCTTCTCTTTCAACCGCAGGCGCGGCGGCGCTTCGATGCGCTGGTGGAAAAACTGGGCATTATCCGTGGCGAAGGCAAGCTTGCCAACTGTAGCGGGTCGGGTGGGGATGTGTGGTGGCTATTCGGGCCTCATCGTGAGCAGGCTCGCTCCCACAGGAAATTGCATTCCAATGTGGGAGCGAGCCTGCTCGCGATGAGGATGCCTGGGTCAATACAAATCCACCGGATCCACATCCAGCGACCAGCGCACCGCCCGCCCGCTGGGCATCTGCTCCAGCGCCAGCAGCCAGGTACTTAATAGCCGATGCAAAGGGGCCCGGGCATTGGCCTGTAGTAGAAGTTGAGCCCTGTAACGCCCGGCCCGTCGTTCCATCGGAGCCGGTACCGGGCCCAATAGTTCGATGCAGGTGAGGTTCTGTTGCCCCAGCAAGCGTTCGGCCTCGCTGCAGGCTTCGTCAAGGAACGCTTCGGCCTGCCCGGGCTTATGGGCTTCGGCCCGCAACAACGCCAGGTGAGCAAAGGGCGGCAGGCCAGCGCCGCGACGTTCGCTCAAGGCCTGCTCGGCGAAGGCGAAGTAGCCTTGTTCGCTCAGTTGTATCAGCAGCGGATGGTCGGCCAAGTGGGTCTGGATAATTACCTTGCCCGGCTCCTCGGCCCGTCCGGCCCGGCCTGCGACCTGAACGATCAACTGCGCCATGCGCTCGCTGGCACGGAAGTCGCCAGAGAACAGTCCGCCGTCGGCATCAAGGATCGACACCAGCGTGACCCGGGGAAAGTGATGCCCCTTGGCGAGCATCTGCGTGCCCACCAGGATGCACGGCTGGCCTTTCTGAATGGTGGCGAACAACTGATTCATGGCGTCCTTGCGCGAAGTGCTGTCGCGATCGACCCGCAGTACCGGGTAATCGGGAAACAGGATGCCCAGCCGTTCTTCGGCGCGCTCGGTGCCGGCCCCTACCGGGCGCAGGTCCACTTTGCCGCACTGCGGGCAGTGCCTCGGCACTCGTTCGGCGTGGCCGCAATGATGGCAGCGCAGCTCGCCGTGGCGTTGGTGCACGGTCATGCGTGCGTCGCAGCGTTCGCAGCCCGACATCCAGCCGCAGTCATGGCACAGCAGGGTCGGGGCGAAACCCCGGCGGTTGAGGAACACCAAGACCTGTTGCCCGGCGGCCAGGGTCTGGCCGATGGCTTGTTGCATCGGCCCGGAAATGCCGCTGTCCAGCGGACGACTCTTTACATCCAGGCGCAGAAACCGTGGCTGCTTGGCGCCGCCGGCCCGTTCGTTCAGGCGCAGGAGCCCGTAACGTCCGGTGTAGGCATTGTGCAGGCTTTCCAGGGACGGCGTGGCTGAACCGAGAACAATGGGAATGTTTTCCTGGCGCGCCCGCACCAGGGCCAGATCGCGGGCGTGGTAGCGCAGGCCTTCCTGCTGCTTATAAGAGCCGTCATGTTCTTCGTCGATGATGATCAGGCCGGGGTTTTTCATCGGTGTGAACAGGGCCGAGCGGGTGCCGATGATGATGTCGGCCTCACCGTCCCGGGCGGCGAGCCAGGCTTCCAGGCGTTCTCGGTCGTTGACCGCCGAATGCACCAGGGCGATCCGCGCGTTGAACCGTTGTTCGAAGCGCGCCAGGGTCTGTGGCCCAAGGTTGATTTCCGGAATCAGCACCAGGGCCTGCTTGCCGGCTTCCAGGGTCTGGCGGATCAGTTGCAGATAGACCTCGGTCTTGCCGCTGCCGGTGACGCCGGCCAGCAAGAAGGCGTGATAGCTGTCGAAACCGGCGCGAATCGCCTCGCAGGCGGCCCGCTGTTCAGCATTGAGCGGCAGTTCCGGCTGGGCCAGCCAATGCTCATGGCGAACACCCGGAGCGTGCCGGCGGATGTCTACCTGGACCAGGTCTTTGGCCAGCAGCAGGTCGAGGCTGTCCTTGCTGAGCATCAGTTTGCTCAATAGCTGATGGGCCACGCCGTGGGGATGCTGGGCCAGGGTCGCCAGGGCCTCACGCTGACGCGGGGCGCGGGCGATGCGCGGGTCGTCCAGCGAGGCGCCCGGTGCCACCGACCAGAACCGCTCCTGGCGTGCCTCGGCCGGTTCGCCCTGGCGCAACAATACCGGCAGCGCCCAGCTCAGGGTGTCGCCGAGGCTGTGTTGATAGTACTGGGAGGTCCACAGGCACAGCTTGAACAGCGAGGCGGGCAGCGGCGGCGTCGCATCGAGCAAGGCCAGGGCCGGCTTCAGTTTGTCGGCCGGGACTTCGCTGTGGTCGGCGACCTCGACCAGAATCCCGATCATCTCCCGTCGGCCGAACGGCACCCGCAGGCGCATGCCCGGATGCAACTGCTCACGCAGGACCCCGGCCGGGGCCCGGTAGTCGAACAGGCGGCGCAGAGGCGAAGGCAGGGCGAGGCGCAGGATGGCGTCGGGCACGCGGGAGGGTCTCGATATACAGACAAATTCAGAAGGCTTGGCACAACCCTTGTGGGAGCGAGCCTGCTCGCGATGGCGGAGTGTCAACCAATACCCATGCGGTGATCCACCGCCATCGCGAGCAGGCTCGCTCCCACAGAAGAGCTTGCGCATGAGGCGGGGAGCCTAGCAGACGGTTGGTACAAGTCATAGCTTGCGTGATTGATGTTGTCTGGTAGAATCCGCGGCCTAATTACGTGCGGTATTCAACAATAGTGTTGGGTGGCGGCACGCTAGCCTGAGGAAAACCCCATGAAAACCGATATCCATCCGGAATACCCAGAAATTGCCGTGACCTGCAGCTGCGGCAATAAGTTCGAAACTCGTTCGACCTACGGCAAAGCCCTGTCGATCGACGTTTGCAACGAATGCCACCCGTTCTACACCGGTAAGCAAAAGACTCTGGATACCGGCGGCCGCGTTCAGAAGTTCGCCGATCGTTTCGGTGCTTTTGGCGCTACCAAAAAAGCCTGAGGCTAATCATTTTGGATGGTCGTTTCGGCTGCTCCAGACTGATGAAAAAGGCGTCCCTTGCGGGCGCCTTTTTTGTGTCCGCGATTTGGCTGAGCAGCGCGCAGGCCTTCTGCCCGGCGCCACCTGGCCTGGCCCATGTGACGGTCCAGAAGGTGGTGGACGGCGATACCCTGCGCCTGGCTGATGGCCGCAGCGTGCGCATGATCGGTCTCAACAGTCCTGAACTGGGGCGTCGAGGGCGTTCCGATGAGCCGTTCGCCGTCGCTGCACGCCGGCGCCTTGAGGCATTGGTGGGCGCCAGTGCGGGACGCGTGGGGTTGCTGCCCGGCAAGGAAGACAAGGATCGCTACGGTCGCACGCTGGCCCATGTCTACAGCGCCGACGGTCAGAATCTGGAAGCGCAGTTGCTCGCCGAGGGCTTGGGATTTCACGTGGTGGTCGCGCCGAATGTCGATCTGGCGCATTGTCAGCGCGCTGCCGAACGCCAGGCGCGGGAAGCGGGCGTCGGGGTGTGGAAGCGTTCGCCTGTGCTTGAGGCGCACAATATCAAGGCACCAGGCTTTGCCGTGCTCACTGGCCGCGTGATCGACGTCTCGCGCAATCGCGGCGGTATTTGGCTCCAGTTGGAGGGGCCGGTTGTATTGCGCGTTGCCCCCAATCTGGTGAGTCGCTTCGATATGGCGTCGCTCGAGCGACTCAAAGGCAAGCGGATCGAGGCGCGTGGCTGGGTGGTCGACCGTTCGCGTCGCGGCGGGCTTGAGCCGGGGCAGGGGCGTTGGTTATTGCCGTTGACCGATCCAGGGATGTTGAGTCGCGTGTCTCGATAAAAAAATTGTAGACATTTACGGTTCGAATTGTATGCATGTAGACCTTGTGTTCTGCGGCTCTTGGCCCAAAGTCGTAGGGCGGCGCGCTTGACAGGGGTGACTGGTCAGTCTTGTAGGGACTTTGCGAGGCGCGTATCCTCGGCGGTCCGTCTGTCCAACACAGTAAAAAGCGGAATGCCCACATGTCTGATCTGAAAACTGCCGCTCTCGAATATCATGCTAATCCTCGTCCAGGGAAGCTGAGTGTCGAGCTCACCAAGGCCACCGCTACTGCCCGCGATCTGTCGCTGGCCTACAGCCCCGGCGTAGCCGAACCAGTACGCGAAATCGCTCGCGACCCTGAGCTGGCCTACAAATACACCGGCAAGGGCAACCTGGTGGCAGTCATTTCCGACGGCACCGCGATTCTCGGCCTGGGTAACCTCGGCCCATTGGCCTCCAAGCCGGTCATGGAAGGCAAGGGCGTTTTGTTCAAGCGTTTCGCCGGTATTGACGTGTTCGACATCGAAGTCGACTCCGAAAGCCCGCAAGCCTTCATCGACACCGTCAAGCGTATCTCCATTACCTTCGGTGGCATCAACCTGGAAGACATCAAGGCACCTGAGTGCTTTGAGATCGAACGTGCCCTGATCGAGCAGTGCGACATTCCAGTGTTCCACGATGACCAGCACGGCACCGCGATCGTGACCGCTGCCGGCATGATCAATGCCCTGGAAATCGCTGGCAAAACCCTGCCACAAGCCAAGATCGTCTGCCTGGGTGCCGGCGCTGCGGCCATCTCCTGCATGAAGTTGCTGGTGAGCATGGGCGCCAAGATCGAAAACATCTTCATGGTTGACCGTACCGGCGTGATCCATTCCGGCCGTGACGACCTGAACCAGTACAAGGCCGTATTTGCCCACGCCACTGACAAGCGCTCGCTGGCCGACGCGCTGGACGGTGCCGACGTATTCGTTGGCCTGTCGGGTCCGAACCTGCTGAGCCCGGAAAACCTGCTGCGCATGGCGCCGAACCCGATCGTGTTCGCCTGCTCGAACCCGGATCCGGAAATTTCCCCGGAGCTGGCTCACGCTACCCGCAGCGACGTGATCATGGCCACCGGCCGTTCGGACTACCCGAACCAGGTCAACAACGTACTGGGCTTCCCGTTCATTTTCCGTGGTGCCCTGGACGTTCGCGCCAAGCGCATCAACGAAGAAATGAAAGTCGCGGCCGCCAACGCCCTGCGCGAACTGGCCAAGCTGCCAGTGCCTCAGGAAGTGTGCGATGCCTACGGCGGCATCAAGCTGGAATTTGGTCGTGAGTACATCATTCCCAAGCCAATGGATGCCCGCCTGATCACCCTGATCTCCGACGCCGTGGCCAAGGCCGCGATCGAGACCGGCGTGGCTACCCTGCCGTATCCGAAGAACTACCCGCTCAAGAGCGTGGATGACGTGTTCAACGGTTAAGCCGTTGTAGCGTTCAATAAAAAGCCCCGGCTCTTCTTTGAGTCGGGGCTTTTTTGTACCTGCCGATTTTGTGTGGCCACCGCAAATCCTGTGGGAGCCGAGCTTGCTCGCGATTGCAGTCTGGTATTCAACATGGATGCAAGCTGACCCGCCGCCATCGCGAGCAAGCTCGGCTCCTACAGGGGAGTGTGTAATTTGAGGGCCTGAAAAAAGCCCCGCGCTTCTTTCGAAGGCGGGGCTTTTTGCGAGAGGCCCGATCAGAACAAATCGATCGGCGCCGCCTCATCCGCCGGTAGCGGGCTGCCTGGCGCTACGCCGTTGCCCAGCTCGTTGACTGACGGCGGGGTGTCTTCGCTCTTGAACAGCTCGAAGTACGCTCCCGGAGTGCCTGGGGTGGCTGCTCGGCCGCTGACCGGGTCAACCCGCAGGCTGAGGATGCCTTCGGGTTCCGGTTGGGTGTGTGGCGGTTTGTCCTTGAGGGCGGCGCCCATGTAACTCATCCAGATCGGCAGCGCCACGGTGCCGCCGTATTCGCGCCGACCGAGGCTTTCAGGCTGGTCGAACCCGGTCCAGACGGTGGTGACGTAATCGCCGTTGTAGCCCGAGAACCAGGCGTCCTTGGATTCGTTCGTGGTGCCGGTCTTGCCGGCCAGGTCGGTACGGCCCAGGGCCAGGGCGCGGCGGCCGGTGCCGAGCTTGATCACGTCCTGCAGCATACTGTTGAGAATGTAGGTGGTGCGGCCATCGATGATGCGCTCGGCGATGACCGGCGCTTGCGGTACGGCTGGCGCTGTCGTGGCTTCACCTGGTGTTGCCTCTACCGTGAACGTCTCGCTGGCCGGTGCGGCGACGCCGTCGCTGGCCTGTTCGCCTGAAGGCACCCGTGGTGGGTTGGCGAGGAACAACGTGTCGCCGTTGCGGCTTTCGATCTTGTCGATGAGGTACGGGGTGACTTTGTATCCGCCATTGGCGAACGTGCTCCAGCCCGTGGCGATTTCCATCGGGGTCAGGGTTGCGGTGCCCAGGGCCAGGGACAGGTTGCGCGGCAAGTCCTGCTTGTTGAAGCCGAACTTGCTGATGTAGTCGATGGTACGGTCCACACCCAGCGCCTGCAGCAAACGGATCGATACCAGGTTACGCGACTTGTACAGAGCTTCGCGCATGCGGATCGGACCCAGGAAGGTATTGGTGTCGTTCTTCGGGCGCCAGACCTTGTCCAGGTATTCGTCGACAAACACGATCGGTGCGTCGTTCACCAGGCTGGCGGCGGTGTAGCCGTTATCCAGGGCGGCGCTGTACACGAACGGTTTGAAGCTTGAACCCGGCTGGCGCTTGGCCTGCATCGCGCGATTGTAATTGCTCTGCTCGAAGGCGAAGCCACCGACCAGCGACCGGATGGCGCCGTCCTGCGGGTCAAGCGACACCAGGGCGCCTTGGGCGGCCGGGATCTGGCTGAACTTGAGGGTGTTGTCCGGCTGGCGCTGTACCCGGATCAGATCACCCACCTGGGCGACGTCCGACGGTTGGCGGGGGTTGGCGCCCATGCTGTTGGTGTTGAGGAATGGGCGGGCCCATTTCATGGTCTCCCAGCTCACGTGCTCTTCCAGCTCGCCATTGCGGGTCAGCACCATGATGCCGTCCTTGTCCACCTGGGTGACGATCGCCGGTTCCAGGCTGCTGATGGTGCGCTGCTTGGTCAATTCCTCGGCCCAGGCTTCTTTGGTCTTGCCTGGCAGGCGCGATTCAGGCCCGCGGTAGCCGTGGCGCTGATCGTAGGTGATCAGGCCCTCGTGCAGCGCGGTGTTGGCCATCTCCTGCAGATTGCTCGGCACCGTGGTGACCACGCGGAAACCCTCGGTGTAGGCGTCGCTGCCATAACGCCCAACCATCTCGGCACGGGCCATTTCGGCGATGTACGGCGCGTTCACCTCGGGGGTCGGCACGTGGTAGCTGGCGTTCAGAGGCTCGTTGATCGCAGCGGTGTATTCGGCCTCGCTGATCTTGCCCAGCTTGTACATGCGCCCCAGGATCCAGTCGCGACGTTCCTTGCTGCGCGCCGGGTTGGCCAGTGGATTGAAGCGCGACGGTGCCTTGGGCAGGCCGGCGATCATCGCCATCTGCGCCAGGCTCACATCACGAATCGACTTGCCGTAATACACCTGCGCCGCCGCCTCGATACCGTAGGCGCGGTTGCCCAGGTAGATCTTGTTGACGTACAGCTCCAGGATCTCGTCCTTGGTCAGCTGTCGCTCGATTTGCAGGGCCAGGAGGATCTCGGTGGTCTTGCGCGAGAAGCTGCGCTCACTGGTCAGGAAGAAGTTTTTCGCCACCTGCATGGTGATGGTGCTGCCACCGGACTGGATATGGCCGCTTTTGATCAGTTGGCTGGCCGCCCGCATCAGGCTGCCCGGATCGACGCCGTAGTGATTGGCGAAGTTGTCGTCTTCAGCACTTAGTAACGCATTGATGAAATTGGGGGGAATGTCGGCGAAACGGATCGGCGTGCGGCGCATTTCGCCAAACTCTGCGATCAACTTGTCGTCGCTGCTGTACACCCGCAATGGAATCTGCAACTGAATACTTCTCAGCGCCTCCACGGACGGCAATCCCGGACTAAGGTAAAGAAACGCACCGCTCAGACCCAGGAGCAGTCCGCAGAAAACGGCGAGGATGGACCATCCGAAAAATTTCAGCAGACGAATCAAGGCTTTTGGATATCCAGGCAAAGAATGAAAAGGCGCCAGGTGCAGGGAAGGACCCGTGCTTGCAACAAAGCGAAAAAAAACGCTGGGCATTATAAGCATTTTTTTTCGTCGGTAACGCCACCCGGACGTCCGTCGGGCCGGAGTGATTGAACGCAACGCATATTAGAGAGTCCGTAACTCACGGATAGTCATAGGGAATTGGTAGTGCTACGACTCTTCAATAAAAAAGCCCATACGCTTTTGGGGATAGACATCAGTTCCACGTCGGTGAAGCTGCTTGAGTTGAGCCGCCAGGGTGACCGCTACCGTGTCGAGTCTTACGCGGTCGAGCCGTTGCCGGCCAACGCCGTGGTCGAAAAGAACATCGCCGAGCTCGAGGGCGTGGGCCAGGCATTGTCACGGGTGCTCGCCAAGGCCAGAACACCCTTGCGCAACGTGGCGGTGGCTGTAGCGGGGTCGGCGGTGATCACCAAGACCATCGAGATGGACGCCGGACTTTCCGACGACGACATGGAAAACCAGCTCAAGATCGAAGCCGACCAATACATTCCTTATCCGCTGGACGAGGTGGCCATCGACTTTGAGGTCCTGGGCGTTTCACCGCGCAGCGCCGAGCGGGTCGAGGTGCTGTTGGCCGCCTGTCGCAAGGAAAACGTCGAAGTTCGCGAGGCTGCGCTGGCGCTCGCCGGGCTCACGGCCAAGGTGGTCGATGTGGAGGCCTACGCGCTGGAGCGCGCCTTCGGGCTGCTTGCCACGCAACTGGCCGCGTCCCAGGAGCGGCTAACGGTGGCGGTGATCGACATCGGCGCCACCATGACCACCCTGAGCGTGCTGCATAACGGGCGCATCATCTATACCCGCGAACAATTGTTCGGCGGTCGCCAGCTCACCGAAGAAATCCAGCGCCGCTACGGCCTGTCACCCGAGCAGGCCGGGCAGGCAAAGAAGCAGGGTGGCCTGCCGGACGATTACCTCGGTGAGGTCCTGCAACCTTTTCGCGAGGCCCTGGTGCAACAGGTATCGAGGTCCTTGCAGTTTTTCTTCGCCTCGGGCCAGTACAGTGCGGTGGACCACATCCTCTTGGCTGGAGGCACCGCCTCGGTCGCGGGCCTGGACCGGCTGATCGAACAGCGCCTGGGCACGCCGACCCAGGTGGCCAACCCGTTTTCCAACATGGCCCTGGGCAGCAAGGTCAACGCCGGTGCCCTGGCCAGTGACGCACCGGCCTTGATGATTGCCTGCGGGCTGGCCCTCAGGAGCTTCGACTGATGGCGCGGATCAACCTTCTTCCCTGGCGAGAGGAGCTGCGTGAGGAGCGTCGCAAACGCTTTTTGCTGGCATTGGTGGGCGCATTGGTCGGTGCGGTAGGCCTGACGCTGATTGCGGTCCGCTACCTGGACAGTGCCATTGACCACCAGATGGCTCGCAACAGTCATATCAGCGAGCAGATAGCCGTGCTGGACGAGCGCATCAAGCAGATCAGCGAACTCAAGGCCCGCCGCCAGCAACTGCTGGAGCGCATGCGCATCATCCAGGACTTGCAGGGTAACCGGCCGGTGAGCGGGCGCATCTTCGATCAACTGGCGCGCACCCTGCCTGACGGGGTGTATTTCACCGAAGTGAAGATGGAAGACAAGACCCTCTCCATCAAGGGCGCGGCGGAATCGAACAACCGGGTCTCGGACCTGATGCGTAACCTGGACTCATCGGACCTGTTCGATGCGCCCAGCCTGACGGAAGTCAAGGCCACCACGGCCGGTCAGCTCGATCAGGCCAACGTCTTCCAGCTGACGGTTCGCCAGACCCGTCCGGCCATTGTCGAGGACGCCCAATGAAGCCGGGAGAGTGGTTCGAAGCGCTGCGCAAGATCGACATCAGTGAGCTGGATACCAACAACATTGGCTCCTGGCCGATGCCGGTCAAATGGTTGAGCGGCATCCTGCTGGTCATCCTGGTGCTGGGGTTGGGCTACAACTTTGCCTTGAGTGACCTGGAGAACCAACTGCAGCAAGTGCGCGGAGAAGAAAACACCCTCAAGGCACAGTTTGCGGGCAAAGCTCACATGGCCGCGAACCTGGAGCGCTACACCGAACAGATGAAGCAGATGGAAGCCTCCTTCGGCGTGCTGTTGCGGCAATTGCCCAGTGACACCGAAGTGCCAGGCCTGCTGGAGGACATCACCCGTACCGGTCTGGGCAGTGGTCTGGAGTTCGAGGAGATCAAGCTGTTACCGGAGGTCACCCAGCCGTTTTACATCGAACTGCCGATCCAGATTACGGTGACCGGCGACTATCATGACCTGGCAACCTTCGTCAGCGGCGTTGCCGGACTGCCACGGATCGTCACGCTGCACGATTTCGACATCGCCCCGATGGAGCCCGACGCAGGAGCGAAACTGCGCATGAGCATCCAGGCCAAGACCTACCGGTACAACGAGCAGGAGGTGCAGCCATGAAGCCGGCTTGGCGCATTATCCTGCTGGCGGGGCTGGTCGTGCTGGCGGGCTGCAACAACGATAACGGCTTCAGCGACCTGGACGCCTACATGAACGAAGTGCGGCTGCGCCCGCCCGGCAAGATCGAGCCAACGCCGACGTTCAGGCCTTACGAAACCTTCACTTACAGCGCCGCCGACCTGCGCAGCCCGTTTTCACGGCAGGTCAGGGTGGATCAGGCCGGCCGCCAGAAGGGTGCACGCAACGTCCGGCCCGACCCGACTCGGGTCAAGCAATACCTGGAAGGCTTCAACATCGAGCAGTTTGAAATGGTCGGGACGATTTCCAACGTCAGCGGCTCCTTCGCGCTCCTGCGCGGCGCGGGCGGGGTGCACCGGCTCAAGGTCGGTGACTATCTGGGACGCAACGACGGGCGGATCGTCGGCATTAGCGCCACCCAGGTCGAGGTGGTCGAAATCGTTCCTGATGGCGAGGGCGCCTGGCTGGAACGGCCACGGACCATTCCTCTGAAAGAGCACTCAATAGTGGAACTCGAACAATGAACAGGTTTTTTTCAGCCCTCGGTATTTCGCTATGGATAGCGCTGTTGTCGCCGATGGTTCATGCGGTCAATCTGAAAACGCTGGATGTCGCGGCGCTGCCGGGGGACCGCATCGAGTTGAAACTCACCTTCGACGGGCCGCCCCCCGCGCCTCGGGGCTACACCACCGAGCAACCGGCCCGGATCGCTCTGGATCTGCCGGGGGTGACCAGCCAGTTGGCCCACAAGAGGCATGATCTTGGTGCTGGCAATGCGCGAAGCGCCACGGTGGTCGAGGCGGCTGATCGTACCCGTCTGATCATTGGCCTTACCCAGCTTGCGCCCTATACCGCGCGGGTGGAGGGCAACAGCCTGCTCGTGGTGGTCGGCAAGGGAGCGGTTGCCAGCGCTGCCGCCCAGGCGCCACGCCCGGCGGCTCCCAGCGCTGTGCCCGCCAGAGCCAGTGCGCCGGTGGGCAAGGCGATCCGAGGGGTAGATTTCCAGCGCGGTACCCAGGGCGAAGGCAATGTGGTGATCGATCTGTCGGACCCCTCGATCGCCCCGGACATCCAGGAGCGTGAAGGCAAGATCATCCTCAACTTCGCCAAGACCCGGTTGCCCGAACCGCTGCGCGTGCGCCTGGACGTCAAGGACTTCGCCACCCCGGTGCAGTTCGTCAATGCCAGTGCCGGCGCCGACCGGGCCACCATCAGCATCGAACCCAGCGGTACTTTCGATTACTCCACCTACCAGACGGACAACAAACTGACCGTCAGTGTCCGACCCATGACTGTCGAGGATCTGCAAAAACGCGATGCCAGTCGCGAGGCCTACAGCGGTGAAAAGCTGTCCCTCAACTTTCAGGACATCGAGGTGCGCTCGGTCCTGCAACTGATTGCCGATTTCACCAACCTCAACCTGGTGGCCAGTGACACGGTGCAGGGCGGCATTACCCTGCGCCTGCAAAATGTGCCTTGGGACCAGGCGCTGGACCTGGTGCTCAAGACCAAAGGGCTGGACAAGCGCAAGGTCGGCAATGTGCTGCTGGTCGCCCCCGCCGACGAAATCGCGGCCCGTGAGCGCCAGGAACTCGAATCCCAGAAGCAGATTGCCGACCTGGCGCCGCTACGGCGTGAGCTGTTGCAGGTCAACTATGCGAAGGCTGCGGACATCGCCAAGCTGTTCCAGTCGGTGACCAGTGCCGAAGCCAAGGCCGATGAGCGCGGTACGATCACGGTCGATGAGCGAACCAACAACATCATTGCCTACCAGACCCAGGACCGGCTCGACGAACTGCGCCGGATTGTGGCGCAGCTGGATATCCCGGTGCGCCAGGTGATGATCGAGGCGCGGATTGTCGAGGCCAACGTTGACTACGACAAGAGCCTGGGCGTGCGCTGGGGTGGATCGATCCAGAACAAAGGCAACTGGAACACTTCAGGGGTCATCACCGGCGACTCCACCACCATCGGCACGCCGGGCAGCACCAGCACCAACCAGCCGTTTGTCGATCTGGGCGCGTCGGGCAATACCTCCGGCATCGGCATCGCCTTCATCACCGACAATGTACTGCTGGACCTGGAATTGACGGCCATGGAGAAAACCGGCAACGGGGAAATCGTCTCTCAGCCCAAGGTGGTGACGTCCGACAAAGAGACGGCAAAAATCCTCAAGGGCACGGAGATTCCCTATCAGGAAGCCAGTTCCAGTGGTGCCACCTCGGTGTCGTTCAAGGAGGCCTCGCTGTCCCTGGAGGTGACCCCGCAGATCACCCCGGACAACCGCATCATCATGGAGGTCAAGGTCACCAAGGATGAGCCGGATTACCTGAACAAGGTGAATGATGTGCCGCCAATCAAGAAAAACGAGGTCAACGCCAAGGTGCTGGTCAATGACGGCGAGACCATTGTGATTGGCGGGGTTTTCTCAAATACTCAGAGCAAGGTCGTAGATAAGGTGCCATTTCTTGGCGATGTGCCGTATCTTGGCCGCCTTTTCCGGCGTGATGTGGTTTCGGAGCAAAAATCCGAGCTGCTGGTGTTCCTCACTCCGCGTATCATGAATAACCAGGCGATTGCTGTGAGTCGTTGATTCTGTGCGAAATTTGATTCTTGTTGGGCCGATGGGCGCTGGAAAAAGCACCATCGGCCGTTTGCTGGCCAAAGAGCTGCGCCTGCCATTCAAAGATTCCGACAAGGAAATTGAATTGCGCACGGGTGCCAATATCCCATGGATCTTCGATAAGGAAGGCGAGCCCGGCTTTCGTGACCGTGAGCAGGCAATGATCGCCGAACTGTGCGCGTTCGACGGTGTGGTACTGGCCACCGGTGGCGGCGCGGTGATGCGCGAGGCCAATCGTCGGGCATTGCATGCCGGCGGACGAGTGGTCTATCTGCACGCCTCCGTCGAGCAGCAGGTGGGTCGCACCGCCCGGGATCGTAACCGTCCGCTGTTGCGCACCGCCGACCCGGCCAAGACCTTGCGCGACCTGCTGGAGCTGCGTGATCCGCTGTACCGGGAGATCGCTGATCTGGTGGTGGAAACCGACGAGCGGCCGCCGCGGATGGTGGTGCTGGACATTCTTGATCGCCTGCAGCAACTGCCACCCCGTTAATGCGTCGCGGGAAATGCGCTATCCTCGGCGTCCCGTCATGGCCCGCCGGGACGTGGCCGATGGCCATCGATTGACATCACAACAGGCACCGTGGACTTTCGTTAATTGCAGGCAGGACGCCTGATTCCATCTTCACTGTGGGGACACATGCAGACACTTAAGGTCGACCTGGGCGAGCGCAGCTACCCGATTCACATTGGCGAAGGTTTGCTGGACCGGCCCGACTTGCTGGCGCCGCATATCGCCGGACGGCAAGTGGCGATTATCTCCAACGAAACCGTCGCACCTTTGTATCTGGAGCGTCTGACCCGCAGCCTGTCGGCTTTCTCGGTCATTTCCGTGGTGCTGCCTGACGGCGAAGCCTTCAAGAATTGGGAAACCCTGCAGCTTATTTTCGATGGCCTGCTGACCGCGCGGCATGACCGCCGCACCACGGTGGTGGCCTTGGGCGGCGGCGTGATCGGCGACATGGCCGGTTTCGCCGCCGCTTGCTATCAGCGCGGTGTTGATTTCATCCAGATCCCCACGACCCTGTTGTCCCAGGTGGACTCGTCGGTGGGCGGCAAGACCGGGATCAACCATCCGCTGGGCAAAAACATGGTGGGTGCTTTCTACCAGCCCAACGTGGTGCTGATCGACACCGCGACTCTCAATACATTGCCCGCCCGCGAGCTGTCTGCGGGGCTGGCTGAAGTCATCAAGTACGGGCTGATCTGCGACGAACCGTTCCTGGGCTGGCTGGAAGAAAACGTCGACCGCCTGCGTGCGCTGGATCAGGCTGCGCTGACCTACGCTATCGAACGTTCCTGTGCGGCCAAGGCTGCGGTGGTCGGTGCCGATGAGCGCGAGTCGGGCGTGCGCGCCACGCTCAACCTGGGGCATACCTTTGGCCACGCCATCGAAACCCACATGGGCTATGGTGTCTGGCTCCATGGCGAAGCGGTTGCGGCCGGTACGGTCATGGCCCTGGAGATGTCCGCGCGTTTGGGCTGGATCAGTGAACAGGAGCGCGATCGCGGTATTGCTCTGTTCCAGCGCGCCGGGTTGCCGGTGATCCCGCCCGAAGAAATGACCGAAGCCGATTTTCTCGAACACATGGCAATCGACAAAAAAGTGATCGACGGTCGCCTGCGTCTGGTGCTGCTGCGCCACATGGGCGAAGCTGTGGTGACCGACGATTATCCGAAAGAGGTTCTACAGGCCACGCTGGGAGCGGATTATCGCGCCCTGGCTCAGCTTAAAGGTTAATAAGATTCCGATGACTAGTTTGCATGCCGACGAGGCTTTCCTCGGCCATTTCCAGTTGAGTCATGACCCTTTCGCGCCACGGGTTCCAGGCTTCAAGTTTTTCCCCGCCCAACGCAAACCGGTTCTGGGCCAGTTGCATCACCTGGCGCGTTACAGCCAGCTGTTGCTGGTGGTCACCGGCCCTCAAGGCAGCGGCAAGACCTTGCTGCGCCAGGCCCTGGTGGCCAGCACCAACAAGCAGTCGGTGCAAAGCGTGGTGGTGTCGGCCCGCGGCGCCGGTGATGCAGTCGGTGTGTTGCGTCAGGTGGCCCAGGCGCTGAATGTCGCCCAGGCTGAAGTCGGTGCGATTCTGGATCAGATCGTGCAACTGGCGCTGACCGGGCAGGAAGTCTATCTGCTGGTGGACGACGCCGAGCAACTCGACGAGTCGGCCCTGGAAGCCTTGCTGGCTCTGGCTGCCGGTGCGCCGGAAGGCCGTCCCCACGTCTTCCTGTTTGGTGAGTCGTCGCTGATCGCCGATCTGGAGCAGCTGAATCTTGAGCAAGAGCGCTTCCACGTCATTGAGCTGGCGCCCTACACCGAAGAAGAAACCCGTGAATACCTGGCCCAACGCCTTGAAGGCGCCGGTCGGGGCATCGAACTTTTCACCGCGGATCAGATCTCTGAGATTCACGAAAGCTCCGATGGCTGGCCTGGAAATATTAATCAGGTGGCCCGCGATGCTCTCATCGAAGTCATGATTGCCAGCCGCTCAGCGGTAAAGCGTCCAAGTATGGGGTTCAACATGCCGAAGAAACACGTATTGGCGATTTCCGCCGTCGTCGTGGTCGCGATCGCCGCCGCCTGGCTGATGCCGGGTCGCAGCAAGGCGCCGACCACCGGCGCACCCGCCAACGAGCAGGCACAACTGCCGCTGGGCCAGGACGCAGCGCAGCCCAATGGCGGTGCTCCGGAGGTGGAGTTCGCCGGTAACACCCAGCCGATGCCGCTGCCGCTGGTCGGCCAGTCGCAACCGGTCATGCGCAGTCCCTTGGCTGAGGCCGCTGGCGGTATCACCGAGGGTGACGACGGCGCGCCACCACCGATCGATGACACCAGCGATACGCCGCCAACCGTGACCACCAGCGCCCCACCGGCGGGTGTGCCGGCTGGCCCGGCACCAGCGCCAACTCCAGCCCCAGCCCCGGCGCCCGCTCCGGCTGCCAAGCCTGCGCCGGCTCCCGCCCAGGTGGCCACCGCCAAACCTGCTCCAGCCCCGGCCACCAAGCCGGCCACTCAGGCCGCTGGCGGTAACTGGTACGCCGGTCAGGCTCCAGGCAGCTACGTGGTACAGATCCTCGGCACCAGCTCCGAAGCGTCTGCGCAAAAGTTCGTCAAGGAACAGGGCGGCGAGTACCGTTATTTCAAGAAAATGCTCAACGGCAAACCGCTTTATGTCATCACCTACGGCAATTTCGCCAACCGTGATGCAGCCGTTTCCGCCATCAAGGCCTTGCCAGCGAAGGTTCAGGCTGGTAAACCTTGGCCTCGCACTGTCGCCAGCGTCCAACAGGAACTGGCAGCAACTCGCTGAAGATTCGGCGGCCTTACCCAGGCCGCCTCTCCCGGCACCTCAAAATTTCCGCAAGGGCGAGCGACCTTTCAGGCCGCGCGCCTTGTGGTGTCTGCGTCACAGTAGCGTTTGAGTCGCAGCGGTCGAACCCAAAAAAGTTTTGACTAGCACAGCGTATAGCTTTAAACCTTTCACAAATGCGACATGGATTTGCGACGTTTCGTCGTCAAATTTGTGAGCCCTTGTGTCGGTGTGTACAATGACCTCCCTTTTGCCCCCGCAAAGCTGGCGTACGTTCGGCGCGGCACGCAACTGGCTGAATTGAAAAGAAATTTGCCTCGATAAGAGGCAGCCTGGTGAGAAAGTGTCTATGAAAGCAGGTCTGTACCAACCAGATGAATTCAAGGATAACTGCGGTTTCGGCCTGATTGCTCATATGCAGGGCGAACCCAGCCATACCCTTTTACAAACGGCCATTGAGGCCCTGACCTGCATGACCCACCGCGGTGGGATCAACGCCGACGGCAAGACCGGTGACGGTTGTGGCTTGCTGATTCAAAAGCCTGACGAGTTCCTGCGTGCCATTGCCCAGGAAACGTTTGGCGTGACCCTGCCCAAGCAGTACGCGGTGGGCATGGTGTTCTTCAATCAGGACCCGGTGAAGGCCCAAGCGGCTCGCGAAAACATGAATCGCGAGATCCTGGCCGCCGGCCTGCAATTGGTGGGCTGGCGCAAGGTGCCGATCGACACAAGCGTCCTCGGCCGCCTGGCCCTTGAGCGTCTGCCGCAGATCGAACAAGTGTTCATCGCGGGCGAAGGCCTGAGCGACCAGGACATGTCGATCAAGCTGTTCAGCTCCCGTCGTCGTTCGTCCGTGGCCAACGCCGCCGACACCGATCACTACATCTGCAGCTTTTCCCACAAGACCATCATCTATAAAGGTCTGATGATGCCGGCGGACCTGACCGCCTTCTATCCGGACCTGAGCGACGAGCGCCTGAAAACCGCGATCTGCGTGTTCCACCAGCGCTTCTCCACCAACACCCTGCCGAAATGGCCGCTGGCCCAGCCATTCCGCTTCCTTGCCCACAACGGCGAGATCAACACCATCACCGGTAACCGCAACTGGGCGCTGGCCCGTCGCACCAAGTTCGCCAACGATCTGATGCCGGATCTGGAAGAGCTCGGCCCGCTGGTCAACCGTGTGGGCTCGGACTCCTCGAGCATGGACAACATGCTGGAACTGATGGTCACCGGCGGCATCGACCTGTTCCGTGGCGTGCGCATGCTGGTGCCGCCGGCCTGGCAGAACGTCGAGACCATGGACCCGGACCTGCGTGCGTTCTACGAATACAACTCCATGCACATGGAACCGTGGGACGGCCCGGCCGGTATCGTCATGACCGACGGCCGCTACGCCGTGTGCCTGCTCGACCGTAACGGTCTGCGTCCGGCGCGCTGGGTGACCACCACCAACGGGTTCATCACCCTGGCTTCGGAAATCGGTGTCTGGAACTACCAGCCCGAAGACGTCATCGCCAAGGGCCGCGTGGGCCCGGGCCAGATCTTTGCCGTGGACACCGAAACCGGCCAGATCCTCGACACCGACGCCATCGACAACCGTCTCAAGTCCCGTCATCCGTACAAGCAATGGCTGCGCAAGAACGCCCTGCGCATTCAGGCGACCATGGAGGACAACGATCACGGTTCGGCTTTTTACGACGTCGATCAGCTCAAGCAGTACATGAAGATGTACCAGGTGACGTTCGAAGAGCGTGACCAGGTGCTGCGTCCGTTGGGTGAGCAGGGCTACGAAGCGGTCGGTTCCATGGGCGACGACACGCCGATGGCCGTGCTGTCCCAGCGCGTGCGTACGCCGTACGACTATTTCCGCCAGCAGTTCGCTCAGGTGACCAACCCACCGATCGACCCGCTGCGCGAAGCGATCGTGATGTCCCTGGAAATCTGCCTCGGTGCCGAGCGCAACATCTTCCAGGAGTCGCCGGAACACGCCTCGCGTGTGATCCTCAGTTCGCCGGTCATTTCCCCGGCCAAATGGCGCTCGCTGACCAACCTCGACCGCCCGGGTTTCCAGCGTCAGGTCATCGACCTGAACTACGACGAAAGCGTCGGCCTTGAAGCGGCGATCCGCAACGTTGCCGATCAGGCTGAAGAAGCCGCGCGCGCCGGTCGCACCCAGATCGTGCTGACCGACCGTCACATCGCCCCGGGCAAGTTGCCGATCCACGCGTCGTTGGCCACCGGTGCGGTGCACCATCGCCTGACCGAAAAAGGCCTGCGTTGCGATTCCAACATCCTGGTGGAAACCGCCACCGCTCGCGATCCGCATCACTTTGCGGTGCTGATCGGTTTCGGTGCCTCGGCGGTGTACCCGTTCCTGGCCTATGAAGTGCTGGGTGACCTGATCCGTACCGGTGAAGTGCTGGGCGACCTCTATGAGGTGTTCAAGAACTACCGCAAAGGCATCACCAAGGGCCTGCTCAAGATCCTCTCGAAGATGGGGATCTCGACCATCGCTTCGTACCGCGGTGCGCAACTGTTCGAGGCCATCGGCCTGTCCGAAGAAGTCTGCGAGCTGAGCTTCCGTGGCGTGCCGAGCCGCATCAAGGGTGCGCGTTTCGTCGACATCGAAGCCGAACAGAAAGCCCTGGCGGCCGAAGCCTGGAGCCCGCGCAAGCCGATCCAGCAAGGCGGCCTGCTGAAGTTCGTCCACGGTGGCGAATACCACGCCTACAACCCGGACGTGGTCAACACCCTGCAAGCCGCCGTGCAGCAGGGCGACTACGGCAAGTTCAAGGAATACACCTCGCTGGTGGACAACCGTCCGGTGTCGATGATTCGCGACCTGCTCAAGGTCAAGACCCTGGACACACCGCTGGACATCAGCGAAATCGAGCCGCTGGAATCGGTGCTCAAGCGCTTCGATTCCGCCGGTATCTCCTTGGGTGCCTTGTCTCCGGAAGCTCATGAAGCCCTGGCTGAAGCCATGAACCGCCTCGGCGCGCGTTCCAACTCCGGCGAAGGCGGTGAAGACCCGGCGCGCTACGGCACTATCAAGAGTTCGAAAATCAAGCAGGTGGCCACCGGCCGCTTCGGTGTGACACCGGAGTACCTGGTCAACGCTGAAGTGCTGCAGATCAAGGTTGCCCAGGGCGCCAAGCCCGGCGAAGGCGGCCAACTGCCCGGCGGCAAGGTCAACGGCCTGATCGCCAAGCTGCGTTACGCAGTACCCGGCGTGACCCTGATCTCACCGCCGCCGCATCACGACATCTATTCGATCGAAGACTTGTCGCAACTGATCTTCGATCTCAAGCAGGTGAACCCGAAGGCGCTGGTCTCGGTGAAGCTGGTGGCAGAAGCCGGCGTTGGCACCATCGCCGCCGGTGTGGCCAAGGCCTACGCCGACCTGATCACCATCTCCGGCTATGACGGCGGCACCGGCGCATCGCCGCTGACCTCGATCAAATATGCCGGCGCGCCGTGGGAACTGGGCCTGGCCGAGACCCACCAGACCCTGCGCGGCAACGACCTGCGCGGCAAGGTCCGGGTGCAGACCGATGGCGGCCTGAAAACCGGCCTGGACGTGATCAAGGCGGCCATCCTCGGCGCCGAGAGCTTCGGCTTCGGCACCGCGCCGATGATCGCCCTGGGTTGCAAGTACCTGCGTATCTGCCACCTGAACAACTGCGCTACCGGTGTGGCGACCCAGAACGAAAAGCTGCGCAAGGACCACTACATCGGTACCGTCGACATGGTGGTGAACTTCTTCACCTACGTCGCCGAGGAAACCCGCGAGTGGCTGGCGAAGCTGGGCGTGCGCTCGCTCGAAGAGCTGATCGGCCGTACCGACCTGCTGGAAGTGCTCGAGGGCCAGACCGCCAAGCAGCATCACCTGGACCTGACGCCGTTGCTGGGCAGCGATCTCATCCCGGCGGACAAACCACAGTTCTGCCAGGTTGATCGCAACCCGCCGTTCGACAAGGGTGAGTTGGCCGAGAAGATGGTCGACATGGCCGCTTCGGCGATCAACGACCTCAGTGGTGCCGAGTTCGACCTGGATATCTGCAACTGCGACCGTTCCATCGGCGCGCGGATCTCCGGCGAAATCGCGCGCAAGCACGGCAACCAGGGCATGGCCAAGGCGCCGATCACCTTCCGCTTCAAGGGCACCGCAGGCCAGAGCTTCGGCGTCTGGAACGCCGGTGGCCTGAATATGTACTTGGAAGGCGATGCCAACGATTACGTGGGCAAGGGCATGACCGGCGGCAAACTGGTCATCGTTCCGCCCAAGGCCAGCGTCTACAAGACTCAGGACAGTGCCATCATCGGCAACACCTGCCTGTACGGCGCTACCGGCGGCAAGCTGTTCGCCGCCGGCACCGCGGGCGAGCGTTTCGCCGTGCGTAACTCCGGGGCCCACACTGTGGTGGAAGGCACCGGTGATCATTGCTGCGAGTACATGACCGGTGGTTTCGTCTGTGTCCTGGGCAAGACCGGTTACAACTTCGGCTCTGGCATGACCGGCGGTTTCGCCTACGTGCTCGACCAGGACAACACCTTCGTTGACCGGGTCAATCACGAACTGGTGGAAATCCAGCGGATCAGCGGCGAGGCGATGGAAGCCTACCGCAGCCACTTGCAGCGCGTGCTGGACGAATACGTCGAGGAAACCGACAGCGAGTGGGGTCGTGAACTCGCCGAAAACCTCGATGACTATCTGCGTCGTTTCTGGCTGGTCAAGCCCAAGGCTGCCAACCTGAAATCGTTGCTTTCCAGCACCCGTGCCAACCCGCAGTGATATGCGCCTGAAGAGTTTGATGAGGTTTTAACAATGGCTGAACGTCTGAGTAATGACTTCCAGTTCATCGATGTCGGGCGCAAGGATCCGAAGAAGAAACTGTTGCGTCAACGCAAGAAAGAGTTCGTGGAAATCTACGAGCCTTTCAAACCCCAGCAGTCGGCCGACCAGGCCCACCGCTGCCTGGGCTGCGGTAACCCGTACTGCGAATGGAAGTGCCCGGTGCACAACTTCATTCCCAACTGGCTGAAGCTGGTGGCCGAGGGCAACATCCTCCAGGCCGCCGAGTTGTCCCACCAGACCAACACCCTGCCGGAAGTCTGCGGCCGGGTGTGTCCGCAGGACCGCCTGTGTGAGGGTGCATGCACCCTCAACGACGGTTTTGGCGCGGTGACCATCGGTTCGGTGGAGAAATACATCACCGACACCGCGTTCGCCATGGGCTGGCGCCCGGACATGTCCAAGGTCAAGCCGACCGGCAAGCGCGTGGCGATCATTGGGGCCGGCCCGGCGGGCCTGGGTTGCGCCGATGTGCTGGTGCGCGGTGGCGTGACCCCGGTGGTGTTCGACAAGAACCCGGAAATCGGCGGCCTGCTGACCTTCGGCATCCCTGAGTTCAAGCTGGAAAAGACCGTGCTGAGCAATCGTCGCGAAGTCTTCACCGGCATGGGCATCGAGTTTCGCCTGAACACCGAAGTAGGCAAGGACGTGACCATGGAGCAACTGCTCGAAGAGTACGATGCCGTATTCATGGGCATGGGCACCTACACCTACATGAAGGGCGGCTTTGCCGGCGAGGACCTGCCGGGCGTCTACGACGCGCTGGACTTCCTGATCGCCAACGTCAACCGCAACCTGGGCTTTGAAAAGTCGCCGGAAGATTTCGTCGACATGAAAGGCAAGAAGGTCGTGGTGCTGGGCGGCGGTGACACGGCGATGGACTGCAACCGCACTTCGATTCGCCAGGGCGCCAAGTCGGTGACCTGCGCCTATCGTCGTGACGAAGCGAACATGCCCGGCTCGCGCAAAGAAGTGAAGAACGCCAAGGAAGAGGGCGTGAAGTTCCTCTACAACCGCCAGCCGATCGCCATTGTCGGTGAAGACAAGGTCGAGGGCGTGAAGGTGGTCGAGACCCGTCTCGGCGAACCGGACGCCCGTGGCCGCCGCAGCCCTGAGCCGATCCCCGGTTCCGAAGAGATCATCCCGGCCGATGCCGTGGTCATCGCCTTCGGCTTCCGCCCAAGCCCGGCGCCGTGGTTCGAGCAGTTCAGCATCCAGACCGACAGCCAGGGCCGCGTCGTGGCTCCGGAACAGGGCCAGTACAAGCACCAGACCAGCAACCCGAAGATCTTCGCCGGCGGCGACATGGTCCGGGGTTCCGATCTGGTGGTCACGGCGATCTTCGAAGGCCGCAATGCGGCGGAAGGGATTCTGGATTACTTGGGGGTCTGATCATTTCCTGAATGGGAATGCAATCAAATGTGGGAGCGAGCTTGCTCGCGATAGCGGCGAATCAGTCGACGAAAATGTTGAATGTGATGCCCTCATCGCGAGCAAGCTCGCTCCCACAGTGGTTTTAGGTGTTGCCTGATACCGCGACAAATTGCCCCGATAGATAAAAGGCACGGCTCTTGCCGTGCCTTTTGCGTCGCGCTCTGAGAAAATGCCCGCACTTTTTTTCCGGATGCCGACATGACTGCCCTGAAGAACGACCGTTTCCTCCGTGCCCTGCTCAAGCAACCCGTAGACGTCACCCCCGTGTGGATGATGCGTCAGGCCGGTCGCTACTTGCCGGAATACCGCGCCAGTCGGGCCAAGGCCGGCGACTTCATGAGCCTGTGCATGAATCCCCAGTTCGCCTGCGAAGTCACGATGCAGCCGCTGGATCGTTACCCGCAGCTGGACGCGGCGATTCTGTTTTCCGACATTCTCACCATTCCCGACGCCATGGGCCAGGGTCTGTACTTCGAGACCGGCGAAGGCCCGCGCTTCAAGAAAGTCGTCAGCACTCTGGCCGACATCGAAGCCCTGCCGATTCCCGATCCGCAGAAGGACCTGGGTTATGTCATGGACGCGGTCAGCACCATCCGTCGAGAACTCAACGGTCGCGTGCCGCTGATCGGCTTCTCCGGCAGCCCCTGGACCCTGGCCACCTACATGGTTGAAGGCGGCTCGTCGAAAGACTTCCGCAAGACCAAGGCGATGCTCTACGACAACCCGCAAGCCATGCACCTGCTGCTGGACAAGCTGGCCCAGTCGGTGACGTCCTACCTCAACGGGCAGATCCTGGCCGGTGCGCAAGCGGTGCAGATCTTCGACACCTGGGGCGGCAATCTCTCGGCGGCGGCGTACCAGGAGTTTTCCCTGGCCTACATGCGCAAGATCGTCAGCGGCCTGATCCGCGAACATGAAGGTCGTAAAGTACCGGTGATCCTGTTCACCAAGAACGGCGGCCTGTGGCTGGAAAGCATCGCCGATGCCGGTGCCGACGCCCTGGGCCTGGACTGGACCTGCGACATTGGCAACGCCCGCGCGCGTGTCGGCAGCAAAGTCGCTCTGCAAGGCAACATGGATCCGACTGTGCTTTACGCCAAACCGCAAGCCATCCGCACCGAAGTCGGGCGCATCCTCGCCAGCTATGGCAAGGGCAGCGGTCATGTGTTCAACCTTGGCCATGGCATTACGCCGGAAGTCGATCCGGAACACGCCGGTGCTTTCCTGCGCGCGGTGCATGAGTTGTCGGCGCAATACCACGACTGATCGTAGCTCGCTCATCCAGCCTGTCGGGATTCGTTCCAGGCAGGCTTTTTTTTGCCTGTTAATTATTCAATGAAACAAGTTGGTTATCTTTATCGGTTTGCCTGTTTTCTTTTGTTTAATAACTAACTTTGCCTGTAAGAAGTTTTTCTTCTGAGCTCGGAAAAATAGATTCAGGGATTGTTCCTTCTATTTACCTCGATCTGGCAGCCCACCCGACATCGGCTCGACCTGGCCGAGCGTCAGTATTGGCAGCAGGCCGAACTCGCTGCCCGGATCCAGCGCCTGTAACCCACCGGCGCTACGACCGCCACGAGCTCTTTGTCCGTCAGGATCAACGACAGTGCGACGGCCGCGGGGCTGGAGCTGGCGGAGCTGGAGATCGACGGTGATTCGTTACGGCTTGCCGTCAGTGGCGATGCCAATCGACTGCTCGACTGGCTGGACCGACACGAGCGGGACGGCGCCACCTTGCAGGTGCTGAGCCTGGAAGTGCGCAACGGTGTCCTGGACGCGCGGATGGTGTTGGGGCAATGACTTGAGCGGCGGGCCAGCGCCTGAACAGTGTCCGCTCAAACCTGAGCGTTGCCCGGCAACACCGGCAACTTCGCCAGTTTCACCGCCACCAGCAACGCCACCACCAGCAAGCCGCCGATGAACAGGCTGACACCGTTCCATCCGCCCAGATGCCAGGCTACCCCGCCAGCCGTACCTGCGACGCTGGAGCCGGCGTAGTAGCTGAACAGGTACAACGACGAGGCCTGTCCCTTGGCTTTGGTTGCGCGGCGGCCGATCCAGCTGCTGGCGACCGAGTGAGCGCCGAAGAAGCCGAAGGTGAACACCAGCATGCCCAGGATCACCAGCCACAGCGGCGTGGTCATGGTCAGCGCAAGACCGGCCAGCATCAGCGCGATGGTCGCCCAGAGCATTTTGCGCCGGCCGTGTTTGTCGGCCAGTGCGCCGACTTTCGCCGAGCTGTAGATACCCGACAGGTAGACCACCGAGAGCAACCCGACAAAGGCCTGGTCCAAGTGATAAGGCCCGGCCAGCAGGCGATAGCCGATGTAGTTGAACAGCGTCACGAATGCACCCATCAATACGAAGGCTTCGAGAAACAACAGCGGCAACCCGGCATCGCGAAAGTGCATGGTGAAACCGTCCAGCAAGCTGCGCGGATGCAGCGAGCGGGGGCGGAAATTGCGTGACTCGGGAAGAATCCTCCAGAACACCGCCGCCGCGATCAAGGCCAGGCCACCGACCACCAGCATCGCGGTGTGCCAGCTGACGAAGTCAATCAGCACCCCGGCGATCAAGCGGCCGCTCATGCCTCCGATGGCGTTGCCGGCGATGTACAAGCCCATCGCCAGGCCAATGTGCTTGGGATGGATTTCTTCACCCAGGTAAGTCATCGCGACTGCCGCCACGCCGCTCAACGACAACCCCACCAGAGCGCGCAGCACCAGTACACCCTGCCAGGTCGGCATCATCGCGCTGGCAATGGTGCACAACGCCGCGGCAAACAGCGCCGCGACCATCACTGACTTGCGGCCGATGCGATCGGAAATCGGGCCGGTGATCAGCAGCCCGACGGCGAGCAGGCCGGTCGCCACCGACAGGATCAGACTGCTCTGGGCGGCATTGATGGAAAACTCTTCGGAGAGCAGCGGCATCATCGGTTGCACGCAATACAACAGGGCGAAGGTCGCAAAACCGCCACAAAACAACGCCAGCACCGTACGCATGAACAACGGTGTGCCTTTTTCGATGTAGATGTCTTTGCGTCCGGTGACGCCATCATCGGCAGGCGGAGGGATCTCATGGGCCAGTGGAGCGACAGCAGTTTTCACGGTGAACCTCGCAGGAGCACGACCAGGCAGGCAATGGAAAAAGCATATAGCCGGTTAATGTTTCTATCCAATATATTGTTCGACCTGTTTAAGACGTTCTACGACCTATTGGATTGCTTATGGAACTGCGTCATCTGCGTTACTTCATAGCCGTTGCCGAAGAACTGCATTTTGGTCGCGCCGCGCTGGCGCTGGGCATCTCCCAGCCGCCCCTTAGCCAGCAGATCCAGGCACTGGAGCAAGAGATCGGCGCGCGGCTGTTCAATCGCACCAATCGTCGCGTCGAACTGAGTGAAGCCGGACGTTTGTTTCTCGAAGAGGCCCGACAGGTGCTGGCTCAGGTCGACAAGGCCGCCGATGTCGCCCGCCGCGCAGAGTTGGGCGAACTGGGCGAGCTGAAAATCGGCTTCACATCATCGGCGCCTTTCAACTCCACCATCCCCCAGGCGATTTTCACGTTTCGCCAGCGCTTTCCCGCTGTACACCTGAACCTTCGGGAAATGAGCAGCACCCAAGTGGCTGACGCCCTGGTGGACGAGGCAATCGAGGTGGGCATCATGCGGCCCTTGCCGCTGCCCGACTCCCTGCGGGAGATCGAATTGAGCCGCGAGCCGCTGGTGGCCGTGCTCAGTTCCAAGCATCCACTGGCCCAGGGCAGCGAAGGGGGCCTGTTCCTCTCTGCACTGGCCCAGGAACCGTTCGTGTTCTTCCCCCGCAGCTACGGCAGCGGCCTCTATGCACAACTCCTGAGCCTGGCCCGCGACGCCGGCTTCAGCCCGAACTTCGCCCAGGAGGCCGGTGAGGCCATGACCATCATCGGCCTGGTGGCGGCGGGGCTGGGCGTCTCGGTCCTGCCGGCGTCCTACCAGCGCATGCGTATTGACGGCGTGGTCTACCGGCCACTGCTTGATCCGGCGGCAATGTCGGCGGTGTGGCTGGTGCAACGCAAGGATCAGTGCTCGCCGATGGCAAGGGCGTTTGTGGAGTTGTTGACCAATAGGGGACAACAACTTATGCCGGAAGAAGCCTGAATATTTGCATGTGTCAGCCGATAACCCGTTGTTCGACCCACAAACCATGGAGAAACAGGATGTTCAAGCAGTTGACCTTCACCGCTTTGCTGGCAGTCGCCGCGCTGACCACGGGCTGCGCTTCGGTAAAAATGGCGGATGACACTCAGGATGCTCAGGCAAAAACATTCCAGACTGTCCCCGACAAAGCCAACATCTACCTTTATCGCAACGAGAGCATGGGCGCTGGCGTAAAAATGCCGGTAACGCTCAACGGTAAAGCTGTAGGCCAGACTGTCGCTAAGTCGTACTTGATGCTGTCAGTACCGGCTGGCCAGCAGACCCTGGTGTCATCAGCGGAGAACGACTCAGAGCTCAAGCTCAGCACAGAAGCCGGGAAAAACTATTTCGTCTGGCAGGAAGTGAAAGTGGGCTTCATCAAAGCGCGGAACAACCTGCAGGTTGTCGATGAAAAAACCGGCCGCGCCGGGGTGGCTGAAAGCAAATTGATTCAGGCCCAATAACTCGGCTGCCTGCACCGAGCTATTCATTGAAGGGCGCCCAAAGGCGCCCTTCGTCGTTCATGGCCGCATCATCGGTCTGTGCAAACCCAGCGGGAAAACCGTCTGCGATGAACGACTTTTTACTTAACCCTCCCAAACCGTCGCCGGCCTATTGACGTGATAGTCATAAAACCCCTGGAGGGTCCAGGTTTCGCCCTTGCGTTCAAAGGCAGCGCGCCATGCGCCTCTGCCACTCCCGGGTGACAGTTGCGCCATGTCGTACCAGTAATACCGGTTGATGCGCTTGGTGGTGACCCGGCCTGCACGAATGTCAGCCATGATTTCCGTTATTTTCGTTTTGGCTGCCTCAGTAAAAGTGTCATATGACATCTGTGACTCGGCCAGCAGGCTGGTGCTTGTCGAAAATTTGTCTGCGACAACCGGGCCTTCCGCAACAGCGAGGGGGGCGGTCGCGGCCGCAGGCTTGCCGGTGACTTTCTTCGTCGGGACTTGGGTCACGACCTCGATATCAAACGTGTCGTAGTTCGAGAGGTTTTTACTGAAGTTCGTGATGTCCTCGCCGGTGACCAATAACGTTTTCCGCTGCGACTTGCCCTTGTTGACGATGACATAAGGAATCTTATGGTTGCGGATTTCGGTCAGGAGGCCGGGCTTGTGTCTTTTTTTCATCTCGTCCCTGAACGCGCTGAGTTTGTTACTTTTATACGCCCGGAAATTTTCAGGGTTCTGTTTATATTGTTCCCTGGCCGCTTCCACCTCGGGTCCCGTCCCTGAGTACCGTTCGCCCAGATCGACCCAGACGCGCTTTTCCGCTGCCTCGACCACGTCATGAATATCGTCCTGGATTTTAGTCATGGCGGCTTTCTTTTTCCCCTGTTCAGGGATGATGGTAATGAATGACGCGCCGGTGAGATTGTCGGGCAAGGAGGACATCATCATCTTGAAGTTGCCTTCGCTGTCGAAAAGCTCCCTTTTCAGCGGCAGGGTCATGTCGAATACTTTTATCTTTTGAGCGGCCGTCAGCTGGATCCCTCTTGCCTGGGAGTCGATGTCTCTGGTGCAGTAGTCGACGGCCTGCCATACGTTGTATTTATACAGCAGGCTGTCGTGGGCCTTTTTATGTTGCGTGAGGTCCTGGTGTCCTTTGTTTATCCAGTTTATTCGTGAGCGATAAGTGTCTATGTCGCGTACGTGGATGTCATTCATGCTCTCGCGCACGATACGCTCTGCCAGTTCCTCGGGCATCGAGTAGATGACTTTTTTTGCCGTATTCACCACTGCCCGAGACGGCCACTGATGGTCGACGAGGACGCCCTCTACCAACGCGTTATAGGTTTTCTGTTGCGGGGTTTCCGGAGTCCGACCGAACAGGCTTTGTATGACTCCACCACCGAGCAGCCGTTTTGGTTCTTCGATCTGCCAGCGGCCATTTTCCCAGGTTACCGTCCGCTGGTCGGTACGGTTGTTCGGCCCGTAGATGATTCGTTCGCCTGCTTGTATGGCGGTTTTGCAGTAGTCCTTGCCCAGCTTCAGATAACCCTGCCCACCGGCGTCCCTGTACCGATTGCGCCCCTCGGGCACCAGTCCCTTGCCGTCGAACCCTCTGAGGATAAACGGTTCGAGCTCCGGGTCCGGCATGCGGGGCAAGGCTGAAAGTGCCGGGCGAGGCTTACCCCGGCGCCGTGCCGCGCGGGACATGATCAGGTCCTGACCGCCCTCTGCCAGTACCTCACCGAGCCCGCTGATAAGATCACTCGTCCACTGGCTGAAGCTGCCCCCCTCATCCTTTATCGCCGACACCGCAGCGCCGCCGGTCATCACGGGCAGAATCGCGCGGCCCAGTACCCCACCCAGCCGGCCTGCATAGAACATTGACATCGCCCCCGTCAGTAGCATGACTGCAGTCCTGCGCCCATCTTGTGCCGCTGTGCTGTCGCGCTCGGCGTTGGTCACGGTCAGCAGGTCCGCCGTCTGGATCGCTTGGGTGATCTGCGTCTCATGCAGCGCTTTGAAAAGGTTGCCTTTAACCACGGGCGAATAGACTTTCAATGCGAAGTCGTCCTGAACCCTGTGCTTGATCCAGGAGAACGTGGGTTGCGTCACTTTCTTGATCTTCTCGTTGAGGGTCAGGTTTTCCGCGGACGGCACCAGGCTGGCAAGCTGATCGGCTTGCTTGAGCAGCGGCAGATGCGAAATCAGCCAGCGGGTCATTTCCGGCGTGGCGGTGAGCGTCCGCACCAGGGCCGCCTCCAGCTCCCGGTCGCTTGCCGCATCGACGTCCCTGAACTGCTTGCCGTCCGGTGCTTCTGGTGTGTACAGGGTCAACGAAGGCCGGCTGCCAAGGGTCTTCACCCCAAAGGCCAGCAGCTCCTTGAGTACGCTGTCACCCCACTGGATCTGGCGGACCACCACCTCATGTCCGTTGACCTTGCTGCGCCCCTGCGGCGTCGGGCTGTCCAGTGCCGCCAGCACCAGGTTCAGCCCGGTATTGTCCTTGTCGTGGGTAAAGTCGCCCGAGATATGGGCGGCCCACGCCTGCGCCCGCATCTGTTTGGCCTTCAGGGACATCCACTGTGCTTGCTGCTCCCGGGCTGCGAGCTGCAACGCGGGCGAGAGCCGGGCACCGATGTTTGCCCGTTCAATGACTTCTACAATCTGCGCAAAACTCAGCGGACCTTCCACCGTGGTGTCGCTGGCCGTGCGTTCCTCCGGCGTCAGGTTGGACATTGCCCACTGCGTCAGGGAGCGGCGGTCATCAAATAGGCCCTTCACCTTGCCTGACGAGAGCCCGGAGCCGAATGGCGACTCGCCTGTCGGGGCGTGCGGATCGAGCAGATGCTTGCGGATACTCAGAGAGACCTGGTCAGGATCGACCGGTGGGTACTTCTCCTTGATGAACCTGGCAAGCAGGGTGCGAGTCCGGTCATGAAGGGCGTCAGGGGTTGCCAGGGTGACCGGGTCCGGTGGTGGTGGCGAATCTGTCAGGGTTTGCTGCAAGTCGTGCACGGCCTTCCACCAGGCCAGACGGTCGCTGCCGATAACGTTAGGGTCGCGGTGCAGCCAGTCGTGCAGTTTTTTCCGGTTCAGCCGTAACTCGCGCTCGTCCATGGCGCCAGCCAAATCCAGCTTGTGCCTGAGGTCCGCCGCCGCATCTATCCTGGCCATCCAGGTGGTGAGACTCTCTCCCTCTGCCGGGCCGCTGGATAGAACCTCGCTCACGGCGGTTTTCTGCGCCGCTCTCAGGTCAGTGACCAGGCGAGCGAGAAAGTTCTGCGCCATTGACGCCGTGCTCACCGTATCCTGAGTGCCGTCTTCCACCAGGCTGGCCTTCAACGCCGTCAAGTCAGCGTAAACCTCCAGTGGGCTACCCGGGCTGCATAGCACCGCGCCCCCCGGATGATCGGCATTATCATGCTGCGTCAGCGCAACCGCCCCCGGCATCGGTACGCTGAACCCCCACCCTTCGGGGGTCAGATTCAAACCGTAGACCCCGGGCCGGACACGCTCCGCCAGCTGGGCACGGGACGCGCCGTCCGGCGCCGACAGGGCGAAGTCCGCCACCGCTTTGTGCATCGGCAGGCTCAACACAGCGTCCAGCCGGTGGAGATCCGCCTGTGCCTTGAGTTGCCTGCCGAACTCATCGGCCAGCCAGTCGCTGACACTGCGGCCTTGGCTGAACTCGGCAGGTTTATCCCAAAAATGCTCCAGCGCCCGCTCCAGCAGTCGTGCATGAGACGCGGGCGTGACGCTTATCCGCCGCTTGATCTCTTCCTTTGCGTCACGACTATTGAGGACTGCCGGCATTTGCGTGGCATCGTCCTTACGCGTGACGATGTCGATGTTGTCCAATTCGAGGAAGAACTCGCGCGCGTTGATCTCGCCGGCAATCGCGCGCCAGAAAAGCGTATCGAGGGGAACAGTCTGCACCACCGTTCGTTTTGAAGTCGGCTCGTCCTGCCGCCGGCACACCAGTATGTCTTTGGCTACCAGAGTGTTCGCCAGGCTGGGAAAGGCTTTCGCCAGCCAGTACTCCATATGTTGGGCTGTCACCTTCGACGCACGCGGAACGGCGCCGTTCAGGTGGATCATCTGCTGCTGCGAGGCATTGAGCCGGTTTATCAGCGCAGCGCTTGTGGCCGTGGCACTGTCGGCCTGTAACGGGTTGTCTTCCAGCATGTTCTCTTCCTGAGAAATTTTCGGAAGGAGCAACCTATGGGAGAAGAATGGAGGCAGGGTGGTAGATAGATACCGCCTGCAGCGGCGTCAGGCGGTGTACGAACGAAACGGTCGAAGCCACTGCATCTGTGGGAGCAAGTTTTGCTCCCACAGATTGTTTTGGCTGCCAGGTGCAAGCCGATCAATGCCGGTCGCAGCCCCTCATTCCTTGATCACGGGCAACAGGGATATCAATCCAACTCAGCGCCAGCGGCGGAAAATCAACGAGGTGTTGACCCCACCAAAAGCGAAGTTGTTGTTCATCACGTACTCGTTGCTCATGGACCTGAACTCATTGCACAGGTAGTCGAGCTTGCCGCACTGGGGATCGACCTCATCGAGGTTGAAGGTGTGCACGTAGAGATCGCGGTTCATCATTTCGATGCTGAACCACGATTCCAGCGCACCGCAGGCGCCGAGGGTATGACCGAGAAAGCTTTTCTGCGAACTGATGGGCATGTGCTCGCCAAACAGGCTGCTGGTGGCCAGGGTTTCGGCGATGTCGCCCTGTTCGGTGGCGGTGCCGTGGCCGTTGACGTAGCCGATGGCGGCAGGTTCCAGGCCAGCGTCTTCCAGGGCCAGTTCCATGGCCCGGCGCATGGTGCTCAGTTCGGGACGGGTAGCGTGCTGACCGTCGGCGTTGCTGCCAAAGCCGACGATTTCGGCATGGATTCGCGCTCCTCGGGCCAGGGCGTGCTCCAGTTCTTCGAGTACCAGCATGCCGGCGCCTTCACCGATCACCAGGCCATCGCGGTCCTTGTCATAGGGCCGTGGGCTGGTCTGCGGGGCGTCGTTTTTCAGGCTGGTGGCGTACAGCGCATCGAAGACCATCGCTTCGGTCGGGCAGAGCTCTTCCGCGCCGCCGGCGAGCATCAGCGGCAGGCGACCGAACTTGATTGCCTCATAGGCATAGCCGATGCCATGGCTGCCGCTGGTGCAGGCGCTGGAGGTGGGGATCAGCCGTCCGGTAAGCCCGAAGAAGATACTGATATTGGCCGCCGTGGTGTGGGGCATCATCCGTACATAGGAGTTGGCGTTCAACCCTTCGGCCACGCTGTTGAGCAGCATGTTGCCGAACGCCTTAATCTCGTCGGTACTGCCGGTTGACGAACCACAGGAGACGCCCATGCGCCCGTCCTTGATCGACTCATCGCCCAACAGCCCCGCATCGGCCAGGGCCTGTTCGGCGGCGCCGACGGCCAGGCGCGATACCCGACCCATGCTGCGCAGTTGCTTGCGCGTCCAGTGGGTCGGGACCTGGAAATCATCGACAGGCCCGGCCAGGCGTGTATTCAGCTCGGTGAACCGGTCCCATTCATCCATGCGTCGTATGCCGCTGCGGTTGGCGGCGAAGTTGGCGGCGATGGTTTCCCAGTCGCTGCCCAGAGAGGTGATGCCGGCCATGCCGGTAACGACGACGCGCTTCATCAGCACAGGCCTCCGTTGACGGCCAGGACCTGCCGGGTGATGTAGCCGGCCTCGGCGGACATCAGGAAATTCACCGCGCTCGCGACTTCTTCCGGGGTACCCATGCGCTGGGCGGGGATCATTTTCATCAGTTCTTCCACGGGCACGTTTTCATCGAGCATGGCGGTATCGATCAGTCCGGGCGCGACGCAATTGACAGTGATCTTGCGCTTGCCCAACTCGATTGCCAACGCCTTTGCCGCGCCGATCAGGCCGGCTTTCGACGCGCTGTAATTGACCTGGCCGCGATTGCCGATCAGCCCCGAAACGGAGGTGATGCAAACAACTCGCCCAGCGGCGCGCCGACGGATCATCGGCATCATCACCGGGTGCAGGACGTTGTAGAAACCGTCCAGGTTGGTCCGCATCACCACATCCCAGTCGTCCTCGCTCAAGGCCGGGAATGCGCCGTCGCGGGTCAGGCCGGCGTTGAGCACCACGCCGTAATAGGCACCGTGGGTTTCAACATCAGCATCGAGAATGGTTTTGCACGCGCTGCGGTCCGACACGTCGAATTGCAGCACCCGGGCATTGCGGCCCAGCGCCTGGATTTCGACCTGGACGGCTTCAGCCTCGGCGCGCCCGCTGCGGCAATGCAGCACGATGTCGTACCCGGCCTGGGCCAGGCGCAGGGCGATGGCACGGCCGATGCCACGGCTGGAGCCGGTGACCAGTACGGATTCAGTCATGGCGTATTTCCTGTTGCGGACGGTTCATGAAGGTAGTGGGCTGGCTGAGGTGGCCGGAACACATTCAACCGGGCCATGGCATGAATGCCCGGGGCGTTGATGTGGCATTCGAACACGCCCATGCCGTTGTCGTCTTCCAGCGAGCGCAAACCGTGGATGGTCAATTCGGTCCCGGCCGGGAAAAACTCGACATTGCATTCGAACTTGCGGGTGCCGAGCAAAAAACCCAGCTCCACGGCGTCGCCGCGGCGGCGTGCATGACAACCGGCAAACGCGGCGACGCTCTGGGCCATCAATTCAATGCCGACCCAGGCCGGCAGCCCGCCGTCGTCGCGGCTGAACAACCCTCCGGGCTTGACGGTGGCGAGGGTGTGGATCTGCTCATCATCGAACGCCAGGACGCGGTCGATGAGAATCATGTCGCCGGCGTGGGGCAGCAGTTCGGCGAGCGGCCAGTCAATCATGGGGCGTCTCCGATAATCAGGCTGACGTTGTTGCCGCCGAAGGCGAACGAGTTGCTCATCAGGCGGCGCGGTGATGTCGGGTTCAGGCGGGTGTCGGTAGTGACCCACTTCAATGCCGGCAGTGCAGGATCGGCCTGGCCGTCCCAGACATGCGGCGGCAAGGCCTGGGCGGTGTTTTGCGTACTCAGGCTCAACCAGCAGAACGCCGCTTCCAGCGCCCCGGCGGCCCCGAGGGTATGGCCGGTCATGGGCTTGGTCGACGAACAGGGCACGCCCGCTGGAAACAGCCCGGCCACTGCCTGGCTTTCCATGGCGTCGTTGTGTTGCGTGGCGGTGCCGTGCAGGTTCAGGTAATCGATCTGGCCGGGTTGCAGGCCGGCGCGACGCAAGGCTTTTTCCATGGCCTGGCGAGCGCCGCGACCACTGGGCTCCGGCGCTGAAATATGGTGGGCATCGGAGCTGGCGCCGTCACCCAGCAAGGCGATCGGTGCCGGATGTCCCGGCGTCCTGCTCATGAGAAACAGCACCGCGGCCTCGCCGATGTTGATGCCGCTGCGGTTGACCGAAAACGGATTACAGCGCTCCCCCGATACCGCTTCCAGGGCCGAAAAGCCGTTGAGGGTCAGTTTGCACAGGCTGTCCACGCCGCCGCAGAGCACCGCATCGCACAGGCCCAGGTCGAGCAGGCGTCGGGCGCTCATCAAGGCCCGGGCGCTGGATGTGCAGGCGGTGGATATCACATAGGACGGGCCGCTCAGCTCCAGCCAGTCGCAAAGGAAGTTGGCCGGCGCGCTCAGTTCCTGTTGCTGGTAGTCGTAGCCGTCGGGGAAGTGCTGCTCACGCAGGTAATGGGCAATGCCCTGACTGGCTTCTTCGATGCCCGAGGTACTGGTGCCCAGCACGACACCGATGCGAGCGCGACCGTAGGTCTGGATGGCCTGATCGATCTCATCGAGAATCTGCAGCCCCGCTTCGAGCAGCAACTGATTGTTGCGGCTGCGGTGCGCGATCAAAGATTGCGGTATGCAAGCGAGTTCACCGGGCACCGAGGCCACCGGCAATTTACGTTCGGCCACCCAGCCATCCTGCACGCGCACGCCGCCGCAGTCGCCGGCAAACAGGTTGCGCGCCACTTCATCTTTACCCCGGCCCAGGGCGCAAATTACCCCCAGGGCATTCAAATAAGCGGTCATGGGGTACTCTCGGTCAACGGCATGATGCGGTAGTGCGGGCCTTCGTGCAGGCCCAGTTCAAAATCCAGCGGTTGCTTGTAGCGCACTTGCCAGCGTTGGCCCAGGGTTCGTTGCCGAACCTCTTGCCGGGCGGTGGGGTAGTTGTCCGGCAGCTCGGTTTCAGGCGTCAGGGCAAACAACAGCGCGGCGAAAAGCTCACGGGCTTCGGCATTGGGTGGCAGCAGTCCGTCGGCTTGCCACTGGCCGTCCACCAGGCGTTGGCGGGCCAGGGGAATGCCCAGTGGGTCCAGCATCGACCAGCGGATACCGGCGCCTTCGCGCTGGATCACCAGCAGCCAATCCTGGCGCTGTCCGGCCATTTGCCGCTCGATATGCAACTGCAGCGGCAGTGCCAGGGTTGGTGTGCGTTCCGGCAACGGCGCCTGACTGGCGCAGGCCCCGAGCAACAGCAAGCAGCCAAAAAGCAGCGCACGAATCATTCGACAGTCCCTTCAACGGGTTTACGGGCCACTACATTGATCAGGGTTTCCTCCCGCTCGCCAAAGGGCCGCGGGCGGCGCAGGCCGAAGCGTTCGAGAAGGCCGAAATCCCTGGCGCGGCTCCACCACAGATAGGGATACGAGACGTTGGCGGCTTCGAACTGGAAACCCTGATCGCGGATCATCTCCAGGTACTGCGCGGCACTTTTTTGCACGTGCATGGGATGACGGAACAGCCAGCGGATCACCCAGGTATCGATGTAGGCCGCTGTGGACTCCGCGAACATCAGATAGCCGCCGGGCTTGAGCACGCGATAGAACTCGGCGAGGGCTTTTTCCTGCTCCACCAGGTGATGAAAGGTTTGATGGCAGAACAGCAGGTCGACGCTGTCATCAGGCACCATCAACGTCGCGCAATCGCTGCCGACCAGTTCCACGGCCATGCCTTGGCGTGCAGCTTCCGCAAGACTCAGGTCCAGGCTGTGAGGGTCGGCGTCGACGCCGATCAGGCGTTGTGGCGCGAACACCTGGCGCAAGTATTGGAACGACTTGCCCTGGCCGCAACCGGCATCGAGCAGCACCGGAGCCACCGGCAACGGGCCGCTGAAAAGGTTGCGCAGGTCATTGATCGCCACCCGCAAGACATGGTGCTGCCAGGTGTGGCTGCGCAGGAACCAGAAGCCGAAGCGGGTCTCTTCGACGTAGTTGTCGCTCAGGTAGCTCATGGCTGCTTTCTCATGGTGCCGGGCTCGCACAGATTTCCGACAGCATGCGCAGGCGCCGCTTGGGCTCGCTGACGAACGGATTGCGCTCATCCCAGGCATAACCGGCCAGGATCGCGCTGATCATGCGGCGAATGTCTGGCGAGCCGTCGGTGTAGAAAATCACGTCCTGGAAGGTGCCGGCGTACCAGCCCTCGACGTAGCAGCGGAAGGTGTCGACGCCACGTTTGAGTGGCTCGGCGAATTCGCTTTGCCAGTCCACGCTTTCTCCTTGCAACTGCCGATGCAGCACCCCAGCGGCCATGCTGGCCGAGCGCATGGCGATGGTCACGCCGGAAGAGAACACCGGGTCGAGGAATTCCGCGGCGTTGCCCAGCAGGGCGAAGCCTGGGCCATGCAGCGTTTTGACATTGGCCGAGTAGCCGCCGATGGTTCGCGCCGGGGTGTCCCATATCGCGTTGCTGAGTACACCGGCCAGGCTTGGTGTTTCGTCGATGAAGCCGCGCAGGCAAGCGTCAAGATCGTCAGTGCGACCGGCGAAATGCTCCGCCGCCGCGACCACGCCGACTGAACAGCGCCCGTCGCTGAACGGGATGGTCCAGAACCACACATCGCGTTGGGTCGGGTGAGTGGTGATAAGGATTTTTTCGCGGTCGAAGGTTGGGGCATCGATGCAATCTTCGATGTGGGTGAACACCGCCTGGCGCAGCGGAAAGTTCGAGGGCGCCTCAAGGTCCAGCAGGCGTGGCAAGACCCGGCCATAGCCGCTGGCGTCGAGGACGAAATCGGCCTCGACGAGATACGCGCTGCCGTCTTCGCGCTGGACGCCCAGTTGTGGTTTGGCAAGTGAGAAGTCGGCGCCGGTGATGGCCTGTCCATAACGGATCTCGACACCTTGCAACGCCGCCTGATCGGCCAGCAGCTTGTCGAAGTCGGCGCGCTGCACTTGGAAGGTGGTGGGCTTGCCTTTGCTGAAGGTATCGCCGAAATCGAAGGCGCTGTAGCGCTCGCCCCAGGCGAACGCCGCGCCATTCTTGCGCTGAAACCCGGCGGCATTCACCGCGTCGAGCATGCCGGCCTCTTCGACGAAGTCCAGGCAATGGGACAACAGGCTTTCGCCGATGGAAAACCGTGGGAAATGCTGGCGCTCGATGACTAGCACATCGTGGCCCTTGCGTTTGAGCAGCGCGGCGGCGATAGCGCCAGAGGGACCTGCGCCGATGACGACGACCTGTCGACGTTCCATTTCAACTGTTGGCACTGGAGCTCCTGGCCGGGACGGCAATCGAGGGAATACGGTGGAAGCCGGCCAGGGCCGGCAGCAATGTCGCGATCAGGCCCATCAGCATCAGCGCAAAGTACACCGCCGGGCTGATGAGCTGTTGTTGTAGCAGCAGGTTGAGGAACACGATTTCACTCAAGCCGCGAATATTCAGCAAGACACTTTCGCGCCAGCGACTGGCGCCCGGGAACGAGGCCCCGGCCCAGCCCAGTCCCAGCCAGTTGCCCAGCAGTTTGCTGGCGATGGGTAACAGCAGCAATGCGCCGATCTGGAGCCAGTCGAGGCGACTCAGGGCGCTGTGGACGTTGATCTGCACGATGCCGAAGGTGAGGATCAGCGGGATCGCCAGGTAGGTCTGCAAACCTTGCATCCAGTTCGTGTTGAGCGGCAACACCAGCGGCACCTTGAGCGCGGCCATGCACAGCAGATAGCCGATGCCGACAATCAGCGCGTTGAGCCGGTAGTGTTCGGCCACCACCAGCAAGGCGAAAAAGATCCCGCTGTGCAGCAGCGGCTGGCGCAGGCCAAGCAGTCGCAACAGCAGCGGCACACAGGCACCGGCCAACGGCAGCAAAAGGCTGGCCAGGTGCAGGCTGCCTTGGGCCAGGGCGAACAGGCTCCAGCAGATCAAGTCGATCAGAATCGCGGTTTGCACCAGGCGCCGTGTGGCGGCGGGCGGGTAGTCGATGTGACGCAGGTACAGGTACAGCACCGGGATGGCGGTGATCGCAAACAGCAGCCCCACCGCCAGGGAACTGATCCAGGGCTGGGGCGGCAGCAGCCAGAGCGCGGTCGCCAAACCGCAGGCGAATGGAACGCCGAAGCTGGGCAGGGCGACTTTCACGCTCTGGCGGTCCAGCCGCAGGTCGATCACGTCGCTGAGGATGTGCCCCAGCAACAGGGCGAAGGCGAGGCTGTAGAGATTGCTCAGCCACACCGGCGCCACCAGTTGCGCGCCGTTGAGCTGCCAGCCTGGTTCGATCCAGAAGTACATCAGCAACGGCAGGCCAAGCGTCGCCAACAGCAATTGGCTGACAATCGGGATCAGCCCGAAGCGACGGCCGATGACTGTCGCCACCGCGAACAGCCCCAGGGCCATGAGCCAGAACATCAGGATGATCACTGGGCCGGCTCCGTAACCGCTGCCGCGCGGGTCTGATGCCCGGCCCACGGCGCCAGCATGAAACTGAAGGCCAGCCCCAGGCTGACCGCCAGGCCGAAGTTGCTCACCGCTGGCGTGCTGGAAACTGCCAACAGGCCGAACGACAACCAGGTGGTGACTGCCGCCAGCAGGGTGCCCAGCAGGCTCACCGCGGCGCCGCCTATCTGTTCGCGCATCAGGATCGCGTAATCGACACCGATGGCGGTGACCAGCAACAGACCGAACAGGCCGAACAGGGTCAGTGGCTGGCCCAGCCAGCCGAGGCTCGCCAGGCTGCACAGCGCCGCCAACAACGGCAGGGCGACGACGCGAAGGGCGCCGCCGACACCGAACGGCCAGGTCAATAACAGCAAGATGAGCACGCAGGAGGCCAGTTTCAATTCGGCGGCGCTGACTTGCGTGGCGGCAAAGACCCGGTTCAGGTCCCCCAGACGATCGACCAGTTGTACGCCGGGCAGATCCAGCGTCTGCACCCTGAGCAGCGCTGCATCATTCAAGCCTTGCAGGCTGACCACCGCCGCCACGCCCTCCGCCGTCGGGCCGAGCCAGAGTGTGCGGTACGGTTCGGCCAGGGGGCCGGCCAGTGCGGTATCGATGTCGGTCACCGGCAAGGCCTGCAATTGCGTCAGTTCGGCTTGCAGTGCGGCGACCGGCACTCCCAGGTCCAGCAGCGGTTGCCAGAACGCCGGCAACCGGGCCAGGGCGTCACGCACTTTCTGCTGTTCGGCGGGCGGGCTGACCAGTTGGTTCAGCGACAGGTAGCCCTCAAGCTTCTCCAGGCCAATCAACTGCTCCAGCCGCTCGTTGAGCACCGTTTGACGTTCCAGCAGGTGTGACTGATTATCGGCGCGGATCAGGAAGAATTGGCTGGTGGGTTGGAAGCCGGTGATACGGGCGATGGCCTGGGCTTCGTCGGTCAACTGCTCAGGCGTGCCGATCCATTGGCGAATGTCGTTTTTCGTGGTCAGTTGCCAGAGGCCGCCGGCGCAGAAGATCAGCAAGAGCCCCAACAAGACCGGTGTTCGCACCCGCGCCAGCAACGCTTCGCGCGCCCTGAGCAGGTGTTCGCACAGCCGCAGCGGCCACTGGGCCGGGTGTAAGTCCACGCCCTTGAGCAGTGCCGGCAAGAGACAAACCGCTGTCAGGTAAGCACCGATCAAACCGGCGGCGGAAAAGATCGCGATCTGGGTCAGGGCCGGGAACGGCGTCCAGGCCAGGGCCAGGTAGCCGATGCAGGTGGTCGCCAGGCTCAGGCTCAGTCCCGGCAGGGTCAGGCGCAGGGCCGACCAACTGCGCCACGGTTTGAGGCTCCAGCTTTTGGACAGGTAGTGCAGCGGGTAATCCACCGCCACACCGATCAGGCTGGAACCCAGCACCAGGGTCATGACATGCATGCGACCGAACAGCGCCACGCAGGCCACCGTGCCGAACAGGATACCCACCAGTACCGGCACGAATGCCAGCCACGCTCGCAAGCGTCGGAAGGCCAGCAACAGCAACAGCAAAATGCCGATTGTCGCCCCGCCGCCCACCCAGGTGATTTCCCGCGAAGCCTGTTGTTGGCCACTGGCGGCGTACAGCAGGCCACTGGCCGCCAGCAATTGCCCTTGGGCCAGGCCCGCCTGATCACGGCTGCGTTGCAGCAGGTCGGCCACTTGCAGCGGCAGGTCCATGTCGAAAGCGTTGCCATGGGTGCGGGCCCGCAGCATCACCCAGTTTTTGCCGTCGGCTTCGGCAATCAGCGCGCCGCTGCCCACGTCCAGCTGTATCGCACCGCGTTGGGGCTGGCTGTTCTGGATGCGCCCGGTCAGGCCCAGCCAGTCGTCCTGGCTCGGCACCAGGCTGAAGCCGCTGAACGGATCGAAGAGCGCCTGCACCCGTTGCTGGATGAAGGCCTGGGGCTGATCGATCAGTTGTTGCCGATCCGCGGCCGAGAGCATTGCCAGCCGCCCCTTGAGCAATTGCGCGCGCAAGGCCGGCAGGTCGGCCTGCAACGTCCACTGGACCTTGTCGAACAAACCGCTGGCTTGCCATTGCTCGCCAAGGGTTTGCGCCAAAGCGATCGCCTGTTGGCGCTCGGTGTGCCCGACCAGTAGTAGCACCTCGCGGTTGAGGGGTTCTTGCATGCGTTGTTCGGCGATGAGTTCAAGCGCATCAGGAGCGGTACCGGGCACCAGCTCCATGAGGTTGGCCGACAGCGGCGCGCCATTGCGCCACTGCCAACCGGCCAGCGCCATCACCGCCAACAGCAGAATCAGGAACAGTCGCGGCAGCTTGTGTTCACTCGGCAAAGTCATGTTGCTCCGCTTCGCTCAAGGCTTTCGCGCTGGTGCTGTTTTGCATGCGCAGCACGGTACGGTCACCCTGGGTTTCCAGCAGTTCGATACGCTGCACCAGTTCGCCGCCATCGATGTTGATCTGGTTGAAGATTTGTTTGAGCAGCACCGAGCGCGGGGTCAAGGTGAGCTTCCACTGCTGCGGTTGGCCCGACAGACTGAGGTCGAAGTCCCGTTGCAGGCCGCTGCTGTCGCCCTGTAACACCGCAAGGAACAACCGATTCTGTTCGGCGCCGGCACTCTTGTTCGGCAGTGTCTGCCAGGTGCCGCCATCGCGCCGGGCGATTCCCTGGGGGGTGATGCGGTAATCCTGCTGCAGCGGGGTTTGCAGCAGCCACAGCAGGCCATGGTTTTTTGCCAATACGAAACGGCCCTTGCTGGTGAGGGGCTGGGGCAGGGCGCGCAGGTGCTTTTCCTGGATGAACTGGCCGTGGATCACGTCCGGGCGCGCCAGTTGTTCGCTCAACTGTTGCAAGTCGAACGCCTGGGCAAAGGGCGCCAGGCCCCACAGCAGCAGCCAGATGAACAGGCGCTTCACGGTAGTTTCCTCTCGACGGCTTGGACAAAGACCCGCGGCGAGGCCAGCAGCATTTCGCGACTCGCGACGTCCACCGCCACTTGCACCGAGCTGGCGCGGGTCAGGCGCTCACCCGTGGCTGCGTCGCTGATCAGGTAATTGATCTTCAGGCGGTTCTCCCATTCCACCAGGCTGGCGCGCACGGTCAGGGTCTGACCGAACACGGCGCTGCGCACGTAGCGCAGTTGCAGGTCGATCACCGGCCACGCATAGCCGGATGCGAGCATGTCGTTGTAGTTGTGGCCGATCAGGTCGAGCAAGGCGCAGCGGGCCACTTCCAGGTACTTGACGTAATGACCGTGCCAGACCACGTTCATCGAATCGACATCGAAAAACGGCACCACGATCTGCGTTTCGACGTGCAACACCCCTTGGCTACGCATGCAGCCTCCAGTGTTGTTCAGCAATGCGTTGCAGGCACAGGCGCAATTCGCCTTCCAGAGCGCGATCCTCGATGACTGGCGGGAAATCCACGGCCAGTTGTTCGTGCATGTCGGCCAAGGCCGGCGGCAGCGGTCGGGCATCTTCGGCACGGCTGCGCAGCCACACGCCCTGGTTGGCGGCCAGCAGCGTCGCGGCGGCCACTTGTTCGGTCAGTTCCAGCACGCGGATCGCATCCCGGGCAGCGATGGTGCCCATGCTCACTTTGTCCTGGTTGTGGCATTCGGTGGAGCGCGAGAACACGCTGGCCGGCATGGTGTTTTTCAAGGCTTCGGCGGTCCAGGCGCTGGTGCCGATCTGCACCGCCTTGAAGCCATGGTTGAGCATCGCTCGCTCGGCGCTGGCGCCGGACAGGTTGCTCGGCAAGCCGTGGTTGTAGCGTTCGTCGACCAATAGCGCGAGCTGGCGGTCCAGCAGATCGGCGACGTTGGCCACCAGGTTCTTGAGGCTGTCCATGGCAAAGGCGATATGCCCGCCGTAGAAATGCCCGCCGTGCAGTACGCGCTCGGCTTCGGCGTCGATGATCGGGTTGTCGTTGGCGCTGTTGAGCTCGATTTCGATGAATGAACGCAACCAGTTCAGACTGTCGGCCAGCACGCCGAGCACGTGGGGAGCGCAGCGCAGGGAGTAGCGATCCTGCAGGCGATGCAGCGGCGCGGTGGGGGCGTCGATCGCCAGGTCCTTGCGCAGCCACGCGGCCACTTGCATTTGCCCCGGATGCGGCTTGGCGGCGAACAGGCGCTCGTCGAAGTGCTCCGGGTTGCCTTGCAGCGCGACCACGTTCAGCGCGGTGATGCGGGTTGCCAGTTGCAACAGGTAGTCGGCGCGGGCGAAGGCCAGGCAGGCCAGGCCGGTCATCACGGCGGTGCCGTTCATCAGCGCGAGGGCTTCCTTGGGCCGCAGCACCAACGGAGTCCAACCGAGTTCGCGGTGCACGTCGGCGGCCAGGCGGCGTTCGCCAGCGAACATCACTTCCCGCTCGCCGGAGAGGGTGGCGGCGACGTAGGACAGCGGCGTCAGGTCCCCGCTGGCGCCCACCGAGCCTTCTTCCGGAATCAGCGGCAGGATGTCATGTTCGAGAAAGGCCTGGAGCCGCTCCAGCAGTTCCACGCGCACCCCGGACACGCCGTGGCACAGCGACTGCAAACGCGCGGCCAGCACGGCGCGGGTGGCCTGCGGGTCCAGCAGTTTGCCCAGGCCGCAACCGTGGAACGTATACAAGTGACGGGGCAGGGCCTCGACGTGGTGCAACGGCACGGCCACCACGCAGGAGTCGCCGTAACCGGTGGTCACGCCGTAGATCACGCCTTCCTTGTCCAGCAAAGAGTCGAGGAATTGCGCACCCTTGGCGATGCGCTGGCGGAATGCCGGATCATCCTGCAACCGCGTCTGCACCTGACGATTGGCCAGGGCCAGTACGTCCTCGATGCGCAAGGGGCGTTCGCCGAAGGTTACCGGCTCAAGAGTGGGCATCGTCATCGGTCTTCCAGAAAGGGTAAAAGTTGAACCACTGTTGCGGTGCCTGGAGGCAATAGTGCGCCAGGCGCTGGGCGTAGAGGCCGGCCCAATGGGTGATGACCTGCTCGCGGTCGCTGCGTTTCCACACCACGGCCTCGGCGAAGGGTTCGAGGGTGACCCGATAGCGTCCCTCGTGCTTGAGGCACATCAGCAGGTTGATCGGGCATTTGAGCAGCCCGGCCAGCAGCCAGGGCCCTTGGGGAAATGCCGCCGGGCGACCCATGAAGTCCACGGTCACAGTGCGTGCGCCGTGCAGCGGTATGCGGTCGCCGGCTATCGCCAGCCACTCGCCGCGTTCCAGGCGTTCGCTCAGTTGCAGCATGATCACCGGGTCCAGCTCGCTGACCTGGATCAGCCGCAGATGCGTGGCGCCGGCTTCCCCCAGCAAACGATTGAACTGTTCGGCGTGCTTGGTGTGCACCAGCACGTTCATGGTCACTTTCTCGCCCAGCTCGGCCAGGGCCCGGCACATTTCCAGGTTGCCCAGGTGTGCGCCCACCAGCATCTGCCCACGGCCGTCGCGCAAGTGATTGCGCAGCAATGCCGGATCGACGATTTCGATCTGTTCCAGGCTCAGCTTGCCGTTCCAGACGTCGAGCTTGTCCAGCAGGGAGTCGGCAAACGCCATGAACTGCCCGAACACTCGCCAATGGCTTGGGCGCAGCTCGGTGCGGCCGCTCCAGTCGGCCAGGCGCTGTTGGTATTGCCAGGCTGCCTGCCGGGCGCTGCGGCCGAAAATGAAGAAGTACAGGACGATGCCGTAGAGCAGCGGGCTCAATAAGCGGCGGCCCAACACCTTGGCGGCGAACGCGGTGAGTTTCATCAGCCAGAAACTGCCGCGCTCCTGGCGGTCGGCCCAGTGCTGCTTGTCTGTCTCAAGGCTCATGTTCGCCACCGTCGCCAGAGAATCAGGGGGGAGCGCACCAGCATGCCGAAGAACAACCGGGTGTGCATGCTGGAAATCAGTACGTTGTCGTGGAACAGGCGAAAGTGCGAAACCCCGTCCAAGGGGTAGTGAACCCGGGTACGCAACCAGCGCATCGGTTGATTGCGCCAGGCCAGGCGCACCAGGATGTCGGAGTCGAAATCCATGCGCTTGCCAATGTTCGTCGAATCGATCAGCGTCAGGACCGGTGGCAAGGGGTAGACCCGAAACCCGCACATCGAGTCGCGGATTTGCAGGGACAGGCTGTTGATCCAGACCATGACATGCGTCAGGTAGCGTGCATACAAGCGGCCTTTGGGCACGCTCTCATCGTATTGGGGATAACCGCAGATCACCGCCTCCGGGTGAGCGCGGGATTGCTCGATGAAGTTCCTTACGTCGCCAAGATCGTGTTGCCCGTCGGCATCGACCTGCAGGGCGTGGCTGAAGCCCAGGCGCGACGCTTCCCGCAGACCGGTCATCACCGCGCCGCCCTTGCCTTGATTGACCGCCAGCCTGACCAGATGAACCTGCTCGCCCTCGGCCAGCCGCTCCAATACCGCCGCGCAGGCCGGGCTGCTGGCGTCGTCCACCAGCACGCAGGGCAAGCCGTTGGCGAGCAGCGCTTGCACCACGGTCGCGACGGCGGTTTCGTGGTTGTAGACCGGGATGACGGCGCAGGGGTTATGCATGGTTTGCGCCTTCCGCCGATCCATTGTGAACAGGGTGCTTATTGTGGCGAGGGAGCTTGCTCCCGCTCGAGTGCGCAGCACTCGCCCGGCGATTTGAAAAGCTTGGGGCTGCTTCGCAGCCCAGCGGGAGCAAGCTCCCTCGCCACAGGAGGGCGGTGCAATCAATCATCGGCCACCCCCAGGACAATCCGCCCACTCGAGCAGGCCGCCGTGTCATTGCGATAAGCGAAGTACAGCTTGCCGCGCTCGCGGTCGAAACGCAGGTGCAGTTGGATTTCATCGCCGGGGCGCATCAGTTGCTGGAACTTCAGCACTTCCATGCCGACGAACCGCGGCGGCAGGTCCATCAGTTGTCGGCCCAGGCTCAAGGCCCAGTCGACCTGCACCACGCCGGGGAGGACCGGTGCGGTGGGAAAGTGGCCGCTGAAATACGCCAGGTCCGGGGGCACCAGCAGTTGCAGGCTCCATTGCCCGTCGGTTTCGACCTGTTCGAGCACTTGCGGGGCTTTGGGGCGCGCAGCCATCAGCAGGGCTTCGACTTCGGCCTGGGGCAGCTTGCCTTGGGCGTTGAGCGGCAACTGCCGCAGCCAGCGCCAGCGCCGAGGCAAGGCGAGGGTTTCGCAGTGTTCGCTCAAGTGACGGCGCAAGGCCTCGGTCACGGCGCGTCGACCCAGGTTGCGCAAGGCGTGCAGGCCGCTTTCGCTCAGCACCAGCAGCGCCCCGAGGGAGGCGCGGTTTTCCTGGACCACCCCCAGTCGGGCTTCGCTGACCCAGTCGTGGGCCATCAACGCCTGTTCCAGCATGGGCAGGGAGATGCGTTTCTCTTCAAGCTTGACGATGCGATCCAGCCGCCCGAGCAGTTCGAAGCGTCCATCCCCGGCGATCCGCGCCGCGTCGGCGGTGTGTTCCACATGGCCGGCCGGCAGATAAGGCGAGGCGATCAGCAAGGCGCCGTCACTGTCCTGGCTCAGCTTTACGTCGGCGAAGGGCTGCCATAAGCCTGCGCCCTGACGCCAGGCGATGCCGCCGGTTTCCGAACTGCCAAAGATTTCCGTCGGCCATTGCCCCAGCCGCTGGTGCAGGCTTTGGGCGGCCTCGGTCGGCAAGGCACCACCGGAGGAGAATACCCGGCGTACGCAGCTCAAGGCTGGCCAGTCGAGGTTATCGCCCATGCGCTTGAGCAAGGCCGGGCTGGCGACCCAGGCAAAAGCCGGGTACTGACGGCTGGCGCGTTGCAGGTCTTCGGGAAAAGCCAGTTGCCGGCGCACGAATGTACGCCCGGCACACAGCGGCCACAGCACCCGAAACAGCAGGCCATAGATGTGCTGGGTGGCGACGCTGCCGATCACGCAGGCCGGGCCCAGGTCGGTGCCCCACAATTGTTCCAGGGCCTGGACTTCGTTGCTCAACTGACGCAGATTTTTCTCGATGCGCTTGGGCTCGCCGCTTGACCCGGAGGTGCACAGGCTCAGCCAGCACTGATCGAGGTCCAGTTCAGTGGCCTCAAGGGGGGCTTGTCGCAGGTCGTCGAGACGGATGTCCGTGGGTTGATCGGTCAACCACAGGTCGACGTCCGCCGACCAGCGCTGGCGGGTCTGGGCTTGCAGGTCGGCCGGGAGCAGGACGCTGGCCCCGGCGCGCCAGGCACCGAGCAGGGCCACCGCCAGGTCGGCGGCGTCTTCCAGGTGCACCGCTATGCGCCGTACGCCGCGGGCCTGCAGACCGGCGGCCAGGCCCAGCGCCGCGTCCCGCAGTTGCGAGTGGCTCAGCGCCGGGTCGACGGCCACAGCACGGTCCGGCTGGGCTCTGAGCAACATCTGCTCAAGTGTTATCCAATTCATGGGCGGCCTCTTACCCGTTGTCGTATAAGCCATTCAATGGCAAACAGCAGCCCCATCAATCCGTAGGAAATCAGGCCGGTGTACAACATCCACCAGCTCAGCGGCGCCCAGAGGGTGAGGGCGGCGGCGAGCAAGCCGTTACACAGGAAAAACACACTCCAGACCACCGTGACCTGGCGGGTATACACCACCGCGTTGGCCGGTAGCTGCGGTTCGCGCAGGCGCGCCAGGCGCTCGACCATCGGCGGACCGTATTTCAGACTCAGGGCGAACAGCCCGAGCATGAAGGCGCTGATCAGCACCGGATACCAGCGCAGCAGGAGCGGGCTGTCGAACAGCGCGAGCAAAACACTGAAGGCAATTGCCGTAACCGCCATCCAGCGGCTGCCGGGCCCGCTTTTACCGAGCAATGCCCGGGCCAGCCACAGGCTACCCAGCAGCAGGCCGAACTGCCATGGGGCGAAATGCTCCATGCCGAAATACACCGCAAAGGGGTACAACAGGCCCACCAGCAGCAGGCCGAGGCCAATCAGCCGGGTCATGCGGCCGGTTGAACCAGTCGATAGACCGCCTCGACCACGTCGTTGACGGTGCGCACCGACTTGAACTCTTCGGCGGCGATCTTCTTGCCGGTCTGGCGCTTGATGTGGTCGATCAGGTCGACCGCGTCGATGCTGTCAATTTCCAGGTCCTGATACAGGTTCGACTCCAGCGTTACGCGCTCAGGGTCCAGCTCGAAAAGCTCGACCAGAGCATCGCGCAGGGTATTGAAAATGTCGTCACGAGTTTGCATGGTCCGGTCTCAGGCTACGCGATTTGCAGTGACGAAGGCCGCAAGGCTTGCCACATTGCTGAAATGGTTGCGGGTGTCCTTGGCGTCGGCATCGATCTTGATCCCGTACTCCCTCTGGATCGCCAGGCCCAGCTCCAGGGCATCCACCGAGTCCAGGCCCAGGCCTTCGCCGAACAGGGTCTGATGGTCGCCGATATCGTCGGTGCTGATGTCCTCCAGGCCGAGGGCGTCGATGATCAGCTGTTTGATGTCATGGTGCAGATCGCTCATCTTCGGCGAGCTCCTTGATGTAATAGTGATGCAGAAAATCGTTGAGCCTGCGCGAAGCCTGCGGCGCAGGGCCGAGCGCGGCGAACGCCTGTGGATCTATATCGGCCCCCACGTGGAAACTGAAGTGCACGCGGCGCTGAGGGATGCGATACCAGGGTTCGGCCTTGGTCAAAGTGGTGGGGCTGACCTTGATGGTCACCGGAGTGAGGATTTTCGCACCTCGCAGCGCGATGGCCGCTGCGCCCCGATGAAAGGCCGGTGGTTGGCCTGGCCGAGTACGGGTGCCTTCGGGGAACACGATCAGACTCTGGCCGTCCTGCAGGGCGTCGCTGGCGGCATCGAGCATGTCCATGCTGCCGTCGTTGCTGATGTATTGGGTCGAACGCAGCGGGCCGCGGGTGAAGGGGTTTTCCCACAGGCTCTGCTTGACCACGCAGTTGGCGTCGCGCACCAGGCCGATCAGGAACACCACGTCGATCAGCGACGGATGGTTGGCGATGATCATTTGCCCGGGGCGACCGAGTTTCTCCGCGCCGTCGATCTGGTAGGTGAGCACGCCGGTGCGGGCCATGAAACGGATAAAGAACCAGAACAATCGCCCCACGGTACGGCGGGCTCGCAGGCGGTGGGCCTGGGCGTCGCCGGGCAGCCAGGCCAGCAGTGGAAACACCAGCAATCGCAGGCACAGCCCGCCCAGCCCGAACAGGACGAAGCTTGCCGCAGTCGCGATCAGGCGCCAGTAGTAGGCGTCGCGATGTTTACCGTTCACCGGTTGCGTTGCCAGGTCCATACACGATTCTTCCAGGCATGTTGGCAGGTGGATAGGTTGTTCAGCAGCGTACGCAACAAACCCAGGGCATGGGGCCAGTCGCTGACAGGCCTTTGATCGGTCTGGGAGGACAGGTCCAGTTGCCAATCGTCGCCTGGAGTCAACAGCAAGCCCACTGCGTAGGGGAAGGGCACATCGTTGACCCAGGGAGCGTAGACCTGGGGCGGCTGCTCTTCGGTGATCACCAGCAACACCGCCTCCGCTCCCTCGTTCAGCAGCGCAACGGCTTCCAGGATCCCGTGTTCCAGCCCGTCGCCCGTGGCCGCCAGGGCGGTCATTTCGCTGGTTTCGCCGCGCAGGATCGACCACAGGCCGATCACGGCGTTATGCACCGACAGGCTGAATTGAGTCGGCGATAACGGTTGGTTGGCTGCCAGGTCCTTGAGAATCTCAAAAGTACGCGGGGTTTCACCGTGACGGGAAATAAAGACCAACGGCAGGTTCGACCGGCCTTCGGCCAGCGGCCAGCCCACGCTGAAGGCCATCCGCGCCAGGCGACTGAGGCGACGGCGCTGCATGGCCGGCAGAAACGAAACGTCAGGGGCGGCATCGCTGGCGGGCAACACGACCGGCTGTCGGCTCCATGCCTGCCAGTCGTCCACGCTTTCGAGCCCAGGGGCCCACGCGCGCCATTGGGCGATGTTGAAATTGATCACAAATACACCCCACCCCTGCGGGCTTTTATTGTCACGGTTCAGTGGTTTGACCCGCGTCCAACCCTGCATGGTCTTGCGACCCAAGTGGCGCGCATTATCCGGGTGCGGTTGGCTTGTAGCAAATGCTGGTTACATTTTGCTCAGCGAAATGTACCGGTTCGTTCGTCCAGGCGCAGACAAGAGCCATTGTCGCGATTATGACGAGTATGTCTGTCGGACGTTTCTGTCACTCTCGCGCCAAGTTGATGCTTCAGGGGTGGAAAAAAACCTCCGGCGTCGTAGTCCGTCCGCAGCGAAGGTAGCGAAGGGGTATCGAGGCCTACTACACTCGGGAATCTTTGATACACGGAGGTTTTGACATGCGGCGCGTGGTATTCAATCAGAAAGGTGGCGTGGGCAAGTCCAGCATCGCCTGCAATCTGGCGGCGGTCAGTGCCAGCGAGGGGTATCGCACGCTGTTGGTGGACCTGGATGCCCAGGCCAATTCCACTCAATACCTGACGGGCCTTACCGGCGACGACATCCCCATGGGTATCGCCGATTTCTTCAAGCAAACCCTGTCGTCCGGGCCCTTCTCGAAAAAGAACAAGGTGGATATCTACGAAACGCCGTTCGACAACCTGCACGTCATCACCGCCACCGCCGAGCTGACGGATCTGCAACCCAAGCTTGAGGCGAAACACAAGATCAACAAACTGCGCAAGTTGCTCGAAGAGCTGGGCGAGGATTACGACCGGATCTATCTGGATACCCCGCCCGCCTTGAACTTCTATGCGGTTTCGGCACTGATCGCCGCTGATCGTGTGCTGATTCCCTTCGATTGCGACAGCTTTTCACGTCAGGCGTTGTACGGTCTGTTGGCGGAAATAGAAGAGCTCAAGGACGACCACAACGAAGGGCTCGAAGTCGAAGGCATCGTCGTCAATCAGTTCCAAGCGCGGGCCAGCCTGCCGCAGCAGATCCTTGACGAACTCATTGCCGAAGGCTTGCCGGTTTTGCCGGTGTACCTGAGCAGCTCGGTGCGCATGCGTGAATCCCATCAGGCGAGCTTGCCCCTGATCCATCTGGACCCGCGGCATAAGCTGACCCAGCAGTTCATGGAGTTGCATAGCTTGCTGGAAAGCGCCTGATTGACGGGCGTATACAAGTCCACTGTGGGAGCGAGCCTGCTCGCGATTGCGGTGGCACATTCAACATAGAGGTAGCCAGGCAGTCCGCTATCGCGAGCAGGCTCGCTCCTACAGTGCTGAGGTCAAATCCCCTGGCCGCGCAACCAGCTCATCAACTGCGGCAACGGCAATGCCCCGCTCTGGCGCGCCACTTCGCGGCCGTCCTTGAACAGGATCAGGCTGGGTATCGAGCGGATCCCCAGCTGTGCCGATAGCTGCTGGTTGGCTTCGCTGTCGAGCTTGGCCAGGCGGCATTTACCCACCAGTTGCGTGGCGGCCTGTTCGAACACGGGCGCAAAGGATTTGCATGGCCCGCACCAATCGGCCCACACATCCACCAGTAACGGCAGGTCACCCTTGATCTGGCTGGCATAGTCGCCTTGCTTGAGTTCGAACGGTTTGCTCAATAACACCTGGGCCTTGCAGCGCCCGCACTTGGGCTCATCGCCCAGGCGTTCGGCGGGGATGCGGTTGAGCCCGTTGCAGTGGGGGCAGGGGATCAGCATTGGGACAACTCCGGAAAAGATCATTGGTAAAGATTTGACCACCGTGTAGAGCACACCGCAAACACTTGTGGGAGCGAGCCTGCTCGCGATTGCGGCCTGACAGTCAATACATCATTGACTGTCCTGTCGTCATCGCGAGCGGGCTCGCTCCCACAGGGGTTACGCGTTGCCGGTTACTTCGCGCTGGTCAGCGTGTTGTAGCTGGTCATCAGGTTGCGGTAGTCCGGGATGTGGTTGGAGAACAAGGTCGCCAGCCCTTCTACATCGTTGCGCCAGTCGCGATGCAGTTCGCAGGCCAGACCGAACCAGGTCATCAATTGCGCACCCGAGGAGGACATGCGGTCCCAGGCCGATTGACGGGTCAGCTCGTTGAAGGTGCCAGAGGCATCGGTGACCACGAACACCTCGAAACCTTCGGCCAGGGCCGACAGTGCCGGGAAGGCTACACAGACTTCCGTGACGACGCCGGCGATGATCAGTTGCTTCTTGCCGGTGGCTTTGATCGCCTTGACGAAATCTTCGTTGTCCCAGGCGTTGATCTGGCCGGGACGGGCGATGTACGGCGCGTCCGGGAACAGGCTCTTGAGCTCGGGCATCAACGGGCCGTTGGGGCCGGTTTCGAAACTGGTGGTGAGGATGGTCGGCAGCTCGAAGTATTTGGCCAGATCGGCCAGGGCCAGCACGTTGTTCTTGAAGCGGTCCGGGTCGATGTCACGCACCAGCGACAGCAGGCCAGCCTGGTGGTCCACCAGCAGAACGGCGGCGTTATCTTTGTCGAGACGCTTGTAGGAATTGGTCATGGCGTTAGTCCTCTAAGTATTGGCTGCCGAACGGTTCGGCGTGGTTAAAGTTTTCAGTGTTGGTGTGTTGCTAAGCGATGGACATAGATTAAAACTGGCACCTTTGATGCGCTAGACTGCAAAAATCAGCCTTAGCGTTCTATTTGGAGAACGATCATCGAAGACCTCAACACGCTTTACTACTTCACCCAAGTGGTCGAGCACGGCGGTTTCGCCGCCGCCGGCCGAGCGCTGGACATGCCCAAATCGAAGCTCAGTCGGCGCATTGCCCAACTGGAAGAACGCCTTGGGGTGCGGTTGATCCATCGCTCCAGTCGTCATTGCTCGTTGACGGAGATCGGCCAGGCCTACTACCAGCGCTGCCTGGCGATGCGGGTCGAGGCCGAGAGCGCGGCCGAAGTGATCGAGCGCAACCGCTCCGAGCCCCAGGGCCTGGTGCGTATCAGTTGCCCGACAGCGTTGCTCAACAGCTGGGTCGGGCCGATGCTGACCCGCTACATGCTCAAGTACCCACGGGTGGAGTTGTTCATTGAGAGCACCAACCGCCGGGTCGACCTGATCCATGAGGGGTTCGATATCGCGTTGCGGGTACGTTTTCCGCCGCTGGAAAACACCGACATGGTCATGAAAGTACTGGGCAATAGCACCCAGTGCCTGGTAGGCAGCCCGGCCTACCGCGAGCGCCTGTCCTCACCCGCTTCACCGGCGGACCTGCACGGTTTGCCGAGCGTGCACTGGGGGGCGGCGCAGCGTGAATACCAGTGGGAATTGTTCGGCCCGGACGGCGCCAGCGCGTTGATTCGCCATGAACCACGCATGGTCACCGATGACCTGCTGGCCCTGCGTCACGCGGTACTGGCGGGTATCGGCATCGCTCACCTGCCCGCCGTGGTGGTGCGCGAAGACCTGGCTGCTGGCCGGCTGGTGGAATTGGTGCCGGGCTGGACGCCCAAGTGCGGGATCGTCCATGCGATCTTCGCCTCCCGGCGCGGGTTGCTGCCGTCGGTGCGCACGCTGATTGATTTTCTGGCCGAAGAATTCAGCCAGAGTGATATGGCGTAGGGCGCAGGCAGCATTACCACCGGATTTCCCTTGTGGGAGCGGACTCACGATCCAGGCATTTTCCCAGGACATTTATCAAGACTGCCATTCATCAGGTGCGCCGCACTGAAAACGCCCCAGGCCCTCAAAAAACACACAGCACCTGTTCGCAACCCAGGAGGCCCCATGAGCAATCCTCAAGACCCAACTATCCCCCAGGCACCCACCAACCCTAACGACGACGGCTTCGTCCTCGGCACCGCCGGCCGCGACGAAGACCCGAACGCCGCCCCGTCCTACGCCATCGACCGTCGCCACGAACGGGATGAACTGACTCCCGAAGACGCCCGCGGCATGCCCGGCTACCCCGAGGAAAAACCGCCGGCCAAACCGGCTGGTGAAGCAGAGAGTGGCGAGGCAGAACCGGGCATCGAGACGCCTGAGCAGGGCAACGATAAGGTGGGGTGAGCAGGGCTCACATCCGCTCACATTTTTTGCCGAAGTCTTGAAGCCTTGAGTGACTAGGCTAAAAAAGCACTTCGGCAACCTTCTGTCTATTTGGCTCTATCGCAATTTGCGATGCGTCCGATCTGTGTTTAACTCCTCCATAGCAAAATGCGATAAGGACATTGCATGCATGTGATCACTGAGAAGCGCATCTGGGAGGCCAAGGAAAAAATGGCCGCGCTGCGCCAATTCGCTGGATCAATGGTATCGGCTTGTCAAACGCACCAGCCCGGCTGACTTCGCTGCGATGAAATCCATTTTTCCCGCAACCGACAAGGTCGGTCCGCTACATGTGTTCGATATTGGTGGCAACAAATTGCGACTGATTGCCGTGGTTCGCTATCGGCCTCAGCGCTTGTACATCAAATGCGTGCTGGATCATCAGGAATACGACAGAGGCAAGTGGAAGGAGGAAAAGGGATGAGTGCACTAATCGAACAAGTCGCTGCCCATTGGGAGTTTGTGTCGCCCCTGCTGCGCAAACCCGGGAACGAGGAGGACTACGACCGGTTGGTCGCAGCTCTCGATGAATTGCTGGAATTGATTGGTGAAGACGAAGCCCATCCCCTTATGAGCCTGGTGGACATCATCGGCGAATGGATCGAGGCTTGGGATCACCAACATCGGCCAATGCCCAAGGCCAGCGGCGTCGAGACACTTCGCTACCTGATGCGCGAGCATGGGATGAGCCAGAGCGACTTGCCGGGCGTCGGCACCCAGTCGGTGGTATCGGAGGTGTTGAGCGGCAAGCGCCAGCTCAATTTGAGGCAGATCCGCTGGCTGGCGGGGCGCTTCGGCGTGTCGGTTGAAACCTTTATTTGACGGGTCGCTGTGGGAGCAAAGCTTGCTCGCGATACAGGCTCCTCGGTTTATGGGGAAGACCGAGTTGTTTTCATCGCGGGCAAGCCTTGCTCCCACATGCCTTGCCCTCGCAAGACTGAAGGTTTTACGACGAACAACTGATCTCCAGATGTTTGCCCCACTCCGGCGGACGTTGCGCGTAGCTGTCCATGCCCGGCTGTTCTTCGAACGGCCTGCTCAGCACCGTGTGCAGGCGGCGGACTTCTTCGTAGTCGCCTGCCTCGGCGGCGTCGATGGCTTTCTGCGCCAGGTAGTTGCGCAGCACATACAGTGGGTTCACCGCGTGCATGCGGACGCGACGCAGGTCTTGATCGACAGGGCCTTCGCGGCTGACGCGGGCAACGTATAGCTCGCCCCAGGCGTCGAAGCCCTTGAGGTCGACGAAGTCATCACGCAGGGCGGCGACGGCCTGTTCGGGGGACTGATCGCCTAGCCGGCGGAAGAACAGGCTGTAGTCGACGCCGCTGTTTTGCATCAATTGCAGCAGGCGCTCCACCAGGTTCTGGTCATCCTCCTCGGCGCTGGTCAGGCCCAGGCGGCGGCGCATCAGGTCCAGGTAGTGGGCCTGGTACAGCGGCAAATACAAACCGAGTGTTTCACGCAGGGCCTCGACGCTGATGAACGGCGTCAGGGCTTGGGCCAGTGCGCTGAGGTTCCATTGGCCGATTGGCACCTGGTTGCTGAACGAGTAGCGGCCCTGGTCGTCGGAGTGGTTGCAGATGAAGTTGGCGTCGAAGTCGTCGAGGAAGGCGAACGGCCCGAAATCGAAGGTGATGCCCAGGATCGACATGTTGTCGGTGTTCATCACACCGTGGCAGAAGCCGTAGGCTTGCCATTTGGCGATCAGTTCGGCGTTGCGCTCGACGATTTCGCGGAACATCGCCAGGTACGGCTCCGGTTGTTCGCGGCACTCGGCAAAGTGCATGTTCAGCACATGCTCCGCGAGGGTGGCATGCAACTCGGGCTTTTTGGTGTAGTAGAAGTATTCGAAATGCCCGAAGCGCACATGGCTCGGCGCCATACGCAACACCATGGCGGCGCGCTCCTGCTTTTCGCGCCATACCGGGGTGTCGGAACCGATCACGCATAAGGCGCGTGTAGTCGGTATGCCCAGGGCGTGCAGCGCTTCGGACGCCAGGAACTCGCGGATCGAGGAGCGCAATACCGCCCGTCCATCGCCCATGCGTGAGAACGGTGTCTGGCCGGCACCCTTGAGGTGCAGGTCCCAGTGGTCCCCGGCCTCGTTGTATACCTCCCCCAGTAGCAACCCGCGGCCGTCCCCCAGTTGTGGGTTGTAATGGCCGAACTGGTGCCCCGAATACACCATCGCCCGGGGCTCGGTTTCAGCCCACAGCTTGTGTCCGCCGAACAGCTCGGCGAACAGCGGCGCCTGGGCTTCGACTGGGTCCAGGTCCAGCAATGCCATGGCTTGGTCGCTGGCAACGACCAGCCGGGGATTGTCGATGGGCTCGGGTAGCACGTGGGCCGAGAAACCGTCGCCAAGACGGGCGAAGCGGTTATCGAAGGTCAATGTTTCCAGGGTTTTCAAGGCCGTCTCCGGCGCGATGCCCGCAGGCTTCGCGCGATCAGTCGAGGGTGGCTGCCGGCGGCTCTGGCAAGGACTTGGGCCCTGGCGTGAGGGGAGGCTCAGGCGTCGCGGTTTTGTCTCCAGGCAAGACAGGTGTCAGCTTGTATTCGAGGCCTTGAAGATTTTTCAAGGAAACTTCTACCTGCCGGAACGCAATGCTGATGTTCTGCTTCTTGAATTCGCGACTGATGAACCGGTTGATCTCGTCCAGCACAGGATTGCGGTCACCCAGGTCGCGCACATGCATGCGCAGCTCATGGTCCAGGGTACTCTCCCCGAAGTTGAGGAAGTACACGAGTGGTTCTGGTTCTTTCAGCACGCGCGGGTTCTCGCGGGCAGCCTTGAGCAGCAGTTCCTTGACCAGATCAAGGTCTGATCCGTAGTCGACACCCAGTTTGAGGGTTACTCGGGTGACGGTGTCGGTCAGCGACCAGTTGATCAACTGTCCGGTGATGAACGTTTTGTTCGGAACGATGATGTCTTTACGGTCGAAGTCGGTGATGGTGGTGGCACGGATACGGATCTTGCTGACCGTGCCCGACAGGTTGCCAATGGTGATGGTGTCGCCGATCCGCACCGGACGTTCGAACAGGATCATGATCCCGGAGATGAAGTTGGCGAAGATTTCCTGCATGCCGAAGCCCAGGCCGACTGAGAGCGCGGCCACCAGCCATTGCAGCTTGTCCCAGCTCACGCCCAGGGTGGACAGTGTGGTGACGAAGCCGATGCCGGCGATCACATAGGACAGCAGCGTGGTGGCGGCATAGGCGCTGCCCTGGGCCAGGTTGAGCTTGGACAGGACGAACACTTCCAAAAGTCCCGGCAGGTTACGTGCCAGGGCGAAGGTGATGCCGATGATGATCAGGGCGCCGAGCATGTCACCGATGCTGATGGGCACCATGCTCATGGTGGCGCCGGTACCGCTGGTGTACTCGTAGAGGGTGATGTTGTCCAGGTAGGAGAACACGCTGATCAGGTCCGACCAGACCCAGTACAGCGCGGCGATGAAACCGCCCAGCAGCGCCAGGCGGATCAGGCGCAGGGACTGTTCGTTGACCTTTTCGATGTCCAGGGTCGGCTCCTCGACCACTGCTTCGCCATCACCGGCTTCCTTGGTCGCCTGACGCTTGGCCAGGGCGCGCTGGTAGGCCAGGCGCCGCGCCGCGACGGACAGGCCGCGCACGAAGGTGGCCTCGATCACCAGCCAGAACATCAGCAGGTACAGGGTATTGATCAGTCGGTCGCTGAGTTTGAGCGCGGTGTAGTAGTAGCCGAAGCACACCGCTACGAACAAGGCGATTGGCAGCGCGGTGAACATCACCCCGACGGCCTTGCGGAACAGCGAGGTGTTCTGGTGGGTCGGGCTGCTGAGCAACAGGCGGCTGAGCAACCAGGCCATCAGGGCGTAGCAGGTCAGCACCACCGGCATGCCCAATACATCGTCGGCCAGGGCCGAGGGTTGCAATTCGGCCACGGCCACCACCGCGACCAGCGCCAGTACCACCAGCCCGAGCCGGCGGATCCAGCCCTGGAGGAATTCGACCTGGGGTTTTTCCCAGCGGAAATGCAACTCGGCCACGCCACCGGGCGCCAGCACCCTATAGGCGGTATAGAACACCAGCCAGGCCTGGCCGATCTGCAGCAGCGCCGCGCCGAGGTTGGCGTTCTGGCCCCGGGCGTCGATCTGCAGGGCGTAGCCGCACAGGGCCAGCGCCAGGGCTACCGGCATCGCCAGCAGGATATTGATCAGAATCGCCTGGGGGGTGTGCCACTGACTGTCACGCTTGAAGTGGCCGACGTCCTGGTGAACCTTGTTCAGTCGGGCATACAGATTCTTGCGCCGCCACAGCAGTGCACCGATGAGCAGCGCCAGGGGCAGGAACAGCAGCGGCCGCTGGGTCAGGCCGTCCGCCAGCTCACTGAGACTCGAGGCCCAGGGTAGCGAGTCGACCTGTTTTTCCAGACGCGCCGGCACGCCACGCATCCATTCGAAATCCAGCGGCTTGTTGCTGGGAATCCAGAACATTTGCTCTTCCAGGGTCGCCCGCAAGTTTTGGGCGGTACTGAGCAGTTGCTTCTGGTTGAGCTGCAAGGTGATGGATTCGTTAAGCACCGCGCTCAACTCGCGGTTCAGCCTTTCCAGCAGGTCGACCCGGGTCAGGGCCAGTTCCAGCAGGGTCTTGCGCAGTTGCGGCGTGACTTGCTCGGCAGGCTGCGAGGCCAGCAGATTGTCGACATAGGCGCTTGGGTTGTTCAGCAGTTCGCGTTGTTGACTGACTTCGAACTGGTACAGGCGGATGTCGGCAATCTGGTCCGCCAGATTCTTGTCCAGTTCCAGGCGCGGCAGGGTTTGGCGCTGTTTGTAGAGAATCTTGGACAGCAGCAGGCTGCCCTTGAGTACGCTGATCTGCTCGTCCAGGGCCGCGTCGGTCTGGGTAACGCTGTCCAGCAGTTGCTTGGTCTGCAGGTTCTGCTGGGTGACCTCATTGAGGCGGTCGGTGCTTTTGAGCAGATAGTCGGAAAGTTTCAGGTTGGCCGTGCTTTCGGTCGCCAGCAGGCTGCTGCCGCCGGCCTTCTGGGCTTCGATGGATTGCTGGGTCACCGTTTCCTGGGACTGGGCCAGTCGCTTCTGGTTGATCAGCGTCTGCAGGTCCTGGATTTCCTGCTCCATGCGGTCGATCTTTTCCGTCAGCAAGTCGTGCTGACTGTTGCCCAGGTCTTGCAACTGGCTGTTGCCGGCCAGTTCCTGGCGCCGCAGCGGAATCAGGGCATTGAGTGCGGCCAGTTCGGCGTTGAGCTGGTCGCGCTGTTCGCCGTTCAGGGTTTTACCGGCATCCTTGCCCGTCTTGAGGATGGTGTTGATCTGCTGGATGCGGGTCTGGCTGCTGGCGATTTCGGCCTGGGCGCGCTCGGGGCGGGTCTGGGCGGTGATGATCAGGCTGTTGGCATCGGCCAGGGCTTTTTGCAGGTCACTCTGCTGGGTGGAACGGTCCGTCAGCATCTGTTCGAGCTGGGGCACCGGCAGGTTGGCGTAACGCTGTGCCACCGGCACCACGGGGGTGCTCTTGAGCCGGGCCAGCTCGCGCTGGTTTTCAATGTTTTGCTTGGGGGCACTGGCCAGCTGCTGTTTGAGATCGACCAGCTTCTGCTCGTATTCGGCCTTGCTGGTGAGCTGTGCCAGGGTCTTTTGCAGGGTCTCCTGCAAGGCCTTCTGCTCGGCTTCCGGCAGTTTGCGGTCAGCGATTTTGTCCAGGCTGGCCTGGACCGAAGCGCTGGTGAGCGGTTCGGCGGCTTGCAGTGGGCAGACGGAAAGACTCAGGCCCAGCAGGGCAATGGTTAAAAAGGAGCGCAGGGTAGGCATAGAGACCGGTCGAGCAAGTGAAAGTGGGAGCAGTTTAGAGGAACAAGCCGGGACCCGGGCGACTTCCTTCGGGGAATCTGACGCCCACTTTGCCGATCTTGTTCCCGTCCATGACCGCAACGGTCCAAAGGGTGTTGTTCCAATCCACCTGGTCACCGACTACTGGCGCGCCACCGACTTTCTGGGCGATGAAACGGCCCAGGGACATGTCCGGATCGATGCCGTCCAGCTTCAGCCCGTACAGGGCCGCAACCGCGGCCAGCTGGGCGTCTCCTTCGAGTACGAAGTCGCCGAAGAAGCGCAGATCCAAGCCCCTTTGCGGTGCCTGGCTGAACAGTTTTCCAAGGGCCGGCAAATCGTGTTCATGGCCGATCACACACAACAAATCACCGACTTCCAGCACCGTACTACCCGACGGATGGAGCAGTTGCTGGCCACGAAACAGTGCCGCGATCCGTGTACCGTCGGGCATTTTCAGATCCCGCAGGGGCGAGCCGATGCACCATTTCTCCGCGCCGAGGCGATAGATGAACAGTTCCCACTCGCTGGTGACGTGGACCTCCAGCGCTGCCCGGGAGATCGGCAGGGGTTCTGGCGGGACGGTAACGTGCAACAGTTTGGCGACCCACGGCAGGCTCGTACCCTGCACCAGCAACGACACCAGCACGATAAAGAACGCCAGGTTGAAGTAGAGCTGGGCGTTGGGCAGGCCGGCCATCAACGGGAACACTGCCAGGATGATTGGCACCGCGCCGCGTAGGCCGACCCAGGAAATGAATACTTTCTCGCGGCCATGGAAAGCCTTGAACGGCAACAGCCCCACCATCACCGACAGCGGACGTGCGATCAAGATCATCCACAAGGCCAGGCCCAGGGCCGGCAGGGCGATCGGCAACAGGTCATGGGGCGTGACCAGCAGCCCCAGCACCAGGAACATGCCGATCTGCGCCAGCCAGGCCATGCCATCGAGCATGTGCAGGATGCCATGACGGCTGCGCACCGGGCGGTTGCCGATCACCAGGCCGCACAGGTAAACCGCGAGGAAGCCGCTGCCGTGCAGGGCATTGGTCAGAGCGAACACCGCCAGGCCGCCGCTGATGACGAGGATCGGGTAGAGCCCGTTGGCCAGGTTGATGCGGTTGACCAGTTGCAGCATCAGCCAGCCACCACCCAGGCCGATCACCCCGCCGATGCCGAATTCACGCAACAAGTGCCCCAGCAGGTTCCAATGCAGACCGGTTTCACCGCTGGCGAGCATGCCGATCAGGGTTACGGTCAGGAACACTGCCATGGGGTCGTTGCTACCGGACTCGATCTCCAGCGTCGCGCTGACCCGCTCGTTCAGGCCCTTGCCGCCCAACAGCGAAAACACCGCCGCGGCATCGGTCGAGCCGACGATGGCGCCAATCAGCAGACCTTGCATCAGGTTCAGATTGAACAGCCACGCCGCCGCCAGGCCGGTCAGCCCGGTGGTGATCAGGACGCCAACGGTGGCCAGCGACAATGCTGGCCACAACGCCACGCGAAAGCTCGACACCCGCGTGCGCAAGCCGCCGTCCAGCAGAATGACCGCCAGCGCGAGGTTGCCGACCAGATAGGCCGTGGCGTAGTTATCGAACAGAATCCCGGCGCCGTCGACACCGGCAACCATGCCCACGGCCAGGATGATCACCAGAATCGGGATGCCCAGGCGGGACGAAAGAGAACTGACCAGAATGCTCGCACCTACCAGCAACGCGCCGATCAAGAACAGGCTGTTGATGGTCGTCGCAGTCAAAGGCAGTACTCCGAGCAAGCGTGGGGGGCGGGCGCAAACTGACCATGCAGTCTGCGTGCCAGCGATTCTAACCTGTTGAAATGTGATGCTGTCAAAAAAGGTTGGCGGATTGTGGGGTACAAGCGCGGCAGCAATACCGTGGCGAGGGAGCTTGCTCCCGTTCGGCTGCGAAGCAGTCGTCGCTTTTGAGGTTATGGGGCCGCTTCGCAGCCCAGCGGGAGCAAGCTCCCTCGCCACAAAAGCTGGAGGGTTGATCGCGCACGGTCTGTGGACGATCAACCGTTACGCGGGTTAAAGGCTGAACCGCCCAACCATGCTGTTCAAGTCCACGGCCAGGCGCGACAGTTCTGCGCTGGCGGCGCTGGTCTGGTTGGCGCCAGTAGCCGATTGCACCGACAGGTCGCGGATGTTCACCAGATTGCGGTCCACTTCACGGGCCACTTGGGCCTGTTCCTCGGCGGCGCTGGCGATCACCAGGTTGCGTTCGTTGATTTCGACGATGGCGGTGTTGATGGTGTCCAGGGACAGGCCGGCACCACGGGCGATGTTCAGTGTCGACTCGGCACGTTCGGTGCTGTTGCGCATCGAATCCACGGCGTGTTCGGTGCCGCTCTGGATGCTGCCGATCATGCGTTCGATCTCGCTGGTCGACTGCTGGGTGCGATGGGCCAGGGCGCGTACTTCGTCGGCCACCACGGCGAAACCACGACCGGCCTCACCGGCACGGGCCGCTTCGATGGCGGCGTTCAAGGCCAGCAGGTTGGTCTGGTCAGCCAGGCCGCGAATCACGTCCAGCACTTTGCCGATGTCGCGGGACTCATTGGCCAGGTCGCCGATCAACGTCGCGGTGCTTTGCACATCGGCGCTCATGCGCTCGATGGCGCTGACAGTTTCCTGTACCAGGTCGCGACCGTCACCGGCAGAGGCGGTGGCGTCTTTCGAGGCTTCGGAGGTGCTGACCGCGTTGCGCGCCACTTCTTCGACGGCGCTGGTCATCTCGTTGACTGCGGTGGCGGCCTGTTCGATTTCATTGTTCTGCTGGGTCAGGCCACGGGCGCTTTCGTCGGTGACGCTGTTGAGCTCTTCGGCGGCGGAAGCCAGTTGGGTGGCCGAGCCGGAGATCCGTTGCAGGGTGTCGCGCAGTTTGTCCTGCATGGTCGACATCGCCCGCAGCAGGCGACCGGCTTCATCGTTGCCATCCACGGTAATCGGTCGGGTCAGGTTGCCCTTGGCGATTTCTTCGGCGGCGTCCAGGGCGCTGCCGATCGGACGGGTAATGCTGTTGGTCAGCAGCCAGGCAAACAGCAGGGTCAGGCCGGTGGCGATGACCAGCAGCGTGACTACCCAATTGAAGGCCGTTGAATATTGTTGGGTCGCACCCTGATTGAGGGCCTCGGCTTGCTGGTTGTTGATGTCCACCAAGCGGGCGATCGCCGCGTTGATGGCGTCTGAGTTGCTCAGCAGTTCAGTGTTGAGCAATGCACGCAGTTCATCGAGCTGATTGTTGCGCGACAACGTTTTCATCCGCTCTTCGAGCTGGCGGTATTGGCCCAGCAATTGAACGTATTGATCGTAGGCGGCCCGCTCTTGCGGGGAGCTGATGAGTTTTTCGTAGGCGCTTTGAGCCGTCTGGATCTGCTGGTTGCGTTGCTCGAACAAGCTGAAGGTTTTCTGCTGGACGTCCGGTTCGCGGTTGACCAGCAAGCGATAGGACAGCACGCGCAGACGCAGGGTCAGCGAGGTGAATTCATCCAGGGCCTTGATGCTGGGCACGCTGTTCTGGACGAGGCTTTCGCCGGATGCACGGATTTTGCTCATCTGGCTCAGGGCGAACACCCCGAGGGCCAGCATCAGGGCGCCGATCAAGGCAAACCCCAGGAACGCCCGCGGCGCGATATTCATATTACGTAGGGACATGGAAAGTACCGGAAGGGGGCGCGTCCGTGCGGGGGGGGTGACAGGTGTTCCCTGACTTATCGGTCATACGACTAAAGTCTTGAGTCGCTGCGTGCTTTTGTCGCAGGGCAGCGCCTGCTGCGCGACGAAGGGCGGGAACCAGATCTTCCATTCACAGTCTTTACAGCTCGCCAGCGAAGCACCGCCGCCCCAAGTCGTGGCATTGACGGTGACTTTTCTTTATCGTACGCGCCCCCTTGAAAAAGCCTGGAAATCAATATGTTGGAAACATCCCTCAGCCAACTGGAACAACTGGTCAATGACCTGGTGCAACAGAACCGTCAACTGGCCGGCCTGAATGAGACCCTGAACGCGGAACTGGCCAAGGCCAAGGATGAAAATGAAAGCCTGCAACTGAACCTGATGGAACAGGAAGAGTTGCACGGCACCACCGCCGCGCGCATCCAGGCCCTGATCGAGCGCGCCAGCGCCGGTCCTGTCAGCGCATGAAGCATGGCGCCGACGGGGTGACAGTCGTCTCGATCCTGGGAGAGGACTATTCAATCAAGGCGCCGGCCGGGCAGGAACAGGCCCTGCTGGACGCCGCTTCGATGCTCAAGGCCGCTCTGGCCGACACCAAAAGGAAATACCCGACGCTGATCGGTGATCGTCTGCTGGTGCTGGCGGCCATGAACCTGTGCTCGCAGCAGATGGAAATGCAGAAGCAACATCAAGCGGAACTCGACCGTTACCAAGAGCAAGTCAGCGCCACGGTCGAGGTCATTTCCAAGACGATTCAGCAGGCTTGAAGTCGCAACTTGGCTTACAAAGCGTCGTTGTCTGTACTTAAGTCATCGCGAGCAGGCTCGCTCCCACATGGGGCTGAGTGAACGCAATATCCGTGTTCACCGCCGATCCACTGTGGGAGCGAGCCTGCTCGCGATTGGATTTCAGCCGCGCCGCAAGAACTGGATCAGAACCACTCATCCCGCATCCCAAGGCAGGTATCATCCCGCGCCTCAAGCAGCGCCAGCTCATGCTGACAACCTGGGACTTCCCAGGTCAGGAAATACCGCGCTGCTTGCAGCTTGCCTTTATAGAAGTCGGTGTCCGCTGCGTTCCCCTTGGCCAGGCCTTCCTCGGCCCGAATCGCCTGCTCCAGCCAGCGCCAGCCAATCACCATGTGCCCAAACACCTTGAGATACAGCGCCGAGTTGGCGAGGCTGCTGTTGACCTTGCCTTGGGCCAGGTCCGTCAGCAGGCCCAGGGTCACCGTTTGCAGGCGCGCCACCAGGGCTTCCAGCGGCTGACGCAACGCCGCCAATGATTCGTACGCCTGGGCGCGTTCGCTGGTGTCGGCCACCAGGCGGATCAGTTGCTTGAGCCCTGCACCGCCGTTTTGCGCCAGTTTACGTCCCAGCAGGTCCAGGGACTGGATGCCGTGGGTGCCTTCGTGAATCGGGTTCAAGCGGTTGTCGCGGTAATACTGTTCGACCGGGTATTCGCGGGTATAGCCGTGGCCCCCCAGAATCTGGATCGCCAGTTCGTTGGCTTTCAGGCAAAACTCCGATGGCCAGGATTTGACGATGGGGGTCAGCAGATCCAGCAACTCATGGGCGCGTCTGCGCTCGGCTTCGCTTTCAAGGGTGGTGGTGTCGTCGAACAGGCGTGCGGCGTACAGGCCCAAGTCAAATGCGCCTTCAACGTAGGCCTTCTGGGTCAGCAGCATGCGACGTACATCGGCGTGCTGGATGATCGCCACGGGAGCGGTGGTGGGGTCCTTGCTGTCGGGCACCCGGCCCTGCGGACGTTCGCGGGCGTATTCAAGGGAATACAGGTAGCCGGCGTAACCCAGCATGACCGCACCCATGCCAACGCCGATCCGCGCTTCGTTCATCATCTGGAACATGTAGCTCAGGCCGTGGTGCGGTTTTCCTACCAAGTAACCGACGCATTCGCCGTTGTCGCCGAAGTTCAGCGCCGTGGAGGTGGTGCCGCGCCAGCCCATCTTGTGGAACAGCCCGGCCAGCAGCACGTCGTTACGCTGGCCGAGGCTGCCGTCGTCGTTGACCAGGAACTTGGGCACGATAAACAGCGAGATGCCCTTAACGCCGGGTGGCGCGTCCGGCAGTTTCGCCAGGACCATGTGCACGATGTTTTCCGACAGCGGATGATCGCCGCCGGAGATGAAGATCTTGTTGCCCTTGAGCCGATAAGTGCCGTCGGATGCCGGCTCCGCACGGGTACGAATATCCGATAGCGAAGATCCGGCGTGGGGTTCGGTCAGGGCCATGGTGCCGAAGAAGCGACCATCGATCATCGGTTGCAGGAAACGTTGTTTCTGCTCCTCGCTGCCGAAGCTTTCGATCAGGTTCGCCGCGCCCATGGTCAGGAACGGGTAAGAGGTCGAAGCGGCGTTGGCCGACTGAAAGTGCGCGAAGCAGGCTTGGGACAGCAGCGTCGGCAATTGCATGCCGCCGGCGTCGAAACTGCGTGCAGCGTTGAGAAAACCGGCCTCCAGGAAGGCATCCACCGCCGGCTTTACTTCCGGAATCAGGATCGCCTGACCGTCCTCGTAGCGCGGCTCGTTTTCATCGTTCTTGCGGTTATGCGGTGCGAAATATTTTTCGGCGATGCTGCGGGCGGTGCCGATGGCCGCGTCGAAGGTTTCGCGATTGTGCTCGGCGAACCGCTCGCGCTGGGTCAAGCCCTCGGCATCAAGGACTTCATACAGCTCGAAAGCCAGATTTCGGGAACTGAGCAACGTCTCGGACATGGCGGCTTACCTTTTTTTGGAATGGGCCGAGTCTAGGCGTGGCAATAGAGGCTGAACAGGATGATTGATTTGGGTGATGGAGGAGAGAGGGCGACGCTAATCAAAATGTGGGAGCGAGCCTGCTCGCGATAGCGGTGGGTCAGTCAGGAATGTTGTCGACTGATCCACCGCTATCGCGAGCAGGCTCGCTCCCACAGGGATTTCGATGACCAGGCACCCATTGCAGATGCCTGGTCTACAGCGGTTTAGCCGATGGTCATCAGGCTGGCGTTGCCACCCGCCGCAGCGGTGTTGACGCTCAACGCACGTTCGATCACCAGGCGCTCCAGTGCGATGTTGGTTTCGCCCTGGGACAAGCCCTGGACTCCGACAATGGCGCCGGCACGCTTGGCCACTTGCTGGCAAACGCTGCGCAGTTGATCCGAGTCGCCATGATGCAGGACGGCGTCGTAAGCCACTTCGTCCTTGGCCCAGTCGGAAACCCGCTGGATGCGCGCTTGAATTTCTTTCGGCAAGCGTGCGAACAGAGCTTTGCTGGTGTCGGTTTCCGGCCAAACAGCCGAGCCGCCTACCGCCAGCACCGCGGCCAGTTGCGTCAGCAGATCGCCCTCTACGTCCGCTAGGCACAGCACGTGCTCGCGGGGCAGAATGGCGTAGCTGTTGCGTTCGCCGGTCGGGCCGGTCAGTTGGCGGGTGATACCGCTTTGCGACTGAGCCGCGAACTGTACGCACAGGGCGCTCAATTCGGCGAGTTTCTGGCTGTCTGCCCAGGCTTGCAGGGCGGTCAGCGGCTTGCTCATGGCGTCACGCAAGCGCAGGTCTGGCGCGTTTAGGGCGTCGTCACGGACGAACGACTGCTGAATCGCATCGGTAGGCCGTGTCGACAGCAGGCGGTACAGGTACAGCGGACCACCGGCCTTGGGACCGGTGCCCGACAGGCCTTCGCCACCGAACGGTTGCACGCCGACCACGGCACCCACGATGTTGCGGTTCACATAGACGTTACCGGCATGGACGTTATCGATCACCTTGGCGATGGTCTCGTCGATGCGAGTATGTACGCCCAGGGTCAGGCCATAACCGGAGGCATTGATCTGGTTGATCAGTTGATCCAGTTCCTTGCGCTTGTAGCGCACTACGTGCAGCACCGGACCAAAGATCTCACGCTGCAGCTCGTCGAAGCTTTCCAGCTCGATCAGGGTCGGCATCACAAACGTGCCGCGTTTGCACTCGGCGCTGTCGGCGATTGCCATCTGGTACACGGTGCGACCTTTGTCGCGCATGGCCTGGATGTGTTTCTCGATACCGGCCTTGGCTTCAGCATCGATCACCGGGCCGATGTCTACCGACAGACGCTCCGGGTTGCCGAGACGCGATTCAGCCATGGCACCCTTGAGCATTTCGATGACGCGGTCGGCCGAGTCTTCCTGCAAGCACAGGACCCGCAAAGCGGAGCAACGCTGGCCGGCACTGTCGAATGCCGAAGACACCACGTCGATGACCACTTGTTCGGTCAGGGCCGAGGAGTCGACGATCATCGCGTTCTGGCCACCGGTTTCGGCGATCAGCGGGATCGGACGCCCCTGGTTGTCCAGGCGCCCGGCGATGTTGCGCTGCAACAGACGAGCGACTTCGGTGGAACCGGTGAACATCACGCCTTTGACCCGATCATCACCCACCAGGCGGGCACCGACGGTTTCGCCACGGCCCGGCAGCAGTTGCAGCACGCCTTCCGGAATACCGGCTTCGAGCATCAGACGCACGGCCTGGGCAGCCACCAACGGCGTCTGCTCGGCAGGCTTGGCCAGTACCGGGTTACCGGCGGCCAGGGCGGCGGCCACTTGTCCGCTGAAAATCGCCAGCGGGAAGTTCCACGGGCTGATGCAGACCACCGGGCCCAGTGGGCGGTGGGCATCGTTGGTGAAGTCGTTGCGGGCCTGCACTGCGTAGTAACGCAGGAAGTCCACGGCTTCACGCACTTCGGCGATGGCGTTGGCGAAGGTCTTGCCGGCTTCGCGGGCCAGCAGGCCCATCAACGGCTGGATCTCGCCTTCCATCAGGTCGGCGGCGCGCTCCAGGATCGCAGCGCGCTCGGCCGGTGGCGTGGCCTGCCAGATCGGCGCCGCGTTGAGGGCGCACTGGATGGCGTTGTCGACGTCAGCGACCGTGGCTTCCTGCACATGGCCGACCACGTCACGGTGATCGGACGGGTTCAGCACCGGTGCCGGTGTTTCCTCGCTGGCTGCGCAACCGAGCATCGGCGCGGCTTTCCAGTTGTTATGGGCGGTGGCCAGCAGGGCGCAGGACAGCGAGGCCAGGCGATGTTCGTTGGCCAGGTCGATGCCGCTGGAGTTGGCGCGTTCGCTGCCATACAGGTCACGCGGTAGCGGGATGCGCGGGTGCGGCAGGCCGAAGCCGCCTTCCAGGGTTGCCATCTGCTCGATGCTGGCAACCGGATCGGCCACCAGCTCCTGAATGGAAATGGACTGGTCGGCGATGCGGTTGACGAACGAGGTGTTGGCACCGTTTTCCAACAGGCGACGAACCAGATAAGCCAGCAGTGTCTCGTGGGTGCCGACCGGAGCGTACACGCGGCACGGACGGTTCAACTTGCCTTCGGAGACTTTGCCTACAACCTGCTCGTACAGCGGTTCACCCATGCCGTGCAGGCACTGGAACTCATACTGGCCCGGGTAATAGTTCTGACCGGCGATGTGGTAGATGGCCGACAGGGTATGGGCGTTGTGCGTGGCGAATTGCGGGTAGATGGCTTCCGGCACCGACAGCAGTTTGCGGGCGCAGGCGATGTAGGAAACGTCGGTGTACACCTTGCGGGTGTAGACCGGATAGCCTTCCAGGCCTTCGACCTGGGCGCGTTTGATCTCGCTGTCCCAGTAGGCGCCTTTCACCAGGCGGATCATCAGGCGGTGACGGCTGCGGCGGGCCAGATCGATGACGTAGTCGATCACGTACGGGCAACGCTTCTGGTACGCCTGGATCACGAAGCCAATGCCGTTCCAGCCGGTCAGCTGTGGTTCGAAGCACAGGCGTTCCAGCAGGTCCAGGGACAGTTCGAGGCGGTCGGCTTCTTCGGCGTCGATGTTCAGGCCGATGTCGTATTGCTTGGCCAGCAGGGTCAGCGATAGCAGGCGCGGGTACAGCTCTTCCATGACGCGCTCGTACTGGGCGCGGCTGTAGCGGGGGTGCAGGGCCGAGAGCTTGATGGAAATGCCCGGACCTTCATAAATCCCGCGGCCGTGGGACGCCTTGCCGATCGAGTGGATGGCTTGTTCGTACGAGGCCAGGTACTTCTGGGCGTCATGTTCGGTGAGTGCGGCTTCACCCAGCATGTCGTAGGAATAGCGGAAACCCTTGGTCTCGAATTTGTTGGCGTTGGCCAGGGCTTCGGCGATGGTTTCACCGGTGACGAACTGCTCGCCCATCAGGCGCATGGCCATGTCGACGCCCTTGCGGATCATCGGCTCGCCACTCTTGCCAATGATGCGGCTCAGAGAGGAAGTCAGGCCCGCTTCATTATGGGTGGCGACCAGTTTGCCGGTCAGCAGCAGGCCCCAAGTGGCGGCGTTGACGAACAGCGATGGGCTGTTGCCCAAGTGTGGGTGCCAGTTACCGGTGCTGATCTTGTCGCGGATCAACGCATCGCGAGTACCTTTGTCCGGGATACGCAGCAGCGCCTCGGCCAGACACATCAGCGCCACGCCTTCCTGGGACGACAGGGAAAACTCCTGCAGCAGGCCCTGAACAATACCGGCACGGCCGCCGGCACTCTTCTGGTTGCGCAGTTTTTCAGCAATCGAGGAGGCCAGTTTGTTGGTGGCTTCGGCCATGTCGGCCGGCAGGCGCGCCTGCTCGATCAGCATCGGCACCACTTCCGGCTCCGGACGACGGTAAGCGGCGGTGATAGAGGCGCGCAGGACCGATTGCGGCAAAATGCTTTCGGCAAACTCCAGGAAGCACTGGTGCGCGTGGTCGACCTGGACGTCGCCGGCTTCATCGTTGTCGGCGCGGGTCGAACCGTTCAGTTCGGTCAGGGTTGCACCACCCTCGAGTTTTTCCAGGTAATTGAAAATTGCCTGCTTGATCAGCCAGTGGGGCGTGCGATCAATCGAGGTTGCGGCCGCCTTGAGGCGTTCGCGGGTTGGGTCATCGAGTTTGACCCCAAGGGTGGTGGTAGCCATATTTTTATCCTCATGTTTACCACGTATTGCGTGGCATCAGCTGGCGGCAAGATTAGCTGCGAGCTGGCCGAGGTGCAACCGGGTGCAACCTTTTTTCGTCGAAAAAATAAGCAGCTCATCAGGAAAGCAAAATTCGCGGCTTGAGCGGTGCTTCTGCTTAGTGCATTGGCTTCTAGCCAAAGGTTGATACCGCACTAAAAGGGAGCAAAAAACGGTCATTTGGCGAAAAAACCGACTGGGTGCAACTGAATCGAGCGAAACTGGTTGCACCTTATTTCATTTGTTGAATAGCATTCGTCGCCAAGGTGCAACCGGCTCGAAGCCGAGGGGCATCGGCTGATGGCTTTCCTGGGGAAACATCAGTCATAAATTCGCGGGTCCTGGAAACGTCAAGCAAGGTCTATGGTTGTCTTGTCGACGCTTCCTACTGCCACCGCTACATAAAAACAAAGCCAGGGCGTAACTCATGAGTGTTAGTAATCCCACCCTGATCACTTTCGTGATCTATATCGCTGTAATGGTCCTGATCGGCCTGATGGCTTATCGCTCCACCAATAACCTTTCCGATTACATCCTGGGCGGTCGCAGCCTGGGCAGCGTCGTGACTGCATTGTCCGCCGGTGCCTCCGACATGAGCGGCTGGCTGTTGATGGGCTTGCCCGGTGCTATCTACATGTCCGGCCTGTCGGAAGGCTGGATCGCCATCGGCCTGATCATCGGTGCCTACCTGAACTGGCTGTTCGTGGCCGGTCGCCTGCGGGTACAGACCGAGCACAACGGTGATGCGCTGACACTGCCGGATTATTTCTCCAGCCGTTTTGAAGATACCAGCGGCCTGCTGCGGATCATCTCTGCGGTGGTGATCCTGGTGTTCTTCACCATCTACTGCGCTTCCGGCATCGTGGCCGGTGCCCGTCTGTTTGAAAGCACCTTCGGCATGTCCTACGAGACAGCGCTGTGGGCCGGTGCGGCGGCAACCATTGCCTACACCTTCATTGGTGGCTTCCTGGCCGTGAGCTGGACCGACACCGTACAAGCGACCCTGATGATCTTCGCGCTGATCCTTACGCCGATTATCGTGCTGCTGGCGACCGGCGGCGTGGACACCACGTTCCTGGCCATCGAAGCGAAAGATCCTACGGCTTTCGACATGCTGAAAAACACCACGTTCATCGGCGTGATCTCGCTGATGGGTTGGGGCCTGGGCTACTTCGGCCAGCCGCACATCCTGGCGCGTTTCATGGCTGCTGACTCGGTCAAGTCCATCGCCAAGGCTCGTCGTATCTCGATGGCCTGGATGATTCTCTGCCTGGGCGGCACCGTGGCTGTCGGCTTCTTCGGTATCGCTTACTTCTCGGCGCACCCGGAAGTGGCCGGCCCCGTGACCGAGAACCCTGAGCGTGTGTTCATCGAGCTGGCCAAGCTGCTGTTCAACCCATGGGTGGCCGGTGTGCTGCTGTCGGCGATCCTGGCAGCTGTCATGAGCACCCTGAGCTGCCAGTTGCTGGTGTGCTCCAGTGCCCTGACCGAAGACTTCTACAAGGCTTTCCTGCGCAAGCATGCTTCCCAGTTGGAGCTGGTCTGGGTCGGTCGCGCCATGGTGTTGCTGGTGGCATTGGTTGCCATCTTCCTGGCTGCCAACCCGGAGAACCGTGTCCTGGGTCTGGTGAGCTACGCTTGGGCCGGTTTCGGTGCTGCCTTCGGTCCTGTTGTCCTGATCTCGGTGATCTGGAAAAACATGACCCGTAACGGCGCGCTGGCAGGCATCCTGGTGGGGGCGATCACCGTGATCGTCTGGAAACACTTCGAGCTGCTGGGCCTGTACGAAATCATTCCAGGCTTCATCTTCGCCAGCCTGGCTATCTACTTCGTCAGCAAGATGGGCTCGCCTACCGCCGGTATGCTGCAGCGCTTCGAAGCGGCTGAGAAAGATTTCCGCCTGAACCAGTAAGGCCTCCAGCGAGGCCTTGACGGCTCGCGCGAAGCTTCTGAATAGAGAAACGGCCCGTCCTCCCATGGAGACGGGCCGTTTTTTATGGGCATCAGTCCAGCTCTGTGTCGGGCTGATTGAGAAATATCAGCACGCCCAGTAGCGCCATGTAGAACCTGAAGGCTGCGTCCTGGCCATTCCAGATTTCTGATTGCCACATCAGAAACCATTCCCCGCCGACGACCATGAAGCCAAAGAACCAGACGAAGAAACCCACCGTCAAACCGATGATGGCGCAGCGTTTGGCCTGAGCGAAAACCACGCTCGGGGTTTTACGTGCCTGCCATAGTTCGAGCGCGCCATAGCCCAGCAAGCCTGCGGTGAGCGCTTCGCCGAGGATGATCAGCCAGTAGGCGCCGTGCCATGCCCAAGGCTGGTCGATGGCGCGATAGCGCGCGGCATTGTCGGGAAAGGTGGTGTCCATACTCAACACGTGATGGACGAAATTGAAGTTGGAATGGTAGTCCGTGATGTTGTTGAACACGGTCAGCAAGGCGAAAGCGGCGAGAGCCAGGGTCATTGCGATTTTTGCGTAGCGAGTCGTCATGGGTTGCGTCCTTTGCTTTTTGCGACGAAAGGACGTTAGCACGGCCCAGTGCGGTCCTGAGGCCGTCAGGTTGTAGGAATTTGCTGATTGTTTCCTGCGGCGACTTCGGTCGCCACCATGCGCGGAATGTCTGTCGGAAAACGCAGCGGGTAATGCGGCTTTAATCTCCTTGAATGTAAGGCAATTCTGTTTTTCCTGAGGTCCGATCAACTCTCCCTGGTGCTCATGCAGAATCGCCCGCTTTTATTCAGCAGAGGCACATCGGATGTTCGCGCCTGCCAACCAACCGCGTTTCACCCTGGCACTCGACAGCGGGCCGAATGAACTCAAGGTGCTTGAGTTCAGGGGCAAGGAAGCCATCAGTCAACCCTATTGCTTTGATCTGGAACTGGTCAGTGAGCGGCCGGATCTGGCGCTGGAAGACCTCCTGCATCGTCAGGCCTTTCTGGCTTTTGATGATCAGGGGCGGGGCATACACGGCCAGGTTTATAGCGCGGCCCAAGGCGACTCGGGCAAGCGCTTGACCCGTTACCAGGTCAGTCTGGTACCACGCCTGGCTTACCTGGGCCACCGAATCAACCAGCGGATTTTCCAGCACCTGAGCGTGCCGGCAATCATTACCCTGATCCTGACGGATCACGGGATTCAGGGTGACGCGTTCCAGTTCAACCTCGGTGGGCAATACCCCGAACGCGAATACTGTGTGCAGTTTGGTGAAAGCGACCTGGCCTTCATCGGGCGGATCTGCGCCGAGGCCGGGATCCATTATCACTTCCGGCACAGCCGCGACGGCCATCTGTTGGTGTTCGGTGACGACCAGACGGTGTTTCCCCGCCTGCCCGAGGCGACGTTGTATCTGCCCGGCAGTGGCATGGCCGCCAGCGAGCCGGCGATCAAGCGCCTGGCTGTGCGACTGCAGACCCGGACCACGGCGGTGACGCTGCGTGACTACGATTTTCAAAAGCCCGGTCTGCTGTTGCAAACCAGTCTGGACAGTCAGCAGCAACCGGCTCTGGAGGCGTATCACTACCCCGGCCGGTTTTCCGATCGCGACCATGGCCGGCACCTTACCCGGCGCGCACTGGAGCGCCATGGCGCCGACCACCGTCTGGCCGAGGGGCGCAGCGACCAATGCGCACTCGTCAGTGGGCACTTCCTCCAAATCAACGGGCATCCTCGAGCGCAATGGAACGATCTCTGGCTGCTCACGCAAGTCACCCACCATGGGCGCCAGCCACAAGTGCTGGAGGAAACGGTCGGTGACAGTCCGGATGAGTTCCAGGGCTACAGCAATACGTTCCTCGCCATCCCGTGGGATGTTTTCTTTCGTCCGCCCCTGTCCCACGAAAAGCCAGCCGCCCACGGTTATCAGTCGGCGGTGGTGACGGGGCCGTTGGACAGCGAGATCCATTGCGACGAATACGGACGGGTCAAGGTGCAACTGATCTGGGATCGCCACGGTCAGCGCGACGAGCACTCCAGTTGCTGGCTACGGGTGGCCACGGGTTGGGCCCATGATCGCTATGGCAGCGTGATGATTCCCCGGGTCGGCATGGAGGTGCTGGTGGGTTTCATCGACGGTGATGTGGACAAGCCATTGGTCGTGGGCTGCCTGCCGAACGGCGCGACCCCGGTGCCCCTGGACCTGCCGGCCGATAAAACCCGCAGCATATTGCGCAGCCAGAGCAGCCCTGGCGGGGGCGGTTATAACGAATTGCGCATCGAGGATCGCCAGGGCGCCGAGGAGATTTACCTGCGGGCTCAACGCAACTGGACCCAGCATGTGCTGCATGATCAGCGGGTTCAGGTTGATCACGAACGCAGCATCGTCGTCACCGGCACCGCGCGGCATGAGCTCAAGGCCGATGAGTTGCGCATCACCCATGGTCAGCGCCAGGTTGAGGTCAGGCAGGATGATCATCTGGTGGTGGCCGGCGAGCGGCATATTCGGGTAACCAGTCAGGCCCTCAATGCCACCCAGCAATTTCACGTCAGCGCCGGGCAGCAAGTGGTGCTGGATGGCGGCGTCAGCGCGACCATTCAGGCCGGTGGGCATTGGATCAACATCGGGGCTGGGGGAATCTTCAGCAGCGTGCCGATCCAGGTGGGTGGGGCACCGATGACGGCCAGGAGTGCCGCGCCAGGTTTACCCGGCTGTCCCGAAACACTTGTCGCGGCCGCAGCCGCGCAACTTTCCCTCGCGCAAGTTTTCAGCCTGCAGGGCCAGGCGCCATTCTGTGAGGAGTGTGAGCGTTGCAAAGAAGGCGTCTGCGAACCATTGCCGGTGATGCCCAGGCGGGCTGGTGTCCAGGAGCGTCCATGAGTACCGGTCAATCTCCCCGCGCCTGGCTTGAGCAACAGCCCTTGCAGGCATCCGAGCAGCTCTACGCCATTTTCAGCAGCGCCAGCACCGCCGGGCCGCCGATGGCCTGGAGGCGTTCGATGACGGTGGCGCCCAGCCCGATCTGGGCCGATACGCCTTACGCCGACTGGGAAACGGTCATGCCCTATGTCGGAGCTGTCGACCCGGACAGCGAGTTTCTTGACTGGGTCGCGACGACCGACTCGCTTGATTGGGGCTGGCTGGCGGTGACCGCTTGCAGCCAGCAAAGCCTTGCCGAACATCTGCGTGGGCTCACCCAGGTTCTGCTGCCCGGTGGCAAGTCGGTTTTTTTCCGCTTTTGGGATGGGCGTTTTATCCAGCCGATCCTGCGATCGGATGCGGTGGAGGTCAGCCAGCTGTTGCCCGCCATCAGCCGTTGCCTGATCAACGGTCGGTCTTTCGAGATCCCAGGAAATGCCCTGCGCCCGGCCCGGGCGTTCCCCTGGTGGGAAGTGCCTGCGCTGTTGTTGCAGGAACTGGCCGGGGATACGACGGACTGCCTGCTCAATAACTTGCTCAAGTGGTTGAGCGAAGAGCATCCGTATCTGTTCGAACAGGCCGACGAGAGCATCCTGCGCTGCAAGATCAGGCATTTTCTTGGGGAGCCAGGGATGGTCCATGGGCCAAAAGCCCCCCTGCAAGAATACTTGATGCAGGAATTGGGCAGATGACCACCGGGTGTGGTCACGGCCCGTCCGCTCGGCTGCGACCCCCTGACGTTGGGCGCGCTTCAAGGTAAACTCCTCGGCCTTCGCAGGAGCCGCCATGAATTATCGCCACGCCTTCCACGCCGGCAATCACGCCGATGTGTTCAAACACCTGACCTTGACCCGTCTCATCGCTTTGATGTCGCGCAAGGAGCAGCCCTTCGCCTATCTCGATACCCATGCGGGCATCGGGCTGTACGACTTGCAGGGCGACCAGGCCAATCGTACCGGCGAATACCTTGAAGGCATCGCGCGGTTGTGGGGCCAGGAGGATCTGCCCGCGCTGACCGCCGACTACATGAAAGTGCTGCACGAAATGAACCCGGACGGGCAGTTGCGTTACTACCCGGGGTCACCGGAACTGGCGCGGCGCCTGACCCGTCCGCAGGATCGGGTACTTCTGAACGAAAAACATCCAGAAGACGGTGTGCTGCTCAAGGACAACATGAAAGGCGATCGTCGCGTGGCGGTGCACTTGGGCGAAGGCTGGCATGTGCCCCGGGCGCTGCTGCCGGTGGCGGAAAAACGCGGCCTGATGCTGATCGATCCGCCCTTTGAACAGCTGGACGAGATGCAACGCTGTGCGGCGTCACTCAAGGAGGCCATCGGCCGGATGCGCCAGACAGTGGCAGCAATCTGGTACCCGGTGAAGGACCAGCGGCTGTTGCGCCGTTTCTATCAGGACCTGGCCGGCACCGGTGCGCCGAAATTGTTGCGAGTGGAATTGCTGGTGCATCCGCTGGCCACGCCCAATAGCCTGAACGGCTCCGGCTTGGCGATTGCCAATCCGCCATGGGGGCTGGAGGAGGAATTGCGCGAGCTGCTGCCTTGGTTGTCGAAGAAGCTTGGGCAGACCCAGGGCGGCTGGCAGATGGATTGGCTGATCGCTGAAAGCTGATCAGATGCATTGATACCGTCTGATAGGGCGCCTTCGCGAGCAAGCCCGCTCCCACATTGGTCAGACTCAGAACCATGTGGGAGCGGGCTTGCTCGCGAAGCTTTTTAGCGGCAAAAAGTCAGATCGGGCAAGTCACGCCCGTACCGCCAATTCCGCAATAACCTTCAGGGTTCTTCGCCAGATATTGCTGGTGATAAGCCTCGGCGAAGAAGAACGTCGGGGCTTCTTCGATCTCGGTGGTAATGACGCCTTTACCGGCCTTGGTCAATTCAGCCTGAAATACTTGCGCGCTGTGCTTGGCGGCAGCCAGTTGGGTTGGGTTGGTGGCATAGATCACCGAGCGGTACTGGGTGCCGATGTCATTGCCCTGGCGCATGCCCTGGGTCGGATTGTGCAGCTCCCAGAACATCTTCAGAAGCTGCTCGTAGCTGACTTTTTCTGGCTCGTAGACCACCAGGACCACTTCGCTGTGGCCGGTAAGGCCCGAGCAGACTTCTTCGTACGTCGGGTTCGGCGTAAAGCCACCGGCGTAACCCACCGCTGTACTGACCACGCCTTCGCGCTGCCAGAACTTGCGTTCCGCGCCCCAGAAACAGCCCAGACCGAAGATCGCGAAATCCACGTCCATGGCAAACGGACCCAGCAGCGGCGCATCGTGGACGAAGTGTTTTTCCGGCACGGTCATTGGGGTTTCGCGGCCAGGCAGAGCTTGTTCTTGAGTAGGGAGCACGTTTTTGTTCACCAGGATTTCCGAGCGCAAGACCATCATCAGTCCTCTCAGTCAGATTGAGTTGAGCGAATGTAAGCAATGAGACCGTCAGTGTGCCCGAGTGTTACACCGCTTGTCAGGCAATTGGGCCGCGCGGATAACGCTTGAGCTTCTCGATCAGCTCCGCGCCGGGGATCGGTCGGTCGAACAGGTAGCCCTGGCCGACGTCGCAGCGGTGGCGCCGCAGGAACGCCAGTTGCTGTGCGGTTTCGATACCTTCGGCCACCACCTTGAGTTTCAGGTTGTGGGCCATGGCGATCACCGCGGAAGTGATTTCCATGTCGTCCTGGTTGTCCGGGATCTCGTGGATGAAGCTGCGATCGATCTTGATGATGTCGATCGGGAATTTTTTCAGGTAACTCAGGGATGAGTAACCGGTGCCGAAGTCGTCCATGGCCAGGGTCAGGCCCAGGCGCTTGAGTTGGTCGAGCTGCAGGTGGGTGTCTTCGGTGGCCTCCAGCAGTAGGCCTTCGGTCAGTTCCAGTTCCAGCAGGCGGGCCGGCAGTTGTTCTTCCTTGAGGATGCTGGCGATCGAGGCGACCAGGTCCGGGTCGGAGAACTGCTTGGGCGAGAGGTTGATCGCCACTTGCAGGTTGCCCAGGCCGGCGGCGGTCAATTGCTTGCTCATGCGGCATGCCTGACGGGCGATCCATTTGCCAATGGGGATGATCAGGCCCGTTTCTTCGGCCACGCTGATGAACTGATCCGGGCGAATCATGCCCTTCTCGGGATGGTTCCAGCGCAGCAGCGCCTCCATGCCCAGCAAGCGACCGCTGCGCAGGCACAGTTTTGGCTGGTAGAACACGTCCAGCTCGTTCTGGGTCAAGGCGCGGCGCAGGTTGTTTTCCACGAACAGCTTGTAGCTGGCCTCGGCGTTCAGCGCCTCGGTGAATACCTGGACCTGATGCTTGCCGTTGGCTTTGGCCTTGTGCAGGGCGAGTCCGGCGTTGCGCATCAGGGTCTGAGGGTCGCGGCCGTGCAGTGGCGCGCAGGCCAGGCCCACGGAGCCGGTCACGCTGATCAGTTGGTTATCGACGAACATCGGCTTGTCGAGCGTCATCAGCAACTGGCTGGCGATCTGCTGCCCGGCCTCCAGGTCGGTGTCGTCCAGCAGTACGGCGAATTCATTGCTGGCGAACCGTGCCAGGCTGCCGCTGGGGCTCAAGCTGTTGCGCAAGCGGCGGGCCAGGCTGATCAGCAGCTTGTCGCCGGTCTGATGGCCGAGGCTGTCATTGATGCGCTTGAAGTTGTCGATGTCCACCAGCAACAGGCTGATGGGCGAATCGCTGTCCCGGGCAAAGCGCTCATCGAGGTTGCGGATGAACGCCGGGCGGTTGCCCAGGTTGGTCAGGTTGTCGGTGTAGGCCAGGCGCTCGATGCGCTGCTGGGCCAGTTTGGTCTGGGTGATGTCTTCGTAAATGCCGATGTAGTGGGTCAGTTCACGGTTATCGCCATAGACCTTGGAAATCGACAATTGGCCCCAGTAGGGTTCCAGATTCTTGCGCCGGCTCTTGAATTCACCTTGCCAGCTATTGCTCTGGGCCAGGGCCGACGGTGCATCGAACAGCAGCTCGCTGAGGTTTTCCAGGGCCGGTAGTTCCGACAGGCGCTGGCCGTGGACTTCCTCGGTGGAATATTGGGTGATGGCGGTGAAGCTGGGGTTGACGTATTCCACCACGCCGTCGCAATTGACCAGCAGGAACGCGTTGGCGCTCTGCTCCACGGCGCGCTGGAACAAGTGCAGGGCGTTGGTGGCGGTCCGGCGGTTGTGGTTGTTGATGACCTGGGCGAACTGGTCAGCCAGTTCACCGGCAAAGGCGATCTCGTCGGACTGCCAGGCGCGGGTGACGCCAATTTGCTCGAGGCACAGTACGCCCACCACCTGGCCGTCGATACGAACGCTGGCGTCGAGCATGGCGTTGACTTCGCGGGTGCGCAGGCTTGCGGCCATTTCCCGGGTACGCGGGTCGCGCATCGCATTGTGCGCGTCGATGGCGCGGCAGGTCTGCAGCGCCTCCATGTAGTCAGGAAACTCGTTGGCGTTGATCACGTCCGGCAGAAAGTAGTCTTGGGAGGCGCGGTTATAAGCCGAAATCGGCACCAACTGGCCATCTTCCAGGTTCCAGATGCTGGCGCAATCAATCTGGTAGATGTCGCAGGCGCTGCGGGTGATGAGCTCGGCGGCTTCCTGCAGGGAATTGTTGGCGCTGTAGCGCTGGCGGGTCAGTAGCAGGATCAGGTCCTGCTGGGCGCGCACCCGGTCCAGGTGTTGCAGCTGCTCCTGCTGGGCGCGCTGGTTCAGTTCCAGGGCAATTTGCAGGCGCGAGTTTTGAGTTTCCAGGTCCAGGGCCGGCATCGACGGCTCGCTTGCCAGCAAATCGTCCACGGCCAGCAGGTAGCCGCGTAGTAGATGGCGATTGTGCTGTTTATAGGGCTCGCCCATCTCCAGCATATTCATGGCGCCCTTGGCGGTGTGGAGCGTGTAGCGGATCAGGTAATGCGGGGCCTGGGCCAACTGCTGCTGGATCGCATCGTGGAGTTGATAGCGCGCTTCGGGCTCCATCAGGCTGGCGTAGGGCGAACTGACCAGCGAGCAAAGCTCGACGGCCGGCAGACCGAAGTAACGCTCGCAGTTGGGGTCGAGGAACAGCAGCGCCCAGCTTGCTTCATTCAGCCGTTCGAAACGCAGCATGCCGAGCCGCGAGGGCACCGGTAACTGCGTCACTACCTCGGCCGCCATACGGCTGGCGGCATCGGGTTGGCTTTTCATGGGGAAACTCGCTTCGAAAATGCTGATCGCGCCGGGCTGACGCCCTCGTTATTACGGACTGCCGCAAGGTTGCATCATTGCGGCACTGGCTGACAAGAGAGATGAAGGCCAAGTGCTATAAACCTTTTATCGGCCGACGAAGGGATTTCTCCAGTCGCCCGCCGATCAGACGGCATGGGTGGTTATACCACCCGTCAGCGCAGCGGGATATCTACTGTCTGTAATAGGCTGCCATCACGGTCGTGAAACGTGACCTGAACGCTCTGCGCCGTGACTTTCAGGTGGGCGAAGTTGTCCTGGCTGATGACCTTGCCGCTCAACCCATAGCGATAGTCCCCGCTGGGCGTCCGAGCCATGGCATCACCAAAAATAAAACTCGCGGCGCTGGCATAAGGAAGCAGTTTGCTGTTGCAAAACGGCGAGGAAACGATGGTATGTACCTCGAAGTCAGGGTCCTGGCTGTGACTCAGGCGACTGGTGAGAGAGCCATGGACGTCGCCGGACACGAAAATAACGTTCTTGATCCGATGGCGGCGAACGGTTTCCAGCAGGCGCAGACGCTGTTCCGGGAAGGCCTGCCAGGCGTCCGAGGTATTGAGCTTGCGGTCCGGGTAGAACATCACGCCGGTCACGATGAACTTGACCCGCGCCGGACTGTTGACCAGCCATTTGATCAGCGATCGTTCCTGCGCTTGATCCAGGATACGTCGATCATCCGCCGACAGATTGCGCTGGGTCCGACTGTCGGTGACGAACCATTCGATATCGCCGTGAGCGAACTGATACCAACATTGTCTCAATGGTTTGCTTAATGTTCCGTCACTTAACAGTTCATGTGCCGGACTATGGCTGGCTTGATAAAGCGCATAGGCATCCATGGCATTGGCATAAAAGTTTTCGTCGCCTTTTTTCTTGCTGGCAGGCCAATTATCTTTGATTTCATGATCGTCGAGAATCATGTAGCTCGGTGTTCCCGCCATCAACTTTCTAATATGCGGCTGGGAAAAGGCGGTGCGGTATTTGAAAAGAATATCCTTTGGGTTCCGGTCCGGGGCGACAATATTCAAATCGTCTAGATAAACCTGGTCGCCGGTCATCACTACAGCACTGATCGGCGGGTCGGCCTGGGCCACGATACGGTTGATGCCAGCGAAAGTCCGGTCGCCCAGTTCAGGTCTGGACGGGACGCCGGCCGTCACCCGCAGGTAGCGGCAGGAACCCACGATATAGCTGCGCGGCGCACTGGTTTTGCTGGACGGCGTGCGCATCTGATAAATATCCCGAGGCCATTGCAGCGGCAGTTCCTGGACGGTTTCGATTGTATGAGTAGGGCTCAGGCGGCTGAACCAGCCGGCTTGGTATTCATAGACGGTATCGGCCTGAAGGTTCTTCAATACGATGACATCGGACATGTCGCGGTAAGCATGCAACTGAACAAAGTGTCCTTTCGACCAGATTGAATCTCCCTGGCGCCGGTAACGGATGGCGGCGAATACCAGGCTGTTCTTATCGTTATCCCCTCGCAGGAATATCCGCGTGTGATGAGGTGTCGTGTGGCCGACAATAGGGCCAACAGTGGGTTTGAACATCATTCGAGTCCATTCGAAGTTAAAGTTTTTTTAGGTAAGTAGTTAATGGCTTCCCTGAACTCATCCTAAAGCGATGCATGGGATAAATATTGATAGGAGAGGGGGCGTGTGTTGTGAGAAACGTCCAATAGATGACGTAGTCATCTAGGTGAAGTGCAGTAGGAAAGTTGGGCCCTGGAACGGGCTGCTCTGCAAGTTCGACTTTATTTCAGGCAAAAAAAAGCCCCGCCAAACGGGCGGGGTTGAGGTACGAGCGTGGCGCTCGGAAAACAGCGGTCCGAAGGGCCCTCCGTGGGGAGGGCCGCCCGGTTGTTACAGCAAGATGGTACGGATGTCGCCCAGCAGGTCGCTCAGACGCTTGGTGAAGCGTGCAGCGGCGGCGCCGTTGATCACACGGTGATCGTAGGACAGCGACAGTGGCAGCATCAGTTTCGGCTGGAAGGCTTTACCGTCCCAGACGGGCTGGATGGTGGCTTTGGAGACTCCCAGGATCGCCACTTCCGGCGCGTTGACGATCGGCGTGAAGCCGGTACCGCCAATGTGGCCGAGGCTGGAAATGGTGAAGCAGGCACCCTGCATGTCGTCGGCGGTGAGCTTTTTGCTCCGGGCTTTTTCGGCCAGGGCAGCGGCTTCGCCAGCCAGTTGCAGCAGGCTCTTCTGGTCGACGTTGCGGATGACCGGTACCAGCAGGCCTTCCGGGGTGTCGACGGCAAACCCGATGTGCACGTATTTCTTGCGAATGACAGCCTTGCCGCTTGGGGCCAGCGAGCTGTTGAAGTCCGGCAATTCCTTGAGCAGGTGCGCACAGGCCTTGAGCAGCAGGGGCAGCACGGTCAGCTTGACGCCAGCCTTCTCGGCCACGGCTTTCTGCGCGACGCGGAAAGCTTCCAGTTCGGTGATGTCGGCCTGGTCGAACTGAGTCACGTGCGGAATGTTCAGCCAGCTGCGATGCAGACTCGACGCGCCGATTTGCATCAGGCGAGTCATTGCCACTTCTTCGGTTTCGCCGAAGCGGCTGAAATCCACTGCCGGGATCGGCGGGATGCCCGCACCACCCGTGGCGCCTTCGGCCGGAGCGTTCTTGGCCTTCTGCATCATGGCCTTGACGTAAGTCTGCACGTCTTCTTTCAGCACGCGGCCGTGTGGGCCGCTTGGGCTGACGGCGGACAGCTCGACACCAAATTCACGGGCCAGCTGACGCACCGCAGGGCCGGCATGCACCTTGGCACCGCTGGGTGCAGGTGTGGCGGCAGGAGCAGGAGCAGGAGCAGGAGCTGTCTCGGCCTTGGCGGCAGGCGCGGCAGCCGGAGCTGGAGCGGCTTCGGCCTTGGCGGCAGGCGCAGCAGCCTGGGCTGGGGCAGCAGGTGCCGCAGCACCGGCCACTTTCAGCTTCAGGATCAGGTCGCCGGTGCCCACTTCGTCTTCCAGCTTGATCTCGACGCTTTCCACCACGCCGGCGGCCGGCGACGGGATTTCCATGCTGGCTTTGTCGGATTCCAGGGTGATCAGCGACTGGTCGGCTTCGACGGTGTCGCCGACCTTGACCAGCACTTCGATGATCTTGGCCTTGCCCGAGGAGCCAATGTCCGGCACATGAATGTCCTGGACCGTGGCAGCGGCAGGCGCGGCGGCAGGGGCGGGAGCCGCCTCGGCAACCGGTGCGGCGGCAGGCTTTTCAGCCGCCGCCGGGGCAGCAGGAGCCGCCTCAGGCGCGGCAGCGGCGCCCTCGACTTCCAGCTCCAGCAGTTCGTCGCCTTCTTTCAGGCGATCGCCCAGCTTCACTTTCAGGCTTTTGACGATACCGGCCTTCGGCGCAGGCACTTCCATGCTGGCCTTGTCCGATTCAAGCGTCAGGATGCTCTGCTCGGCTTCGATACGGTCGCCGACCTTCACAAACAGTTCAATTACTTCACCTTCACCGCTGCCGATGTCAGGTACGCGAATGAGTTCGCTCACGGAAATTCTCCTCAGCAGTCCAGTGGGTTGCGTTTTTCCGGATCGATGCCGAACTTGACGATGGCCTCGGCCACCACCTTGGGTTCGATATCGCCACGGTCAGCCAGGGCTTCCAGGGCTGCCAACACAACGAACTTACGGTCGACTTCGAAGAAGTGACGCAGCTTCTTGCGGCTGTCGCTACGGCCGAAACCGTCGGTGCCCAGCACCTTGAATTCCTTGGAAGGAACCCACTGACGGATCTGCTCGGCGAACAGTTTCATGTAGTCGGTAGAGGCGATGACCGGACCTTTGCGGCCGTTCAGGCATTCTTCGACGTAGCTCAGTTTCGGCTTCTGGCCCGGGTGCAGACGGTTGCTGCGCTCCACGGCCAGGCCATCGCGACGCAGTTCGTTGAAGCTGGTAACGCTCCACACGTCAGCGCCGACGTTGAACTCTTCACGCAGGATCTTCGCAGCTTCACGCACTTCGCGCAGGATGGTGCCGGAGCCCATCAGCTGGACGTGGTGCGCCGCTTCGCGGGTGTCTTCTTCGAGCAGGTACATGCCCTTGATGATGCCTTCCTCGACGCCGGCCGGCATGGCTGGCTGCTGGTAGGATTCGTTCATCACGGTGATGTAGTAGAAGACGTCCTGTTGCTCTTCGGTCATCTTCTTCATGCCGTCCTGGATGATCACCGCCAGCTCGTAGCCGTAGGTTGGATCAAAGGTGCGGCAGTTCGGGATGGTGGCAGCCAGGATGTGGCTGTGACCGTCTTCGTGTTGCAGGCCTTCGCCGTTGAGCGTGGTCCGGCCGGCGGTACCGCCGATCAGGAAGCCACGGGTCCGGCTGTCGCCAGCGGCCCAGGCCAGGTCGCCGATACGCTGGAAACCGAACATCGAATAGAAGATGTAGAACGGCAGCATCGGCTGGTTATGGCTGGAGTACGAAGTACCGGCAGCGATGAAGGAGCTCATGGCGCCTGCTTCGTTGATGCCTTCTTCGAGGATCTGGCCCTTCTTGTCTTCCTTGTAGAACATCACCTGGTCTTTATCGACTGGCTCGTAGAGCTGGCCGACGGAGGAGTAGATGCCCAACTGACGGAACATGCCTTCCATACCGAAGGTACGGGCTTCGTCCGGGATGATTGGAACGATGCGCGGGCCGATTTCCTTGTCCTTGACCAATTGCGCGAGGATCCGCACGAAGGCCATGGTGGTGGAAATCTCACGGTCGCCCGAGCCGTCAAGGATGGCCTTGAGGGTATCGAGCGATGGGGTCGGCACGCTGAAGCTCTGGGCGCGGCGCTGGGGCACGAAACCACCCAGTGCCGTGCGACGTTCGCTCAGGTAGCGGGCTTCGGCGCTGTTGGGCTCCGGCTTGAAGAACGGCAGGTTTTCCAGTTCCTCGTCCTTGACCGGGATGTCGAAGCGGTCGCGGAACAACTTCAGGCTGTCGACGTCGACTTTCTTGGTGTTGTGCGCAGTGTTCTTCGCTTCGCCGGCACCGGTGCCATAACCCTTGATGGTCTTGGCCAGGATGACGGTCGGTTGTTCCTTGTGGTTGACCGCTTCGTGGTACGCCGCGTAGACCTTGTACGGGTCGTGGCCGCCACGGTTGAGCTTCCAGATCTCGTCGTCGGACAGATCGGCAACCATTGCCTTGAGTTCAGGGGTGTTGAAGAAGTGCTCACGGACGAACGCGCCGTCCTTGGCCTTATAGTTCTGGTATTCGCCGTCGATGACTTCGTCCATGCGGCGCTGCAGGATGCCGTCGACGTCCTTGGCCAGCAGTGGGTCCCAGAAACGGCCCCAGATGACTTTGGTCACATTCCACTGGGCGCCACGGAACACGCCTTCGAGTTCCTGGATGATCTTGCCGTTGCCGCGAACCGGGCCGTCGAGGCGCTGCAGGTTGCAGTTGATGACGAAGATCAGGTTGTCCAGCTTCTCGCGGCCAGCCAGGGAGATCGCGCCCAGGGATTCCGGCTCGTCGCACTCGCCGTCGCCCAGGAAGCACCAGACTTTCTGCTTGCCTTCGGGAATGAAGCCACGGGCTTCCAGGTACTTCATGAAACGCGCCTGGTAGATGGCCTGGATCGGGCCCAGACCCATGGATACCGTCGGGAACTGCCAGAAATCAGGCATCAGCCAAGGGTGCGGGTAGGACGACAGGCCCTGACCATCCACTTCCTGGCGGAAGTTGTTCATCTGCTCTTCGCTGATGCGGCCTTCCATGAATGCACGGGCGTAAACGCCTGGCGAGGTGTGGCCCTGGAAGTAGATCAGGTCGCCGCCGTGTTCGTCGGTCGGGGCCTGGAAGAAATAGTTGAAGCCGATGTCGTACAAGGTTGCGCTGGAGGCGAAGCTGGAGATGTGACCGCCCAGGTCAGAATCTTTCAGGTTCGTACGCATCACCATGGCCATCGCGTTCCAGCGTACCAGCGAGCGAATGCGGCGTTCCATGAACAGGTCGCCGGGCATGCGTGCTTCGTGGGTAACGGGGATTGTGTTGCGGTATGGCGTGGTGATGGCGTAAGGCAATTGCGAACCGCTGCGGGTTGCGAGTTCGCCCATACGGGTCATCAGATAGTGAGCACGGTCTTCGCCTTCTTTGTCGAGAACCGATTCCAGGGCGTCCAGCCATTCCTGGGTTTCGACGGGATCGAGGTCTTGCATGGCTTGCTCCAGGGCGGAAAGGCTACCAGAATCGGTTGCCTGAGTTTGCGACTGGCCTTGTGGGCAGACGGTATAAATTCTTGGATTGCCGAAGGTTGTTTCGGCGGCGTGTAGTTTTACTACAAATCGTCGGCCGTTTCAGCCTTTCGAATGTATAGACGAGTAGTAAAACTACACATGAGCGGCTTGTGGCCCCTCGTTTCGTTGTGAGAATAATCGTTACTGTTGGTCGTTAGCCAACTCGTACAGGTAAAAACTTGATGTCGGCTGCCAATAAAATCAGATTTTCAGCTATTTATCATCTTTGTTCGACAGTCGATCAGGTAGTGGCAGTTGAAAAAACACTACATCCAGCCTTTCCCCGCGCCGATCAAGGATAGACCATGAGCCTGCCCCCGCTTACCGAAGTTCCGGCAATTCTCCAGTCATTGGTCAGTCGTGCCGAGCAGTCGTTCCGTACGGCGGTCGCTTCCCTGGACGACGACCACGGGCTGTCCACCTGGGCGCCCGAACGCTGGAGCGAGTTCAACCGTGTCGCCGCCGCCAGTGATTTTTTTATCGAGCAGAGTGTTCGTGACCCCTCGATGTTGCTGGAACTGGTGCGCAGCGGCGAACTGGACCGCCACCTGGCTCCCGGCGAAATGTGCGCTCAGATTGGCGCAGCCGTCCAGGCCGCCGAGACCGAAGACGAACTGGGCCGCATCCTGCGTCGCCAGCGCAGCCGCCAACAGGTGCGGATCATCTGGCGCGACCTGACCCGCCAGGCCGACCTGGTCCAGACCTGTCGCGATCTCTCCGACATGGCCGATACCTGCATCGACCAGGCCTATCAATGGCTGTACCAGCGCCACAGTCAGCAATTCGGTACGCCTACCGGGCGGCGCAGTGGTGAACCGCAGCACATGGTTATCCTGGGCATGGGCAAGCTTGGCGCGGTGGAGCTGAACCTGTCGTCGGACATCGATCTGATTTTCGCCTACCCCGAGGGCGGCGAGACCGTTGGCGCCAAGCGGGCCCTGGATAACCAGGAGTTTTTCATTCGTGTGGGGCAGCGCCTGATCAAGGCCCTGGACCCGATGACCGTCGACGGTTTCGTATTCCGCGTCGACATGCGTCTGCGCCCCTATGGTTCGGCCGGAGCGCTGGTGCTGAGTTTCAACGCGCTGGAGCAGTATTACCAGGATCAGGGCCGTGACTGGGAACGCTACGCGATGATCAAGGCGCGGGTGGTGGCGGGTGACCAGGTGGCCGGCGCGCAACTGCTCGACATGCTGCGTCCGTTCGTTTATCGCCGTTACCTGGATTTTTCCGCCATCGAAGCGCTGCGCACCATGAAGCAGTTGATCCAGCAGGAAGTGCGGCGCAAGGGCATGGCCGACAACATCAAGCTGGGTTCGGGCGGCATCCGCGAGGTGGAGTTCATTGCCCAGGCGTTCCAGTTGATCCATGGCGGTCGTGACTTGAGTTTGCAGCAGCGCCCGTTGTTGAAAGTGCTGGCGACCCTGGAAGGCCAGGGTTATCTGCCGGCCAAGGTGGTCGATGAGCTGCGCCAGGGTTATGAATTCTTGCGTTACACCGAACACGCGATCCAGGCCATCGCCGACCGCCAGACCCAGATGCTGCCGGACACCCCGCAGGATCAGGCGCGCATTGCGTTCATGCTGGGTTTTGCCGACTGGGCGGCCTTCCATGAGCAATTGATGTACTGGCGCGGTCGCGTAGCCTGGCACTTCGGCCAGGTCATCGCCGATCCGGATGAAGAGCAGGACGGTGAAAGCGAAGTAACGGTGGGCGGCGAATGGTTGCCGCTGTGGGAAGACAGCCAGGATGAAGGGGCGGCGTGTCGTCAACTGGAGGAGGGCGGCTTCGCCGATGCACCCAAGGCGCTCAAAGCCCTGGCCGCCCTGCGCGGCAGTGCGCAATTGCGCGCCATGCAGCGTCTGGGGCGTGAGCGTCTGGATGCATTCATTCCACGCCTGTTGGCCCAGGCGGTGGAGCATGCCAATCCGGACCTGGTGCTTGAGCGCGTATTGCCGCTGGTGGAAGCCGTGGCGCGCCGATCGGCCTATCTGGTGCTGCTGACGGAAAATCCCGGTGCCCTGCGACGCCTGCTGACACTGTGCGCGGCGAGCCCGTGGATTGCCGAGCAGATCACCCGCTTTCCCCTGTTGCTCGATGAATTGCTCAACGAGGGGCGACTTTTCAAGCCCCCCCTGGCGCCGGAACTGGCGGCGGAGTTGCGTGAACGCCTGACACGCATCCCCGAGGATGATCTCGAGCAGCAGATGGAGGCCCTGCGGCATTTCAAGCTCGCGCACCGTTTGCGGGTGGCCGCCTCGGAAATCGCCGGCAGCCTGCCGTTGATGAAAGTCAGCGATTACCTGACCTGGCTCGCCGAAGCAATTCTTGAACAAGTGCTGGCCCTGGCCTGGCGCCAGACCGTGGCCAAGTATGGCGTGCCGCTGCGCACTGACGGCAGCCTGTGCGATCCGGGGTTCATCATTGTCGGTTATGGGAAAGTCGGCGGTCTGGAATTGGGGCATGGTTCCGACCTGGATCTGGTGTTCATCCACGATGGCGATCCGCAGGCGGAAACCGATGGCCCGAAACCCATCGACGGCGCGCAGTTTTTCACCCGGCTCGGCCAGCGAATCATCCATTTGCTGACGGCCCAGACCAACTCTGGACAGCTCTACGAAGTGGACATGCGCTTGCGGCCGTCCGGGGCGTCGGGGTTGCTGGTCAGCTCCCTCGGGGCTTTTGCACGCTATCAGGAGAACGAGGCCTGGACTTGGGAGCATCAGGCTTTGGTGCGGGCTCGGGTGCTGGTGGGCAGTCAGGACGTGGGTCAGGCGTTCGAGAAGGTTCGTGCCCAGGTGCTGGGGCGCAAGCGTGATTTGTCGACGCTGCGCCAGGAAGTCAGCGAGATGCGCGCCAAGATGCGCGATAACCTCGGCAGCAAGGTCACCGCTGCCGGAACCGCAGCGAATGCCTTCGAAGCCACCGCGCCGTTCGACCTCAAGCAGGATGCCGGAGGTATCGTCGACATTGAATTTATGGTGCAATACGCGGCCCTGGCGTGGTCCGAGGAGCACCCGTCGCTGCTGCGCTACACCGATAACATCCGCATTCTGGAAGGGTTGCAGGACGTCGGGCTGATGCCGGTCGAAGACGCTACCCTGCTGCGCGAGGCCTACAAAGCCTACCGCTCAGCCGCCCACCGCCAGGCTCTACAGAAAGACGCCGGGGTGATTACAGGCGACCAGTTTGTGGATGAGCGCAGGCAGGTGCTGCGAATCTGGCGAGAACTGGGGCTGAGCTGAAGATTTAAATGTGGGAGCGGGCTTGCTCGCGAAGGCGGAGTGTCAGGCGACATTGATGTTGGATGTGCCGGCCTCATCGCGAGCAGGCTCGCTCTCACAATGGATTTGTGGTGCTGCACCATACTTGAAGTAGATGAATTTCCCTGTGGGAGCGAGCCTGCTCGCGATAGCGGAGTGTCAGGCGACATTGATATTGGATGTGAGAGCCTCATCGCGAGCAGGCTCGCTCCCACAGTTGTAGAGTGACGGCAGCAGGCAACGTCCTAAGCCACAGTGATTGTCGAGGCGGGGAGGCGTAGGCCTCCCCGCATCGTTTTTGGAAGCCACATGAATATTCTGATCGTAGGGCCCAGTTGGGTCGGTGACATGGTGATGGCGCAGACACTGTTCCAGTGCCTCAAGCAGCGCCACCCACAGTGCGAAATCGACGTGTTGGCCCCCGAGTGGAGTCGGCCGATTCTTGAGCGCATGCCCCAGGTGCGCAAGGCCTTGAGCTTCCCGCTCGGCCACGGTGTGCTGGAGCTGGCGACCCGTCGACGCATCGGCAAGTCCCTGGCCGGTCAGTACGACCAGGCGATCCTGTTGCCCAATTCGTTGAAATCGGCACTGGTGCCGTTCTTCGCCAGTATCCCCAAACGTACCGGCTGGCGCGGCGAGTTCCGCTACGGCTTGCTCAATGACGTGCGCACGCTGGACAAAGAACGCTACCCGCTGATGATCGAGCGCTTCATGGCCCTGGCCTACGAGCCAGGTGCCGAGTTGCCCAAGCCGTATCCGCGCCCAAGTCTTGCGATCGACCCGGTGACCCGCGAAGCGGCGCTGGCCAAGTTCGGTCTGAGCCTGGACCGCCCGGTGCTGGCTCTCTGCCCAGGCGCCGAATTCGGTGAGTCCAAGCGCTGGCCGGCGGAGCATTACGCCCAGGTCGCCGAGACGAAGATTCGCGAAGGCTGGCAGGTCTGGTTGTTCGGTTCGAAAAACGATCATTCGGTGGGCGAGGACATCCGCTCGCGCCTGATCCCGGGTCTGCGGGAGGAGTCGGTGAATCTCAGCGGCGATACCTCCCTGGCCGAAGCCATCGACCTGTTGTCCTGCGCCGATTCGGTGGTGTCCAACGACTCCGGCCTGATGCACGTGGCCGCCGCCCTAAACCGGCCACTGGTGGCCGTGTACGGTTCTACTTCGCCGGGCTTTACGCCGCCGCTGGCCGAAAAAGTCGAGGTCGTACGCCTGGGCATCGAATGCAGCCCGTGCTTCGACCGCACCTGTCGCTTCGGTCATTACAACTGCCTGCGCCAGCTCATGCCGCCGTCGGTGAACGATGCCCTGGGGCGTTTGCAGGGCGCACCGGTGGAGGTTCAGTAACTTGCGGGTATTGCTGATCAAGACCTCTTCGCTGGGGGATGTGGTTCACACCCTGCCAGCGCTGACCGACGCGGCGCGGGCGATTCCCGGCATCAGGTTCGACTGGGTGGTGGAAGAAGGCTTTGCCGAAATTCCTACCTGGCATCCGGCGGTGGATACAGTCATTCCGGTGGCGATTCGTCGCTGGCGCAAGAACCTCTGGCAAACCATCAAAAGCGGCGAGTGGCGACGTTTCAAGCAAAGCGTGCGTGCCAAGAAGTACGATTTGGTGATCGACGCCCAAGGCCTGCTGAAAAGCGCCTGGCTGACCCGCTACGTCAAGGCCCCGGTGGCAGGCCTGGATAAAGAATCGGCCCGCGAACCCCTTGCAGCGCGCTTCTATTCCCGTCGCCTGGGCGTGGCTCGCGGTCAGCATGCGGTAGAGCGCGTGCGCCAGTTGTTTGCTGTGGCACTGGGTTATGACCTGCCCAAAACCATGGGCAGCTACGGCCTGAATGTCGATCGCCTGGTTGAATTGCCGCGCAGTTACCCTTACGTGGTGTTCCTGCACGGCACGACTTGGGAATCCAAGCACTGGCCTGAGCTCTACTGGCGTCAACTTGTTGAGCGCATGGGGCAGTTCGGCGTCGTGGTGAAGCTGCCATGGGGCAGCCCGCTGGAGAAAGCCCGGGCCGAGCGGATTGCCAATGGCCTGCGCAACGCCCTGGTATTGCCAAAGCTGAATCTGGGTGGGATGGGCAAGGTGTTGGCCGGCGCACAGGCCTGTGTGGCCGTGGACACCGGCCTTGGCCATCTGGCCGCGGCCCTGGATGTACCGACCATTTCACTGCTCGGCCCCACCAATCCGGTGCTGACCGGTGCCTATGGCAAGGGGCAGATTCACCTCGCCAGTGATTTCCCTTGCGCGCCCTGCATGCAGAAACAATGCACTTATCCGCCGACCGCCGAAGATGCCCGTCGGTTTGACCTGAAACGCGAGCAGCCTCTGTGCTTCACGCGTCTGAATCCCGAGCGTGTTGCCAGCCACTTGAGCACGTTATTGGCTGAGGAGCCGCGCTGATGCAATTGGCTTTTGTCCTTTATAAATACTTCCCTTTCGGCGGCCTGCAGCGTGACTTCATGCGCATCGCCCTGGAATGCCAGCGGCGTGGTCACCAGATCCGCGTCTACACGCTGATCTGGGAAGGTGACGTCCCGCCGGGCTTCGAAGTGCTGGTGGCGCCGGTCAAGGCGCTGTTCAACCACCGTCGCAATGAGAAACTCAGTGCGTGGATGGAAAATGACCTGGCCAAGCGTCCGGTCGACCGTTTGATCGGCTTCAACAAAATGCCCGGCCTGGACGTGTATTACGCCGCTGACGGCTGCTTTGAAGACAAGGCGCAGAACCTGCGCAATTCGCTGTACCGGCGTTGGGGGCGTTACCGCCACTTTTCCGAGTACGAGCGAGCGGTATTCGCCAAGGATGCCAAGACCGAAATACTGATGATTTCCGAAGTGCAACAGCCTTTGTTCATCAAGCACTACGACACGCCGCTGGAGCGCTTTCACCTGCTGCCACCGGGCATCGCCCAGGATCGTCGCCGGCCCGCCGACGCCGATGAGGTTCGCGCCGCGTTTCGTGCCGAATTCGACCTGGCCGATGATGACCTGCTGCTGGTGCAGATCGGTTCCGGGTTCAAGACCAAGGGCGTGGATCGCAGCCTCAAGGCCCTGGCCGCGCTACCTTCGCAGCTTAAAAAACGCACCCGCCTGTTTGTAATCGGCCAGGACGACCCCAAAGTATTCCAATTGCAGAGCGCCGCGTTGGGGCTTGGTGACAACGTACGCTTCCTCAAGGGCCGCAGCGACATTCCGCGTTTCCTGCTGGGCGCCGACCTGTTGATCCACCCGGCGTACAACGAGAACACCGGCACCGTACTGCTTGAAGCGCTGGTGGCCGGCTTGCCGGTGCTGGTCAGCGCGGTGTGTGGTTACGCCCATTACATCGCCGAGGCCGACAGTGGTCTGGTCCTGGACGAGCCGTTCGAACAGGCGCAGCTCACCGAGTACCTGGGGCGGATGTTGGGTGACGCCGACGCACGCGCGGCCTGGAGCCGCAACGGTCTGGCCTTCGCCGAGACGGCCGACCTCTACAGCATGCCGCAGCACGCGGCCGATGTGATATTGGCGGAGCACGCACAATGAAATTGATGCTGGCCGAACCGTTCAAGAGCCTTTGGGCCGGACGCGATGCGTTCGCCGAAGTCGAGGCGCTCAAGGGCGAGGTCTATCGCGAACTGGAAGCCCGGCGCACCTTGCGCACGGAGGTGGATGGTCGTGGCTTTTTCGTGAAAATCCACCGTGGCATCGGTTGGCGCGAGATCTTCAAGAACCTGCTGACCGCCAAGTTGCCGGTACTGGGTGCGGGACAGGAATGGAAAGCCATCCAGCGCTTGCAGCAGGTCGGTGTGCCGACCATGACCGCCGTCGCCTATGGCGAGAAAGGCAGCAACCCGGCCGACCAGCATTCGTTCATCGTCACCGAAGAACTGGCGCCGACCGTCAGTCTTGAAGATCTCAGCATGGACTGGGTCAAGCAGCCGCCACAGCCGAAGCTCAAGCGAGCCCTGATCGCCGAAGTGGCGCGCATGACCGGCATGATGCATCGGGCCGGGGTCAACCATCGCGACTGCTACATCTGCCACTTTCTGCTGCACACCGATAAGCCCGTGACCGCCACGGATTTCAAACTTTCTGTGATTGACCTGCACCGTGCGCAGATCCGCCCGGCCATCCCCCTTCGTTGGCGCAACAAGGACCTGGCGGCGCTGTACTTCTCTGCACTGGACATCGGTCTGACCCGGCGTGACAAGTTGCGCTTCCTCAAGGGCTATTTCCAGCAGCCGCTACGGCGGATCCTGGCCGAAGAAGCTTCGCTGCTGACCTGGCTCGAAGGCAAAGCCAACCGGCTTTATGCGCGCAAGCTGCGGTACGGGGGCGCGCTCTGATGTCGGGTTGGGTACTGGAGCCTTCCTACGCTGAGCTGGCAGAGGATTTCGGCAGTCTTGATGCAGTGTTCGCCCTAGAGGGCGAGCGTCTGACGCGGGACCCGCTGTCCGAGGTGATTCGGGTACAGCGCAGCGGCGTGAATTACTATGTCAAGCGCTACACCGGGGCCGGCAAGGGGCTGCGGCGATACTTGGGTAAGCCGCGGGTCAAGTCCGAATGGCAGAACCTCAAGCGCTTCGCCAAGTGGGGCATCCCCACTGCCGAAGTCGTGGCCTGGGGGCTGGAGCGACGTGGCGCAGCCTATGACCGTGGCGCGATGATCACGCGCGAGCTGCCGGGCACCGAAGACCTCTCGGCATTGGCAAGGCGTCACGATCCAAGGCTGGCCAATCGTGCCTGGGTCGACGGGGTGAGTCGGCAACTGGCCGGCTATACCCGAACCATGCACGAAAATCGTTTTACCCATAACGATCTGAAATGGCGCAACTTGCTGATCGACGAGCAGTCACGGCTGTTCTTTATCGATTGCCCCAACGGCGATTTCTGGCGCGGTTTCTGGCTCAACTATCGCATCACCAAAGACCTGGCGTGCCTGGACAAGGTGGCCAAGTATCATTTGTCAGCCACTCAGCGCCTGCGTTTTTACCTGCAGTATCGCCAGCGTAACCGGCTCGATGCGTGTGACAAGAAGCGCATCCGTCACGTGGTGAGATTTTTCGAGGGGCGTGAATGACTGATTTTCTGGCGACTGAAGACCAGTCATTGTTGCAACGCCACGGCCTGGATAGCTTCGAAGCCCTTTGGGACCTGCAATTGGATGCGGTGGATGAACCCAACACCGCGGGCGGCGGTTGGAGCAGTGTCTTCCGGCTGGAACTGGAAGGGCGGGGTTATTACCTCAAGCGCCAGAGTAATTACCTCACCAGGACGTGGTCCCACCCCTTCGGCGAGCCCAGCTTTTACCGGGAGTTTCGCAACATCAGGCGTTACCGCCAACTGGGGATTCCGGCCCTGCAAGCGGTGTTCTATGGTCAGCGCAACGTGGGCGGGGAGGTGCGGGCGATTCTGCTGACGCGTGCCCTGGACGGTTGGGATGACCTGGATTCATTGCTGCAACGCTGGTCCAGCCTGGCGGCGACGCAACGCGCCACCGTCCTGCAGGCTTGCGGGCAGTTGGCGCGACGCCTGCACGGCATGCGCCAGGTCCATGGTTGCTTCTACCCCAAGCACATTTTTTTGCAAGCCACCGCCAGTGGCTATCAGGCGCAGTTGATCGACCTCGAAAAGACCCGGCCGCTACTGTTCGGTCAGCGGGATCGAATCAAGGACCTGGAGCCCTTGCTGCGTCGCGCGCGAGCCTGGAGTGACGACGATGTGCGCCAGATGCTCTGCACCTACCTGGATCAACCGCTCAAGAGTGCACTGGTTGACCGCTGGATGACTCGTCTGACCGCCCGGCGCAGCCATAAGGAGGCTCGTTGATGCATTTATCCGAATTGAAGAACGCCGGCCGCAGCCCCAACCTGCCTTTGAGCCTGGAGCTGGCGGACGCCGCCGGCCCGGCGCAATTGCAGCTGCTTTCCCTGTTGCGTGTGTTGCCGGGACAGCGCTACGTCGGTGCTGGCGTCTGGCGCGGCCGTCCGGTGTTGGCCAAGTTGCTGGTCGGCAGCAAAGCGGGCAGGCACTTTCACCGCGAACGGCAAGGCGTGCGGCTGCTGGCCGAGCAGGGGCTGACTACGCCGCTGTTGCTGGCCGATGGCCTGAAAGAAGGCGAGGGTGGTTGGCTGCTGTTCGAATTGCTCGAGGGGGCCGAAAGCCTCGGGGACGCCTGGAAACAGGTCGAGGGCCTGCCATTGCTCGCCGACGAACAAACGGCGGTACTGGCCGAGGCGTTGGGAGCGATTGCGCAGCTGCACAGCAAAGGCCTGTGGCAGGAAGATCTGCACCTGGACAATCTGTTGCGTCACGGCGGCAAACTCTATTTGATTGACGGCGCCGGCATCCGCGCCGAAACCCCGGGCCAGCCATTGTCGCGCAACAAAGTGCTCGAAAACCTGGGGGTGTTTTTCGCCCAGTTGCCCAAATCCCTCGAGCCTTTCAACGAAGAGTTGTTGGTGCATTACCTGCTGGGCAACGCCGAGCACGCATTGCCCATGGAGGCGCTGCAAAAACAGATCGACAAGGTGTACGCCTGGCGCCTGAATGACTTTCTGGAAAAAGTCGGGCGTGAGTGCAGTCTGTTCAGCGTGCAGCGTGGTCCGTTCGGTTTGCGGGCGATTCGTCGTGATGAAGAGGCGGTCATGGCGCCGGTACTGGAGCAGGCCGATGCCTTGCTTGACCAAGGCCACTTATACAAGACCGGTGGGTCGGCGAGCGTGGGTAAAGTCGATGTGGACGGGCGCTCCGTGTTGATCAAGCGCTACAACATCAAAAACTTCGCCCACTGGCTCAAGCGCTTCTGGCGTCCGAGCCGCGCCTGGCATGCCTGGCGCGAAGGTCATCGCCTGACGTTCCTCGGTATCGCCACGCCCAAGCCGCTGGCGCTGCTGGAAAAGCGTTTTCTGTGGCTGCGTCGCGGCGCCTACCTGGTGACCGAGCACCTGTCGGGGCCTGACATCATCGAACGCCTGGCCCCTTACGTCGAAAACGGCGCCGCTCCCGAGCCTGAGTTGCTGGCGCTGGACCGGTTGTTCGCCGGCCTGATCCGCGAGCGTATCAGTCACGGCGATTTCAAGGGCCACAACCTGCTCTGGCAGGACGATCGCTGGGTGCTGATCGACCTGGACTCCATGTGCCAGCACCGCAGCCTCTCCAGCTTCACCCCCGCCTATGCCAGGGATCGTGCGCGGTTCATGCGCAACTGGCCGCAAGACAGTGCGTTGTATCAGGTGATTGATCAGCGGTTGCCCAAAAGTTTTTGAAGGGTGCCCCGATAGCTGCTTCGGCACGTCCCCTGTGTAGGAACTGCTGAAGGCTGCGATCTTTGTTTTACCCCTTGAGGTTCAAGGGAAAGATCAAAATCAAAAGATCGCAGCTTCGGCAGCTCCTACGAGGCTTGCCAACGCTTTTAAGCTATAATCCCGCCCTTTAGCTGCCCCGCGCCCCGGCGTGCGGCACATCTTTTTTCGAGGCGTTTGTCGCCTCGCATGCAGACATTAAGAGGCTAGACCCCTGTGGCATTGACGATTCTTGGCCTGTCCGGCGCCCTTAGCCATGATCCCTCCGCAGCGCTGTACATCGACGGCAAGCTGATCGCGGCGGCCGAGGAAGAGCGCTTCGTACGCGATAAACATGCAAAGAACCGCATGCCCTACGAGTCGGCGAAGTTCTGTCTGGAACAGGCCGGCATCAAGCCGTCCGACGTCGACGTGGTGGCAATCCCGTTCGCCCCGATCAGCCTGTTCGGCGAAGCGCGCTGGCATTACGCCAAGCGTTACTGGTACGCCCCGGATCGCGCCCTCGATGCGATCCTGATGGGCAACCGTCGCTACAAGCGCTATCGCCGCAAGATTGTCTGGTGCCTGGAGCAGCTGGGTTTTGATCCGAAAAAGATCAAGATCGAGCCGGTCGAGCACCATCTGGCCCACGCCTCCAGTGCGTACCACTGCTCGGGCTTCCAGGAGAAAACCGCGATCCTGGGCATCGACGGCAAGGGTGAATACGCCACGACCTTCTTCGGCTACGGCGAAAACGGCAAGATCCACAAGATCAAGGAATTCTTCGACCCGGACTCCCTCGGCGGCCTGTATGGCGCGATCACCGAGTTCCTGGGTTTCGAGATGCTCGACGGTGAGTTCAAGGTCATGGGCATGGCGCCTTACGGCGATGCCAGCAAGTACGACTTCTCGCGCCTGGCCTCGTTTGAAAACGGCGAACTGGTGATCAATACCGACTACGCCAACGTGATCGGCCTGCGTCGATATAAAGAGAAGGGCAAAGGCTTCTACTTCTCGCCGAAGCTGATCGAATGGCTCGGCCCGAAACGTGAAGGCGACATCGCCGACGAGCCGTACATCCACTACGCGGCCAGCATGCAGGCGCTGTTCGAGAAACTTGCGCTGCAGATGATCGACCACTATCTGGGCGACGTGCTCAAGGAAACCGGCAAGCTGGCGTTCGCCGGTGGCTGTGCGTTGAACGTCAAGCTGAATCAGAAAATCATCGCCCGTGACGACGTCAAGGAACTGTTCGTGCAACCGGCTTCCGGCGACGCCGGCACCGCCGTGGGGGCGGCAGCTTATGTGTCCCACGCCCGTGGCGTGCCGGTGGAGAAGATGGAACACGTCTACCTCGGCCCGGCCTACAGCAACGAAGACGTCATCGCCGCCTGCGCCCGCCATCCGAGCAAGCCTGCGTGGCGCAAGATCGACAACACCCCTGAGCGCATCGCCAAGATCATGGTCGACGGCAACCCGGTGGCCTGGTTCCAGGGGCGCATGGAGTTTGGCCCGCGTGCCTTGGGCGGTCGCTCGATCATCGGTTGCCCGAGCGCCAGCGGCGTGGCCGATCGCATCAACGAACAGATCAAGTTCCGCGAGCGCTGGAGGCCTTTCTGCCCGTCGATGCTCGACACGGTCGCACCGCAGATGATCAAGGTCGATCACCCCGCGCCGTTCATGACGTTCACCTTCGAAGTGGCTGAAGAGTGGAAAACCCGCGTGCCGGAAGTCGTCCACGAAGACGGCACATCCCGGGCCCAGGTACTCAAGCGTGAATACAACCCACGCTATTACGACATGATGAAGGCTCTGGAAGTACTGACCGGCAACGGCGTGTCCCTGAACACCTCACTCAACCGCCGTGGCGAACCGATGATCTGCTCGCCTACGGACGCTCTGAACATGTTCTTTGGCTCTGACCTGCAATACCTGATCATGGAGGATATTCTGGTGGTCAAAGAGGGGGTGGATGTTTATGACTGAAGTTTTGATCAGTGTCGTCATTCCTGCTTATAACTACGCCGATACCTTGCCTCGTGCGGTGAACTCGGTGGTGGGGCAACTGCGCGATGCTCAGGCGGAGTTGCTGGTGATCGATGATGGCTCCACTGATGCAACGCCACAAGTCCTGGAACAACTCCAAGTTGAGCATGCCGGTTGCTTTCGGGTTTTGCGCAAGCCCAACGGTGGTTTGTCCTCGGTACGTAATCGTGGGATCGAGGAGGCTCGTGGGCCATATCTGATTTTCCTTGATGCCGACGATGAGATGGCGCCTGGTGCTTTGGCTGCGTTGACTCGGCATATCTCCAGCAATCCCACCAGCCGCATGATTATCGGTGGTCACTGGTCGGTATTCGCTGATGGTCGTCGTGTCCTGCACGCCGTACAACCCTTGCCCGCCACCCCGCGTGAGCGCGTACGTGGTTATCTGTTGGACAAGACGGTATCGCTGTCCAACGGTGCCTGTGCAATGCATCGAGAAGTATTTGGGCCAGGCAACTACCCGGAGCATTTGCGCTGTGTCGAAGATATTCCGGTGTTTGCTCAGGTGCTTGCGGGTTTCCCATGCAGTGTGCTCGATGCGCCACTGGCGCTGATCCACAAGCATGACGACAGCATGCGTCATGACCTCAAGCAAGCCCTGGCGGCTGGCGTGGGGATGGTTGACGAGGTTTTTTCTCCGGCGCGTCAGCCGCAGTTGCAGGATCTGCGCCGGGCTTTCCTTGCTCAACGCTGCCTGTCGCTGTTCCGCGCTTGCTACAGCGCTGGTGATTATGTCAACGCCAAGGCTTTTTATATTCAAGCCGTGCGTACTGATGTTCGCTCGCTCACGCGCTGGACTTATACGCGCAAGGCTATTCGGTCGCTTTTCAAGTGAGCTCGCCTTTCACCGGTGAAAGTGTGATCCAGGGCCAAGAGAGCTGGGCACAGAAAGCGCGTGAGCTGGACCGGTATCGCTGGAAACTGCTGCGCCAGCGGCATGGTCGCTTCGCCAGCTTGCTACGGTTGGTTCGTGATGCGCTGGTGGAGTTCGTGATCGGCATTCGCGCAAGGGTTTGTTTGAGCGATTCGGTTGTCGCCATGCCCTGTGAGGTGTTGTTGCTGCATTCGGCGCCGAAATCCATGGCGTTGCAGCGCAAGAATATTCTGATCGAGGCTCTGCGTAGCCGGGGGCTTCTTCTGGCGGAGGCAGCGTTACGCTCACCGTCGGATGCCTGTGCCCGACGCATGCTCATGGCGCCGCCGCAGTCTGTACCGTTACGTTATTTGGCATACGCTGCCCATGCCCAGTGGCTGGTGATGACGTATTCACCCAAGTTACTGATCAATGAACGCAATGGTAGTCTTCATGCTCCGTTCTTGCGTTTGGCGCTTGCTGCGCGTGGGGCTCGACTGCTACAACTGGCTCATGCCACAACCTTGGAATCTTCAGGGCGACTGGGGATGAACGACTACGACTATTATGGTGTTTTTGGTCGTAGCTCGCTGGTTGCATTGCAAGAGCGAAGATTGCGGTTCGGTGAGTCGACGGTGGTGTTGGTCGGTTCTTACCTTGCTGACGAAACTTATGATCTGCCGGGCGCTGATCCGGCTCTTAAAACGTTATTGATTCTGGGGGTTGGTCCTGACCGAGAAAAAGAATCGGGTTATCAGGACACCTATCGGTTACTGCGTGATTGGGCCGGACAAAATCCGGACTATCGTTTGCTGTTCAAGCGTCACCCTCGCAGCAAGGCGCGATTCTGGGGCGATGCCGCTGCGCAGTTTACCAATATCGAGTTGCTGGATAGCCAGTGTTCGCTGGCTCAGGCTTTGGCGCAGGCCAGTGTCGTCATTAACATCATGTCCAACGCTGGCATTGAGGCGGGTCTGGCGGGCCGACCAGTGATTCACGTGAATGCCGGCAGCGATGTGGATATTTTCTCTCATTCGTTATTTTTCGGGCCTCAAGTGAGCGATGGGCAGGGGCTTTCCCGGCAACTGAAAGCGCTTGAGCAGGATTACCAAGCGCATTCGGCCCAAGCCCGGCGCTTTGCCGATTATCATTTGGTACACGGTTCCCAAGGACTGCTGAAGACCACCCAGCTGGTTGATGACCTGCTTCGCGGCTCCGATCCTGCGTGCAACTTCGAAACCTTCAAGTTAGCCGCCGCTGGCTGACGTCGGCGGCTGGGGGCTCAGGGGTTGAGCACCTGGTTCAGTTCACGCTCGCTGCAGACGTGTTGATTGTTCAGGTAGTGCTCAAGAAATTGGTTGTCCTTGAGCAGCCATTCGCGGTCTTGGCGATAGCGCAATATATGTTTGAAGTTGCGTAGGCGTAGGCCTTTGCGCAAAGGCTTGCATTGAGAGCGCAGGTCTGCGACATCGATCAGTCCAAGCGTGTTGTGGGGCGTCAATACCACGTTGCCCAGATGTGCGGAGCGAAAGTAGATGCCGGTTTCATGTAGGCCGGCAATGAATTCGCCCAGCCGTGCGCGAAGATCATCATTCCCCTCGACGCCGAGTAACTGACGCAGGGTTCGCCCAGGCAATGGGTCGTAATGCACTGCATCGCGCTCGATACTGGGGATGCGATAAATCCGGCGAATTCTCGGACACTCGATTTTTCGTTCCTGCAGTGCTCTGCAGTTGTCGGCGAAGCGCTTGGCGTAGGGTGCCCAGAGGGCAGAGGTCAGCAGGCGTTTACGGCGAAATAGCTTGAGTATCGATCCATCGGCAAGACGCAGAACTTTGTCCCCTTTGCCGTCGGCTTCGAGAACGTCAGCGTCTTCGCGCATGTTGAGGTAAGAAATGTGATCGAGCGTTTGCATCAAGGCTCCAAGGCATGCCCGTGGTGGGCAGCCGGGTATGTTACCGCAGTGTGCATGCTGCAAAAAACCGCTGTGGTATAGTCGTGCCAATTTTCAGGAGGTGCATGCCCCTGTTTGCGCGGGCTGCCCGGGCATTGCCACCGACTAGTTATCTTTTGATTCATGTTGGCAGTCTCCTATGCGCGGGCCGTTGAATAGCGGGATGTTAATGTCTGCGGACTGGTCGCACGGCGGTTATGAAACACTTTGGTAGGTGAATGCGGCCTACTTTCTGGACACCCTATGACGAAAATGCTGTTCATTTCCCTGGCCAAGCATCAGGGGCTTTATTTCAATCGATTGCTTAATGAGACCGAGCTACAAGGTACAGTCGTTACTCCTTCAGAGATGCCCTGGCCGAGATCCTTACGAGTATCCAGGGTGCTTTCGCGAATCGACAGCCCAAATCTGATCGAAAGAAAATGCGAGGAACGGCGCGTCAAGAATAAGAGCACCGGTCGCTTGTATCGCTTATTGTTACGTCTGGAACTCCTCTGGGTTGCGTTGCGTGTCCAGGCCCTGCTCGACCGCGAGCGTCCCGATGTGCTGGTATTCTGGAATGGGGGACATCGATACTGCCAACTGTTAATGGCGTTGGCTGCGCCTGGGTGTAAGACGTTCTTCTTCGAGAATGGCTTGTTACCCGACACCACGACCGTTGACCCCCAGGGTGTGAATTTCCTGAACGCCGTTCCGCGTGAGGTCGATTTTTATCTCAATTATCCTTATCCCGTGCCTGACCATCAGGCGGCGCCTGTCCTGATTCCTCGTAAGCCCCGTGCCAGCGGTCCTCCCCCAATAGTATTACCTGAGCAATTCGTCTTTATTCCGTTTCAGGATGACCGCGATAGTCAGGTTCGGTTGTTTTCTCCTTGGGTTCGGAACATGCGGGAGATGTTTGCCCTGGGTGAGCGCCTGGCCGACGAGACCGGTTTGACAGTGGTCTTCAAAGAACATCCATCCAGCCGCCAGCACTATCCAGATTTGCATGAACGCACTCACGCTCGTCTGTTGTTCGCCAATGGCAACTCCACCCAGCAATTGATCGAGGCCAGTCAGTTTGTGGTCACGCTGAACTCAACGGTGGGCCTTGAGGCTTTGCTTTTGGGTAAGCCGGTGCTGACCTTGGGCCAGGCGTTCTTCAATATCGAGGGGTTGGTGATGCACGCCGATAATGCCGAGCAGCTAATGGGGCTGGCGCGCGCGTTTGCGCAATGGCCGCTCAACGATCAGTTGAGACGCAACTTCCTTCACTACCTCTCTGAACACTATTGCATCAAGGGCGGCTGGAAAAATGCCGACAACGCCCAGTTGCAGCGGGTCGCTAACAGAATGCTGGGGAAAACCGAGTGCTAGCAGCAGTGAGAAGGCTCATCGACAAAGATGTACTGACGTTGTGGGCATCGACCGGATTTCTGATACTGCTGTGTGGGGCATGGGTACTACCGAGTAACAAGCTTTATCACCAGAGTTTGATTTTCCTATTGTGGCTACCCGCCTTGTTGGCGCTGTTTCGTCGGGATTTTCGCTCATTGCTCAGGCAGCCTGAATGTCTGCTCTTCATCCTATTTGTGGCCTGGACCCTACTGGTATTGGCGCTGCAGGGGGGGGATGACGTCTTCGGCAAGAGCAAGGTGACACTTTACGCTGCGCTAACTCTGCTGGGCGTATTATTGGCTGCACAGAACAGTAAGTGGCGGTTCGAGTCCATGCTGCTGTACGCATCGATTGTCGGAGGTTTTTTTGCAGCGGCTTCGTGGGTCTACTTCTATCAACTGTCCGTCAAGCCATTCAACGCTCGGGTGATTGCCATAGGCTTGTGGGACGCTGCGATCATGGCTGCGCATGCAGTGGGGGCTTTGGCGATTATTGGCGCCTTCACGTTTCAGACCAAACGGTTCAGCCCCCGCGTAATGGTGTTGTTGCTGATTCCGGCCCTGGGGTATGCCCTGTTCCTTGGCTTCAGTCAGACGCGCGGTGTGTGGATCGGTTTGTTGGTGTGTCTACTTGTAATGGGGGCGGCGCGACCGTCACGCTTGTGGGCCGCCTTGATCTTTCTGGTAATCCTGGGCGTGGCATCTGTTGCTCTGTACAAGCCACAGATCCTTCTCCAGCGTGGTGTTTCCTTTCGTCCGGAGCTATGGAGCGGCGGCGTTCAATTGCTACTGGAACACTGGGCGTTGGGGCTAGGATTCCATGAATATCTCATCCCGATCCCTGAAATCGGACGTTCATTCAAGCACCCCCATAACCTCTTCCTGGATATCGGCGTGCGCCTCGGTGTTCCTGGTCTGCTGTTATTCGGATGGCTGTGGCTGGCGGTTGGTTGGCGTGGTTGGATTTCGCGAGCGCAACCGCTGGGGCAAATGTTGCTGGCGCTGTGGGTTTTTTCCGGGGCATCGTTACTGACGGATGGCATTGGTCTTTGGCTCAAACCCAACGCGGACTGGTTGATCACATGGCTGCCGATCGCCGTGAGTATCGTATTGGCTGCTCGTGGGAAAACGGCAACTACAGACGCCAAGCAAAGCGCTTCCGTTTCTTGATGCCTGCGGCGCTGATGCGAACACTGTCTCTGCGCTTTTGGCGGCCGTCCTGACTGAGCCGATGTTGTAATGGGTTCGCTGTTACAATCCGCAGCTTGTCTCTCTTTTCAAATGTCCGAGGCGCACCGAATGGCCAATCCCGACCAGCAATCGAGCATGAAGATTTACCTGCGGTTGCTGAAATACGTGCTCCCTTACTGGGGAGCTTTTGCCATCAGTATCATCGGCTTCGTGCTGTTCGCATCCAGTCAACCGATGCTGGCGGACATGCTCAAGCACTTTCTCGACGCTTTGCAAAAGCCCAGCGACACCCAGTTTATGGGGATTTCACTGGTGCTTGGCGTGCCATTGTTGATCGTGCTCATTGCTGTCTATCAAGGCATAGGCTCATTTCTAGGTAACTACTATTTGGCCAAGGTCGCCCGTGGCGTGGTTCATGACCTGCGTTGCGCCCTGTTCGACAACTTGCTGACCCTGCCTAACCGCTATTTTGACAACCATAACTCGGGGCACCTGATTTCACGCATTACCTATAACGTGACCATGGTCACCGGTGCTGCCACCGATGCGATCAAAGTGGTGATCCGCGAAGGCCTGACCGTCGTATTCCTTTTCGGATACCTGCTTTATAGCAACTGGAAAATGACGCTCGTCTTGCTGGCGATCCTTCCCTTCATCGCGTTGATGGTCAGTAGCGCGAGCAAGAAATTTCGCAAGCAGAGCAAGAAAATCCAGGTGGCGATGGGTGATGTGACCCATGTGGCTTCGGAGACGATCCAGGGCTACCGTGTCGTTCGCAGTTTTGGCGGTGAAGCCTACGAAATCGAACGGTTCCACAAGGCCAGTGCTGACAATATGAACCGCAGCCTGGGCATGACCCGCACCCAGTCGATCTATACGCCGATGCTGCAACTGGTGATTTATATTGGTATGGCCGTACTGATGTACTTGGTGCTTTATCTTCGCGGCGATGCTTCTGCCGGTGAGCTGGTCGCCTACATCACTGCTGCGGGTTTGCTGCCCAAGCCCATTCGTCAACTGTCGGAAGTCAGCGCCACGATCCAGAAAGGATTGGCGGCAGCGGACAGTATTTTCGAGCAACTAGACGAAGAGCCGGAAGTGGATACGGGGACTCAGGAAATCGCTCGTGTAAACGGTCGCCTGGAGGTGCGCAACCTGAGCTTCCAGTACCCAGGCACCGAAAAACTCGTGCTCGACGACATTTCCTTTACCGCAGAAGAAGGGCAAATGATCGCGCTGGTAGGGCGCTCAGGCAGCGGCAAGTCGACCTTGGCCAACCTGATTCCGCGCTTTTATCATCACGACAAAGGTCAGATCCTGCTCGACGGTTTGGACGTAGAGCAATACAAGCTGACTAACTTGCGTCGTCACATCGCCCTGGTGACTCAGCAGGTCACCCTGTTCAACGATAGCGTTACCAACAACATTGCCTACGGTGACCTGGCAGGCGCCCCGTTCGAGGACGTGCGCAAGGCTGCCGAAGACGCCTACGCGGCCGAATTCATTGAGCAAATGCCCCAGGGTTACGACACCTTGGTGGGCGAAAACGGTGTTCTGCTTTCCGGCGGTCAGCGCCAGCGCCTGGCGATCGCTCGGGCCCTGCTCAAGAACGCTCCCCTGTTGATTTTGGATGAGGCCACTTCGGCCCTCGACACCGAGTCTGAGCGCCACATCCAGGGAGCTCTGGACCAAGTGATGAAGGGACGCACCACCCTAGTGATCGCCCATCGCTTGTCTACCATCGAGAAGGCTGACTTGATCCTGCTGATGGACAAGGGGCGTATTGTCGAGCGAGGTACTCATTCAGAGTTGTTGGCACTGAACGGTTTATACGCCCGCTTGCATGAGAAGGATTTCATCGATGGCACCGACGACGTGACGAAAGGTACCTTCGCCTGATTTCGGTTTTGCGCGATTCCAATATTCGCGAGAGGCTCGGCTATGGATGGAACGGTAAAGGTCTCGCTACAACAGCCGCATGGGCTCTCGATTTCTCCCGAGGCCCGGGCGGCGATCAAATCCCAGCAGCCGCGATGCATATGGTTGACCGGACTTTCCGGGGCGGGAAAGTCGACACTGGCCAATGCGCTGGAAGTACGGCTTCACGGCAGTGGTCTTCATACCTGTCTGCTTGATGGCGACAACTTGCGCCGAGGTTTGTGCAGCGACCTGGGCATGACGTCTGAAGCCCGCAAGGAAAACGTCCGGCGTATCGCCGAAGTGGCACGGTTGATGGTCGACGCCGGACTGATTGTCATCGTTGCGGCCATTTCGCCATTTCGCGCCGACCGCGAAGCGGCACGCAAGTTGTTTCCCGAGGGTGCTTTCCTTGAAGTCTATGTCAGCACGTCTTTCGAGGTTTGTGCCCTGCGTGACCCCAAGGGGCTTTATCGGGAAGCGCGGGCCGGACGGTTGAAAAATTTCACCGGTCTCGACAGCCCGTACGAAGCCCCCCTGGAGCCCGATTGCGATATCGACACGGGCGAGCTAGCGCTGAGCGAGGCCTGCGAGCGGTTGTGGGCATTGCTGCAGCGCTGACTCCAGAACTGCTGTCGCATCCGCTTACAGCCATGCAAGAGCCTTCCTCAACCCTGTGCTAATATCGCGGCCCTGTTCATTTTGTATGTGGGATGCTCCATGAAGTTGTCCATGCCGCGATTCGATCAAGCCCCTGTATTGGTGGTCGGCGATGTCATGCTCGACCGCTATTGGCATGGCGGTACCTCACGGATTTCCCCTGAGGCGCCGGTTCCGGTGGTCAAGGTCGAACACATCGAGGACCGTCCCGGTGGTGCCGCCAACGTTGCCTTGAACATCGCCGCCCTTGGTGCACCGGCCTCTCTGGTGGGGGTGACCGGTGACGACGAAGCCGCCGACAGCCTGACCAACAGCCTCAATGGCGCCGGCGTACGGGCGATTTTCCAGCGGGTTGCGCACCAGCCGACCATCGTCAAGCTGCGGGTCATGAGCCGTCACCAGCAACTGTTGCGGATCGATTTCGAAGAACCGTTCGCCACCGATCCCCTGGCCCTCGGGGCGGAGGTCGATAACCTGCTCGAAGGCGTCAAGGTGCTGGTGTTGTCGGACTACGGCAAAGGTGCGTTGAAAAACCATCAGGCGCTGATCCAGGCCGCTCGTGCCCGTGGCATTCCGGTACTGGCTGACCCCAAGGGCAAGGATTTCTCGATCTACCGCGGCGCGAGCGTGATCACGCCGAATCTCAGCGAATTCGAAACCATCGTCGGCGGTTGCGCCGATGAGCACGAACTGGTGAGCAAAGGCGCACAGCTGATGCAAGACCTCGACCTCGGCGCTTTGCTGGTGACCCGTGGCGAACATGGCATGACCCTGTTGCGTCCCGATCATCCGGCGTTGCACCTGCCGGCGCGTGCCCGTGAAGTGTTCGACGTGACTGGTGCCGGCGATACCGTCATTTCCACCCTGGCCGCAGCCATCGCCGCCGGCGAGGAACTGCCCCATGCGGTGGCCCTGGCGAACCTGGCGGCGGGCATTGTCGTCGGCAAGCTCGGTACTGCCGCCATCAGCGCCCCGGAGCTACGCCGCGCGATCCAGCGCGAAGAAGGCTCCGAGCGGGGTGTGCTGGGCCTGGAGCAATTGCTGCTGGCCGTCGACGACGCCCGTGCCCACAACGAGACAATCGTTTTCACCAACGGCTGCTTCGACATCCTGCATGCTGGCCACGTGACCTATCTCGAGCAAGCCAGGGCCCAGGGCGATCGCCTGATCGTCGCGGTCAACGACGATGCATCCGTGAGTCGTCTCAAAGGGCCGGGGCGGCCGATCAACAGCGTCGACCGGCGCATGGCGGTCCTGGCTGGTCTTGGCGCGGTGGATTGGGTGATCAGCTTCAGCGAAGGCACGCCGGAAAACCTGCTGCGCGAGGTCAAGCCGGATGTGCTGGTCAAGGGCGGTGACTACGGGATCGATCAGGTCGTGGGAGCGGACATTGTCGCGGCCTACGGCGGCACTGTGAAGGTGTTGGGGCTGGTGGAAAACAGCTCGACGACGGCGATTGTGGAAAAGATCCGCAATCACTGAGCCTTTGCTGGTGACAATGTGTCAGGCAATGCGCCAACCTGTGGGAGCGAGCCTGCTCGCGATAGCGATGTGTCAGCCAAATCGAGGCTGACGGGTCCAACGCCATCGCGAGCAGGCTCGCTCCCATAGGGCCCATCATCAACTCGATGACGTTAACGAGCCACCTTGCGCGGCACGATCTTCTTGAGCAATTGCCGGGCCTTGCCCCTCAGCCGGGTCAGCCCCGACTCCTTGCCCGGTGGCGTCAGCCCTTGCTGGTGCAGCCAATCCTTCCAGCGAATCCGCTCGTCTCGTACCAGCCAGCCGTCCTGCCTGGCAAAACTCTCCGCCAGGTACAGCCCGCGGGTGCTGGCCGGGTACAGTTGATCCTTCTTCAAGGTGTACAGCTCGGGCAAGGGTTGGCCGTCCTGTAGCGGCATCAGGTAAAGATCAGGTCGCTTGCGGTCCAGGCGCGCCACCAGTTGGTCTCCCTCCAGGCGCTCATCCACATGAAACAGGCTCAGGGACTTGGCTTCCTTGGGCACATCCAGGCGCAAATCGTAAATCAGTTGCAGCGAGGCCGTCGGCAGGTGCACGTAGGCGCGTGGTCGCTCGATCAGTTGCAGGTTGGCGCTGCGCACTGGGCGGGCCGAACCGGACAGCGGCGTCAGGCGAAACGGCAAGGCTTCACGATAATGCAGGGCGGTGGCGTAGGGCGCGGGCAACCAGGTGTCATTGAAGCGTCCGCCAAGCCAGCCCTCGGGGGTTTCCAGAAGGCATTCTTCGGCAATTTCACTGATGGCGGTGAGCAGCGGCAGGTTCAGCTCATGGGCCGGGACATAACCGGAAATCAACTTGAGCACCACGTCGCCGCGGTCCTGTCGACGCTGGCGCACCAGCACCCAATAGTCGCGGTTCTGCCAGTGCAGGGTCAGGCGCACCGAGACACCGAGGTTTGCCAGTTCCAGGGAAAAACGCTCGGGGTCGTCCACCGTCACCGGACGGCGCCGCTGCAGGGTTTGGGAAAAATTCAATGGCATCCCGACGCTCTGGTAAGTCAGGCCTTCGGGTGTCGCTTCGACGAACAGGGGCAGGGTCTTGAAGTTGCTGGGGTTTTTTCTGATGAGCGTGCGCGGCATGTCGGCTCCTTCCTTAAGGCCGCGCAGGGCGGCGTCAGTTTTTACGTAGGACCTTGGCTACGGTCGCGACGTTATGGGCGAGGTGCAGCGGATTGATGGTGCCGACAATAGCACTGGCGACACCGGGATGTTCAAACAACAGTTCGAAGCTGGCCCGGACCGGGTCCACGCCAGGGTTCAGGCAGACGTGACCGCTGGCCAAGGCTTTCTTCACCAGAATGGCCTTGCCATGCAAGGCTGCGTAGTCAATGACAGTCTTCTCGTTTCGTTCGTTCAGATTGTAGGTGACCATCGCGCAATCGCCTTGCTCCAGGGCTTTCAAACCGCCCTCGACGGTTTTGCCGGAAAAGCCGAAGCCGCCGATCTTGCCCTCGCGCTTGAGCGCCGCCAGGGTCGGGTAGACCTCGCTGTCGTTGAGGATCGCCAGGTCGTTGCCGTCGGAGTGCACCAGCACCATGTCGATGTAGTCCGTTTCCAGGCGCTTGAGGCTGCGTTCCACCGAGAGTCGGGTGTGGGCGGCACTGAAATCGTGGTGCGACTGGCCGTCACTGAACTCTTCACCGACCTTGCTGACAATCACCCAATCCTGACGCTGGCCGCGCAACAACGGGCCCAGGCGTTCTTCGCTGCGGCCATAGGCCGGCGCGGTGTCGATCAGGTTGATGCCCAGGTCACGCGCCAGTTTGAGCAGCATGCGCGCTTCGTCGTCATCGGGAATCTGGAAACCGTTGGGGTATTTGACCCCCTGGTCGCGGCCGAGCTTGACGGTCCCCAGGCCCAGGGGTGAAACCCGCGGGCCGTTATTGCCCAGCGGGCGATGCAAGTCGTGCAGGGTCGGTTGGCTCATGGCAGCAGTTGCTCCCAGGCCGGGATGCCCATGGGCGGTTTCGGCAGGTCCGGCAATGGCGCCGGATGGCTGGGGGTGATGCCATCGCGTTGCAGCGTGGCGATCACTCGATCGGCAAAGTCCGGGGCCAGGGCCAGTTTGGTCGGCCAGCCCACCAGCAGGCGATCCTGTTCGGCGAGAAAGGCGTTGTCCGGGCGGGTCAGGCCCGATTGCAGCGGTTCGGCGCGGTCGACCCGCAGCGTGGCCCATTGTGCGGCGCTGAGGTCGACCCAGGGCAGCAATTGGCCAAGTTCTTTCTGGGCGGTAGCAATCTGCGCGGCGGGCTCGCGGGCCACGCCGTCGGCTTCGGCAATGTCGCCGCCCAGGTACCAGACCCATTGGCCATCGGCGGCCGGGTGGGTGGTCACGGTGATGCGCGGCTTCGGCCCGCCCCCCAGGCAGTGGGCGTACAGCGGCTTGAGGCTCGGTCCCTTGACCAGCACCATGTGCAACGGCCGACGCTGCATGGCCGGTTGCTCCAGGCCCAGGGCACTGAGCAGATCGGCGGTGCCGGCCCCGGCGCTGAGGACGATACGCTGGGCGCGGATCTCGCGGCCATCAACCTTGAGGCCGATCAGTTCGTCGCCGTCGCGCAACGGCTCGATATCTTTGCCGGCCAGCAAACCATCGCCGGCCAGATCTGCCAGCCGCGCAAGCAGGCTGGGGACGTCCACCACCAACTCGGCCAGGCGATAGACCTTGCCCTTGAAGCGCTTGTCTTGCAGGGCCGGCGGCAGTTGCTCGCCCTTGACCTGATCGACCCGCCCACGCACGGCCTTGCTGGCGAAGAAGCTGGTGAGATTGCCGGCCAGGGTGCCGGGAGACCAGAGGTAGTGAGCTTCGGACAGCAGGCGCACGCCGGACAGATCCAGTTCGCCCTCGCCAGCCAGGGCTTCGCGCCAGCGGCGTGGCATGTCGGCGATGGCTTCCGAGGCGCCGGTGAGGGCACCGTGCAAGGCGTACTTGGCGCCACCATGGATGATGCCCTGGGATTTGATGCTCTGCCCGCCGCCGAGGCTGGCGCTTTCCACCAACACAGTCGAAAAGCCCTGGCGGCGCAGGCGCGCATTCAGCCAGAGGCCGGCGACTCCGGCGCCGACAATCAGAACGTCGGTGGAAATAACGGATGGCATGCAGCGACCTCGCGGGAAATGAAGCGGCAAGTTTCAAGCTTCAAGCTGCAAGTTACAAGCAAGAGGGATAGCCTTTGCTTGCAGCTTGCAGCTTGCAGCTTGCAGCTTGCAGCTTGCAGCTTGCAGCTTGCAGCTTGCAGCTTGCAGCTTGCAGCTTGCAGCTTGCAGCTTCAGTGCCCGGCCGTCTTGGAAAAGAGCTGAATCACCACAACCCCCAGCACAATCAACGCCATCCCCAGCATCGCCGGCACATCCAGCTTCTGCCCGTAGATGAACAGCGCTGCCACGCTGACCATGACGATCCCCATCCCGGCCCAGACCGCATACGCCACGCCCACCGGAACGGTGCGCACCACCAGGGTCAGCATCCAGAATGCGATGCCGTAGCCGACGATCACCAGCAGCAGAGGCAGGGGTGTGCTCAAGCCTTTGATCGCTTTCATCGACACGGTGGCGATCACTTCGGCGCAGATGGCGATGGCCAGGTAGTAGTAAGCGTTCATAGGCGAAAATCCTCTTGAAGGGTGCGTCTTTCTGTGTGGACATTTTAGGGCGCTGTCAGATGGGGTAAAGTCATTACCTATCTGTATACGAGATAGGTCGGGTCATGAGTGTTCTGTGGAATCTGGAGCAACTGCGGCTGTTTGTCGGTGTCGCCGAGAAACGTTCGTTTTCCGCCGTGGCGCGGGACCAGCGCAAGGCTCAATCGGCCATTAGCAGCGCGATTGCGTTGTTGGAAACCGATCTGGGCGTGACGCTGTTCGAGCGCAGCAGTGGCCGCCAGCCGAAGCTCACCGAAGCCGGCGAGGCCTTGTTGGAAGAGGCGCGGGAAGTGCTGCGCCAGTGTGAGCGTCTCAATGGCCGGGCCCTGGCCCTGATGCGCGGTCAGGAGGCGATGTTGCGCCTGGCTCAGGATGAGGCGATGCCCTATCAGCCGGTCATCGACAGCCTGGCGGCCCTGGCCGAGCGGTTCCCGACCCTCGAGGTACAACTGGCCAGCGCCGCGCAGGGCGATGTGGCGCGCAAACTGGTGGAGCGCCGCGCTGACCTGGGGTTGTTGTTTTATCACGACCAGATCCCCGAAGCGCTGGAGCGCCGGGTGCTGGGCAGCGTCGAGATGGTCACGGTCTGTGGCAGGGGGCATCCACTGGCGAGCCATGATTACGTGACCTGCCTGGAAATGGCCCGGCATCGGCAATTGCTCATGGCGACCCAGTCCAGTGTCTACCCTGGGAGTGAACAGGCCAGCCCGCAGGTCTGGCGCGCCGACAGTTTCTACGTCTTGGCCGAATGGCTGAGAAGCGGCCTGGGCTGGGCGTGGCTGCCACGGCATGTGGTGCAGTACCCGGCGTACCTGGGGGATATGGTCGAGCTCAACAGTGAGTGGACCCCGCCGGCCCTGGTGGTGGAACTGGTCTGGCGCCGCGACGAGCCTTTGGGCCCGGCCGCGCGCTGGCTGGCGGAACGTTTTGCCGTGCAGTTGCAGGCGATCGGCTGAAAACCCGATAAACTCCGCCGCCATGAACAGAACTCTCTATAGCGCATTGTTTTATCTGGGGCTGCCACTGGTAGCGATTCGGCTCTGGTTGCGGGCACGCAAGGCGCCGGCCTACGCCCGGCGCATCGGCGAGCGTTTTTCCTGGGGGTTGCCGGTGATGGTGCCGGGAGGCATCTGGGTCCACGCCGTATCGGTGGGCGAGAGCATTGCCGCCGCGCCGATGATCCGCGCCTTGCTGCAACGTTATCCACAGCTGCCGATCACGGTCACCTGCATGACGCCCACCGGTTCCGAGCGCATCCAGGCGTTGTTCGCCAACGAGCCGCGCATCCAGCATTGCTATTTGCCCTACGACTTGCCCTGCGCGGCCAACCGTTTCCTCGATCGGGTTCGGCCGGTGCTGGCGGTGATCATGGAAACCGAGTTGTGGCCCAACCACATTCATCAATGTGCCAGGCGCGGCATTCCTGTTGCCCTGGCCAACGCACGACTGTCGGAGCGTTCTGCGCGCGGTTATGCACGTTTGCCCAAACTCACCCGGCCAATGCTCGCCGAGATGAGCCTGTTCGCTGTCCAGACCGAAGCCGAGGCCGAGCGCTTGCGCCAGTTGGGTGCCCGGGCGCAAACCGTCGAGGTCACCGGTTCGATCAAGTTCGACCTGACCATCGACCCGCAGCTGCTGGAAAGCGCCAGCGCCTTGCGCCATGAGTGGCAAGCGACGGAACGCCCGGTGTGGATCGCCGCCAGTACCCATGAAGGCGAAGATGAGGTGGTGCTGGCCGCCCACCGTCGGTTGCTCGCCAGTTATCCCGATGCGTTGCTGATTCTGGTGCCGCGCCATCCCGAGCGTTTCGATTCAGTGCATCAATTGTGTGAGAACGAAGGTTTCGCCACGGTGCGGCGTTCCAGCGCACAGCCCGTCACTGCCCAGACCTCGGTGCTGCTGGGCGATACCATGGGCGAGCTGTTGTTTCTCTACGCGCTGGCCGACAGCGCGTTTGTCGGCGGCAGCCTGGTACCCAACGGCGGCCATAACCTGCTGGAACCGGCGGCACTGGCCAAGCCGGTGCTCAGCGGGCCGCACCTGTTCAACTTCCTCGAAATCGCCGCGCAACTGCGGGCTGCCGGGGCGCTGGCGGAAGTCGAAGATGCCGAAAGCCTGGCCCTGGCGGTACAACGCCTGTTCGAACTGCCCCGCGATGCCCAGCGCATGGCCGAGGCGGGGCTTGCGGTGATGCGCACCAACCAGGGCGCGTTGCAGCGGTTACTGGAGGGGTTGGGGCGGTTGATCGACTGAGCGACTGAATATCTGTGGGAGCAAAGCTTGCTCCCACAGGAGGTTGCTGAGGGGGCTTCCCTCCGAGGGGTTACTGCGCCGGCCGCGAGCGCAGTTGCTCCGCCGCAGCCTGTGCCAGATCCGGCGGTAGAAAGTCCTTGTCCGGGTTGTAGTCGGGTTTGAGATAGCGCGACAGGTCCTGCAGATCCGACGGGCTCAACGTACCCGCTGCCTGCTTGAGCCGCAGGTTGTCGAGGATGTAGTCATAGCGGGCGTTGTTGTAGTTGCGCACCGAGGTGTACAGCTGACGCTGGGCATCGAGTACATCGACGATGTTGCGCGTGCCCACCTGGTAACCGATCTCCGTGGCTTCCACTGCGCTCTGGTTGGAGATGATGGACTGGCGGCGGGCCTGGACCTGTTCCACATCGGTATTCACCGCCCGGTGCAGGTTGCGGGTGTTCTCCACCACCTGCCGGCGCAGGGCCTCGCGCTGTTGTTCGGTCTGAGTCAGTTGCGAGTAGGATTCGCGCACCTGAGAGCTGGTCAGCCCGCCGCTGTAGATCGGGATGCTCAATTGCAGGCCGATGGTGCGTTGCTCGGCATCACCACCATAACGCTGACCGGTAGGGCTGGGGTTGGTAAAACCGAGGCCATCGTTGTCGCCTTTTTTGTATTGGGCGATCGCATCGAGGGTCGGGGCATGCCCGGACTTGCGCTGACGCAGGGTGTCCTCGGCGGCCGTGACGGCGTAGTTGCTGGCCAGTAGATTGAGGTTCTGCTTGGCGGCCGTATCGACCCAGGCCTTGGCGTCGTTCGGTGCCGGCGGCAGGATCGGCAGCGTGTGGACGATGCCCTGGAGCGAGTTGTACTGACGGTTGGTCAGGGTGATCAGGGCTTCGAAGGCGTCGTCGACCTGACGCTGGGCCAGGATCCGGTTGGCTCGCGCGGTGTCGTAGCTGGCCTGGGATTGCAGCACGTCGGTCTTGTCCGACAGGCCTACGTCGAAGCGCTCGTTGGACTGGTCGAGCTGACGCTTGAACGCCGCTTCTTCGGCCTTGGTCGAGGCCAGGTTGTCCTGGCTGCGCAGCACGTTGAAATAGCTCTCGGCGCTTTGCAGGATCATGTTCTGTTCAGTGGCCGAGAGTTGCAGCGATGCTTGTTCGTTGACCGACTTCGCCGCCTGGAACTGAAACCAGCGATCGGCACGGAAAATCGGCTGGGACAGCGTGGCCTGGTAGACCGTACCGCTACGGGAGGCGGTCATGGCTGGCTGGTCGAGCTCGGTACGGGTGTTGTTCAGGTCGGCACCGGCCGACAGGTTGGGTAGCAACCCGGCGCGCGCCTGGGGCACCACTTCTTTCTGGGCGCCATACTGGGCGCGGGCGGCGGCCAGGTCGGCGTTGTTGTCCACCGCTTCCTGATACACGCTCACCAGATCGGTTTTGGTGGTCAAGGGCGCTTCGGCAGCCCAGGCCATTCCATTGGACGCACAAGACACGGCAAGGGCCAGTGAGAGTTTGCGCAGCATGAGGCGTTCCCTACTTCTCAAATGATTGCGCACAAGAGGCGCGGCGTAGCGAGTGTAGTTGCGCGCACGCACGGCAACAATCCTGTATATGCGCCATTCATCACGCCTTTTGCCGTCGCGATGGCGTTCTGCGGTGGTTATGTCTAGACTGGCCGGGTTCTTGTCGGGGTGCCTTGCTATGAGGCTGAGATCGAATAATTTCGGATCCCGTTGAACCTGATCAGGTTAGCGCCTGCGTAGGGAACAAGATTTCTCGTCACCCGGCGAGTCCTCTTGTGCTTCGTCCGGGATGTTGTTCGACAATCGACTTTCGATCTTCGAGCATCCTCGAGCAGCAAGCACAGCGTCCGCACTCTCGTGCAGGGACGCGTCCATTCGTTACAGGTTCGCTCCGACAAAAATCCACTGCCTGGATGTGTGTCTGGAGAGCCCGTGATGACGACAAAATCAAAAAACGCGACCAACCTCAGTGATTCGGCCAAGGTCGATGAGCAATCGGTTCAGCCCTTTACCCGCTCGCAAAAAATCTATGTCCAGGGCAGCCGCCCGGATATTCGCGTGCCCATGCGCGAAATCAGCCTCGACGTGACCCCCACCGACTTCGGCGGCGAAATCAATGCGCCCGTGGTGGTGTACGACACTTCGGGTCCCTACACCGACCCGAATGTGATCGTCGACGTGCGCAAAGGCCTGGCCGATGTGCGCTCACCGTGGATCGAAGCCCGTGGCGACACCGAACGCCTGGCGGGACTGAGCTCCAACTTCGGCCAGGAACGCCTGGCCGATCCCGAGCTGACCAAACTGCGCTTCGCCCATGTGAACAACCCGCGTCGCGCCAAGCCCGGCGCCAACGTCAGCCAGATGCACTACGCGCGCAAAGGCATCATCACCGCCGAGATGGAATACGTCGCCATCCGCGAAAACATGAAGCTGGAAGTGGCCCGCGCCGCCGGCCTGCTGGACCAGCAACACGCCGGCCACAGCTTCGGTGCCAGTGTGCCGAAAGTCATCACCCCGGAATTCGTGCGTGACGAAATCGCCCGGGGGCGCGCGATCATCCCGGCCAACATCAACCACACCGAACTGGAACCGATGATCATCGGCCGTAACTTCCTGGTGAAGATCAACGGCAACATCGGCAACAGCGCACTGGGCTCGTCCATCGAAGAAGAAGTGGCGAAGCTGACCTGGGGCATTCGCTGGGGTTCGGACACGGTCATGGACCTGTCCACCGGCAAGCACATCCACGAAACCCGCGAGTGGATCATCCGCAACTCGCCGGTTCCGATCGGCACCGTGCCGATCTATCAGGCCCTGGAAAAAGTCGGCGGCGTGGCCGAAGACCTGACCTGGGAGCTGTTCCGCGACACGTTGATCGAACAGGCCGAGCAGGGCGTCGACTACTTCACCATCCACGCCGGCGTGCTGTTGCGTTATGTGCCGATGACCGCCAAGCGCGTCACCGGCATCGTCAGCCGTGGTGGTTCGATCATGGCCAAGTGGTGCCTGGCGCACCACAAAGAGAACTTCCTCTACACCCACTTCGAAGACATCTGCGAAATCATGAAGGCCTACGACGTCAGCTTCTCGCTGGGCGATGGCCTGCGTCCGGGTTCGATTGCCGACGCCAACGACGAAGCGCAGTTCGGTGAGCTGGAAACCCTCGGCGAGCTGACCAAGATCGCCTGGAAGCATGACGTGCAGTGCATGATCGAAGGCCCGGGCCACGTGCCGATGCAGTTGATCAAAGAGAACATGGACAAGCAGTTGGAGTGCTGCGACGAGGCGCCATTCTACACCCTCGGCCCGCTGACCACCGACATTGCACCGGGCTATGACCACATCACCTCCGGTATCGGTGCGGCGATGATTGGTTGGTTCGGTTGCGCCATGCTCTGCTACGTCACCCCGAAAGAACACTTGGGGCTGCCGAACAAGGATGACGTGAAGACCGGGATCATCACCTACAAGATCGCCGCGCATGCTGCCGATCTGGCCAAAGGGCACCCAGGCGCGCAAATCCGCGACAACGCCTTGAGCAAGGCGCGTTTCGAGTTCCGCTGGGAAGACCAGTTCAACCTCGGCCTGGACCCGGACACCGCCCGCTCGTACCACGACGAAACCCTGCCGAAGGATTCGGCCAAGGTCGCGCATTTCTGCTCGATGTGCGGGCCGAAGTTCTGCTCGATGAAAATCACCCAGGAAGTGCGCGAGTACGCGGCCAACCAGCGCATTGAAGCGGTGGATGTCGAGGTTGCCCAGGGCTTGGCGGAACAGGCTGAGCGGTTCAAGAAGGAAGGTAGTCAGCTTTATAAGAAAGTCTGATCAATGCTGAGGGCGGCGGTGACTTCACCGCCGTCATCGCGAGCAGGCTCGCTCCCACAGTGGATCTCGGTTGTTCACAAATTTTGTGTTCGCCGCAAATCTCCTGTGGGAGCGAGCCTGCTCGCGATAGCAATCAGCAGAACAACAAATATCCCCCCGAGATAACAACCCTTGAACATCCAACCCAGCACCTACTCCCCCGACGCCGCCGTCCCCCTGGACAGGCGCGTCTTCGGCGCCCGCGATCTGTTTTCCCTGTGGTTCTCCCTCGGCATCGGCCTCATGGTCTTGCAGGTCGGCGCCTTGCTCGCGCCAGGCCTGGGGCTGAGCGGTTCGTTGCTGGCGATTTTCCTCGGCACGCTGGTGGGCGTCCTGCTGCTGGCGGCCGTCGGGGTGATCGGCAGCGACACCGGCCTGTCGGCCATGGCCGCTCTCAAGCTCAGCCTCGGCGGCAAGGGCGCGAGCGTGCCGGCGGTGTTGAACCTGCTGCAGTTGATCGGTTGGGGCTCATTCGAAATCATCGTCATGCGTGACGCCGCCAGCCTGCTCGGCGCCCGGGCCTTTAGCGAAGGCAGCCTGGGCTCGAACCCACTGTTGTGGACATTGTTTTTCGGCGCACTGGCGACCCTGCTGGCAGTGAGCGGGCCGCTGACGTTCGTGCGTAAGGTCCTGCGCAAGTGGGGCATCTGGCTGCTGCTGGCGGCGTGCATCTGGCTGACCTGGAACCTGTTTGCCAAGGCTGATCTGGCGGCGTTGTGGGCGCGGGCGGGAGATGGTTCGATGCCGTTTGCCGTCGGTTTCGACATTGCGATAGCCATGCCGCTGTCCTGGTTGCCGCTGATTGCCGACTACTCACGCTTCGGCAAACGCGCAAAAAACGTCTTCGGCGGCACCGCGCTGGGGTTCTTTATCGGTAATTTCTGGCTGATGAGCCTGGGCGTGGCCTACACCCTGGCGTTCGCGCCGAGCGGTGAAGTCAACGCGCTGTTGCTGGCCCTGGCGGGCGCCGGGCTGGGCATCCCGCTGCTGCTGATTTTGCTGGATGAATCGGAAAATGCCTTCGCTGATATCCACTCGGCGGCGGTGTCCAGCGGCATGCTGACGGGGTTGAAAGTCGAGCACCTGGCCTTGGCGATTGGCGTGGTCTGCACCTTGATCGCCTGCTTCGCGCCGTTGGCTCAGTATCAGAATTTCCTGTTGCTGATCGGCTCGGTGTTCGCACCGCTGTTCGGTGTGGTGCTGGTGGACCACTTCATCCTGCGCAAGCGCGCCAGCCGGGTCGTGTCAGCGGCGTTGTGCTGGCCGGCACTGTTGGCCTGGCTGGGCGGGGTGAGTACCTATCACCTGCTGGCCAACTTCTACCCGGACATCGGCGCCACCCTGCCGTCGCTGGTCCTGGCAGGGTTGCTGCAACTGATACTGGGCCGGGCTTTCAACTACGGCCGGGAAACAGCTCGGGCTTGAGGATGCCATTGAGGCGTGGGTAAGCGATCTTCAGTTCGATGTGGCCCAGGGCGTATGGCGCGATGGTGCTCACTTGGTACTTGAGGATCACGCCGCCGTAGGTCAGCGCCACGTTCGGGGTTTTCTGGAACGGCCACTGCTTCACGAACTCCGGTTCCTGATCCAGTTTGGTGCTGATCAGCCAGCTATTGTGGGCGACCTGCACGGCTTTCCAGAACGCCTCTTCCTGGCCCGGCAGCAGCATGTCCGACAGCGTCAATACTTTGTGCTGCTGGCGCGAATAGTTGATGAAACCGCGCCCCGGCGTACCGTGTGCACCGCCAGTGTCCAGGTAACTGGACAATTCGACGATCACCAAGCCGTCATGCTGCTCCCGTACCTTGGCTTGCAAGTAACTGCTGTTGCGCGGCGCGGCGCTGCGCAAAAACTGCTCGCGGTAGGCGGCCAGCGTCGGCGCCACCGGAGCGTCCGGTGTGGTGCGGGTCATTTGCAGCAGGCGTTTCTCGATAATGCCATCCAAGGCCGGCTCGGCGGGAAAGCGCAGGGTGTCAATGTTGACCAGGGGGCAGTCGGCGCTGGCGCATCCTGGTTGCAGTTGTTCCGAGGCATCGCGGGTGGTTTCCAGCGGAGCGCGGTAGTTGGGTTGGAACAGGCTTTGGCAAGCGCCCAGGGTCAGGGCGATAGTGGCCACGCAAAGGGTTTTGAAAAGCGACATGGGCGTCCTTCATGAAACAGGGAAAGGCGAAAAGTTACCCGCTTCGACTGTCGGCAGGGCAATCAGTTCGCCACTAAGCTCATTAGAGTGGCTTTGAGGGCAGCCGTCTATCCCGATGACTGGAAAGGGGCTGCATCAAACGGTACGGGCGCGTTAGGATGGCGCGAAGCCGAGGCTGGAACCTCGCATCGATCCGCTGCAAACGAGGACTGTCATGACCGATTTCGCCAACGCCACACCGAGCGCCGTGGACATCGTAAAGCGTGAAAACTGCTTTCAGGGTTTCTACAAACTCGATCGCGTCCACCTGCGCCACGAGTTATTTGCCGGTGGCATGAGCCGTGAAATCAGCCGTGAACTGTTCGTGCGTCATGACGCGGTGTGCGTGCTGCCCTACGATCCGCAACGCGATGAGGTGGTATTAATCGAGCAGTTTCGCGTCGGCGCCATTGGCAAGACCACCAACCCCTGGCTGGTGGAACTGGTGGCCGGCCTGATCGACAAGGACGAGCAACCGGAAGAAGTTGCTCATCGCGAAGCGCAGGAGGAAGCTGGGCTTGTCTTCGCTGCGCTCTGGCCGATGACCAAGTATTTTCCATCGCCGGGCGGCAGCAATGAATTCGTGCATCTTTATTTGGGGCGTTGCGACAGTGCGGGGGCCGGTGGCCTGCATGGGCTTGTGGAAGAAGCCGAGGACATTCGTGTGAAGGTCTGGGCTTTTGAAGATGCCTTGCAAGCAGTGCGCGACGGGCAGATCTGCAACGCGGCCAGCATCATTGCCTTGCAATGGCTGGCCTTGAATCGCGATGAAGTGAGGGGGCTATGGTCTTAAGCAAGCTGCGCGACCGTTATCGCGTCGATCTGGTCGGGTTGCAGGCCGCCTGCGAGGCCAACTACGCCCGCCTGATGCGCTTGTTGCCGGACATGCGCAACGACCCCGCGCCCCGGCGCATCGCCGTGACCCATGGCGACCAGATGCTCGGCGTGCTGGCCATTGAAGTGCTGCAAACTTGCCCATACACCACCACCTTGCAAGTGCGCCAGGAACACAGCCTGCCCTGGTTGCCGGTGCCGCAACTGGAAGTGCAGGTCTATCACGATGCGCGCATGGCCGAAGTCGTGAGCGCCGAACATGCGCGACGTTTTCGCGGCATCTATCCTTATCCCAATGCGTCGATGCACCAACCGGATGAAAAGGCCCAGTTGAACCTGTTTCTGGGGGAATGGCTGAGTCATTGCCTGGCGCTGGGCCACGAATTCGAGGTTGTTCGGTAGCTGCCGGTCAAAAACTGGACACTGGTTGTGAACCGGTTCCGGTTCGCGGGTTTCCCCTTTCGATCTTCCCCAGCATAATTGCCGCTTCATCCAATGGCGTAGTCGCGCCTGGGAGAGAGCGATTTGCCGAGCGTATCCACCTTGACCACCGCCGATACGGCGCTGCTGGTCCAACTGTCTGACAGTCACCTGTTTGCCGAGGCCGACGCTTCGTTGCTGGGCATGAACACCCGCGACAGCCTGCGGGCGGTCATTGACTTGGTGCTCAGGCAGCAGCCGAACATCGATCTGATGCTTGCCACTGGGGATTTGTCCCAGGACGGGACGCTGCAGTCCTATGAGGCGTTTCGGCAGCTGAGTGCGCGTATCGACGCGCCGGCGCGTTGGATTCCGGGCAATCATGACGAGCCGCAGGTGATGGTCACGGCGGCGGTCAAGAGTACGTTGCTCGATCCGGTGGTGGACATTGGCAATTGGCGGGTGACGATGCTCGATTCTGCCGTGCCAGGTTCTGTGCCGGGGTTTTTGGCTGAGGAGCAGTTGATTCTGTTGGCCAATGCCTTGAGCGAGGCGCCGGAGCGACATCACTTGGTGTGCCTGCATCATCATCCTGTTTCGATTGGGTGTGCGTGGATGGAGCCGATTGGGTTGCGTAATCCTGAGGCGCTGTTTGCGGTGTTGGATCGGTTTCCTCAGGTGCGTGCTGTTCTGTGGGGGCATGTGCATCAGGAGGTTGATCAGGTGCGTGAGGGGGTTCGTTTGTTGGCTTCGCCTTCGACCTGTATTCAGTTTGAGCCGGGGAGTGAGGATTTTGCGGTGGGGGGGCAGGCGCCGGGGTATCGGTGGTTGCGGCTCTTGCCGGATGGGCGGTTGGAGACGGGGGTTGAGCGGGTGGTTGGGTTTGCGTTTACCCCTGATTACGAATCCAACGGGTATTGAGGACGAGGCGGCCTGACAGCCGGCCTGTTTCTCCCGGTGTACTTCCATCAAACTGTGGGAGCGAGCCTGCTCGCGATGGCGGCCTGACAGTCGATCAGGGTTTTGTTGACCGGGTACATATCCATTGATGCGGTAACGGCCGCTGGCGGTTCCGCTCTTACAGCGGCTCACTTTTGAGAAGCGCAAAAGTAAGCAAAACGCTTTTGCCCCACCACTCGGTGCCTCGCCTAGGCTCGGCATGCCCGAACGAAGGCATTGCTCCGTGGGCCCGCCGCGAAGGGCCATCCATGGCCCAGCGCGGCTAACCCGGCATCCATGCCGGGTTGCCCACTACGCAACGCCTGCGTTCGGCCAGCGTGGTTAACGGGGCGCCGAGATCAACGTCCACCCCACCACGAGGCGGCCTGATAGCCGACCTGATTCTGGGTGGGACCGCGTTTCTCCTGTGGGAGCGAGCCTGCTCGCGATGGCGGCCTGACAGCCGACCAGGGTTTGTGGGAATGGTCGGACACGCGTCCTGACGCAAGCAGATTTTTCCGACGAGCTCTGGCGGTTGCCGGGTGGGAAGGGCTGTCGCTAGTCTTTTTCCGTCGCTGCAAATTTGGCGACCGGGCCTGGAAACCCGATGAGTAAAAGGCATATCAGCGAGCCCCGTGAGATACTGCGGCGCTTTGAGCGTTCAGTTCTGCGTTATGGCGGCTGTGCGCGGGAGACTTTCGAGTCTGCCGGGTTTGCCTTTTACCTCGGTTTTCCAGCCCGTGCATAGCTGCCACCTTCTCGCCTGGAAACGGGAGATGGCGGTTCCACTACGTAAAAGGAACTACATCATGTTCAAAGCCACACCCAATCCCCCCGAAACTGATCCCTCATCATCCCACGCCGGTCTCGATCCCCAAAAACTCGATGAAGCCGCCAAGCGCGCCATCGACCATTATCTCGACCCCAAGCCCCAACCCAAGAAGAAACAACCCTCAAGCCAACTGTTCTCTGTCGCGGAGAGCGCAGACACCGAAACCCTCCTAGCCGACCTCAGCGAAACCCTGGCCTCCGCCAACGCCTTGCTCGGCGACCTGACCTTCGATCTGGAAGGCTCGCGTCGGCATTTCGCCCTGGGAGTCCAGCAGATGATCGAACTCAGTGAATTGTTGGCGAACCGGGCGTTGGATATCGTCGATCCGCGCTAGCGCCGAGCGGAAGCATTGTGTGGGAGCACTTATCGCCGACCTGTCTCCGGTGGCAGTACTTCAATCCAACTTTGGGAGCGAGCTTGCTCGCGAAGATGGTGGTACATCCAACGCTGATGCAAGCGGGTCCACCGCCATCGCGAGCAGGCTCGCTCCCACAGGTGCTGTGATCGACGGATCATAGGAGGCGACAACACGGGCAAATCCCCCCCAATCACCGCAATCTCCCTGTAAACTCCGCCCTTTGCCCAACACCCAGGGAGTCGGCAATGTCGGGTTCGATCCTTTACATCCACGGCTTCAACAGCGCCCCAGCGTCGACCAAGGCCAGTCAGTTGATCGAAGTAATGGCACGCCTCGGCCTCAGCGACCAGCTGCTGGTGCCAGCCTTGCACCACCACCCCCGCCAGGCCATCGGTCAGCTGGAACAGGCGATTGCACAACTGGGCCGCCCACTGCTGGTCGGCAGCTCGCTCGGCGGCTACTATGCGACTCACTTGGCCGAGCGCCACGGGCTCAAGGCCCTGCTGGTCAACCCTGCGGTCAGCCCCCATCGGATGTTCGACGGTTACCTGGGCACGCAGAAGAATTTGTACACCGATGAAACCTGGGAATTGACCCACGACCACGTCACGGCCCTGGCCGAACTGGAAGTGCCGGCGCCCCAGGATCCGCAGCGGTATCAGGTATGGTTGCAAACCGGTGACGAAACGCTGGATTATCGCCACGCCCAGCAGTATTACCGCGCCTGTGCCTTGCGCATCCAGGCCGGCGGCGACCACAGTTTTCAAGGGTTTGCCCAGCAGTTGCCGGCACTGTTGAGTTTTGCCGGCATTGGCGCCGATTTGTACCAGGCGATCGACTTCACGTCGCTGTGAGCCATCGCCTCTTTTTCATTGAACACTGACGACGAGACCCCATGGCCACTCCCAGCGCTAGCTCTTATAACGCAGACGCCATCGAAGTCCTCTCGGGCCTCGACCCGGTGCGCAAGCGCCCCGGCATGTACACCGACACCAGTCGGCCGAACCACCTTGCCCAGGAAGTCATCGACAACAGTGTCGACGAAGCCTTGGCCGGGCACGCCCGTTCGGTGCAGGTCATCCTGCACGCCGATCACTCGCTGGAAGTCAGCGACGACGGTCGCGGCATGCCGGTGGACATTCACCCTGAAGAGGGCGTGTCCGGCGTCGAGTTGATCCTCACCAAGCTCCACGCGGGTGGCAAGTTTTCCAACAAGAACTACCAGTTCTCCGGCGGTTTGCACGGGGTGGGTATTTCCGTGGTCAACGCCTTGTCGACCCTGGTCCGCGTGCGGGTCAAGCGTGACGGCAACGAGTACCAGATGACGTTCGCCGATGGCTACAAGGCCACCGAACTGGAAGTGGTCGGCACAGTCGGCAAGCGCAACACCGGGACCAGCGTGTATTTTGCGCCAGACCCGAAGTATTTCGATTCGCCTAAATTCTCCGTCACCCGCCTCAAGCACGTGCTCAAGGCCAAGGCCGTGTTGTGTCCGGGGCTGCTGGTCAGTTTCGAGGACAAGGCCACCGGCGAGAAAGTCGAGTGGCATTACGAGGACGGCCTGCGTTCTTACCTGGTGGACGCGGTCAACGGTTTCGAACGCCTGCCGGACGAGCCATTCTGCGGCAGCCTGGCCGGGAACAAGGAAGCAGTGGACTGGGCGCTGTTGTGGCTGCCCGAAGGTGGCGAAAGCGTCCAGGAGAGCTACGTCAACCTGATCCCCACCGCTCAGGGCGGCACCCACGTGAACGGGTTGCGCCAGGGTTTGCTCGATGCCATGCGCGAGTTCTGCGAGTTCCGCAACCTGCTGCCCCGTGGCGTGAAGCTGGCGCCGGAAGACGTATGGGAGCGCATTGCCTTCGTATTGTCGATGAAGATGCAGGAGCCGCAATTCTCCGGCCAGACCAAAGAGCGCCTGTCGTCCCGCGAAGCAGCGGCGTTTGTTTCCGGGGTGGTCAAGGATGCGTTCAGCCTGTGGCTCAACGCTAACCCGGAAACCGGCTTGGCCCTGGCAGAACTGGCGATCAACAACGCCGGCCGGCGCCTCAAGGCCAGCAAGAAGGTCGAGCGCAAGCGCATCACCCAGGGGCCGGCGTTGCCCGGCAAGCTCGCTGACTGTGCCGGGCAGGACCCGATGCGTTCCGAGCTGTTTTTGGTGGAAGGTGATTCCGCCGGCGGTTCGGCCAAGCAGGCGCGGGACAAAGAGTTCCAGGCGATCCTGCCGTTGCGCGGCAAGATCCTCAACACCTGGGAAGTGGACGGCAGCGAAGTGCTGGCCAGCCAGGAAGTGCATAACATTGCCGTGGCCATCGGTGTCGATCCGGGCGCCGCGGACATGAGCCAACTGCGTTACGGCAAGATCTGCATCCTCGCCGACGCCGACTCCGACGGTCTGCACATCGCCACGTTGCTCTGCGCGTTGTTCGTCCAGCATTTCCGCCCGCTGGTGGACGCCGGTCACGTCTACGTGGCGATGCCGCCGCTGTACCGTATCGACCTGGGCAAAGAGATTTACTACGCCCTGGACGAAGCCGAGCGCGATGGCATTCTTGATCGTTTGGTGGCCGAAAAGAAACGCGGCAAACCGCAGGTCACCCGATTCAAGGGCCTTGGCGAGATGAACCCGCCGCAACTGCGCGAAACCACCATGGATCCGAACACGCGCCGCCTGGTGCAGTTGACCCTGGATGATTTCGAAGCGACCTCGGAAATGATGGACATGCTGCTGGCGAAAAAACGCGCTGGCGATCGCAAGTCCTGGCTCGAATCCAAAGGGGACCTGGCCGAGGTGCTGGCCTGATGCGCAACGGTTTCGCCCTGGCGTTGTTGCTGTGGGCGGGGGTGGTGGTCGCAGGTCCTGCACCGCAGTTGAAGTTGCTGTCCGAGCATGCCGTCGAGGATTTGCGTGGCGGTAACTTGTCCGGGCTGGCCGTGTGCGGGGGTGAAATGTGGACGGTGTCGGATCGCGATGACGATCGGATCTACCGCCTCAAGTCTTCTGATGCGCCGGTCTGGCAGGCAGAAGCCGTTGAAATCGAGGTGCCGCCGGTGCCGGACAGCGGTTTGCCGTGGGGTTTGAAATCGCGGACCTGGGCGGCGTCGTACCTGCGCGGTGGCGAGCTGGATTTCGAAGGCATCAGTTGTGACAGTGCCGGCAATCGCTACGTGGTCAGTGAATCCCATGCAGCGGTGTTGCAGGTGTCGCCGACGGGCGCCGCGTCCTGGTTGAAAATCGGACCGGCGATGATCCGCCAAGCGCGGGCCAGCGGCATGTTGCTGCATTTCAATGCGTTGTTTGAAGGCTTGGCGATCAATCCGGCCGGTGATCAGCTATGGCTGGCCGCTGAGCGGGAGCGTCGCGGGTTGTTGCTGATCAAGCGTCAGCAAGCGGTGTGGGAGTGTGATGGCAACTGCGTGTTGCTCAGTGAAGCGGGGAAGCAGATGCAACCTGAGCAGTTTCTCAATGCCCGGGCGGTATCACGGGATTTCGCCGATCTGTCACTGTTCGACGGCAAGCTGTTTACCCTGGAGCGCAACGCTTATCAGATCTGCCGGCGTGACTCGCAAACCGCTCAAGTGGAGCGTTGCTGGTCGTTCGCCGCCGAGGCGTTGCAGGAAAACCGTCGTTATTCACAGAACTACGGCTTGGCCGAAGCGCTGGTGGTGGATGCCGAGGGCGCCTGGGTTGGTCTGGATAACAACGACGGGGCACGGGCCGACGGTGAACGGCGGCCGATCATCTGGCGCTTTGCCGCGCCGGACGGTGGTTGGGGCGCCACGCCATGAGCCAGCAACCGCCGGGCAAGCGCGCCGGCCGGGTGTTGATGATACTGGCCTGGTGCGCGGCGCTGTTTCTGGCGACGCGGTTTTTTGCCCAGTGGGAGCAGCGTGCGCAGAATCCCAATACCGAGGTGTATTCGCAAAAGGGTGAAGGTTTTATCGAGGTGAAGCTGGTCAGCAATAAACAGGGGCATTTTGTCGCCAGCGGCCAGATCAACGGCCAACCGGTGGACTTCATGCTCGACACCGGCGCCACGGACGTGGCGATCCCGCAGGAGCTGGCCGCGCGCCTCAAGCTGGAAAAAGGTTTCGGTGTGACGTTGAGCACCGCCAACGGTTTGAGCGAGGGTTATCGCACCCGTATCGACCGTTTGCAATTGGGTGACATCGTATTGCGCGATGTCCGTGCCCTGGTGGCGCCAGGCCTGGGCGGCACGCAAGTGCTGCTGGGCATGAGCGCCCTGAACAAACTTGAATTTACCCAGCGCGGCGGCACCATGTTGCTGCGCCAGACAACGAACTGATGAGGCCCGCATGAGCGACATTCTTGCAGACAGCTTAGACGGCGTAGAGCGCCGGTCGCTGGCTGACTTCACCGAAAATGCCTACCTCAATTACTCCATGTACGTGATCATGGACCGCGCCTTGCCGCACATCGGCGACGGTCTGAAGCCGGTTCAGCGGCGGATCATCTACGCCATGAGTGAGCTGGGGCTGGATGCCGATTCCAAGCACAAGAAGTCGGCGCGTACCGTCGGTGATGTGCTCGGTAAGTTCCATCCCCACGGTGACTCGGCCTGCTACGAAGCCATGGTGCTGATGGCCCAGCCGTTCAGCTACCGCTACACCCTGGTGGACGGCCAGGGGAACTGGGGTGCGCCAGACGATCCCAAGTCTTTCGCTGCCATGCGTTACACCGAGGCGCGGCTGTCGCGTTATTCCGAGGTGCTGCTCAGCGAGCTGGGCCAAGGCACCGCAGACTGGGGGCCTAACTTCGACGGTACTCTCGATGAACCTCTGGTGTTGCCAGCGCGTTTGCCGAACATCCTGCTCAATGGCACCACCGGTATCGCCGTGGGCATGGCCACCGATGTGCCGCCCCACAACCTGCGGGAAGTGGCCACCGCGTGCGTGCGCTTGCTGGACGAGCCCAAAGCCACGGTGGAGCAGCTCTGCGAACACATTCAGGGCCCGGACTACCCGACCGAAGCGGAAATCATCACGCCGCGCGCCGACTTGCTGAAGATCTACGAAACCGGTCGCGGTTCGGTGCGTATGCGCGCGGTGTACCACATCGAAGATGGCGACATCATCGTCACCGCCCTGCCGCACCAGGTTTCCGGGGCCAAGGTGCTGGAACAGATTGCCGCGATGATGCAGGCAAAGCCGTCGAAAGCACCGCAAGTCGCTGACCTTCGCGACGAATCCGACCACGAGAACCCCTGCCGGATCGTGATTATTCCGGTCAACAGTCGGGTTGATCATGACGCGCTGATGCAGCACCTGTTTGCCAGTACCGATCTTGAGTCCAGCTACCGGGTCAACATCAACATCATCGGTCTGGACGGCAAGCCACAGCTGAAAAACCTGCGGGCGCTGCTGGTGGAATGGCTGGAGTTCCGGGTCAAGACCGTGCGCCGGCGCCTGCAATTTCGCCTGGACAAGGTCGAACGTCGCCTGCACCTGTTGGACGGTTTGCTGATTGCCTACCTCAACCTGGATGAAGTTATTCATATCATCCGTACCGAGGAGCACCCCAAGGCCAGCCTGATCGAGCGTTTCGCCTTGAGCGAAATCCAGGCCGACTACATTCTCGATACCCGCCTGCGGCAACTGGCGCGGCTGGAAGAGATGAAGCTGCGGGCCGAGCAGGATGAACTGCTCAAGGAGCAGGCCAAGCTGCAAGCCTTGCTGGGCAGCGAAGCCAAGCTCAAGAAGCTGGTGCGCACCGAACTGCTCAAGGACGCCGAAACCTACGGCGACGACCGTCGCTCGCCTATCGTCGAGCGCGCCGAAGCCAAGGCGCTGAGTGAGCACGATCTGCTGCCGAACGAGAAAGTGACTGTCGTGCTGTCAGAAAAAGGCTGGGTGCGCTCTGCCAAAGGTCATGATATTGACGCGACGGGGCTTTCCTACAAGGCCGGGGATGGTTTCAAGGCGCTGGCGGCCGGGCGTTCCAACCAGTTTGCGGTGTTCGTCGACTCCACCGGACGCAGTTATTCGGTGCCGGCGCATACCCTGCCATCGGCTCGCGGACAGGGCGAGCCACTGACCGGTCGATTAACTCCTCCACCGGGTGCAACTTTTGAATGCGTGCTGATGCCTGATGATGACGGGCTGTACGTTATTGCGTCGGACGCCGGCTACGGGTTTGTCGTCAAGGGTGAGGACCTGCAAGCCAAGAACAAGGCGGGCAAGGCGTTGTTGAGCCTGCCGAATAACGCCAAGGTCATAGCGCCGCGACCTGTGTCCGATCGTGAGAACAACTGGCTGGCTTCGGTGACGACCGAAGGTCGGTTGCTGGTCTTCAAAATCAGTGACTTGCCACAGTTGGGTAAAGGTAAAGGCAACAAGATCATCGGTATTTCCGGCGAACGGGTGGCAAGTCGTGAGGAATATGTCACGGATATTGCAGTGTTGCCGGAAGGCGCCACGCTTGTGCTGCAGGCTGGAAAGCGTACGCTTTCGTTGAAGGCAGACGATCTTGAACACTACAAAGGTGAACGCGGTCGGCGGGGCAACAAGCTTCCGAGAGGGTTTCAGCGGGTCGATGCACTGCTCGTCGAAAACCTCAATTAAGCGTGCTAGAGCGCTCGGTCTGCGATTAAAAGCCGCAGATCGGCACTTTCGCGCTGGAGTCGGAGCGCATATTCACGGATGATAGGCCCTTTCAAGCGCCGGCGTGGCCGAGCGTTCTTCATATTGACCGAGTATTTTTTCACTGTGGTAAGCCTTGTGGCCGCCACCTGGACGGGACGATGACTGCTCTGCGCCTTCCTATTTTGTGGCTCGCCGGCCTGCTTGGCCTGGCGGGCTGTAGCGTCAATCAGCCAGTGTCGCTGTATCAACTCGACAGCGGAAACCCGGCCCAGCCTGCACAAAGCGCAGGCATGGCGGTATTACTGGGCCCGGTATTGATTGCCGATTACCTGCAACGTGAAACCCTATTGCAACGCCAACCGGACGGCAGCCTGCAGGCTGCCACCGACGGTCGTTGGGCCGGCAGCCTGTCGTCGGACATTGACCAGCTGTTGCTGCGTCAGGTCGCCGGGCATCTGGACAGCCAGCGCGTAGTACTCGCGCCGGCCACCCAGGGCTTTACCCCGGATGTTCAGGTCTTGCTGTCGATTACCCGGCTGGATTCGGGCGAATCGCAACCGGCGGTACTGGATGCCCAGTGGCGCCTGATCGATCGTCGCGGAAAGGTTCGCGAGAACCGGATCATTCATCTGCAGGAGCAACATGCCGGCGGTACCGCGGCGCAGGTCCAGGCTCAGGGCGTGCTGCTGCAACGTCTGGCCGAGCAACTGTCCGTGGCGCTCAAGCCTTTGGCCAACCAGCCGCCTGTCGCAGAGGTGCCGCGCAAATCTGCTCCTGCAGCGACCAAAAAGGTCGAGAAGGAAAAGGACAAGATTCCAATGGCCTTGCCGATCCGTACGGACATGGAAGTGTTCAGGTTCTGATGGTTGAACTGGATGCAAAACAAAGCCCGCGTTGATGCGGGCTTTGTTGTTTCTGTGGGGTGCAGTCTCGGGTGTCTATGCCGGCCTCATCGCGAGCAGGCTCGCTCCCACACTGGATCTGTGGCTGGCAGAGGTCCCTGTGGGAGCGAGTTTGCTCGCGATGAGGTAGGCGAAGGCCACAAAAAAGCCCGCAGACAATCACTCATCTGCGGGCTTCGTCATTTCAGGTGTTGAGGCTCAGGCCTGACGCTCATGCATCCGCGCCAGTTGTCGCTCCAGCATCGACGGATAAGGCTCCATCAGTCGCTCGACGCAGCATGCGCCTTCCGGGCTGGCGATAGGGCGGATGCGGGCGCGCTGGCGGATCAGGGCGTCGTCGTTGATCTTGCGCTCCACCAGCAGCAAGTTGCGGCTGTGCTGCGACAGGGCCAGGGCGTCCTGGGCGGTTTCGGTCAGCAGCAGGTCTATCTGGCTCAGGCCGAACAGCCCGTCACCCAAGGTCAGGCCCAACTGCAATTGCAGGGTGATGCCGCTGTCGGCGACTTCGATCTGCAACTGGTGGCCCAGGGCTCGGAGCAACTCACCGCAGCAAATGGCGTTGGTGAGGTAGTCATCACCGCTGTCCTCGGTGTGGAACAGCATCAGCGTGCTGCCATCGTTCAGGGTGTGCAGTTGGCCCTGATACAGCGATGCGGCTTGGTCGAGGCAGTCGCGGTAACGCTCAAGCAGTTCCTTCAGGCGCGCCTGGGGCAGCCGGCGCAGTTGGTCCTGGGCGCCCAGTTGCACGGCCAGCACGGCACTGTGTTGGGGCAGGTCCGAGGCGACGGGTCTGGCGACCGATTGCGGCTCATCGGCGATTGAGTCGTCACGCAGGTCGGCGAAAGCATCGTCGTCTTCATCGTCCTCTACCGTGCGGACCACGCGGCGTGGCCCGGGCCTGGAGGCGGGTAGAGGTTGGCTTTCATCGAAGTCCGGGTCCCGCAGGTTACGCACTTCGAAACTTGGTTCGGCTTCGTCGTCGTCACTGTAGTCGATGTCTTCAGGCTCCGGCACGGGGGCAGGTTCCGGGGCGAAGCTGGCGTGCAGTTGCCGAGCCAGATCGCCAATTTCGTCCTGGCGCTGGGTCGCTGGGGTGTGCTCGTCGATATCCCGCAGCCAGACCCGCAGTTGCAGCAATGGCGTAGAGATGTGCCGTCCCAGGCGCAAGCTCAAGGCCAGCGCCAGCGCGAGCAATATTGCGCTGAGGATGCCCATGCTTTGCAGGCTGATGGTCATTGGCTGCTGGAACTGATCCATGTCCAGGCTGATGCGCAGTTGCCCGGCGGTCACGTCCTGGAAAGTGATCCTGCTCTGGTACATGCCGCCGGATTCGCCCAGCAGGCCCGGCTTGGGACGCTGGCCGGCTTCGGCGAGGATGCGGTTGTCCACGCTATAAATGGCGGCGTGGGCCACCAGTTTGTTTTTGGTGAGGTTGTTGAGCAGCACGTTGAGGCTGAGGATGTCGTTGGACACCAGTAGCTCGGTGGCGGACGTGGCGGTCTGCGTGGTCAGGCTCTCGCCCAGGGCATCGGCCTGCTCGTGCATTGCCTGCTTGAACTGCAGGCCCATCACGCAGGCATAGATCACCAGGGCCAGGGCGACCAGGATCACGTTATGGCTGGCAATGCGCAATGCAATCGGCACGCGACGGTGGCGCAGTGCACGGAAGATCAGCAGAAAGAAATTGTCGGTTTTGACTGGCGTGGGCCGGTTCACTGAGCTCGGCTCTTTGTCCGTGAAATTGACGCGCAGTATAGCGACAGGCCCATGACCGGCAAAGCACCGACGGTGCCCGATGGTCACTGAAAGTGGGTAGAATGCGGTTTTTTTCCACCTGCGGGGGTGCGCCTTGCGCGAAATCGTCCTGATAAACATCACTGGCAGTGACCGTCCGGGTCTGACTGCGGCCATTACCGGCGTTCTGGCCCAGGGTGGTGTGAACATTCTCGACATTGGTCAGGCGGTGATTCACGACACACTGTCGTTCGGCATCCTGGTTGAAATTCCGGACGCCGAGCAAAGCAAGTCGGTGCTCAAGGACATCCTGTTCACCGCCTACAAACTCGACCAACAGGTGCGTTTCACCCCGGTGTCCGAAGCCGATTACCAGCATTGGGTCAATGGCCAGGGCAAGAAGCGGCACATCGTGACTCTGTTGACCCGCAAGGTTACCGCCGAGCAATTGCAGCGGGTCAGTTCGATCACTGCCAAATACGACCTGAACATCGACCACATCGACCGTTTGTCCGGGCGCATGCCGCTGGATACGCCGGATGACAAGGGCAAGGGCTGCATCGAGTTCTCCGTGCGCGGCGAGCCGGCCGATCCCCAGGCGCTGCGTGCCGAGTTCCTCAGCGTGGCCCAGGAGTTGAATGTCGACATCGCGTTCCAGGAAGACTCACTGTTCCGCCGCAACCGCCGCCTGGCGGTGTTTGACATGGATTCGACGCTGATTGAAGCCGAAGTCATCGACGAACTGGCCAAGGCCGCCGGCGTGGGCGACAAGGTGTCGGCCATCACTGAGCGAGCCATGGCCGGCGAGTTGGATTTTCGCGCCAGCTTCAAGGAGCGCCTGGCGCTACTCAAGGGGCTGGACGTCAGCGTGCTGGACGCCATCGGCGCTTCCTTGCGCCTGACCGAGGGCGCCGAAACCCTGTTCGCCGAACTCAAGCGTCTGGGCTACAAGACCGCGATCCTGTCGGGTGGCTTCACCTACTTCGCCAAGCAGTTGCAGGCCAAACTCGGCATCGACTACGTGTTCGCCAATGAACTGGAAGTCGTGGATGGCAAGGTCACGGGCGTGGCTGTCGAACCGATCGTCGATGCCCAGCGCAAGGCGGATCTGTTGCGCGAACTGGCCGAGAAGGAAGGCCTGCGCCTGGAACAGACCATCGCCGTCGGCGACGGCGCCAATGACCTGCCAATGCTGGCGATCGCCGGTCTGGGCGTGGCGTTCCGCGCCAAGCCGCTGGTCAAGCAGTCGGCCCGGCAGGCGATCTCCACCCTCGGGTTGGATGGGGTGTTGTATCTGCTGGGCTTCAGGGATCGCGACGGGCAGCTCTGACTCAATCTCCTGTGGCAAGGGGATTTATCTGTGGGAGCAAGTTTTGCTCCCACAGAGAGCTCTCTCTTCACAAAGGGTTATGTATTGGCGGTCTAAAGCGACTTCCACAACGAATCAAAATCCCCTTCATTGTCGTGGCCATCTCCGGTGGTCGCTGAGTCCTCCTGTCGATAAGCAAACTGGTTGAAGCTGTGCGTGCTGGTCACCCGTCGGTCCAGGCTGGCGCGGCGTTCCTGGCCGTTGGTGTTGATCAGCACTTGCTGGCCTTCCTGGAAAGGCAGACGGGGCGCGATCATGGTGGGAGGCAGGTCAATGGCGCTGATCTCAGGCAGCAGCAGCCCTCGCAGGTAGTGACCATGCTCATCCTTCTCTCGTACCAGTTGCAGCCCGCAAGGCTGGGCATGAGGCGCGACCAGCTCGATACCCATTTGCATGGCGCCATTGCGCACTTGCCTGATCCAGCGCACCACGGCGATGCTCCAGGCTTGATCGTTAGTGTCGCGAATGCCGACCATTTCCCCGGCCTGCAGTTGCTCAGGCACCTCCTTCGGCCAGCCGAGGCAGTAACCTCCGGGGCTGTGATTGATGATGGGCAGGTCGTAGGTCGCGAAGTGGTGCTGGTTGTCGGAGCTGGCGCCGTCGTCATCGGCCGGATTGACCGGGTACTCGATTTCTTCATAGGGCAACAGATCACTGTCACCGGTCGCAGCTGCGTCGAAAGCCTGGCTCCAGGTGTCGTTGGTCTTGGTCGGTGTGGCCTCGAACCGGGCCTTGCGCGTTGCAGAGTCCTTCAGGATTTCGCTGAAAGAGCGCTCGCCGCCCAGGTAATAGTGCAAAGCGCTCATGCCCACGCAGAGCGTCAGCGTGCCGTTGCCCTCCGTGCGCTGGAAGCTGCGTTCGACCGCTTCGCCCCAGGCCGCTTGCAGGTGATGCAAGGTGTCGGCGTTCATTGCGCCAGGCACGGGCAAGGTGTGATCGTCGGGTTGTTCCAGATGAGTGGCAATGGCGCGCACCAGCGGCTGCGGATCGAAACCCAGCAGGCTGGGCTGTTGCTCGGCCCTGAACTTGGAGCGATAGCGCGGTCCGATATCCAGTTGCGGTGCAACGGCGAACAGGCTCGTGGCGGTGGTGGCCGGGTCCAGCGTGACCTTCTGACTCCAGGATTCGAGCACCTCGACGAGTCGCGCAATCTGGCCCTGGCGCAGTTGATTGCTGCGTGAGGTGCCCAGCAGCAGGGCGACCACGTAGGTTTGCTCAACATTCAACTGATGCACCTGGCTGGCCAGTTCATCGCTGACGCTGAGGTGTTGCAGCCGATGGTGGCAGGCGATTCGGTACAACTGATGCAAATCGAGCCACAGCCCTTCGGGTACCGGGCTATACAACTGGCTGATACGCAGCAGTGTGCCGTCCAGCGCATGCATCGCGCGTTGCAGCGCGGTGCTCAGCAGCCGGGCGCGGTCCTTGGAGTATTTCGGCGAGATGCGCGCGACGATCTGTTTGTAACCCATGGCCAATTGGGTTTGCAGGGCCTGGCACAGGTTGACGATCTTGCGCGAGCGCTCATCCAGAACGATGGCCTGTTGCAAAAAATGCCGCTCCAGGTGTTTGCAGACGTAATACACCTCGGGCCGCAACAATTCGAGCAGTTGCAGGCGATTCTCGCTGGGGGTGAGCAGTTGGTTGAGTTCGCCGATGGCCTGGTACAACAGGCGTGCGGTTTCGCCGATATTGGCCTTGGGCAGGTTGGCGATCCAGCGCTTGAGGTCGCGCGGCGTGGCGTCGCAGAACGACAGGCGCGACTGGGTCGGTGTCAGAACGCGCGAAAGCTGGAGAGGGCTGGTCTCATTCATGCCGTGGATGGGCTCCGTCGGGAAATGAAAGGGATGTTCCCAACTCTAGCAGCTGTGGCCGAAAGAGCGTGTGGTATCGACGTTCGTTGGGCGCTCATTGCTCGAGGTGCAATCGAAGAGCGGTTGCGCTTCTTCAGCCCCCTTTTTTCGTCTGGTTTTGCAGGCGACCCATTGATTGAGGATCGTACCGCTTCATTTCACCTACGCTCTTAGTGATGTACATGTGGTTGGACGGTACGCTCTTGTTGACGAAAGCACCGGCGCCAATAATGACATTGTCACCCAGCTCGAGATCATCAGAAATAATGCACGCGTGTGCGTGAACCCTTACTCCATCGCCAATGCGCAATGCCGCGAATTCGCGTTGTCCCTTAATGCCAAGTGTGCAGTTTTGCCAGATCCTGAAGTCTTTCCCGATAATGGCATGGGAGGTTATGACTATTCCGTTCGGGTGGGCAATCCAAAGTCCTTCCCCGATGCTGGCTCCCAGCATGATCTCGACGTTGAATTGGCGGCTTATTCGTTCGTTGAGCAGCTTGCCGCGTCGTCTCCAGAATTTACTGTCTTGCTGATGCATGGCATAGGCCAGGCGAAACCAGAACAAATAACGGTATCTGTTGATCTTATGGCACTTCAGGAAAAGCCGTCTCCATTTGAACGGTTTATCCAGGCCACCCAGAATTTCGATGTGCCAGTAACGCTTGGCTGACCGGAAAATATCAATGAGCATGAGCCGCCTCTTTGTGCGGGACAACTGGACGGGTTGTTTGGGAGAGAATTATTCCGATAGGTAACCAGAAGACAATCCAATAGACACCCGGTCTGTTGAATACGGTGTGATAGTCAAACAGGGCGGCGGTAATACCAAATAAGAATAGAGGCAGACCAATCGAACCCATGGGAAGCCTCCAGGCTCTCTTGTCCAGAGAGTATTTGAAGGCGTAAAAAATGGTTAGGAGCATCAGTGCAGCGCCCATGATCCCAAATTCATAAAAGAACTGAAGGAGCAAGTTGTGTGCTTGGTTGAAACATACTGTCCCGGCAATGCAGAAGTCAAAATCACGACCTGCTCCCGCGCCGAATATCCAGAAATCTCCAAAGCGGCTCAGCCAGCCGGCCCATATATCATCCCGCAGGCTGAAGCCACGGCCTTGCTGCTGAATCAGTATGGGCCATAACCATGCCGCGAGAACGATAAAAAATATACCTGCCAGGTACAACCATTTTCTTGATCTGTAATTATGGTGGAAAAGAATGGTGGTGCAGGCGGCCATGCCGTATCCAAGCCAGACAGCTCTGGAGAGGGTGCAAAACAGATACATCGATAAGCCCAGTATGCACACCGAGAATAGAACTCTGGACCACAAACCGAAGGTTTTGGTCAGCAGTAGGTGAAAACCGTAGATACCAAAAAAACCAAAGTAAAGAGCGGCAATGATGGGGTTCTTGAAATTCGCGTAATCGCCATAACCCAGGCTAAATATTCGCTTGCCACTGAACAGGATGTTCTGCCCGTGTTGCACGGAGTGGATCAGCAAGCCAGCAATGGCAAAGAGTCCCGCCACTACAAAGGTAAGGGTGAGGCATTTTTCAAGTAGTCCCTCCCTGTTCAATATATGGATTGCACCCAAGTACAGGGTAATATACAACACGGTTTTGAATTGTATAAAAGCAGGTGTCGCTGCGTTGGGGTTCAGCAATGCCATTAGCATAGAAAAGGCAAGCAGTAGAAGAATGGGTCGATATCGTTTTTGGGTAAGGCTTCTGCGCAGGTCTGTGTCGCCACTACATAAAATCAACGCAGGCAGGAAAAGACCAAGATTGGATATGGTCGTGTAAGTACTGCCGTCAACGATGAAGAGTAACCCGGTTAGGTGTGTAGTGAATCCGATCGTTAAAATGAACAATGTGTATCTTAAAACAGCCGAACTCTTCATGCCTGTTTTCCAGGGGTAATAGATAATAGCTTCGTCAGATTCTTTCGGAGCAGTGGAAGTCTCGCTTGAGAGATGGCGGCTCAATCCAGTCGAGCCGCCTCCCTTTAATCAAGCTGAGGCAGTGCCAGCCCCTGGCCCATCTGCACCGGCGAACCGGCCACCAGGTCTTCGACCCATTGCACCTGATTCGGGCCGAACAGCACGATGGCGGTCGATCCCAGTTTGAAGCGGCCCAGCTCGGCGCCTTTCTCCAGGTGGATCGGCGCCCGGGCGGCTTCGTCGTAACGGAAGGTTTTCAGTTCGCGCTTGGGTGGCGTCACCAGGCCGGCCCAGACGGTTTCGATGGACGCAACGATCATCGCGCCCACCAGCACCACGGCCATCGGCCCGCGCTCGGTGTCGAAAATGCACGCCACGCGCTCGTTACGGGCGAACAGTTCCGGAACGTTTTCGGCGGTGGTCTGGTTCACCGAGAAAATCCGTCCCGGGATGTAGACCATTTCCCGCAGGGTGCCGGCCAGTGGCATGTGCACGCGGTGATAGTCCTTGGGCGACAGGTAGATGGTGGCGAAATCGCCGCCCATGAACGGCGCTGCGTTGGCTGCATCGCCGCCCAGCAGTTCCAGCACGCTGAAGCTGTGGCCCTTGGCCTGGAATACCCGGCCGTGCTCGATGGGGCCGAGTTGGCTGACGGCACCGTCGGCGGGGCTGAGGATAGCCCCCGGTGTTGGGTCCAGCGGGCGGGCGCCTTCTTTCAGCGCTCGGGTGAAGAACGCATTGAAGTGTTCGTAGGCCGTGAGGTCTTCGACCAGTGCCTGGGACATGTCCACCTGATAGCGTTTGGCGAACCATTGGGTAAAGGCATTCTTGAACCAGCGCACGCGGCATTCGGCAATGCAGCCGGCCAGCCGAGACAGCAGGTGGTGGGGTAGCAGGTATTGGCTGAGGATGAACAAGCGGTTTTTCATTAACTGTCCTTAAGAACCTTCAGAGCTCGATGGGGGTATCAGGGTGGTTGCCCCATTCGCCCCAGGAGCCGGCATAGCCTTTGACTCGCGGATAACCGAGCGCCTTGGCCACCAGATAGGTGAAGCCAGAGCGGTGGTGGGTCTGGCAATGGGTGATGATTTCTTTGTCAGGCGTGATGCCCAACTGTTCGAGGATCTGCGGCATGTCGCTGCGGATGCGCAGGTTGCGTGCCTGATCCATGCCGGCGGTCCATTCGAAGTTGATCGCGCCGGGAATATGTCCGCCCCTGGCTGCGACGACTTTCTCGCCGGAATATTCCAGCGGCCCGCGTGCGTCCCAGATCGCCAGGTCAGCGGCACCGAGGCGGCTTTGCAGGTATTCGCGGGTGGCGGTGGGTCCATCGTGCAGGGTCAGGCTCACCGGGCCTGTGGCGGGCGGCGGCACTTCAGTGGACACCGGCAGGCCTTCGTCCAGCCACGACAGCAAACCACCGTCGAGGTAGTGGTAGTTCGAATGGCCGATCACATCCAGCAGCCAGATAAAGCGCCCGGCCCAGCCACCGCCTTCATCGTCATAGACCACGTAGACCGCATTCGGGTTGTGCCCCAGTTCGCCGAACAGCGCCTCGAGGTCGGCTTTTGCTGGCAACAGGCCTGGTGCCGGGGGCTGGCCCAGTTGGGTGCGCTTGGGGTCGACGAAGCGTGCGCCAGGGATGTGCCCGGTGCTATAGCGGGCGGCGCTGGTCAGGTCCACCAGAATCAGTTCGCGGGCGTCGAGGCGCGACAGCAGGTCGCTCGGCTCGATTACCAGCGGCAAGCCAGAGAAGTCAGGCATGTGAGGTCTCCAGGAGCGCAAAGGGAAAAGATTGTATCAAGATCAGCGACCGCGGTTGGTAAAGCTGTGCAAGGCGCGTTCGATACACTGCACGGTTTTGCCGAAGGCCTGCACCGTCACGTCCGAGAAGGGCCCGCCGCCCTGGTCCACCGCCACCAGCATGATCACCCGGCCGTTGCAGGTCAGTGAACGCAACAGCAGGTGTTCGCCGCGAAACAGGCTGCGCAGGCCCGGCGGCAGCAACGCCGAAAACTGAGCGTTGTTGTCCGGGTTCAGGCGAACCTGGGCCTGCTGGGCCTGCAACCGTTGCAACACTTTGCTTTGGCTGATGGAAAAACTCATGGCCGCCGCTTCTTTGGGCAGGCCGGCGATCTGATGCACGCGCAAGCTGGTCTGGCTGCGGTCGGCCATCAGAATCATCACCCGCCGCATGCCGCATGCCACCAAGGCGTCCCGTGCCGAGGTGGTCAGGTGCATGGCGTTGCTGAACGGGCTCGGTTCCAGCAGCAATTCGGCGCATTGCTTGCGCCACTGGGTCAGGTCTTCGGCGCTGGGCGGGGCGGCCGGCAGCAGCCCCGGGTGGACGCGTCGGCTGCCCCAGGGCCAGATCAACGCCACAGCCGGATGCCAGAGGTCCGGCATGGTGTTGTGGCGGGCACTGATGACGGCTTGCTGGTGCAATTGCTGCTGGACGTCATCCATGGACATCTGCAGATACAAACTTGTCAGATATTGCCAGCGGGTGCTGTGAGGGCCGTCCCACGCCTGTTGCGCTGAAAGGGCCAGGCCGTTGGCTAGCAGCACGGTGTTGGCTGGCTGATTGAGCCAGCGCCGCAGGGTCGGGTCATCGTCCAGGCGATTCTGCTGGCGCAGCGGGTGTTCACTGTCCCGGGCGATGCGCAGCACTTTCACCAGCTCGCGGCGTTCGTTGAGCAGCAGGCGGTAGCCCTGCGCCACCCAGGCCGGCAGGCGCCAGGTCTCCACCAGCGCCAGGCAGATTTGCAGCAGGCTGACGCCGAACAGCTCGCGCTCCACTTTGCTCGCTGACTGGCCTTTATGGACAACCCGCAATTCCCACTCGCCCAGCAATCCCGGATGAGTCAGGGCTAGCGGCCAGAGCGGTGACAGAAACAGCAGGCTGCCCCAGTGGATGTCTTGCCATAGCCGCGCCAGGCGGCTGGCAAAAAAACCATTGGCCTGTTGCGTTGCGTGCTGGCTGATCAATTGCAGTTGGCGCAGCGCGAGGGGGATTTGCTGTTCCGGCAACGAGGGCAGTCGGGCGAGCAGTTCTTCGGTGCGCTTGAGGCCGAGGCGGTTGATGGCCACTTCGAGATTTTCTGCCGGTTCGGCAAAGTTGCCATGGGTGTGATGGTTGGCTTCACGAATGACGCTCAGCGCCAGGGCGGGGCTGTCCTGGATCAGCTCGGCAATATCGCGCAGTGAGCGGCGGCTGTCGGCAATGGCTTTGCAGACCAGGTCATGACTGGCTTGCGGCACTGGCAGATGGACGCCCTCGAGCAGCTTGACCCAGCCTTCGAGCGTGTTCGGTCGTGGAGTTGGAACCTTCGTTTCATTAGCCATGGCTGGACGCGATCATCATAGGGAGTATCTACGCCCGGAACGGGGCAAATTGGCTTTTCGCCTGAACTGGCTATAGTCTGGCGCAGTTTTGCCGATAAGTAGAAGAAGAGATTTTTCAGCTTCCGAATATGACCTTGAACCCGACTTAAATAAGTACTTTCTATCTATGGCTAAAATTATCGGCATCATTGTCGTGTTCGCGAGCGTTCTGGGCGGATACGTGCTCTCCCATGGCAAGATTGCCGCCCTGATCCAGCCCTTTGAGGTTCTGATCATCGGCGGCGCGGCCCTTGGCGCATTCCTGCAGGCCAACCCCGGCTACATGACGATGCACGTGCTCAAGAAGTCCTTGAGCATGTTCGGCTCGCGTTTCAGCCACACTTTCTACCTTGAGGTGCTGGGGCTGATCTACGAGATCCTCAACAAGAGCCGCCGCGAAGGCATGATGGCGATCGAAGGGGATATCGAAGACGCAGCGTCCAGCCCGATCTTCGCCAAGTACCCCACGGTGCTCAAGGATGAGCGCATGACGGCGTTCGTCTGTGATTACCTGCGCATCATGTCGTCCGGCAACATGGCTCCCCATGAGCTCGAAGGCCTGTTCGACATGGAACTGTACAGCCTCAAGGAAGACCTGGAGCACCCGTCTCACGCGGTCAACGGCATCGCCGACGGCATGCCGGGTTTCGGTATCGTCGCGGCGGTATTGGGCATCGTGGTGACCATGGCCTCCCTGGGCGAAGGCGACCAGGCATCTATCGGCCTGCACGTAGGTGCGGCACTGGTAGGTACCTTCTTCGGTATTCTCGCCGCGTATGGCTTCTTTGGCCCGTTGGCCCATTCCCTGGCCCACGACGCCAAGGAAGAACTCAATGTCTACGAAGCCATCAAGGCTTCGCTCGTGGCCTCGGCCTCGGGCATGCCTCCATCGCTGGCTGTGGAGTTCGGTCGCAAGGTCCTGTACCCGGCGCACCGTCCAAGCTTCGCCGAGTTAGAACAAGCGGTTCGCGGTCGCTAAGATGGAAAACAACCAGCCGATCATTATCAAGCGCGTCAAGCGCATAGCCGGCGGGCATCACGGGGGCGCCTGGAAAATCGCCTTCGCCGACTTCGCGACGGCGATGATGGCGTTCTTTCTGGTGCTGTGGCTGCTGTCCACCGCGACTCCAGAGCAGAAAATCGCCATCGCCGGTTATTTCAAGGACCCGGTGGGTTTTTCCGAAAGCGGCACGCCGTACATCATCGACCTGGGCGGCTCGCCGGTCCTGGCGCCGGAAAACACCCTCAACCCTGAAGTCGAATCCCAGCCTCAGCCCGACAAGGCGACGGTAGACGCCAATGACGCCGAAGGCATGGCCGAGGAGGTCGAGCGCGAGCGTTTGGAGTTGTTGCTGCAAGAGTTGCAGAACAAAGTGGAAGAGAACCCAGAACTGCAGAAGTTCAAGGACCAGATCCTGTTCGAAATCACGCCGAACGGCTTGCGCATCCAGATCATGGACGCCGAGAATCGTCCGATGTTCGACTCTGGCAGCGCGCGCCTGAAACCTTATTTCGAAGATATTCTGCTGGCCATGGCCGACACCATCAAAGCGGTGCCGAACAAGATCAGCATCAGTGGCCATACCGATGCCAAGCCCTTCATCGGCAAAGGCGATTTCGGTAACTGGGAACTCTCCGCCAATCGCGCCAACGCGGCTCGTCGGGCCCTGGTGGCCGGCAGTTATCCGGACGAGCAGGTGGCGCGGGTGGTCGGTTATGCCTCCTCGGCGCTGTTCGACCGCAAAGACCCGTTCAACCCGGTCAACCGGCGGATCGATATCGTGGTGTTGACCAAGAAGGCCCAGAAAGCCATCGAAGGTTCGCAAACCGATGACCCGGCGCCGGACCCGGCCCAGGGCGCCGGCGCGCCGGGTGAAGTGCCGGTTACGCCCGGCGCGGCGGCGGATCCGAACGCATTGCCGGCGGACCAGCAGCCTGTTCCCGCCCATGAGGTGCGCGAACGTCTGAATCTGTTCGATGATCTCGCGCCGAAACCGGCCGAGCCGCCTGCGCAGTGACCTGACTGGCGAGCGTAAACCTGTGGCGAGGGGATTTATCCCCGTTGGGCTGCGAAGCAGCCCCTCTTTTTTCATCTGATATTCGGGGTTGAATAAAAAGGGGGGGGGCGCTTCGCGCCCCAGCGGGGATAAATCCCCTCGCCACAACTGTGTCCGGCTTGTCTTCCTTTCGGATCAGTAACTGCTTTCCGGCAAGCTTGCGATGATCGAGCGATAGCTGTTCATCCGTTGCTGTTGCACACGACCGTCTTCCAGCGCCTTGAGCAGGGCGCAACCGGGTTCGCGGTCGTGCTTGCAGTCGCGGAAACGGCAGGTGCCGATCAGGTCGTTGAACTCGATGAACCCCGCTTCCACGTCGGCTCGGCTGACGTGGCCCAGGCCAAACTCGCGGATGCCCGGCGAGTCGATCAATTCACCGCCGCCGGGGAAGTGGAACAACCGCGCAGTGGTGGTGGTGTGAGTGCCCTGGCCGGACAGCTCGGACAGCGGCCCGACGCGCGTCTCGACTTCCGGCAGCAGGCTGTTGACCAGCGACGACTTGCCGACACCGGACTGGCCGACAAACACGCTGATGCGCCCGTCCAGTTGTTCCTGCAATTTCTCCATGCCATCGCCATGGTGAGCCGAAACTTCCAGCACCGGGTAGCCCAATTGCCGATAGACCGAGAGCAATGCGTTCAGCGCCGGGGCGTTGTGTTCATCGATCAGGTCGAATTTGTTGAGCAGCAACAAGGGGCGGATGCCGGCGTGTTCGGCCGCGACCAAATAGCGGTCGATCAGGTTGGCGTGGGGCTCGGGCAGCGGGGCGAAGACGATGACGATCATGTCGACGTTGGCCGCCACCGGCTTGAGCTGGCCTCGGCTGTCCGGACGGCACAGTTCGGTGTGGCGCGGCAGTTGAGCCACGATCACGCCGATGCCTTGGTTGCCGGCACGCCAGACCACCTGATCACCAGTGACCAGGGCCGGCAGGTTGGCGCGCAGGTGGCAGCGGAATACCTGGCCGGCCAATTCGCCTTCACGGGCCTCGACCTCGACCTGTACACCGAAGTGCGCGATCACCAGGCCGGTCTGTTCAGGGCCCAGGTCGCCGCCCTCCAGCGCTTGTACCGCGCTGGATTCGCGTTTGGCGGCGCGGGCGGCGCGCTCGCCCTGAATCTTTTCGATGCGCCAGTTTTGACGACGATTGAGTTGGCGTTTGGCCATGGGTGTTCCGTATGAAGAATGCAGCGATTAGGTAAAAACGGCCGCGAGTTTAGCACGCTCAAGGCCCTGCCTCGGGTTTGAACGAAAAGTCGCCGAGCAGCGAGCAGGCAGGGCGAAAACAGGCGAGGAAGCGGCGTTGACTGGTGGTCAATGAGCATTCCGAGGCTGTTTTCAACGCAGCATGATCGTCGCGCAAGCACTTTTCGTTCAAAGCCTAAGCTAAACTGCGCAGCTACGCCGAGGAGCTCCCCCATGCAGAACCCGCAGAACCTGATCTGGATCGACCTGGAAATGACCGGTCTGAACCCGGACACCGATGTCATCATCGAAATGGCCACCATCGTCACCGACAGTGATCTCAACACCCTGGCCGAAGGCCCTGTGATCGCGATCCATCACAGCGACGAGGTCCTGGCGGGTATGGACGAATGGAACACTCGCCAGCACGGCGGCTCAGGCCTGACCCAACGGGTGCGCGAGAGCAAAATCAGCATGGCTGAGGCCGAAGCCCAAACCATCGCCTTTCTCGAGCAGTGGGTGCCCAAGGGCAAGTCACCGATCTGTGGCAACAGCATCTGCCAGGATCGTCGCTTTCTCTATACCCATATGAAATCCCTGGAAAGCTACTTTCACTACCGCAACCTGGACGTCTCCACCCTCAAGGAACTGGCCGCCCGCTGGGCACCTGAGGTGCGTGACAGCTTCCAGAAGGGCGGCAGCCACCTGGCCCTGGACGATATCCGCGAGTCCATCGCCGAGCTGCAGCACTACCGTAAGCACTTCATCAAGTTCTAAGTCGGCTCCTCGGCTGTTGTGCGAGCACGCTTTTGTGGCGATGGAGCTTGCTCCGCTGGCCTGCGAAGCAGGCCCAACAGCTTCAGGTAGATCGAGTTGTCCGGTTTGGCGACTGCTGCGCAGCCGAGCGGGAGCAAGCTCCCTCGCCACAGGGGTAGTTTGAACGGGCGGCATGGCGCTCAGGCAGAAGACGGTGTCGCGCCCTCTTTTGGTGCCTGCCCAAACTGGCTAGACTGCGCGCCTTCCTGCAAGGACCGCCATCATGTTGCTGATGCTTTACCTGATCGCCATCACCGCCGAAGCCATGACTGGGGCCTTGTCTGCCGGGCGTCGTGGCATGGACTGGTTCGGCGTGGTGCTGATCGCCTGCGTCACCGCGTTGGGTGGCGGCTCGGTGCGCGATGTGCTGCTCGGTCATTACCCGCTCACCTGGGTCAGGCACCCGGAATATCTGGTGCTGACCACCGCGGCGGCGATGCTGACGGTGATCCTGGCGCGCTGGATGCGCCATTTGCGCTCGTTATTCCTGGTGCTCGACGCCGTGGGCCTGGTGGCGTTCACCCTGATCGGCTGCATGACCGCCCTGGAAATGGGCCATGGCATGTTGGTGGCTTCGGTCAGTGGCGTGATTACCGGCGTTTTCGGTGGCATCCTGCGTGACATTTTTTGCAACGATATCCCGCTGATCTTCCGTCGCGAGCTCTATGCCAGCGTTTCGTTTGCCGCGGCGTGGTGCTACATGCTGTGTGTCTATCTGCAGTTGCCGAGCGAGCAGGCGATCCTCATCACCTTGTTCGGCGGTTTCCTGTTGCGGCTCCTGGCGATCCGCTTTCACTGGGAAATGCCGAAGTTCGTCTACAACGACGAGGTCTGACGCTCGGAGTGTTGGCGCAACGCCCACTCCACATGCTCGCGCACCAGTTCCGATGGGTAATCGCGCCGCGCTTCAAGCGCTTGCATGACCGGGATGGTTGAAGGTGCATTTCCCAGCCCCACCGCCAAGTTGCGCAACCAGCGTTCGTACCCGGCGCGGCGCAGGGGCGAGCCCTCGGTACTGCTGAGGAATTTTTCCTCGTCCCACATGAACAACTCGGCCAACCCGGCATTGTCCAGGTTGTGTCGCGGTTTGAAGTCGCTTTCTCCGGACGGTCGGGCGAAGCGGTTCCACGGGCAGACGATCTGGCAGTCATCGCAACCGAACACCCGGTTGCCGATCAATGGCCGCAGTTCCTCGGGGATGGCGCTTTTGAGTTCGATGGTGAGGTAGGAAATGCAGCGTCGGGCATCCAGGACGTAGGGGCCGACGAAGGCATTCGTAGGGCAGATGTCCAGGCATGCGGTGCATTTTCCGCAGTGTTCGCTGGCGTGGGGCGGGTCAACCGGCAGTGGCAGGTCAACAAACAGCTCGCTCAAGAAGAAGTAGCTGCCGGCCTTGCGGTTCAGTACCAGGGTGTTTTTACCGATCCAGCCCAGCCCTGCCTGCTCGGCGATGGCTTTTTCCAGCACCGGTGCGCTGTCAACGAAGGCCCGATAACCGAAGGGGCCAATGACCGCCTGAATTTTTTCTGCCAGCTGCTGCACGCGTTTACGGATCAATTTGTGGTAATCGCGGCCCAATGCATAACGCGAGACGTAGGCTTTTTCCGGTTGGCCGAGCATCTGCGCCATTTGCGTGTCGCCCGGCAGGTAGTCCATGCGCAGGGAAACCACACGCAATGTGCCCGGCACCAGTTCCTCGGGGTGCGAGCGTTTGCTGCCGTGGGCGCCCATGTAGTCCATCTCGCCGTGATAGCCCGCGTCGAGCCAGCGCTGCAAATGTTGCTCATGCTCGGCAAGGTCCAGGCCGCTGATGCCGACTTGCTGGAAACCCAGCTCGCGGCCCCAGTCCTTGATGGATTGGGCGAGGGCGGGGAGGTCTGTGGGAATGACGGGCATGAGGCGAGAGAAACCGGAGCTGAGATGCGTATAATTCTGCCAGACATCGGAGCCCGAAGACGCATGCCGCACACTAAAGATGATTTTCCCGACGCGCTGTACAGTGCCGCGCAGGTTCGGGCCCTTGACGCACAGCTGATTGCGGCAGGCACGACTGGCTTCGAATTGATGCAGCGAGCCGCCCGCGCCACCTGGCGCGCCATTGTCCGGCACTGGCCAGACGCCAGCGAGCTGACCGTGCTGGCCGGGCATGGCAACAACGCCGGCGACGGTTATCTGGTGGCGACCCTGGCCCGCCGTGCCGGCTGGTCAGTGCGGGTGCTGACGGTGGGTGAGCCCCGGCGTTTACAGGGGGATGCCGCCAATGCCCACGCCGAGGCGGTGGCGGTGGGTGTGCCGGTGGAGCCATGGTCGGACGAGTCCGACTTGCGCGGCGTGCTGCTCGACGCCTTGCTCGGCACGGGATTGAGTGGCGAAGTACGCGAGCCCTACGTTCGGGCAATCGACACCATCAATGTCAGTGGCCTGCCAGTGGCCGCGGTGGATATCCCTTCGGGCTTGTGTGCCGACACGGGACGGGTGCTGGGTACGGCAGTGACGGCCGACCTGACCGTAACCTTTATCGGCCTGAAGCTGGGGCTGTTCACAGGCGATGCGGCGGACCGGGTCGGTGAACTGATATTCAATGATCTGCATGCCGATCCCGACATCGTCGAGGCGGCGCCGGCCACGGCCCGGCTTCTGCAGCCCGCTAATCTGCCGGGTCTGACGCCGCGCGCGCGCGCATCCCACAAAGGCAAGTTCGGTCATGTTCTATTGATCGGCGGCGATCGAGGTTTTGGCGGCGCCATCCAGATGAGCGCCGAGAGTGCCCTGCGTTGCGGCGCGGGGATGGTGTCCATGGCCACTCGCAACGAGCATGTGACGGCTGCGCTGACGCGTTTACCCGAAGTCATGGTGCAGGGCACCCACTCAGCAAACCAATTGATGGGGTTGCTTGAGCAGGTCAGCGTGTTGGTGGTGGGGCCGGGCCTCGGTCAGGCGGCGTGGGGACGTAGCTTGTTGTCGGCGGCGGCCAACGCATCGCTGCCCCAGGTGTGGGATGCCGATGCGCTGAACCTGCTGAGCAGTGGCGCGGTCAGTTTGCCCGCGCACTGTGTGATCACCCCTCATCCGGGCGAGGCGGCGCGGCTTCTGGGTATCTCCACGGCTCAGGTGCAGGCCGATCGTCCGGCGGCGGCCCACGCATTGAGCAAAAAATACGCGGCCACAGTGATTCTCAAAGGCGCTGGCAGCCTGATTGCCAGTCCAGACGGTCGCCTGTCGGTTTGCAGCCAGGGCCATCCGGCCATGGCCACGGCAGGCCTCGGGGATGTACTGGCCGGGGTGGTCGGTGCGTTGCTCGCCCAAGGCATGGATGGCTTTGACGCCGCCTGCCTGGCGGTGTGGCTGCATGCCAATGCCGGTGCGCAAGCCGGCCAGTCGGGCCGGGGATTGGCGGCGACCGATCTGATCCCGGCCATTCGTCAGTTGTTGGAGGAGCATTCACCGTGTCTGAAGTAACCCTGTACGTGGCGGACGAACAAGCCATGACGCAATTGGGGGCGCGGATTGCGCGTACCACGGCAGGCCATGGTCTGATTTTTCTGGAGGGCGACCTCGGCGCGGGAAAAACCACCTTGTCCCGCGGCATTATTCGTGGCCTGGGACACGTCGGCGCAGTGAAAAGCCCTACGTTCACGTTGGTTGAACCCTACGAAATCGGCGACATTCGTGCCTTCCATTTTGACCTGTACCGGCTGGTGGACCCTGAAGAGTTGGAATTCCTCGGTATCCGCGATTACTTCGAAGATGACGCCTTGTGTCTGATCGAATGGCCCCAGAAGGGTGCAGGCTTTTTGCCAAAGCCCGACCTGACCATTACCATTGGCGCGCAGAACGGCGGGCGTTCGTTGATACTGACGCCGCAAGGCTCGCGTGGCGAGTCGTGGTGTGCCGCTTTGGCACTGGAAACTAATTGATGATGGGGTTTGGTATGCGCTTTCGCGCGGTGGTTGCTGTCGTAGGAATGTTGCTTACGGCACTGGCCGTCGATGCTGTGGCACAGACGAAGGTCAGCAGCGTTCGTCTGTGGCGGGCGCCGGACAACACTCGTCTGGTGTTCGACCTGACGGGGCCGGTGCAGCACAGCGTATTCACCCTGACCGCTCCGGATCGCCTGGTGATCGACATCAATGGCGCATCCCTGGGGGCGCCGCTGACAGCCGCCACCGCCAACACGCCGATCACGGCCATTCGCTCGGCTCAGCGCACGCCGACTGACCTGCGTGTGGTCGTCGATCTGAATAAGGCGGTTACCCCGAAAAGCTTCACCCTGGCGCCCAACGCCCAGTACGGCAACCGACTGGTGGTGGACTTGTTCGACAACCCGGGCGATGCCGCGCCACCGCCTGCGCCGCCGACCAAAGTCGCCACAGTGCCGGCGGTGCCGGTCACGCCGACCGAGCCTGCTCTCAAGCTACCGCCGGCGCCTTCCGGCAAGCGCGATATCATCGTTGTGATCGATGCCGGTCACGGGGGGGAGGACCCGGGTGCCTCTGGCTCGCGAGGGCAGCGTGAAAAGGACGTGGTGTTGTCCATCGCCCGTGAGTTGCAGCGCCAGGTCAATGGTATGAAGGGCTTTCGCGCGGAACTGACCCGTACCGGAGACTATTTCATCCCCTTGCGTGGCCGTACCGAAATCGCCCGCAAGAAGGGCGCGGACCTGTTCGTCTCGATCCATGCCGACGCCGCCCCTTCAAAAGCCGCGTTCGGGGCCTCGGTGTTTGCCCTGTCTGACCGGGGGGCCACCTCCGAGACCGCCCGTTGGCTGGCTGACAGCGAAAACCGTTCCGACCTGATTGGCGGTGCCGGTAACGTCAGCCTCGATGACAAGGACCGCATGCTCGCCGGCGTGCTGCTCGATTTGTCGATGACCGCCTCGCTGACGTCCAGCCTGAACGTCGGTCAAAAAGTCTTGAGCAACATTGGGCGTGTCACGCCGCTGCACAAGCGACGCGTCGAGCAGGCCGGGTTCATGGTGCTCAAGTCGCCGGATATCCCGTCGATTCTGGTGGAAACCGGGTTCATCTCCAACGCCAACGAAGCCTCGAAGCTGACATCCTCCAGCCACCAACAGGCCCTGGCCCGTTCCATCAGCAGCGGCGTGCGACAGTTCTTCCAGCAGAACCCGCCACCGGGCACCTACATCGCCTGGCTACGAGACTCCGGCAAGATCGCCCAGGGGCCGCGAGACCATCGGGTCAATCCTGGCGAAACCCTGGCAATGATCGCGGTGCGCTATCAGGTGTCGCCCGCGTCGTTGCGCAGTGCCAATAATCTCAAGAGCGACGAGCTCAAGATCGGCCAGACCCTGACCATTCCCGGCAACGAAGTGGTGGTCAAGCAATGAGCGATGAACTGACCGGCAGCACTGCCCGCATCGAACTGCTCAGCCCCCGGCTGGCGAACCAGATCGCCGCCGGTGAGGTGGTCGAGCGTCCGGCGTCGGTCATCAAGGAGTTGCTGGAGAACAGCCTCGACTCCGGGGCCCGGCGCATCGATGTGGATGTCGAGCAGGGCGGTGTCAAGCTGCTGCGTGTGCGCGATGACGGTGGCGGCATTCCTGCCGACGACCTGCCGTTGGCCCTGGCGCGCCACGCCACCAGCAAGATCCGCGATCTGGAAGACCTCGAGCGGGTCATGAGCCTGGGGTTCCGTGGCGAGGCGCTGGCCTCCATCAGTTCGGTGTCGCGCCTGACGCTCACCTCGCGTACCCGCGAAGCCGACCAGGCCTGGCAGGTCGAGACCGAAGGCCGGGACATGGCCTCTCGCGTCCAGCCCGCGGCCCATCCGGTGGGCACCTCGGTGGAAGTGCGCGACCTGTTCTTCAATACCCCGGCCCGGCGCAAGTTTCTCAAGGCCGAGAAGACCGAATTCGATCATTTGCAGGAAGTCATCAAGCGTCTGGCGCTGGCGCGTTTTGACGTGGCGTTCCATTTGCGCCACAACGGCAAGACCATCCTCAGCCTGCACGAGGCCCATGATGATGCGGCCCGTGCTCGACGCGTTGGCGCGGTGTGCGGTGCCGGGTTCCTGGAGCAGGCTCTGCCCATCGAAGTGGAGCGCAATGGCCTGCACCTGTGGGGCTGGGTCGGGCTGCCGACTTTTTCTCGCAGCCAGGCGGACTTGCAGTACTTTTACGTGAACGGGCGGGCGGTGCGCGACAAGCTGGTGGCCCACGCGGTGCGCCAGGCCTATCGCGACGTGTTGTTCAACGGTCGGCATCCGACGTTCGTGCTGTTTTTCGAAGTCGATCCCGCGGTGGTGGACGTCAACGTGCATCCCACCAAGCATGAAGTACGCTTCCGTGACGGGCGCATGGTGCACGATTTCCTTTACGGCACCTTGCACCGCGCCTTGGGTGATGTGCGCCCCGAAGATCAATTGGCGGCACCGGCGGCAGTTGCCGGCATGGTCCGGCCAACGGGGCTGGAGGCTGGCGAATTCGGGCCTCAGGGCGAAATGCGCCTGGCCGCCAACGCACTGCTGGAGCAACCCCAGCCCCAGCCGACCTACAACGCCGCCGGGACCGGCGCGGGCAGCGGTTACCAGTACCAATACACCCCGCGTGCGCAATCGAGCGTGCCCGCCGCCGAAGCTCAGGCGGCTTATCGCGAGTTCTTCAAGCCCCTGCCTGAGGCCGGTGCGGCGGCGTTGCCGGACGGCCAGGGTGACATTCCGCCACTGGGTTATGCCCTGGCGCAGCTCAAAGGCATCTATATCCTCGCGGAAAATGCCCAAGGCTTGGTTCTGGTAGACATGCATGCCGCCCACGAGCGGATCATGTACGAGCGGCTGAAGATCGCCATGGCCAGCGAAGGCCTTAGCGGGCAACCGCTATTGGTGCCTGAATCCCTGGCGGTCAGCCAGCGTGAGGCCGATTGCGCCGAGGAGCATGTGAGCTGGTTCCAGCGCCTGGGCTTTGAGCTGCAGCGCCTGGGCCCGGAAACCCTGGCGATCCGGCAGATCCCGGCGTTGTTGAAGCAGGCCGAGGCCAACCGACTGGTCAGCGACGTGCTGGCGGACCTGATGGAGTACGGCACCAGCGACCGAATCCAGGCGCACCTGAACGAACTGCTCGGCACCATGGCCTGCCACGGCGCAATCCGCGCCAACCGGCGTCTGGCCTTGCCGGAAATGAACGGCCTGCTGCGGGATATGGAAAACACCGAGCGCAGCGGCCAATGCAACCATGGCCGGCCGACCTGGACCCAACTGGGCCTGGACGACCTGGACAAACTGTTCCTGCGCGGTCGTTGATGAGCCAGTTACCACCTGCGATCTTTCTGATGGGGCCGACCGCAGCCGGCAAGACCGACCTGGCCATTGAGTTGACCAAAGTGCTGCCCTGCGAGCTGATCAGCGTCGATTCGGCCTTGGTCTACCGGGGCATGGACATCGGCACGGCCAAGCCGTCAAAAGAGCTGCTGGCCGATTTCCCGCACCGACTGATCGACATCCTGGATCCGGCCGAAGCTTACTCGGCAGCGGATTTTCGTCGCGATGCCCTTCAGGCCATGGCCGAAATCACCGCCAGAGGCAAGATTCCGCTGCTGGTGGGCGGCACGATGCTGTACTACAAGGCTCTGGTCGAGGGGCTGGCGGACATGCCGGCTGCCGATCCCAACGTGCGCGCGCAGATCGAAGAAGAGGCTGCACGCCTTGGCTGGCAAGCCCTGCATGAGCAACTGGCGGTCATCGACCCGGAGTCGGCGGCCCGCATTCACCCCAACGACCCGCAACGGCTCAGCCGGGCGCTGGAGGTCTATCGGGTCAGCGGGCAGAGCATGACGGCCCTGCGACAGCGACAATCTGCGCAAAGTACTGAAGCAGCCGCTTCGGGAATGCAACAATTGCCCTATACTGTCGCCAATCTGGCCATCGCTCCGGCGAACCGGCAAGTGCTGCATCGGCGAATTGAACAAAGATTCACATTAATGTTGGAACAGGGATTCATAGACGAGGTCGTAGCCCTGCGTGAGCGAAGTGACCTGCATGCCGGGTTGCCGTCTATACGTGCGGTGGGTTATCGACAGGTCTGGGACTATCTGGACGGCAAGCTGACGTCAGCCGAGATGCAGGAGCGTGGAATCATTGCCACGCGCCAATTGGCGAAACGCCAGTTCACCTGGCTGCGGAGCTGGACTGACTTGCATTGGCTTGACAGTCTTGATTGCGACAATCTGCCGCGCGCCTTGAAATACCTTGGGACCATCTCCATATTGAGCTGAGTCCTTGCAATTGCCGTCTATCCTTGGGGGTGTGACGGCCCAAGCCATCTGATTCCGATTTTAATTATTGATCCTTAAAGGAGTGCGGCACATGTCAAAAGGGCATTCGCTACAAGACCCTTACTTGAACACTTTACGTAAAGAGAAAGTTGGGGTGTCCATCTATCTGGTCAACGGGATCAAACTGCAAGGCCATATCGAGTCTTTCGACCAGTTCGTCATCCTGTTGAAAAACACCGTCAGCCAGATGGTCTACAAGCACGCGATCTCGACAGTAGTGCCTGTGCGTGCGATTCGTCTGCCTAGCGCAACCGAATCCGAAGCCGGTGACGCTGAACCGGGTAACGCTTGATAGGAGTCTCCTTTGTTCTTTGAGCGCCACGGTGGGGGTGAGCGGGCCATTCTCGTTCACTTGGATGGACAAGACCCTGAGGCGCGCGAAGATCCGCAGGAGTTTCAGGAATTGGCACTTTCGGCCGGCGCCGAGACCGTCGCGTTTTTTAACGTGCCGCGTCATCGGCCAACCGCCAAATACCTGATAGGTAGCGGCAAGGTCGAGGAACTGCGCGACCTGGTCAAAACCGAGCAGGTCGACCTGGTGATTTTCAATCACATCCTCACGCCCAGTCAGGAGCGTAACCTCGAGCGTGTGTTCGAGTGTCGCGTGATCGACCGGACGGGGCTGATTCTCGATATCTTCGCCCAACGCGCCCGCACTCATGAAGGCAAGCTCCAGGTCGAACTGGCCCAGCTTGAGCACATGAGTACGCGCCTGGTTCGTGGCTGGACCCACCTTGAGCGGCAGAAGGGGGGTATCGGTCTGCGCGGTCCGGGTGAGACCCAGCTGGAAACCGACCGGCGCCTGCTGCGGGTTCGCCTGCGCCAGATCAAGGGGCGTCTGGAAAAGGTCCGCAGCCAGCGCGAGCAATCCCGGCGTGGCCGCAAGCGTGCTGATATCCCGACGGTTTCATTGGTGGGTTACACCAACGCCGGCAAATCGACGCTGTTCAATAACGTGACCCAGTCCGATGTCTACGCCGCCGACCAGTTGTTCGCCACGCTCGATCCGACCCTGCGCCGGCTCGATCTGGACGACCTCGGGCCGATTGTGCTGGCCGACACCGTGGGCTTCATTCGGCACCTGCCGCATAAGCTGGTGGAGGCTTTCCGGGCTACGCTCGAAGAGTCGAGCAACTCCGACCTGCTGCTGCACGTGATCGATGCCGCCGAGCCGGACCGGATGCTGCAGATCGAGCAGGTCATGGTGGTGCTGGGCGAGATCGGAGCCCAGGACTTGCCGATCCTCGAGGTATACAACAAACTCGATTTGCTCGAAGGCGTGGAGCCGCAGATCCAGCGTGATGCCGATGGCAAACCGCAGCGGGTCTGGTTATCGGCCCGCGACGGCTCCGGCCTCGACCTGCTCAAGCAGGCAGTGGCGGAGCTGCTGGGCAACGACTTGTTTGTTGGCACGCTGAAGTTGCCGCAACGTTTCGCTCGGCTGCGGGCCCAGTTCTTTGAGCTCGGAGCGGTGCAGAAAGAAGAACACGACGAAGAAGGCGTCTGCCTGCTGGCGGTTCGCCTGCCTCGGGCGGAGCTCAATCGACTGGTCAGTCGCGAAGGGCTGCAGCCGATGGAATTCATCGAGCAACACACTTTGCAATAAAAGCCTGAGAAAGCTGTGTCAGGCATTCTGTAGCATTGGTCGGCGCGCCGTGGGTGCGTCTTTGCTTTATCAGATGGAGAGCGCTATGGCTTGGAATGAGCCGGGTGGCAACTCGAATAATCAGGATCCCTGGGGTGGAAAACGTCGTAACAACGGCGACCGCAAGGGGCCGCCGGATCTCGACGAGGCCTTCCGAAAGCTGCAGGAAAGCCTGAACGGTTTGTTCGGTGGTGGTAAGAAACGCGGTGACGATGGTGGTGGCCGTTCGGGCAAGGGTGGCGGTTATGGCCTGCTCGGCATTGGTCTCGTCGTGCTCGCGGCTGTCTGGCTGTACAGCGCGGTATATGTCGTGGACGAGCAGGAGCAGGCCGTGGTGCTGCGCTTCGGCAAGTACTACGAGACTGTCGGTCCGGGTCTGAACATCTATTTCCCGCCGATCGACAAGAAGTTCATGGAAAACGTCACGCGTGAGCGTGCCTATACCAAGCAGGGCCAGATGCTCACCGAAGACGAGAACATCGTCGAAGTGCCGCTGACCGTGCAATACAAGATTTCCAATCTGCAAGACTTCGTGCTGAACGTCGACCAACCGGAAATCAGCCTGCAGCACGCCACTGAAAGTGCCTTGCGTCATGTGGTGGGCTCTACCGCCATGGATCAGGTGCTGACTGAAGGTCGTGAGTTGATGGCCAGCGAAATCAAGGAGCGCCTGCAAAGGTTCCTCGATACCTATCGCACCGGTATCACCGTTACCCAGGTCAACGTTCAGAGCGCAGCGGCACCGCGTGAAGTCCAGGAAGCCTTCGATGACGTGATCCGTGCCCGTGAAGACGAGCAGCGTTCGCGCAACCAGGCCGAGACCTACGCCAACGGCGTGGTGCCGGAAGCCCGTGGTCAGGCCCAGCGCATCATTGAAGATGCCAACGGTTACCGCGACGAAGTGGTCTCCCGCGCCAAGGGTGAGGCAGATCGCTTCACCAAACTGGTGAGCGAGTATCGCAAGGCGCCTGAAGTCACCCGTGAGCGTCTGTACCTGGACACCATGCAGGAAGTTTTCAGCAACACCAGCAAGGTCCTCGTGACCGGCAACAAGAACGGCCAGAGCAATCTGCTGTACTTGCCGCTGGACAAGATGGTCGAAGGCAGTCGTAAAACCGGCACGCCACCGTCCAGCACGGCAGCGGCCAGCAATGAAGCCAATGCCCGCGCGGCGGCGGAGCAGCAGCAACAGCAAGCACGTACCAGGGAGAGTCGCTGATGAGCAATAAATCGCTGATCGCCCTTATTGTCGGTGTCGTCGTGGCGATCGCTGCCTGGAACTGCTTCTACATCGTGGCTCAGACCGAGCGTGCGGTGTTGCTGCAATTCGGTCGCGTGGTCCAGGCGGATGTCCAGCCGGGCCTGCATGTGAAAGTGCCGTACGTCAACAAGGTGCGTAAGTTCGATGCCCGCCTGATGACACTGGATGCACCGACACAACGCTTCCTGACGCTGGAAAAGAAAGCCGTGATGGTGGACGCCTACGCCAAGTGGCGCGTGAAAGATGCCGAGCGCTTCTACACCGCGACTTCCGGTCTCAAGCAGATTGCCGACGAGCGTCTGTCCCGTCGTCTTGAGTCGGGCCTGCGTGACCAGTTCGGTAAGCGTACGCTGCATGAAGTCGTGTCTGGTGAGCGTGATGCGCTCATGGCCGACATCACTCGTTCGCTGAACGCGATGGCGGAAAAAGAGCTGGGTATCGAAGTTGTCGATGTCCGGGTCAAGGCCATCGACCTGCCCAAGGAAGTGAACCGCAGTGTGTTCGAGCGGATGAGCACCGAGCGTGAGCGTGAAGCTCGCGAGCACCGCGCCAAGGGTAACGAGCTGGCTGAAGGCATCCGTGCCGACGCCGATCGTCAGCGCCGCGTATTGCTGGCCGAAGCCTACCGTGAATCGGAAGAGCTGCGCGGTGACGGTGATGCCCAGGCCGCTGCGATCTACGCCAAGGCCTATGGTCAGGATCAGGAGTTCTACGCGTTCTACCGTAGCCTGCGTGCCTACCGTGAAAGCTTTGCGGACAAATCCGACGTCCTGGTCCTTGACCCAAGCAGCGACTTCTTCCAGTACCTGGAAAAGTCCAAGCCTTGATGCGACGTTGACCTGAAGCACTCCGCCCGGCGGCTAAAGCGTCGGGCGGGGTGATCCTTTGGGAAAACGTGTGTATGATGCGGCAGCCGGGAAATTCCCGGCTTTTTTGCGTCTGCACGTTCGATTGCGGTTTTTGTTGCAGGCGTCGGGTTGAACGGCTCGACAGGTTTTTCGAGGAAAGTGCTTGGCGAGGCCGACTACAGGCCATTCGTCACGTTGCTCATGCGCGGGGTTTGCGCATGGGGCGGGCATTTTCTGCTTCACTCAAGGCTTGCCCGAGGGCTGGCCGCCCGGACCATAGGGGAATGGCGTAATGGCAACGGTAGACCGCTGGCTGCTGCCAGATGGCATCGAAGAAGTACTGCCACCGGAAGCTGCGCGTATTGAAGTAGCGCGTCGGCAGGTGTTGGATCTGTTCCAGAGCTGGGGTTACGAATTCGTCGTTACCCCGCATATCGAGTACCTGGAATCCCTGCTGACCGGCGCGGGCCAGGACCTGGATCTGCGCACTTTCAAGGTTATCGACCCGCAGTCGGGCCGGCAGATGGGCTTTCGTGCCGACATCACGCCGCAAGTGGCACGTATCGACGCCCACACCCTGCGTCGTGAAGGTCCGAGTCGTCTGTGCTACGCCGGCAGTGTGCTGCACGCCCAGCCGCGCGCCCTGTCGTCTTCGCGCAGTCCGATCCAGCTGGGTGCCGAGTTGTATGGCGACGCCAGCCCGAGCAGCGACGTGGAAGTCATCAGCCTGATGCTTGCCATGCTGCAACTGGCCGACGTACCAGATGTCCACATGGACCTGGGCCATGTCGGCATCTATCGTGGCCTGGCGCGTGCGGCCGGTTTGTCCGGCGAAGTGGAGCAGCAGTTGTTCGATGCCTTGCAGCGCAAGGCCATCGATGAAGTGATCAGTCTGACCGAAGGCCTGCCGGCCGATCTGTCCGGCATGTTGCGGGCGCTGGTGGATCTGTGCGGCGGTCGCGAAGTGCTGGCCGCTGCCCGCGAGCGGCTGGCCCATGCGCCGGCACCGGTGCTCGCGGCACTGGACGATTTGCTGGCGATTGCCGAGCGGCTGTCGGTGCGTTTCCCCGAGCTGCCGCTGTATTTCGACCTGGGTGAACTGCGCGGTTATCACTACCACACCGGTGTGGTGTTCGCGGTGTTCGTGCCGGGGGTTGGCCAGTCCATCGCTCAGGGCGGTCGATACGATGATATTGGCGCCGACTTCGGTCGTGCCCGTCCGGCGACCGGCTTCTCTACCGATTTGAAAACCCTGGTGACCCTGGGGCGTGCTGAAGTCGAGCTACCGTCTGGCGGTATCTGGATGCCTGACAGTACGGATGCAGCACTCTGGCAGACGGTCTGCCAGTTGCGCAGTGAGGGTCAGCGTGTCGTCCAGGCCTTGCCTGGGCAGCCTTTGGCCGCCGCCCGTGAAGCGGACTGCGACCGGCAATTGATTCAGCAGAACGGGCTTTGGCAAGTATTGCCGCTGGCTTCTTGAGTTTTCCTGCCGGCCGCGGCCGGCACCAAGTTTGCGCGAATGAGGACAAGTGTTATGGGTAAGAATGTCGTAGTCCTGGGCACCCAGTGGGGTGATGAGGGCAAAGGCAAGATCGTTGATCTGCTGACCGAACATGCTGCCGCCGTAGTGCGCTACCAAGGTGGCCACAACGCAGGTCACACCTTGGTGATCGACGGTGAAAAAACCGTACTGCACCTGATTCCGTCGGGCGTGTTGCGCGAAGGCGTGCAGTGCCTGATCGGCAACGGGGTGGTGGTTGCCCCTGACGCCTTGTTGCGGGAAATCATCAAGCTGGAAGAGAAGGGCGTACCGGTGCGCGAGCGTCTGCGTATCAGCCCGTCCTGCCCGCTGATCCTGTCCTATCACGTTGCGCTGGACCAGGCCCGCGAAAAGGCCCGTGGCGAGCTGAAGATCGGCACCACCGGTCGCGGCATCGGCCCGGCCTACGAAGACAAGGTGGCCCGTCGTGGCCTGCGCATCGGTGACCTGTTTCACCGTGAGCGCTTCGCCGCCAAGCTGGGCGAGTTGCTGGACTACCACAACTTTGTCCTGGTCAATTACTACAAAGAGCCGGCCATCGACTTCCAGAAAACCCTGGATGAGTGCATGGAGTACGCTGAGCTGCTCAAGCCGATGATGCTCGACGTCACTGCCGAGCTGCACGAGCTGCGTCGCGCGGGCAAGGACATCATGTTCGAAGGTGCCCAAGGGTCGCTGCTGGACATCGACCACGGTACCTATCCGTACGTCACCAGTTCCAACACCACTGCCGGCGGCATCGCCACCGGCTCGGGTTTTGGGCCGATGTACCTGGACTACATCCTCGGTATCACCAAGGCGTACACCACTCGCGTCGGTTCGGGTCCGTTCCCGACCGAGCTGTTCGATGATGTTGGTGCGTTCCTGGCCAAGCGTGGTCATGAGTTCGGCGCCACCACCGGCCGTGCACGTCGTTGCGGCTGGTTCGATGCCGTCATCCTGCGTCGCGCCATCGACGTCAACAGTATCTCGGGCCTGTGCCTGACCAAGCTGGACGTACTGGACGGCCTGGAAACCATCAACATCTGCGTGGGCTACAAGAATCAGGACGGCGCGGTCATCGACGCACCGACTGACGCTGACAGCTATATCGGTCTGGAGCCGGTATACGAGCAGATGCCAGGCTGGACTGAGTCGACCGTGGGTGCCAAGACCCTGGAAGAGCTGCCAGTGGCGGCTCGCAATTACATCAAGCGCGTCGAAGAGTTGGTCGGTGCACCGATCGACATTATTTCGACGGGGCCGGACCGCAACGAAACCATCGTTCTGCGTCACCCGTTTGCCTGATAAGTCGTTGATGTAAAACACAAAGGACCCTCGCTTGGGTCCTTTGTCGTTTCTGCCTGCCAGACGGCACGACACTTGCTATACACCATGAATAATAAGTGCTTCTTGTGAAGTGCCATCAAATTAATGGCGTTAGTAGAGGGATTCCCTGTGTCGGCCGTTCTCTCATTGTTACAAAGCCGCCTGTTGCGGCCTGTGTTCGTTACTCTTGGTGTCGCCCTTTTGGTGCAGGTGCTGGTCGCTGTCGCGCTGACGCGAAGCACGGTCACTGCGCTGGAGGCAGATCTGGAGGCGCGGCTCGGCGGCGACAGCCAGAAGTTGTCTGGCGAACTGGAGCAGGCCGGGCGTGAAGTGACGTCGAGCCTGGACAGCTTGTCTGCCAGCACTCGTCAGCGCCTCACCGCCGGTTTATCTACGCGGCTGAAGGATGAGCAGGCACAGTTGCGGGCGACGCTGGAAAAATCGCTCAAGGACTCTGCCAATGATATGGCGCAACTCCTGGCTTCGGTTGCGCCCCGCGCCATGTGGGACAGCGACGTGCCTGCGCTCTCCGAGTTTGCCCGTCGGGCCCAGCGCAATCCCAACGTACTCTTCGTCATTTATGACGACGCCACGGGCCAGCACCTGACTCGCTACCTGAATCGGGAGAACCCGATCAACAAGGCTTTGTTGGAGAAAGGCCAGGGCGACCGGGCGCTGGACAAGGTGTTGGACGCGGCGAAGAACGACCCTTCGGTGTATTACCTTGAGGCCTCGATCAACCCCAACGGCGTAGAGATCGGCAAGGTGTTGATGGGTGTTTCCACGGCCTCCGTTGAAGCTGACTTGAAAGCGTTGGACCAGCGCTTCTCGGCCTTGATCGCCAGTGGCGACCAGTTGGTGGGCGATAGCCTCAAGGGTGCGGCAGCCGACAGCGCCACGGCAATGCGCGGGCGCCTGGAGTCGGCTCAGTCCACCGCGACGCAAATGCAGGCCAACACCGCCACCACCGTGCAGGACGCTGCGGGCACTTTGCGCTGGCGGATCGGTGTGGGTCTGGCGCTGGTGGGGTTTGGCGTGCTGGTGCTGCTGGCTGTGGTGTTGGGGCGGCGAGTGGTCAATCGTTTGAAGCTGTTGATTGCCGCGATGAACGATCTGGCGGCGGGTGAGGGCGACCTGACCAAGCGCGTGCAAATCAGCAGCAAGGACGAAATCGGCGAGATGGCCTCGGCGGTCAATCGTTTTGTGGATAAGTTGCAGCCCATCGTGCGAGAGGCGGGGGATGTGGCCCAGCGCACCGGTGTGGAAATCGGTGCAATGACCTTGCGTAACTCCGGTGCCGATGCGGCGGCCGGAATGCAGCGTGATGAAGTGGCCGAGAGCTTGCGGGCGCTGTCGCAGATGGCCGACGAAGCGCAATCGGAAAGCCAGGCGATGCAGGCTGCCTTGCAGCAGGTAGTGGAGATTCGCAAGGCTACCGACGAAAACACCCGAACCTCGGCCAAGGTCGGTGGTTTGATCGAAGCGCTGGCAGGGCAGGTCGATACGGGGGCAAAAGTCATCGAGCGGCTGGCGCAACAGAGCGAGCAGATCGAAGTGGTGCTCACGGTCATTCACGGCATTGCCGAGCAAACCAACCTGCTGGCTTTGAACGCGGCCATCGAAGCGGCGCGGGCCGGGGAAACCGGGCGCGGGTTCGCAGTGGTGGCCGACGAGGTGCGTGCGCTGGCAAGCAAGACCCAGAGTTCGACCGGCGACATCCAGGCGCATATCGTCGCGCTGCAGCAGGGCGCTCGCGAGGCGGTGGCTGCCATCGGCCAGGCCGGGCGTCAGGCCAGCGAGGGGTTGTTGGTGTTGCGTGACAGCGCGCGCTTGCAGCAGTCGGTACAGACTTCTGTAGAGCAGGTGCATGCGGCCATCGGTCTGGCCACGCAAGCGGCGGCTCACCAGGCGCAAGGTGCGCAAGCGGTGCGTGGGCGGGTGGAAACCATTCATGCCCAGGCCGAGAAAGCGGCTCAGGCTGTGGTCGAGACCACGGCCAGTGGCAAGGTATTGGATAGTCTGGCGGCGCAGTTGAAGGCGAGCCTGGGGCAGTTCCGGGCTTGATGGGCTGGCCTCATCGCGAGCAGGCTCGCTCCCACATTGATCCACTGTGAACAGAGTATCTGTGAGCGCTGGAGATCCCGTGTGGGAGCGAGCCTGCTCGCGATAGCGGTTTCAGTGGCTCAGAGGCATCTTGTCGTCAGCGAATAAATCGCCAACCCCAGAAACGCAAAAACCCGCTTTCGCGGGTTTTTTTGAGTTCAAGGCCGTAACCTTGAAGCTTGAATTGGTGCCCAGAAGAAGACTCGAACTTCCACGACCTTGCGGTCACCAGCACCTGAAGCTGGCGTGTCTACCAATTTCACCATCTGGGCAGCATCTTCAGCGTTGCCGCTGTCGATGTGGCGCACTATACGGAGCGAGTTTTGATCTGTAAACCCCTGTTTTTGTTTTAGTAATTACCAGTCGGATTCCAGGGGCCGAAAATGCAAAAACCCGCTTTCGCGGGTTTTTGGGGAGCTGGCAGATCATTGATCTGTCGCTCGAAATTGGTGCCCAGAAGAAGACTCGAACTTCCACGACCTTGCGGTCACCAGCACCTGAAGCTGGCGTGTCTACCAATTTCACCATCTGGGCAGTATCGGCAACGTGTGTGCGTCGTCGATGGCGCGCACTATACGGAGCGTGTTTTTAACTGTAAACCCCTCACGAGAAAAAAACCGCTAAATTTCACGAGCGGTGCATTTCCGGGCTTCAAGAGGGGTCAAAAGGCTTCAGAAAAAGGCATTGGATGCTTGAAATTTCCCGTTTCATTACGCCTATGCCAAACTAACCCGCATATAGACAAGGTGAAAACTCTCTAATGGCCGATTGGCAGTCCCTCGATCCCGAGGCCGCTCGTGAAGCGGAAAAATACGAAAACCCTATTCCTAGCCGCGAACTGATCCTGGCGCATCTCGCCGATCGGGGTTCGCCTGCTAGCCGCGAGCAACTGGTCGAAGAGTTCGGTCTGACCACCGAAGACCAGCTCGAAGCCCTGCGCCGCCGTCTGCGCGCCATGGAGCGCGATGCGCAGTTGATCTACACCCGGCGCGGCACCTATGCGCCCGTGGACAAGCTTGACCTGATCCTGGGCCGCATCGCCGGTCACCGTGACGGTTTCGGCTTCCTGATCCCGGACGACGGCAGCGACGACCTGTTCATGAGCCCGGCGCAGATGCGTCTGGTGTTCGACGGTGACCGGGCTTTGGCCCGGGTTTCCGGCCTGGACCGCCGCGGCCGCCGTGAAGGCGTGATCGTCGAAGTGGTGTCCCGTGCCCACGAAAGCATCGTCGGCCGTTACTTTGAAGAAGGTGGCATCGGCTTTGTCGTCGCCGACAACCCGAAGATCCAGCAGGAAGTGCTGGTCACCCCGGGCCGCAATGCCAACGCCAAGGTCGGTCAGTTCGTCGAGGTGAAAATCACCCACTGGCCAACCCCGCGCTTCCAGCCCCAGGGCGATGTGGTGGAAGTGGTCGGCAACTACATGGCGCCGGGCATGGAAATCGATGTTGCCTTGCGCACCTACGACATTCCCCACGTCTGGCCCGAAGCGGTCCTGAAAGAAGCCGCCAAGCTCAAACCGGAAGTCGAAGAGAAAGACAAAGAGAAGCGCATCGACCTGCGCCACTTGCCGTTCGTCACCATCGATGGCGAAGACGCCCGGGACTTCGACGACGCGGTCTACTGCGAAGCCAAGCCTGGCAAGCTGCGCCTGTTCTCCGGCGGCTGGAAGTTGTACGTGGCGATTGCCGATGTTTCCAGCTACGTGAAACTCGGCTCGGCGTTGGACGCCGAAGCCCAGGTGCGCGGCAACTCGGTGTATTTCCCCGAGCGCGTCGTACCGATGCTGCCAGAGCAACTGTCCAACGGCCTTTGCTCGCTCAATCCTCACGTCGATCGCCTGGCCATGGTTTGCGAGATGACCATCTCCAAATCCGGCGAGATGACCGACTACTGCTTCTACGAGGCGGTGATCCATTCCCACGCCCGTCTGACCTACAACAAGGTCAGCGCGATGCTGGAAACCCCGAAACTTGCCGAATCGCGCAAGCTTCGTGGCGAATACACCGATGTCGTGCCGCATCTCAAAGAGCTGTACTCGCTCTACAAAGTGCTGCTGGCGGCCCGTCACGTGCGTGGCGCGATCGATTTCGAAACTCAGGAAACCCGGATCATCTTCGGCTCCGAGCGCAAGATCGCCGAGATTCGTCCGACGGTGCGCAACGATGCCCACAAGCTGATCGAGGAATGCATGCTGGCCGCCAACGTCGCCACTGCTGAGTTCCTGAAGAAGCACGAGATTCCTGCGCTGTACCGAGTCCACGATGGCCCGCCGCCGGAGCGCCTGGAAAAACTGCGGGCCTTCCTCGGTGAGCTCGGCCTGTCCTTGCACAAAGGCAAGGACGGTCCGTCGCCCAAGGATTACCAGGCCCTGCTGGCCGGTATCAAGGATCGCCCGGATTTCCACCTGATCCAGACCGTGATGCTGCGCTCGTTGAGCCAGGCGGTATACAGCGCCGATAACCAGGGTCACTTCGGCCTGAATTACGAAGCTTATACCCACTTTACGTCGCCGATCCGTCGTTACCCTGACTTGCTCACGCATCGGGCGATCCGCAGCGTGATCCACTCGAAGATGGACACCCCGCACGTCAAACGTGCCGGTGCGATGACCATTCCCAAGGCGCGCATCTACCCCTACGACGAGGCGGCCCTGGAACAACTCGGCGAGCAATGCTCGATGAGCGAGCGCCGTGCCGATGAAGCGACTCGCGACGTAGTGAACTGGCTCAAGTGCGAGTTCATGAAGGATCGCGTGGGTGAGTCGTTCCCGGGCGTGATCACTGCCGTGACCGGTTTTGGCCTGTTCGTCGAACTGACCGACATCTACGTCGAAGGCCTGGTGCACGTCACCGCGCTGCCGGGCGATTACTACCACTTCGACCCCGTGCATCACCGCTTGGCGGGTGAGCGCACCGGTCGCAGCTTCCGTCTTGGCGATACGGTCGAAGTGCGGGTCATGCGCGTTGATCTCGACGAGCGCAAGATCGACTTCGAGATGGCGGAAAAAACCATCAGCGCGCCGATTGGCCGCAAGAAGCGCGGCACTGAAACTTCTGCGCCTGCGGCCAAGACCGCCGCCGAGCCTGCTGCGGCCAAGTCCGGGCGTCGCGGCCCGGCCAAGGAAAAGGCCGTCGAAGCCTATCGCCCAAGCGATGCGGCGGCAAAAAACGCCGAGCTGCGCAAAAGTCGTGAGATGAAACAGGCGTTGCTCGCCGAAGCCAAGAGCGGCGGTAAAGCGGCGTCTGGGGGAAAGACCGGACGGTCGGCGCCGGACAAGGCGACCGGCAAGCCGAGCAAACACCGTAAAGGCCCGCCGAAAGCGGGCTCGGCCCCAGCCAAGAGCGGCGGGGCGCGTAAACCCAAGGCCAAGTCATGAGTCAGTTGGAAAAAATCTACGGTGTGCATGCCGTGGAAGCGTTGCTGCGTCACCATCCCAAGCGGGTCAAGCAGATCTGGCTGGCGGAAGGCCGCAGTGATCCGCGGGTCCAGACCCTGATCGAGCTGGCTGGCGAGAATCGCGTAGCGGTCGGCCAGGCCGAACGGCGGGAAATGGACGCCTGGGTCGAAGGTGTGCACCAGGGGGTGGTGGCTGAGGTCAGCCCGAGCCAGGTCTGGGGCGAGGCGATGCTCGACGAGTTGCTCGATCGCACCGAAGGCGCGCCATTGTTGCTGGTACTGGATGGCGTGACCGATCCTCACAACCTTGGCGCTTGCCTGCGCTCGGCCGATGCGGCGGGTGCATTGGCGGTGATCGTACCTAAAGACAAGTCGGCGACGTTGACGCCGGTGGTGCGTAAAGTCGCCTGTGGCGCGGCGGAAGTGATCCCGTTGGTGGCCGTGACCAATCTGGCGCGTACCCTGGAGAAACTCCAGCAGCGTGGCCTGTGGGTGGTCGGCACGGCGGGCGAGGCCGAGGTCAGCATTTATGACCAGGACCTGACGGGCCCGACGATCCTGATCATGGGGGCCGAAGGCAAGGGCATGCGGCGCCTGACCCGCGAGCATTGCGACTACCTGGTCAAGCTGCCGATGGCCGGCAGTGTCAGCAGCCTCAACGTTTCGGTCGCGACCGGCGTGTGCCTGTTCGAGGCTCAGCGCCAGCGTAGCGTCAAGGTTGCTGCGGCCGCCAAGAAATCCTGATCCAGTTGTATTCCTGTGGGAGCGAGCCTGCTCGCGATAGCGGAGTGCCGTTCAACGCAAATGTTGAATGGAGCGCCCTCATCGCGAGCAGGCTCGCTCCCACAATGGTTTGTGTGGGTAAACATTGGGGTTGTTCAAATAATCACCAATCACCTTGCGCCGCCCTCGGCCCTTCTCTACAATTGCGCCCCTTGCTGTGATGGCAGGCACTTATGTGTCTAGCGTCCACAAGTCCATAAGTGTCATTCACTCCTTGTCTGACCGTTTTTGAGCGGCAGGCTACAACCCGTAAGGAGCATTCATGCGTCATTACGAAATCATCTTTTTGGTCCACCCGGATCAAAGCGAGCAAGTCGGCGGCATGGTTGAGCGTTACACCAAGCTGATCGAAGAAGACGGCGGCAAAATCCACCGTCTGGAAGATTGGGGCCGTCGTCAACTGGCCTATGCAATCAACAATGTTCACAAGGCTCACTACGTGATGCTGAACGTTGAATGCACCGGCAAGGCCCTGGCCGAGCTGGAAGACAACTTCCGCTACAACGATGCAGTGATCCGTAACCTGGTCATCCGTCGCGAAGAAGCCGTCACCGGCCAATCCGAGATGCTCAAGGCTGAAGAAAACCGCAGTGAGCGCCGTGAGCGTCGCGACCGTCCTGAGCACTCTGACAGCGCCGATGGCGATGACAGCGATAGCGACAGCGACAACAGCGATAACGCTGACGAGTAATCCACGGACCTTTTAAGGAGCCAATCACATGGCACGTTTCTTCCGTCGTCGTAAATTCTGCCGCTTCACCGCTGAAGACGTGAAAGAGATCGATTACAAAGATCTCAACACTCTGAAAGCCTACGTATCCGAGACCGGCAAAATCGTTCCAAGCCGTATCACCGGTACCAAAGCTCGTTATCAGCGTCAGCTGGCCACCGCTATCAAGCGCGCCCGCTTCCTGGCCCTGCTGGCCTACACCGACAGCCACGGCCGCTGAGACCGGGCAGTCGACACGTAGCAAAGGATTGAATGCATGCGCGCCTTAGCTGAGTTCATCATGCGCGGTCGTATGCAGGCCACTCTGGTAGTGGCTGGATGCGCGGCATTGCCGTTGTTGTATTGGTTGGGTGCTGCCGCGGTGAGTCTTGTACTCCTGCGGCGCGGATTGAAGGACGCCCTTGGCGTTCTTGCTCTGGGACTGCTGCCGGCTTTGCTCTGGTGGTTGTATTCCGCTGACCCGCGGGCACTGATGGTGCTGCTGGGGTCTTCGGCGCTGGCGTTGGTGTTGCGCGCAAGCGAATCCTGGAACCGCGTGCTGCTGGTCAGCATAGCGATGGGAGTGGTGTTTTCAGTGGTGCTCGGGGTGGCTTTCGCGCCCCAGATCGAGATGCTGTCGCAGGCTTTGATAAAAATCCTGCCCGAGGCCCTCGGTGATCTCTACCAGCAGATGTCGGTAGAGGAGCAAGCGCGTTTCGCGTCCCTGATCGCACCGGTCCTGACCGGCCTGATTGCGGCCTTGTTACAAATCGTCAGTGTGCTGAGCCTGATTATCGGGCGCTACTGGCAGGCGTTGTTGTACAACCCGGGTGGTTTTGGTCGCGAGTTTCGCGCCATCCGTTTCCCGCTTGGGCTGGCGATGTTGCTGCTGGCGGGCATGCTTCTGGGGCCGAACTTCGGTCCGCAGATGGCCATGCTCACGCCGTTGTGCAGTGTACCGCTGGTATTTGCCGCTCTGGCCCTGATTCACGGGCTGGTGGCGCAAAAGCGACTGGCCAGGTTCTGGCTGGTGGGGTTGTACGTCACGTTGTTGCTGTTCATGCAGCTGATCTATCCGTTGCTGGTGGTCCTGGCCATCGTCGACAGCCTGATTGATTTTCGCGGTCGTATGGCGCCGAAAGACGCCGACAACGCGAACGGTGAAGGTTAAAAGTTAGAGGATTTTCACATGCAACTGATCCTTCTGGAAAAAGTCACCAACCTGGGCAACCTGGGTGACAAAGTAAACGTTAAGGCCGGTTACGGTCGTAACTACCTGCTGCCTTACGGCAAAGCCACCGCTGCGACCGCTGCCAACCTGGCCGCGTTCGAAGAGCGTCGCGCTGAGCTGGAAAAAGCCGCAGCAGACCGTAAGACCTCGGCTGAAAGCCGTGCTGCCCAACTGGCCGAGCTGGAAGTGACCATCACTGCCACCGCTGGCGACGAAGGCAAGCTGTTCGGTTCGATCGGTACTCACGACATCGCTGACGCACTGACCGCCTCTGGCGTTGAAGTGTCGAAGAGCGAAGTTCGTCTGCCGAACGGCACCATCCGCAACGTAGGCGAATTCGACGTAGCCGTGCACCTGCACGCCGAAGTTGAAGCCACCGTACGCGTTGTCGTGGTAGCAGCTTAAGCAATACCTGTCGGCTGGCACCCTCGGGTACTAGTCGGTAACATCGGGCACGATCCTGTTTACAGGTCGTGCCCTTTGTCTTTCTGCAATTGCTGATTTTCAAAACCCCCTGCGTTTCCAAAAGAATCAAGTGGCCATGAACGAAATCACCGCTCCCGAGCAATACGATCTGCAAACCGCAGCCCTGAAGGTGCCTCCGCACTCCATCGAGGCCGAACAGGCCGTGCTCGGTGGTCTGATGCTGGACAACAACGCCTGGGAACGCGTGCTCGATCAAGTATCCGACGGCGATTTCTACCGACATGACCACCGCCTGATTTTCCGTGCCATCGCAAGATTGGCCGATCAGAACATGCCGATCGACGTGGTGACCCTGGCCGAGCAATTGGACAAGGAAGGCCAGACGTCTCAGGTTGGCGGCCTCGGTTACCTGGGTGAGTTGGCAAAAAACACGCCGTCTGTCGCCAACATCAAGGCCTATGCCCAGATCGTGCGCGAACGGGCGACCTTGCGCCAATTGATCGGTATCAGCACCGAAATCGCGGACAGCGCCTTCAACCCGGAAGGCCGAACCGCTGCCGAGATCCTCGATGAAGCGGAACGGCAAATCTTCCAGATCGCCGAGGCCCGGCCAAAAACCGGTGGCCCGGTGAGCGTCAACGATCTGCTGACCAAGGCCATCGACCGCATCGACACCCTGTTCAACACCGACAACGCCATCACCGGCCTGTCCACCGGCTACACCGACCTCGATGAGAAGACCAGCGGCCTGCAGCCATCGGACCTGATCATCGTCGCCGGCCGTCCGTCCATGGGTAAAACCACCTTTGCGATGAACCTGGTGGAAAACGCCGTGCTGCGCAGCGACAAGGCCGTACTGGTGTACTCCCTGGAGATGCCAGGTGAATCGCTGATCATGCGTATGCTCTCGTCCCTGGGACGTATCGACCAGACCAAGGTCCGTTCCGGCCAACTGGAAGATGACGACTGGCCGCGCCTGACTTCGGCGGTCAACCTGCTCAACGACCGCAAGCTGTTCATCGACGATACTGCCGGTATCAGCCCTTCGGAAATGCGCGCCCGGACCCGTCGCCTGGTGCGTGAGCACGGTGATATCGCGCTGATCATGATCGACTACCTGCAGTTGATGCAGATTCCGGGCTCCAGTGGCGACAACCGGACCAACGAGATTTCCGAAATCTCCCGTTCCCTCAAGGCCCTGGCCAAGGAATTCAACTGCCCGGTGGTGGCGCTCTCTCAGTTGAACCGTTCCCTGGAACAGCGCCCCAACAAACGCCCGGTGAACTCCGACTTGCGTGAATCCGGAGCGATCGAGCAGGACGCCGACGTGATCATGTTCGTCTACCGTGACGAGGTGTACCACCCGGAGACGGAGCACAAGGGCATCGCCGAAATCATCATCGGTAAGCAGCGTAACGGCCCGATCGGCTTCATTCGCCTGGCCTTTATTGGTAAATACACCCGATTCGAGAACCTGGCGCCGGGTAGCTACAATTTTGATGATGATGAGTAACCTGTTTGGCTCCTGTGGGAGCGAGCCCCTTCTCCAGAAGGTTGCACTTCCCCTGTGGGAGCGAGCTTGCTCGCGATAGCGGTGTAACCGTCAGCACATGCATTGAATGTGCTGGCCCTTTCGCGAGCAAGCTCGCTCCCACATTTGATGTGCGGTGCGCCACCGATTTCCGACCATAGCCGTCGGAATTGGTTAATTTTTGTGCTATATTCCGCGCCCGCGATTTTTCATCTTTTATACCGGTCATCGACATGCAAGCAGCCAAGCCGTTATTTGACTATCCCAAGTACTGGGCCGAATGTTTCGGCCCCGCGCCGTTCCTGCCCATGAGCAGGGAGGAGATGGATCAGCTCGGCTGGGATTCGTGCGACATCATCATCGTGACCGGTGATGCCTACGTCGATCACCCGTCGTTCGGCATGGCGATCATCGGTCGGCTGCTGGAAGCCCAGGGCTTTCGCGTCGGGATCATTGCCCAGCCAAACTGGCAGTCCAAAGACGACTTCATGAAGCTCGGCGAGCCGAACCTGTTTTTTGGCGTCGCGGCCGGCAACATGGACTCGATGATCAACCGCTACACCGCCGACAAGAAAATCCGTTCCGACGACGCCTACACCCCGGGTGGCATGGCGGGCAAGCGGCCGGACCGTGCGAGCCTGGTCTACAGCCAGCGCTGCAAGGAAGCCTACAAGCATGTGCCGATCGTGCTCGGCGGTATCGAAGCCTCCCTGCGCCGCATCGCCCATTACGATTACTGGCAGGACCGGGTGCGCAACTCGATCCTGATCGACGCCTGCGCCGACATCCTGCTCTACGGCAACGCCGAGCGGGCGATTGTCGAAGTCGCCCAGCGCCTGTCCTATGGCCACAAGATTGAAGACATCACCGATGTCCGTGGCACCGCGTTCATCCGCCGCGACACCCCGCAAGGCTGGTACGAGGTCGATTCCACCCGCATCGACCGCCCGGGCAAGATCGACAAGATCATCAACCCGTATGTGAACACCCAGGACACTGCTGCCTGCGCCATCGAGCAAGAGAAAGGTCCGGTTGAAGACCCGAGCGAAGCCAAGGTCGTGCAGATTCTGGCGAGCCCGCGCATGACTCGCGACAAGACCGTGATTCGTCTGCCGTCGGTGGAAAAGGTTCGTGGCGACGCGGTGCTCTACGCTCACGCCAACCGCGTGCTGCACCTGGAAACCAACCCGGGCAACGCCCGTGCTCTGGTGCAGAAGCATGGTGAAGTCGATGTCTGGTTCAACCCACCCCCCATTCCGATGACCACTGAGGAAATGGACTACGTGTTTGGCATGCCTTACGCGCGTGTTCCGCACCCGGCGTATGGCAAGGAAAAGATCCCGGCCTACGAGATGATCCGTTTCTCGGTGAACATCATGCGTGGCTGCTTTGGCGGCTGCACCTTCTGCTCGATCACCGAGCACGAAGGCCGGATCATTCAGAACCGCTCTGAAGAATCGATCATTCGCGAGATTGAAGAGATCCGCGACAAGGTCCCGGGCTTCACCGGCGTCATTTCCGACCTCGGCGGCCCGACCGCGAACATGTACCGCATTGCCTGCAAGAGCCCGGAAATCGAATCCGCGTGCCGCAAGCCATCCTGTGTGTTCCCCGGTATCTGCCCGAACCTCAATACCGACCATTCTTCGCTCATCCAGCTGTACCGCAGCGCCCGGGCATTGCCTGGGGTGAAGAAGATCCTGATTGCCTCCGGCCTGCGTTACGACCTGGCGGTCGAGTCGCCGGAATACGTCAAGGAACTGGTGACCCACCACGTGGGTGGTTACCTGAAGATCGCCCCGGAACATACCGAGGAAGGTCCGCTCAACCAGATGATGAAACCGGGCATCGGCAGCTATGACAAATTCAAGCGGATGTTCGAGAAGTACACCAAGGAAGCCGGCAAAGAGCAGTACCTGATTCCATACTTCATCGCTGCCCACCCGGGCACCACCGACGAAGACATGATGAACCTGGCGCTGTGGCTCAAGGGCAACGGTTTCCGCGCTGACCAGGTGCAGGCGTTCTATCCGTCGCCGATGGCCACCGCCACGGCCATGTACCATTCGGGCAAGAACCCGCTGCGTAAGGTCACCTACAAGAGCGACGCGGTGACCATCGTCAAGAGCGAGGAGCAGCGCCGCCTGCACAAGGCCTTCTTGCGTTATCACGACCCCAAGGGCTGGCCGATGCTGCGCGAAGCGCTGACCCGCATGGGCCGCGCCGACCTGATCGGGCCGGGCAAGAATCAATTGATTCCGTTGCACCAGCCAGCCACCGACAGCTACCAGAGCGCCCGTCGCAAGAACTCGACGCCGGCTGGCAGCCACAAGGTAGGCAAGGAAACCACCAAGATCCTGACCCAGCACACCGGTCTGCCACCGCGCGCCAGCGACGGCGGCAACCCGTGGGACAAGCGCGAGCAGGCCAAGGCCGCGGCATTCGCCCGCAACCAGCAGGCCGCCAAGGAGCGCAAGGACGCCGCCAAGGGCAAAGGGCCGAAACCGGCGCGCAAGCCAGTCGTACCGCGCTGATCGCCAAGCCACATTGCAAACGCCAGCTTAAAAGCTGGCGTTTTGCTTTCTAGCGGCTGTGCTACTCGTTTGCTATCGTGGCGACCGCCAATGCCAGTCAGTTCCGTGCAATAAAGCCAAACACCGCTCTTGTGGCGAGGGAGCTTGCTCCCTCGCCACAGATGTCAGTGTTGGCCCTGGCAGAGCCCGGCTTGCCCGCAATCACGGCCACACAGGCAATAAAGTTCTCACCCTCGGATTTTCAAGGACGATTCATATGAGTACCCCTTTACCGGGTATCGGCATGGACTACAGCCCCTCCCAGTTCATGGCCCGCCAACGCATCGAAAGCCAGATCAACCTGCCGCGCCTGTTCGCGGCCATCGACGCCGATCCCAGTATCGTCGGCGCTGGCGTGGTGTACATCGATGCCGAATTCAACGTGGTGACCCTGCGCGAGTTCAAGCCGATTTGCAGTATCAAGCCCAAGCGGATCATCTTGCGCGAGGCGCAGAAGTACATTGCGCCGGCTCAGTTTGCTGATCAGGTAAAGAACAACCCGCGTGAGTCTCGTTTAGTGGGAGAGGCTGTCAATACGACGTTATCCTGCGCTGGCGCCATTCTGGGCTGGATTGTGGTTTTCAGTGGCACGATCGCAGTTCCATTTACAGCGGGTGCAAGCCTGGTTGTCACAGCCGTGGGGGCAACCGCCGCCGCTGCCAGTACTGCGCAGTGCGTGGTTGGGAGCATGCGTACCTACAACGAACTCAACGATCCAGCAGCTAATGATGATATGGACAGTGAGGACTGGTATCGCTACGCAATGCCAGTGTTGGATGCCGCGTCATTGCTGGGAGCCGGGGCATCCACTTTAACAACGCTCAAACTCTTGCAAGCGAGGAAGGTCTCGACTGGCAGGAGTTGGTACGAGCTTTCCAAAGGTTTGACTCGTCAGCAAAGAAAGGCATTGACCAAAGAGTTGTTAACACTGAAGGACCCAAGCCTGACTAACAAACTATTGAAGCTTCGCCAGCGTTCGGGGACGCTTGCAAAGCGTTTCACGGCTACCCAGATCAATCACGCGACCGTGACCCAGATTCGCGACTCTCTGGGGGCCGCCATCGGCTTAACGGGCAGTAGCTTGTCTGGGAACCTGAAGACAATTGCCGTGGGGCTGTATGAGGAAGTTGAATAATGGACCGCAAGCATTCATTGAACGCTTTCCTCGCTCATTATTTTCCAACCTTCATCTGCGCTTTTTTTCTAGCCTGTTTCGCGGTTTCCGCTTCAATTTCATTAGTCTCTAGCACTTACTTTCGAGGCGATCCTGAACGGGCCAAGTATTCTTTTCTGGTTGCGTTGATCCTCTCTCTGCTCTTGGCGTTGAGCCATTTCGTCATGATCAGGGGGCGGTCATGGGGTGTTCGTGCCATCGTTGTGTTCTATCTGGCGTGTCTCTTCACGGTCCTCCCCACCTACGGCTACAAGCCGCATCCTTTTGCCTATGTGACGGGGTTGTTGTTCCCGTTGCTGGGGCTGCTATTGCTCAACAGTAAGCGCCATCGAGAGATGCGCCAGAAATTGTTGGAGTTGCGCGAGGAGCGTATGGCGATGAGGTCTGCCGTCCGTCTGCAGAAGAAAAGGAAAGGACGCTAGATGGAAAACTATCCGACTTTCATCCATTTTATGAAGCGCTACTTTCCGACCTTCATCGCAACGATATTCGTGGCGAAAATATCGTGTTTACTCGCACTCTTTGCTCTTCTCGACAGTTTTTTTGTGCGCGCTACGTTGTCGAGCCAAGCGAAAATTTCCGCTGTATGCATTGCTATTTGTACGTTGGTTCTGGTCCATAGCAACTTTATGGTCGCGCGCGGCAGAGCGGGTTGGGTCTGGGTGTTTGCCGGGCTCTTTGTGGCCTGTCTGTTGTGTGTCTTGCCGACTATTGGTTATCGCCCGAATCGATTCGTTTATGCGGCGGGTCTGTTTTTTCCATTGCTCGGGCTGCTATTGCTCAACAGCAAACGTCACCGCGAAATGCGCAGCAAACTGGTAGAAGTCCGCCGCCAGCGCGAACTCTCCATCCAAGCCGCCAAAGCCTCCCGCTCACGGCGTTGAGTCGATTCGCTACCACCGCTGCCACATTTATGTGCTTAGCTTTGCACCCGAATGCGAGCATCGCGCGCTTTTAGTGCTCTACTGCCTTGAGTAGACGAAGAAAGTGTCCGGCTTGCCTGCATGGCATAAGTCTTGCGCCGCTTTCGATAACGCCCAGGCTCGCAGGAGGTACGTCGTGTCGATTCACGTCGCATTGCACCATGTCACGCATTACCGATACGACCGCGCTGTCGAGCTCGGTCCGCAGATCGTTCGCCTGCGCCCGGCGGCCCACAGCCGCACGCGGATTCTTTCTTATGCGCTGAAGGTCGCGCCTGACCAGCACTTCATCAACTGGCAGCAGGATCCCCAGGGCAATTACCTGGCGCGGTTGGTGTTTCCCGAGAAAACCCGGGAGCTGCGCATTGAGGTCGATCTGCTGGCTGAAATGGCGGTGTTCAATCCGTTCGACTTTTTCCTGGAACCCTACGCGGAAAAAATCCCGTTCACCTATGCCGCCGACGAGCGCAAGGAGTTGGCGCCTTACCTTGAAACCCTGCCGTTGACGCCGAGATTCCAGGCCTATCTGGACGGCATCGACCGCACGCCGTTGCCGGCGGTGGATTTCCTGGTGGCGCTCAACCAGCGCCTGAGCGAAGACATCAACTACCTGATCCGTATGGAACCGGGCGTCCAGACCCCGGAGCACACCCTGGAGCATGCGTCCGGATCCTGCCGCGACTCGGCCTGGTTGCTGGTGCAGTTGTTGCGCAACCTTGGCCTGGCCGCGCGGTTCGTTTCCGGTTACCTGATCCAGTTGACCGCCGACGTGAAAAGCCTCGACGGTCCGTCCGGTACCGAGGTGGATTTCACCGACTTGCATGCCTGGTGCGAGGTCTACCTGCCCGGTGCCGGCTGGATCGGCCTGGATGCGACGTCCGGGTTGTTCGCCGGTGAAGGGCATATCCCGTTGGCCTGTAGTCCCGATCCGTCCTCGGCGGCGCCCATCAGTGGCTTGGTGGAACCGTGCGAGTGCGAATTCAGCCACGAAATGTCCGTCGAGCGGATCTGGGAAGCGCCACGGGTCACCAAGCCCTACACCGAAGAGCAGTGGCTGGCGATTCAGGCGTTGGGCCGGAAAATTGATGCCGACCTGCTGGAAGGCGATGTGCGCCTGACCATGGGGGGCGAGCCGACCTTCGTCTCGATTGATGACCCGGACGGCGCCGAATGGAACACCGCCGCGCTGGGGCCGGACAAACGTCGCCTCTCCGCCGAGCTGTTCCAGCGCATGCGCAAGCATTATGCGCCCCAGGGGCTTGTGCATTTTGGCCAGGGCAAGTGGTACCCCGGTGAGCAGTTGCCGCGCTGGTCGCTCAACTGCTATTGGCGGCGTGACGGAGTGCCGATCTGGCACAACAGCGCGTTGATCGCTGACGAGCAGCAGGACTACGGCGCCGACGGCGAAATGGCCGGGCGCTTTCTGACAAGCGTTGCCGAGCGTTTGAAAATTCCTGCGCGATTCGTGTTCCCAGCCTACGAGGACAATTTCTATTACCTCTGGCGCGAAGGTGCATTGCCATCGAACGTCACGGCCCAGGACCCCCGCCTGGAAGATGCTTTGGAGCGGGAACGGTTGCGCAAGGTCTTCAGTCAGGGCCTGGACAAAGTGATCGGGCAGGTCCTGCCGCTGGCGCGTACCGCCAAGGGCGATCAATGGCAAAGCGGTCGATGGTACCTGCGCAATAGTCACTGCCGGTTGGTTCCGGGGGATTCGCCCTTGGGCTACCGCCTGCCATTGGCTTCCCAGCCCTGGGTGACAGCGGCCGAATACCCTTTCATTCATCCCACCGACCCGAACCAGGACCTGCCGGCGCTGCCCGATGCCGAACGCCTGGCCCGTCATGGTGAGCCGGCAACCGAGCAGGATCGTGCCCCGCAGATCGACGAATCCGCCGACTGGCTGACCCGCACGGCGTTTTGTGCCGAGGCTCGCGAGGGGCGTTTGTACCTGTTCATGCCGCCCCTGGAGCGGGTCGAGGATTATCTGGAACTGGTCAGCGCCATCGAGGCGACAGCCGAGGAGCTGCATTGCCCGGTACTGTTGGAAGGCTACGAGCCACCGAGCGACCCGCGCCTGAGTAACTTTCGCATCACCCCCGATCCGGGTGTGATCGAGGTTAACGTGCAGCCGTCCGCGACCTGGGATGAACTGGTCGAGCGCACCGAGTTTCTTTACGAAGAGGCGCGACAGACCCGGCTGACCACCGAGAAATTCATGATCGACGGTCGGCACACCGGCACCGGTGGTGGCAACCATTTCGTACTGGGGGGCGCAACCCCGGCCGACTCTCCCTTTCTACGGCGCCCTGACCTGCTGCGCAGTCTGATCAGCTACTGGCATAACCACCCGTCGTTGTCCTACCTGTTTTCCGGCTTGTTCATCGGACCGACGTCCCAGGCGCCCCGGGTGGACGAAGCGCGCAACGATGCGTTGTATGAGCTGGAAATTGCCTTCGCACAAATGCCGCAACCTGGCGAAGAGTGCCCGCCCTGGCTGGTTGATCGGCTGTTGCGCAATCTGTTGATCGACGTGACCGGCAACACCCATCGTGCCGAATTTTGCATCGACAAGCTCTATTCGCCGGACGGCGCCACCGGGCGTCTCGGTCTATTGGAGCTGCGGGCTTTTGAAATGCCGCCCCACGCCCGGATGAGCCTGGCCCAGCAGCTATTGCTGCGGGCGCTGGTGGCGCGGTTCTGGCGTGAGCCCTACCTGCCTGCGAAGCTGGCGCGGTGGGGGACCGAACTGCATGACCGCTTCCTGTTGCCGCATTTTATCGAACAGGATTTTGCCGACGTCATCAATGAACTGAACGCCGCCGGTTACCCGCTGCGGGCCGAATGGTTCGCCGCGCACCTGGAGTTTCGTTTTCCCAAGGTGGGTGATTACGCGGTCAGCGGCATCGAACTGCAATTGCGCCAGGCCCTTGAACCCTGGCATGTACTGGGAGAAGAGGGGGCAGCGGGCGGCACCGTGCGGTATGTGGACTCTTCTCTTGAACGTTTGCAGGTCAAGCTTAGCGGCCTGGCGCCGCAACGGTATCTGCTGACCTGCAACGGTGTTCCGGTGCCGCTTCAAGCCACCGGCCGGGTCGGCGAATTTGTCGCCGGGGTGCGTTTTCGCGCTTGGCAACCGGCCAACTGCCTGCAGCCGACCATTGCGGTCCATGCGCCGTTGGTCTTCGATTTACTCGACACCTGGACGCAACGTTCGGTGGGGGGGTGCCAGTATCATGTGGCCCATCCGGGGGGACGTAATTACGACAGCCTGCCGGTGAATGCCAATGAGGCGGAGAGCCGGCGAATGGCGCGTTTTTTCCGTCTCGGACACACGCCTGGGAAACTTCCGATACCTCACCTGACAGTGGACGACGAGTTTCCCCTCACGCTCGATCTGCGACGTTTTTGAGAGCGCTCCCTAAGTCGTACACGACACCCGGATATTTCAACTATCCGGGTGTCATGCGCTTGCGCTAGTCTCACGTTTCATTGCTGTCTGCCGAGCTTTCCATGCCTGACCTGCTTGACCGTTACCCGCTGACGACGGGCACCTATCACGAACTGTTGGACGACAGCGGCGCGGTGCGCGGGCACTGGCGCCGCCTGCTCGACCATTTGCAGCGCAGTACGCCGGCCCAACAGCTCCAGCGTCAGGCACTGTTGGCCCGGCAGATCCAGGAAAACGGTGTCACTTACAACGTCTATGCGGACCCGAAGGGCGCCGACCGGCCGTGGGAGCTGGACCTGCTGCCCCACGTGATCGATGCGCAGGAGTGGAAGCACCTGTCGGCGGGCATCGCCCAGCGGGCACGCTTGCTCAACGCAGTACTGGCCGACCTGTACGGGCCGCAACGGCTGATCAGTGAGGGGCTGCTGCCGGCGGAACTGGTGTTCGGGCACAACAATTTTCTCTGGCCGTGCCAGGGCATCACGCCGCCGGACGGCATTTTCCTGCACCTGTATGCCGTGGACCTGGCCCGTACGCCCGACGGTCGCTGGTGGGTCACGGCGGATCGGACCCAGGCGCCTTCGGGGGCCGGGTATGCGCTGGAAAATCGCATGATCGTCTCCCGCGCCTTTCCCGACTTGTATCGTGACCTGAAGGTCAAGCACCTGGCCGGTTTCTTCCGCACCTTGCAGCAGACCCTTGCGCGTCAGGCCCCCAGTGATGGCGAGTCGCCGCTGGTGGTGCTGTTGACGCCTGGACGGTTCAACGAAAGCTATTTCGAACACCTTTACCTGGCGCGCCAGCTGGGCTATCCGCTGGTGGAAGGGAGCGACCTGACCGTTCGCGACGCCACGGTGTACCTCAAGACCCTGAGCGGGCTACGACGGGTTCACGCCATCATGCGCCGGCTCGACGATGATTTCTGCGACCCGTTGGAGCTGCGCACCGATTCGGCCTTGGGTGTACCGGGATTGTTGGAGGCGGTGCGCCAGGGCCGGGTTCTGGTGGCCAATGCCTTGGGCAGCGGCGTGCTGGAATCACCGGGCTTGTTGGGCTTTTTGCCAAAGATCAGCCAGTTTCTGTTCGGTGAGGAACTGATACTGCCGTCCATCGCCACCTGGTGGTGCGGTGAGCCGCCGGTGCTGGCCCAGGCCTTGGAAAAACTGCCGCATTTGCTGATCAAACCGGCGTTTCCTTCCCAAAGTTTCAGCCCGGTATTGGGGCGCGACCTGAACGAACAACAGCGTGCACTTCTGGCCGCGCGCATGCAGGCGCGTCCCTACGCCTATGTCGCCCAGGAACTGGCGCAGCTGTCCCAGGCACCGGTCTGGCAGGCCGAAGACGGTCAGCTTCAGCCGCGGGCCATCGGCATGCGCGTGTATGCCGTTTCCGGGGAGGATGACTATCGGGTGCTGCCGGGCGGCCTGACCCGCGTGGCGGCCGAGGCCGACGCCGAAGTGGTGTCGATGCAGCGAGGTGGCGCCAGTAAGGACACTTGGGTCTTGGGAGAACAGCCGCCCAGTGGCGAACAATGGAAGGCCCAGCGAACCGTGGGCGTCCACGATCTGGTTCGGCGTGATCCCTATCTGCCGTCCCGCGTCGTGGAAAATCTGTTCTGGTTCGGTCGCTACTGCGAGCGCTGTGACGACAGTGCGCGGCTGCTGCGGATCATGCTGGCGCGCTATGTCGATGGCGACGACCCGCAAGCGCTGCAGTCGGCGGTATCCCTGGGGGAAAGCCTGATGCTGTTGCCGGAGGAGGGCGAGCTGCCCGAGCGACTGCTGGCGGCCTTGTTGGGGGACGATTGGTCGTTCAGCCTGCGTTCCAACCTGCAGCGATTGCAGTGGGCGGCCTCCCAGGTTCGCGGCAAGCTGTCCCGGGAGAACTGGCAGGCACTGGTGGAGCTGCAGCGCGAAGCCATGGAGCTAGAAACCGCGGAGCCGGATTTCGGTGAGTTGCTGGATTTTCTCAACCGTTTGGTGATGTCCCTGGCGGCGTTGTCCGGATTCGCGTTGGACGACATGACCCGCGACGAGGGCTGGCGTTTCCTGATGATCGGTCGTCGTCTGGAGCGCCTGCAATTTCTCAGCAGCAGCCTGGCGGCGTTCCTGCGAGGCGAGGCGGTGTTCGATCAGGCGGGGCTGGACTGGTTGCTGGAACTGGGCAACAGCAGCATCACCTATCGTTCGCGTTACCTGGCGGTGGCCCAGTTGATTCCGGTGCTCGACCTGCTGTTGCTGGACGAACAAAACCCTCACGCGGTGCTCTTCCAGTTGAAACTGGTGGCCCGTACCCTCAAGCGCTTGAACGATGACTTCGGCGCGCCCAGGGAAACCGCCTTGCCAGAGCTGGTCGCTCGCCTGTCATGCTTTGACCTGCGTTGCCTGGAGAGTCCGCTGTTCGGCGAGGCCAGCCTGCGCGCAGCCCTCGATGGCTTGGCCGATCTGTTGCAGGAAGTGGCCGACGTCAGCGGCCAGGTGTCCGATCGCCTGGCCTTGCGTCATTTCGCTCACGTCGATGACGTCAGCCAGCGTACGGTGTCCGTCTGATGAGCGCTCGTTACCAGATATTCCACGACACCCACTACCATTACGACAGCCCGGTATCCCTGGCCCAGCAGCTTGCTCACCTGTGGCCGCGCCCCTGTGAGTGGCAGCGGTGCACCGAGCAGCAGTTGTTGATCAGCCCGGAGCCGACGACCCGCCGCGATGAGCTGGATGTGTTCGGCAACCCACTGACCCGCTTGGCGTTCGAACGGCCCCATGACGAGTTGCTGGTCAACGCGCGTCTGAGCGTGGAAGTGTTGGCGCGTCCTGTGCTGGACTTCAGTTTGTCCCCTGCCTGGGAGTCAACCTGCCATGCGTTGACCTACAGCGGCCGGCCACTGGCTGCTCCATTGCTGGATGCGTGCCGCTATCGTTTCGAGTCACCCTATGTGCACCTCAAGCGCAGCTTTGTCGAGTTTTCCGAAAGCTGTTTCGCGCCGGGGCGCCCATTGATGCTCGGCGTGCGGGCGCTGATGGAGAAGATATTCGAGGAGTTCACCTTCGATGCCGAAGCCACCCAGGTGGCAACGCCGCTGGTGGAGGTGCTGGAACGGCGGCGGGGCGTTTGCCAGGACTTTGCTCACCTGATGCTGGCCTGCGTGCGCTCCCGCGGGTTGGCGGCGCGTTACGTCAGCGGCTACCTGTTGACTCAACCGCCGCCGGGTCAGCCACGGTTGATCGGTGCCGATGCCTCGCACGCCTGGATCTCGGTGTTTTGCCCGGTGCTGGGCTGGGTGGACTTCGACCCGACCAACAACGTTCAGCCGGCGCTGGAACACATCACATTGGCCTGGGGCCGGGATTTTTCCGATGTGTCGCCGTTGCGGGGAGTCATTCTGGGCGGCGGTGATCATGACCCCGAAGTGCGGGTGACGGTGATGCCGCTTGAATCGTAAACAGATCCCAGTGTGGGAACGGACTGGGCTGTGAGGGCCGGCAGCGAGGCTGCCGACCCTGGACACAGAACCGGGGGGCCGGATCAGATCATCGGGCCCTGAGGGTATCAGGCGTCGGGCGTCTGATCTTTCGGTGCATCAACATCTACGTCTGCTGCCACGTCGCCTTCGGTATCCGGGGTCAGTGCTGCTGCTTCTTCTTCAGCGGTAGCTTTCTTGCGCTGAAGCTTTTCCTCTTTCTTCTGCTCCTTGGCCAAGTCTCTCTGACGTTTGGCGAAGGAATAATTGGGTTTGGCCATGGGCGATCCTCTGGGGTCGAAGGTGAGGTTGAGCGGCGCGTATTCTGCCCTGTATCGGGGTCGAGCCGTTAGCTGGGTTTTTGTTCGGCCCACTTTGGCTGCACCGACGGTTGCCATTCGTCCAGCGCATCGAGCAGGTGGTGGGGTGATTCGCTCACTTGCAGCATGTCACGGTGGGGCCCACGGACGAAGCCTTCGCCGACGATATGATCAAGAAAACCGGTGAGTTTGCTGTAGAAACCGTTCACTTCCAGCAGCCCCAGCGGTTTGCTGTGATAGCCGAGCTGGCCCCAGGTCCAGACTTCGAACAACTCCTCCAGCGTGCCAAGGCCGCCGGGCAGGGCGATGAAGGCATCGCTGAGCTGAGCCATGCGTGCCTTGCGGGCGTGCATGCCGTCCACCACTTCCAGGCGGGTCAGGCCGCTGTGGCCGATTTCCTTGTCTTTGAGGCTCTGCGGGATGATACCGATCACTTCGCCGCCGGCCGCCAGGGCCGCATCGGCGACGATGCCCATCAAGCCGACCGCGCCGCCGCCATAGACCAGGGTCAGTTTTCGTTCTGCCAACGCACGCCCCAAGGCCTGCGCCGCTTCACGATAGGCTGGGTGGCTACCGGTGCTGGCGCCGCAAAATACACAAACAGACGCTAAAGACATGCCTTACTCCGTGGTCAGTAACTGGACCAGAGTAAAGCCTGGCTTTGGCTGCGCAAAGCAATTAAACCTCGCGCCGGGGTTTTTCGTAGGTGCCACTGGCACCGCAGGCGTAGGCGGCAAGCAAGCTGCACAGCAGGCTGTTGAGGTTCATGATGCGGTACTCCAGAGAGGTGATGGAGCTGATCATATGGCCGCCTCATACCTTTGGCTGGTTGATTATGCTCATCAGGCTGATAGCCTTAAGTTGTATACAATCTTTGACTCAGGTCATAGGAACTTGTCTGAAATTCAGGCAGTCTTCCCCATTGACGGAATTTTTCTAACCATGCCTTGGAGATTCACCATGTTTGCCAAACTTGCTGCAGTATCCCTGTTGACGCTGGCCAGCAGCCAGCTGATGGCAGCCGAGTGCAAGACCACCATCGACTCGACCGACCAGATGTCCTTCAGCACCAAGGCCATCGAGATCGACAAGAGCTGCAAGACCTTCACCGTTGAACTGACTCACTCAGGCAGCTTGCCGAAGAACGTCATGGGCCATAACTGGGTACTGAGCAAAGAGGCTGACATGCAGCCGATTGCTACCGATGGCCTGGCAGCCGGCATCGACAAGAACTACCTGAAAGAAGGCGATGCGCGCATCATCGCTCACACCAAGCTCATTGGGGCCAAGGAGAAGGACTCGGTGACTTTCGATGTATCGAAACTGAGCGCCGATGAGAAATACGGCTTCTTCTGCTCGTTCCCGGGCCACATCTCGATGATGAAAGGCACGGTTACCCTGAAGTAATCACATCAGGCATAAAAAAAGCGCCCGTTTCAGGGCGCTTTTTTGTGCCTCGCCAATAACCGCACATCCTGTGGGAGCGAGCCTGCTCGCGATGACGGCAGCACATTCAACATCAATGCAAACTGACCCACCGCTATCGCGAGCAGGCTCGCTCCCACAGGGATTGCCGGTCACGGCGCGTACGGCATCACCCGCTTGTGCTCGGTCTTGCGATAGGTCTCGCAAATGATTCGAGCGGCTTCTTCGCGCACCGGCAGCCCATGCAGGAACGCATCGATCTCGCCATAGGTCACGCCGTGGGCGGCTTCGTCGGGCTTGCCGGGCGACAGGTCCTCAAGGTCGGCAGTGGGGACTTTTTCCACCAGCGATTCCGGCGCGCCGAAGTCTCGGGCAATAGCCCGGACCTGGTTTTTCACCAGGCCGCTCAACGGGGCCAGGTCACAGGCGCCGTCACCGAACTTGGTGAAGAAACCCATCACGGCTTCGGCCGCATGGTCGGTGCCGATGACCAGGCCTTGCTCGGCACCGGCGATGGTGTACTGCGCCACCATGCGCATCCGCGCCTTGGTATTGCCCAGCACGAAATCCCGGGAGCCCGGCCCTTTGCCTTCGAACGCCAGCACTTCCTTGGCCAGTGCCTTGACTGCCGGACCGATGTTGACGGTATGGCGCTCGTCCGGCTCGATGAAGTCCACGCAGGCCTGGGCTTCATGTTCGTCGAACTGGGTTTCGTACGGCAGGCGCACGGCAATGAACTTGTAGGCGGCGTTGCCGGTTTTCTCCCGCAGTTCACGCGCTGCGCGTTGGGCCAGCAGGCCGGCGGTCAGCGAATCGACCCCGCCGCTGATGCCCAGTACGAGGGTCTTGAGTCCGGAGTTGACCAGACAATCCTGGATAAAGCCCACCCGACGAGCGACTTCGGCCTTGAGGGCAGCGTCATCGGCGAACGGTGGCTGAACCTTGAGCTGTTCAGCAATCTCACGCTGTACGGCTTGCATGAATTCACTCCTTGCTTGGTGTGTCAAAGGGCGGCAGGTACTTGGAAAACGTGTCGCATGTAGGCGACGAAATTCGGGTCTTTGCAGTGGGTCTTGCCGGGCTCGTCTGAAATCTTGGCCACGGGTTGCCCGTCACAGCTGATCATTTTAAGCACGATGCTCATCGGCTCCACACCCGGGATGTCACACGTCAGGTTGGTGCCGATACCGAAGCTGACATTAATGCGACCACGCAATGCCCGAAAAATCTCCAGGCATTTGGGCAGTGTCAGGCTATCGGAGAACACCAGTGTCTTGCTCATCGGGTCGATACCGAGCTTGTGGTAGTGAGCAATGGCTTTTTCGGCCCAGATGACCGGGTCCCCGGAGTCATGGCGCAAGCCGTCGAACAGCTTGGCGAAGAACAGATCGAAGTCCTTGAGGAAAGCGTCCATGGTGATGCAATCGGTCAGTGCGATTCCCAGCAGGCCCCGGTACTCACGCACCCAGCAATCGAGGGCGGCGATCTGACTGTCGATCAGCCGCGGGCCCAGTTGCTGATGGGCCATGATCCATTCGTGGGCCATGGTGCCCAGGGGTTTCATGTCCAGCTCGCGGGACAGGTGCACATTGCTGGTGCCGACGAAGCGTCCAGGGAAATCGTGCTTGAGCACGTTGACGACTTCTTCCTGGACGCGATAGGAAAACCGCCGGCGGGTGCCGAAGTCCGCGACCTGCAGTTCGGATAACTCGTCGGCGCTGGCGTTGGCGGTCAGCCAGTCGAACTTGCGATACAGCTGTTCGCGCGCCTGCTCCAGAACGATCTCGCGGTAGCGATAGCGATTACGTACCTCGCTGACGATGGCCAGCAGCGGCACTTCGAACAGAATCACATGCAACCATGGCCCACGCAGGCGGATAAACAGCTCGCCGTTCTCGATGCCGGTGTGCACATAGCGCAGATTGAAACGGAACAGGCCCAGAAAACGCAGGAAATCGGGTTTGAGGAAGCTGATGCGCTCCAGGAAGCCCAACTGGTCGACGCTCAGACTCAGCTCGGCCAAGCGTTCGATCTGAAAGCGGATCTCCGCCAGATAGGGGCGCAGGTCCTCGCTGTTGCGGCAGCGAAATTCCCATTCGACTTCGACGTTGGGGTAGTTGTGCAGCACCGCCTGCATCATCGTCAGTTTGTAGAAGTCGGTGTCGAGCAGGTTCTGCACGATGCGATCGGCAAATACACTCTCGCTCATGGCGGGAATCTCCAGACAGGCCGCTGCGGCGGGCAGCGGGGTGCAGCGGTTGGTGGTGAAGGGGCTAGTGGCGCATAACCGTGGTGAGTATTGCCAGCGATTTTTTAGCAACAGGTACCCCGCTGGAGTGTCTGGATAGGCCAACGGGCCTCATCGCGGGTAAGCTCAAGGTGCCATCGAAACCTCGTTCTGCTCCAGCATCCACTCCACAAAAAGCCTGACCTTGGGCACTTCCGCCGAATGTTCAGGATAGGCCAGGTAATAGGCATCGGTACTGGGCATCGCATAGTGCCAGGGGATCACCAGCTTGCCGTCAGCCAGTTCTTCTTCCACCAGAAACCGCGGCAGCAGGGCGACGCCGCAGCCAACCTGGGCGGCGCGGATGCACATGTAGAACGTTTCGAAGCGCGGCCCGTGGTAGCTGTGTTCGGTGTGATAACCCTGGCTGGCGAACCAGTCGTGCCAGGCCTGGGGGCGTGAGGCGTTTTGCAGCAGCACCAGATCGGTCAGTTGCGTCGGGTCGCTGAAGGGCTGGGCCGGCAGATTGCCAGGCGCGCAGACCGGCACCAGCTCTTCGCCGAACAGTTTCAGGGATTCGGCGCCGGGCCGTGAGCCCTGGCCGAAATAGAATGCCAGGTCGCTGCGCCCCTGAAGCAAGTCGTCGGCCTCCTGCTCGCTGCACAGGTCCAGATGAATTTTCGGGTGCCGCAGGCGCCAGCCTTTGAGCCGTGGGACCAGCCAGCGAGCTCCGAAGGTTGGCGGTGTGGAAACCCGTAGGACTTCGGTATCGCCGCCGTAGGAGCGCAAGTAGTGGGTCGACATCTCCACCTGCGTAAGGATTTTTCGTACCTCCCCCAGGTACAAATCCCCGGCCGGTGTCAGCTGCAAGCGTCGACGTACGCGGCGAAACAGCAAATGCTGTAGCAGTTCCTCCAACTGTGCGACCTGTTTGCTGACGGCGCTCTGAGTCAGGTTCAGCTCTTCGGCGGCGCGAGTGAAGCTCAGGTGTCGGGTCACCGCTTCGAAGCACTGTAGCGCCGTGATCGACGGCAAATAGCGTTTATTGATCATGATGAGGCCTTATTTCTTGTGGCGCTGCTTATCCGGTCATGGCCAGCATGAATAAACGGAATGATATCTCGCTTAAAGGTCGTTTGTTGGCAAGTCTCGGGCCAGCTACAACTACAGGTCTGATCAGCCGTGATCGTCCGGCTGCCAATTCTTTGTCTTTTGTTTGAGGAATTAACCATGGTTGCTGCATTGCTTGATCGTCTGGGTGTTGAACCGGCCTTGTACCAGAGCGGCACACAACCGGTGCATTCGCCCATCGACGGCAGTCGCATCGGCGCCGTGAACTGGGAGGGCGCCGCAGAGGTTGAGCAGCAGGTCAGCCGCGCCGAGCATGCGTTCGACCTGTGGCGCCAGGTGCCGGCCCCTCGCCGCGGCGAGCTGGTACGTCAATTTGGTGATCTGCTGCGCGAGTACAAGGCCGACCTCGGCGAGCTGGTGTCCTGGGAAGCCGGCAAGATCACCCAGGAAGGTTTGGGTGAAGTGCAAGAGATGATCGACATCTGCGACTTCGCGGTCGGTCTGTCCCGTCAGTTGTACGGCCTGACCATCGCCTCCGAGCGTCCGGGCCACCACATGCGTGAATCCTGGCACCCGCTGGGCGTGGTCGGCGTGATCAGCGCTTTCAACTTCCCCGTGGCGGTCTGGGCCTGGAACACCACGCTGGCCCTGGTGTGCGGCAATGCGGTGATCTGGAAACCCTCGGAAAAGACCCCGCTCACCGCCCTGGCCTGCCAAGCGTTGTTCGAACGTGTGCTGAAGAACTTCAGCGATGCGCCACCGTACCTCAGTCAAGTGATCATCGGTGGTCGCGATGCTGGCGAAGCGCTGGTGGACGATCCGCGCGTCGCGTTGATCAGCGCCACCGGCAGCACCCGCATGGGCCGTGAAGTGGCGCCGAAAGTCGCCGCGCGCTTTGCCCGCAGCATCCTCGAGCTGGGTGGCAACAATGCGATGATCCTGGCCCCCAGCGCCGATCTGGACATGGCCGTGCGCGCCATCCTGTTCAGCGCCGTCGGCACCGCCGGCCAACGTTGCACGACGCTGCGCCGCCTGATTGCCCATGAGTCAGTGAAAGAAGAGATCGTCAGCCGGCTCAAGGCCGCTTATTCGAAAGTGCGCATCGGCCATCCGCTGGAAGGCAACCTGGTCGGGCCGCTGATCGACAAGCAGAGCTTCGAAAACATGCAGGATGCACTGGAGCAGGCCTTGAGCGAAGGCGGGCGAGTATTTGGTGGCAAACGCCAGCTTGAAGACCAGTTCCCGAATGCCTATTACGTCTCGCCGGCCATCGTCGAGATGCCGGAGCAGAGCGATGTGGTGTGCCACGAAACCTTCGCCCCGATCCTTTATGTGGTCGGTTACAAGGATTTTGCCCAGGCCCTGCAACTCAATAACGCGGTGCCTCAAGGCCTGTCGTCCTGCATCTTCACCACGGACGTGCGTGAAGCCGAGCAATTCATGTCAGCAGTGGGCAGCGACTGCGGCATCGCCAACGTCAACATCGGCCCGAGCGGCGCGGAAATCGGCGGCGCGTTCGGCGGCGAGAAAGAGACCGGCGGCGGACGTGAGTCAGGCTCCGATGCATGGCGCGGCTACATGCGTCGCCAGACCAACACCGTGAACTACTCGCTGGAGCTGCCGTTGGCGCAGGGGATTACCTTCGACTGAGAAACTGGATCTTCGACCGATGAAGATCCCCTGTGGGAGCGAGCTTGCTCGCGAAAGCGGACTGTCATTCAACATCAATGTCGACTGGTCTGCCGCCTTCGCGAGCAAGCTCGCTCCCACAATTGAACTGTGTAGTGGTTGGGTTTCATTTCCGGAGTCTGGCAATGCCGTTACGCGAAGAATGTCTGTGGGAAAAACTGACGCCGCAAAGACCTGAAAATACCGCCCTCACCGGCGAAATCACGGTGGATGTCTGCGTGATCGGCGCAGGTTTTACCGGTTTGTCGGCGGCGGTGCATTTGCTCGAACAAGGCAAGCGCGTGGCTGTGCTGGAGGCCCATCGGGCCGGGCATGGTGGGTCGGGGCGCAATGTCGGATTGGTCAACGCCGGCTTGTGGATCCCGCCGGATGAGATAGAAGCCGGCTTCGGCGAAGCGGTGGGCAGCCAGCTCAATCGTATGCTCGGGGCGGCGCCGGCGCTGGTGTTCAGCCTCGTCGATAAATACAACATTGATTGCCAGCTGCGCCGCGAAGGCACGCTGCACATGGCTCACAACGCCAGGGGCGAAGCGGACCTGCGCAGTCGTGAAGAACAATGGAAGCGCCGTGGCGCCCCGGTGGAGTTGCTCACCGGCCAGGCGTGTGCCCAGGCCACGGGCACCTCGAAAATCGCTGCGGCATTGCTTGACCGGCGTGCCGGCACGCTCAATCCGATGGCCTACACCAGTGGGCTGGCCAAGGCTGCCAGCGACCTTGGTGGCCAGTTGTTTGATCATTCCCCGGTGACGCGCCTGGAACGCCAGGGCCAGCGTTGGTCGGTGCAAACTGCCCAGGGTTCGGTACTGGCCGAGCAAGTGGTGATCGCGTCCAATGCCTACACCGAAGGTGACTGGACCGAGCTGCGGCGCAATTTCTTTCCCGGTTACTACTATCAGGTTGCCTCCGCTCCGCTGACCGACGAAGCGGCGCAGCGCATTCTGCCAGGCGGCCAGGGCTCGTGGGACACCCGCCAGGTCTTGAGCAGCATTCGTCGGGACAAGGACGGGCGTCTGTTGCTGGGCAGCCTGGGTAATGGCAATCGCAAACCCACCTGGTTCCTCAAGGCGTGGGCCGACCGGGTGCAACAGCACTATTTCCCTTACCTCAAGCCGGTGGAATGGGAATGCACCTGGACCGGGTGTATCGCCTTCACCCCCGATCACCTGATGCGCCTGTTCGAGCCGGCCCCCGGTCTGGTGGCCGTGACGGGTTACAACGGCCGCGGCGTGACGACTGGCACAGTAGTGGGCAAAGCCTTTGCCGACTATCTGTGTCACGGCGACGCCAGCGCGCTGCCGATTCCCTTCGCCGCCATGCGGCCACTGGCCGGGACAGGCTTGCGCAGCTGCTTGTATGAAGCGGTTTTTTCGCTGTATCACGCCGGCCAGTGCCTGCGAATTGTGATCTGAATGTTGAAAAATGTTGCCGCAGCGCTCGTTTTCCACCACAACGTCTAGCCTGTTATGGTGCGGGTTGTAGCAGTTGTGCACCGCCAGTGTGCAGTTCGGTGACGCGGGTTGTTACAGGTGGGTTGCACGTCGTTTCGTGTGATGGTTGCAATGATGGCTCAGGGAGGGTTGTACCCATTTGGTTCTATGGTTGTACCTTGTGCGGTTTAGACGGTTGCACGCCCAATAAAAAAGGGCTCGAAACAGTCGAAATAACAATAAAGCAGCGACTTTTTTAAGAATAAAAAACCGATGGCACGGCGCTTGCTCTGAGCTTTTCAGTGAAGTCGCAGTGCCAACTAAAAAAAACCTTGGAGCACCACCTCATGTCCCAGACGTTTTACAAGAAAGGCTTTCTGGCCCTCGCAGTGGCAGCTGCGCTGGGTGTTTCTGCGTTTGCTCAGGCCGACGTCAAGATCGGCGTAGCGGGTCCGATGACCGGTGCCAACGCGGCATTTGGCGAGCAGTACATGAAAGGCGCACAAGCGGCGGCAGACGAGATCAATGCCAAGGGTGGCGTGAACGGCGAGAAAATCGTTCTGGTACAGGGCGACGACGCCTGCGAACCGAAGCAGGCCGTGGCCGTGGCCAACCGCTTTGTCGATCAGGACAAGGTTCTTGGCGTGGTCGGTCACTTCTGTTCCTCGTCCACCATCCCGGCGTCCGAGGTCTACGGCGATGCCGGCATCATCTCCATCACTCCGGGTTCCACCAACCCGCAGGTCACCGAGCGCGGCCTGAGCGCGATGTTCCGTATGTGCGGTCGTGACGACCAGCAGGGCATCGTCGCCGGCGACTACATCGTTGACGTGCTCAAGGGCAAGAAAGTCGTTGTCCTGCACGACAAGGACACCTACGGTCAGGGCCTGGCGGATGCTACCAAGGCGCAGTTGGCCAAGCGTGGCGTGGAGCCGGTGCTGTACGAAGGCCTGACCCGTGGCGAGAAAGACTTCAGCGCCGTGGTCACCAAGATCCGTGCGGCCGGTGCCGACGTGGTCTACTTCGGCGGTCTGCACCCGGAAGCCGGCCCACTGGTCCGCCAGTTGCGTGAGCAAGGCCTCAAGGACGTGAAATTCATGTCCGACGATGGCATCGTCACCGACGAACTGGTCACCACCGCCGGCGGCCCGCAATACGTGGATGGTGTGTACATGACCTTCGGCGCCGACCCACGCCTGCTGCCAGACAGCAAGGCCGTGGTGGACGCGTTCCGTGCCAAGGGCACCGAGCCGGAAGGCTACACCCTGTACGCCTACGCCTCGGTCCAGGCCCTGGCGGCGGGTTTCAACGGCGCCAAGAAAAATGACGGCGAAGCCGCGGCCGAATGGCTCAAGGCCAATCCGGTCCAGACCGTGATGGGCAAGAAGGAGTGGGACTCCAAGGGCGACCTGAAAGTCTCCGACTACGTGGTTTACCAGTGGGACAAGGACGGCAAATACCATCAGCTGGAAAAACAGAAGTGACATGAACGGCTGAATCGCCCGGCGCCCCTGGTGCCGGGCGGTTTACCCGTGTTCATGCAGTACCTGTCTTTTCTCCCGAGAGCTGCGCGCACATCGTGCAGCGTCGGCGGCTGAACCCCGGTCCGTCGCAGCGGTGTGCGTGCAGTCTCTCAAATGCGTGAGATTGCGTTATGGATGGTATTTTCCTGCAGCAACTGATCAATGGCCTGACCCTCGGGTCGGTCTATGGTCTGATCGCCATCGGCTACACAATGGTCTACGGCATCATCGGCATGATCAACTTCGCCCACGGCGAGGTTTATATGATCTCTGCGTACCTCGCGGCGATCAGTCTGGCTCTGCTGGCCTGGTTCGGTATCGAATCCTTCCCCCTCATGATTCTCGGCACGCTGGTGTTTACCGTGGTGGTGACCGGCGTCTACGGCTGGGTGATCGAGCGCGTCGCCTACAAACCCCTGCGTAACTCCACTCGCCTGGCACCGCTGATCAGTGCCATCGGCATTTCGCTGATCCTGCAGAACTATGCCCAGATCAGCCAGGGCGCTCGCCAACAGGGCGTGCCCACGTTGCTCGAAGGCGCCATGCGCGTGGACATCGGCAGCGGCTTCGTCCAACTGACCTACACCAAGATCTTCATCCTGGTCGCCGCATTCGCCGGGATGGCCTTGCTGACCTACATCATCAAGTACACCAAGCTCGGCCGTATGTGCCGCGCGACCCAGCAAGACCGCAAGATGGCCTCCATCCTCGGGATCAACACCGACCGGGTGATTTCCTATGTGTTCGTCATCGGTGCGGCCATGGCGGCCCTGGCCGGTGTGCTGATCACCATGAACTACGGCACCTTCGACTTCTATGCCGGCTTCATCATCGGCATCAAGGCGTTCACCGCGGCGGTACTCGGCGGCATCGGTTCCCTGCCTGGGGCGATGCTGGGCGGGATCATCCTCGGCATCTCCGAGTCGCTGTTCGCCGGTCTGATCAACTCTGACTACAAAGACGTGTTCAGTTTCTCGCTGCTGGTGCTGATTCTGATTTTCCGTCCCCAAGGCCTGTTGGGTCGCCCACACGTGGCGAAGGTATAAGTATGTCTGCTGCCAATAAACCGATTGATATCAAAAAGAGCGTCATCGACGCGATCCTGGCCGGCCTGATCTCGCTGATCGTGTTCGGGCCGATTGTCGGCGTGGTGCTCGACGGCTACAGCTTCAACCTGCAACCGGCCCGCGTGGGCTGGCTGGTGGCGATCGTGATGGTCGGGCGCTTTGCCTTGAGCCTGTTTCTGCAAACCCCCAAGGGTCTGAAGATTCTCCAGGGGTTCGAAAGCACCAGCTCCGGCGTGCATGTGCTGCCGCCAGACTACAAGTCGCGCCTGCGCTGGATCATCCCGGCGTTGATCGTGATTGCCATCGTGTTCCCGTTTTTTGCCAACAAATACGTGCTCACGGTGGTCATCCTCGGGCTGATTTATGTATTGCTGGGCCTGGGCCTGAACATCGTGGTCGGCCTGGCCGGGCTGCTTGACCTGGGTTACGTGGCGTTCTATGCCATCGGCGCTTATGGCCTGGCGCTGGGTTACCAATACCTGGGGCTGGGGTTCTGGACGGTGCTGCCGCTGGCGGCGATTGCGGCGGCGATGGCCGGGTGCATATTGGGATTCCCGGTGTTGCGAATGCACGGTGACTACCTGGCCATCGTGACCCTGGGTTTTGGCGAGATCATCCGGCTGGTGCTCAACAACTGGCTGTCGTTTACCGGCGGGCCGAATGGCATGCCGGTGCCGTCGCCGACCTTCTTCGGCCTGGAGTTCGGCCGGCGAGCGAAGGAGGGCGGGGTGCCGTTCCACGAGTTCTTCGGCATGGCCTACAACCCCAACGTCAAATTCCTGTTCATCTACATCGTCCTGTTCATCACCGTGCTGCTGGTGCTCTACGTCAAGCATCGCCTGACCCGCATGCCGGTCGGTCGCGCCTGGGAAGCCTTGCGCGAAGACGAGATCGCCTGCCGCTCCATGGGCCTGAACCATGTGCTGGTCAAGCTCTCGGCGTTCACCATTGGTGCTTCCACGGCGGGCCTGGCAGGCGTGTTCTTTGCCAGTTACCAGGGCTTCGTCAACCCCTCGTCGTTCACCTTCTTCGAGTCGGCGCTGATTCTGGCGATCGTGGTACTGGGCGGCATGGGGTCGACAGTGGGCGTGGTCATCGCTGCATTTGTCCTCACCGTGGCGCCGGAGTTGCTGCGCAGCTTCTCGGAATACCGGGTGCTGCTGTTCGGCGTACTGATGGTGTTGATGATGATCTGGCGCCCGCGCGGCCTGATTCGCATCAGCCGTACCGGGGTGACGCCGCGTAAGGGAGTAGCGCCATGAGCGAAGTTGTGCTTACCGTTGAAAACCTGATGATGCAATTCGGTGGGATCAAGGCCCTCAGCGACGTCAGCCTGCAAGTCAAGCGCAACTCGATCTTCGCCCTGATCGGCCCCAACGGTGCGGGCAAGACCACGGTGTTCAACTGCCTGACCGGTTTCTACAAGGCCACAGGCGGCAAAATCGAGCTCAATGTGCGCGGCGAGCGGACCGATGTCATCAAGCTGTTGGGCGAACCGTTTCGTCCCACTGACTTCGTGTCCCCCAAATCCTTCGCCAGCCGGGTGTTCTACAAGATGTTCGGCGGCACCCACCTGGTGAACCGTGCAGGCCTGGCGCGGACCTTCCAGAACATTCGCCTGTTCAAGGAAATGTCCGTGCTGGAGAACCTGTTGGTGGCTCAGCACATGTGGGTCAATCGCAGTCTGGTGGCGGGCGTGCTCAACACCAAGGGTTACCGCCAGGCAGAAAGCGATGCCCTGGACCACGCCTTCTACTGGCTGGAAGTGGTGGACCTGGTGGATTGCGCCAACCGGCTGGCGGGCGAACTTTCCTATGGCCAGCAACGGCGCCTGGAAATTGCCCGGGCCATGTGCACCCGCCCGCAGATCATCTGTCTCGACGAACCGGCCGCCGGCCTAAACCCTCAGGAAACCGAAGCGCTGAGCGCGATGATCCGGCTGCTGCGCGACGAGCACGATCTGACCGTGGTGCTGATCGAACACGACATGGGCATGGTAATGAGCATTTCCGACCACATCGTGGTGCTGGACCACGGCAACGTGATCGCCGAGGGCGGTCCCGAGGCGATTCGCAACGATCCGAAGGTGATCGCGGCCTACCTGGGTGCCGATGAAGAGGAGCTGGTATGAGTGGACCTATCCTCGAACTCAAGGAGCTGGACGTATTCTATGGGCCGATCCAGGCCCTGAAAAAAGTCTCGATGCACATTGGGGAAGGTGAAACCGTCAGCCTGATTGGCTCCAACGGTGCCGGCAAGTCCACGTTGCTGATGTCGATTTTCGGCCAGCCGCGGGCGGCGAGTGGGCAGATTATCTACCAGGGTGTGGACATCACGCACAAGTCGTCCCACTACATCGCCTCCAACGGCATCGCGCAATCGCCGGAAGGACGGCGGGTATTCCCTGACATGACTGTTGAGGAAAACCTGTTGATGGGCACCATTCCCATCGGTGACAAGTACGCCAGCGAAGACATGCAGCGCATGTTCGAGCTGTTCCCGCGGCTCAAGGAGCGGCGCAACCAGCGGGCCATGACCATGTCCGGCGGCGAGCAGCAGATGCTCGCCATCGCCCGGGCGCTGATGAGCCGGCCCAAGTTGTTGCTGCTCGATGAACCCAGCCTGGGACTGGCGCCGATCGTGGTCAAACAGATCTTCGCCACCTTGCGGGAACTGGCGTCCACCGGCATGACGATCTTTCTGGTGGAGCAGAACGCCAACCACGCCCTCAGGCTGTCGGACCGGGCCTATGTGATGGTCAACGGTGAAATCCGCCTGACCGGCACCGGCAAGGAACTGCTGGTCAACGAAGAGGTGCGTAACGCGTATCTGGGCGGCCATTGACACAAGGCCAGCCATGAAAAAACCGGCGAATGAATCGCCGGTTTTTTTATCTTTCAAATCCACCACCCATCCTCTTGTGGGAGCGAGCCTGCTCGCGATGGCGCCGGACCATCCAACCTCTTTATATCGGACATGACCCCATCGCGAGCAGGCTCGCTCCCACAGGGTTTGGTGCTGTGCCCGAGAATTGTGGACAACAATCCTGAGCCCCTGCGAAACCGCGACATAAAGTCGCCGCAAACAGTTGTTTTGTCACGGTTTTGACTTGTCCCCGTTTGCTGTGGAACCGGCTGTGGGTAACGTGGGAGTAGCTGGCTGCAAGCCTCTGAATACGTGGCTTTCAGGCGTGTGGTTGTTTTTTGATCAGAGGATTTCGGTCAAGCGGGTACGAGGGTTGTCAACACTTTTATGAGGGTCGCCGAAGGCTTGGAAATCTGTGCGCAAGCCTGTGGATAAGTCTGTGATTAAACTCTGGAAAGACCGCGCTGAGGGCCGAATTTGCTGGCTTGAAGCCATCGTTCTTTTTACCGTCGGCTTATAGCAGATAAGTCGATCTGCACAACCTGCATTGCAGGGTCAAGGGAAAAAAATTTCCAAATCCCTCGCAAAGCCTTATGCACAGCGGCTTGTGGAGTTTGCACTTGCCCCCGATTGCTGTGGACCCGCCTGTGGATAAGGTGCGGGCAACCGCCTGTGGCCCTTGTTTCATAAGGCCTGGCGCCGATTGGTTGTTTTATGAGCAATGCTCGGATGAAACCTCGCTTCCAGAAGTCTTGCCCATGCTGTGCCAGGCCGGGCATGCTGTGGGCCGATTTCCATTCATTGGCTGTTTTGAGCCCCAAGGAGAACACGATGTCCAACACCCTGTTTATTACCGGCGCAACGTCCGGTTTCGGTGAAGCCTGTGCCCGTCGTTTTGCCGAAGCAGGCTGGAAACTGGTGCTGACCGGTCGTCGTGAAGAACGCCTCACTGCCCTGTGCGCCGAGTTGTCGAAGCAGACTGAAGTCCATGGTCTGGTGCTTGATGTGCGTGACCGCACAGCCATGGAGGAGGCGATCGCCAACCTGCCACCGTCCTTCGCCAAGTTGCGGGGCTTGATCAACAACGCCGGTCTGGCGCTGGGCGTTGATCCCGCGCCCAAGTGCGACCTCGATGACTGGGACACGATGGTCGATACCAACGTGAAAGGTTTGATCTACAGCACCCGCCTGCTGTTGCCGCGGCTGATCGCTCATGGCCGTGGTGCCGGGATCGTCAACCTGGGGTCCATCGCCGGCAACTATCCGTACCCTGGCAGCCACGTGTACGGGGCGAGCAAGGCGTTCGTCAAACAGTTCTCCCTGAACCTGCGTTGCGATCTGCAAGGCACTGGCGTGCGGGTAAGCAACATTGAGCCGGGTCTGTGCGAGAGCGAGTTTTCCCTGGTGCGCTTTGCGGGTGACCAGGAACGCTACAACGCGACCTATGCCGGGGCCGAGCCGATCCAGCCGCAGGATATCGCCGACACCATTTTCTGGGTGCTCAACACTCCGGCCCACATCAATATCAACAGTCTGGAATTGATGCCTGTGAGCCAGACCTGGGCCGGGTTTGCCATTGAGCGCAACAAGGCGTAAGACCGCGTTATCGTTCATCGCGGGCAAGCCTTGCTCCCACAGGGATTTGGCCGACCTTGCCCCCATAGATGAGCCAACTCTGTGGGAGCAAGGCTTGCCCGCGATAGCGATTTACCGGTCAGGCCAGATAATCAGCCAGCCCGCGATAGCAGGTCAGCAGGTGATACGGCGTGGTCGATGGCATGTCCTGGCGGCTGACAGTGCCGTCGGCGTCCAGGCATTCGTTCCAGCCGTTGGCATGCAGGAAGTGCTGCTGCAACGCCCGTAGTTGATGCAGCAATGCGCCCTGATTGCCCGGGCGTAATGTCAGTGCCCGCAAATATTCCGCCTGAGCCCAGATGCGCTGGGTGGCGTCCCGCGGTACCTGTGATCCCAGGCTCAGCATGGCGCACACCGCGCCGGACTGCGGGCTCACGCCTTGCTGTTCGGTACGGCTGAAGCTGCTATCAAGGGCTGTGTGCAACTTGCCGCCGCGCAACAGGGGCGATGAGGCCAGCAAGTAATACCACTCGAACTGATGGCCTGGCTCAAACCAGTTATCCACAGCCTTGACCGGTTTCTCCATCATGACGCGCTGCTGCGGGTCGATGAAGTGCTTGAACATGGCATCGCACAGGGCCAGCAATGCCTGGCGCACGTTGATGTCGTCGCGAACCGAGAGGGTGGCGAGGAAGGCTTCGGCCAGGTGCATCAACGGGTTTTGCAGCGGGCCGGATGCGCGGGTCGACCAATCGCGTCCCAGGCTGGCCTCGTAAAGGCCGTCTCCGGTCGCAAAGCGCCGGGCGATGACTTCCAGGGCCGCGTTGAGTACCGACTCCACCAGCGGCTCGCGGACCTTGCTCCAGTAATGGGCACAGGCAAACAGGATGAAAGCGTGGGTGTAGAGGTCTTTGCCGGTGTCCAGCGGTACGCCTTGGGGGTCAATGCTGTAGAACCAGCCACCATGTTCGCCATCATGGAAGTGCCGCTGCAGCGAGCGGAACAGTGCGCCAGCCCGTTCTTCGGCCTGTGGCGCTTCGCCGATCAGGCTGGCGAACACGTATAGCTGCCGCGCACAGGCCATCGCCCGGTAGCGCTGGGGCTCGAGCGGCTTGTGCCGGGTATCGAGGGATTCATAGGGCAGCGCCAGCTCGGCATTCCATCCCGGGCCTTGCCACATCGGCACGATCACGTCGTGAAAGTGCTGACGTACCGTGGCGAACAGGGCAGTCAGTTCAGGTGCAGGAGCGGGGCGGGAAGCATCGGGCATTGGTGGACGTCGTCACGGCTGGAGGGGTGATTGCGCGACATGGTAGCAGAGTGGCAAGTTCGAGAGAGGCGAGGCCTTCCAGTCTGTCAGCGCGAGCAGGCTCGCCCCCACATTTATTGGCGTACGCCATACCCTGTGGGAGCGAGCCTGCTCGCGATTAGCCTTGATGGGTGCTGAAAATCAACCCGCCAACAACCACACTCCAGCCGCCGCCGAACCCGCTCCGGCCAGACGCACCAGAGGGGCGGCCGCTTGCGGCAAGACGCGAACCACGGCGTAGCCTGCGCCATGCAACGCCGCCGTCGCCGCGACAAAACCGGCCGCATAAGCCCAAGGGCTTGTCATGTCCGGCAGTTCCAGACCATGGGCCACGCCATGGAACAGCGCGAACACCGCCGTCGCGCCAATCGCCAGGCTCAGCGGCGGGCGCACCGCCAGTGCCACCGCCAGGCCCAAGGCCAGCACCGAGGCGGCAATCCCGCTTTCCAGCGCAGGCAGGTCCAGGCCTTCAAAGCCCAGCAAACCGCCGATCAGCATGCTGACGACGAAGGTGCACGGCAGCGCCCAGCGCGCCGCGCCTTGTTGTTGGGCGGCCCACAAGCCGACCGCCAGCATGGCCAGCAGATGATCCAGCCCGCCGATGGGGTGACCGAGGCCGGCCATCAGGCCGTTATCGCCATGGCCAGGGTGAGCAAAGGCCAAGGCCGGGGTCAGCAACAGGGCGAGGGCGCCAAGCAGGCGTTTGAATGTCATGGATAAGCTTCCTTGTTGAGCGTGTGAAAAGTTGAAGTTGAAAAATCAGGCGGCGGTCAGCAGGCCCTGGCGTTCGATGAAGGCGATGATCTGCTCCAGGCCCTGGCCGGTTTTCTGGTTGCTGAACACGAACGGCTTGCCGTTGCGCATCCGACGGGTGTCGCTGTCCATCATTTCCAGGGACGCACCCACCAGTGGCGCCAGGTCGATCTTGTTGATCACCAGCAGGTCGGATTTACAGATGCCCGGTCCGCCTTTGCGCGGCAGCTTGTCGCCGGCCGAGACATCGATCACGTAAATGGTCAGGTCCGACAGCTCCGGGCTGAAGGTCGCCGAAAGGTTATCGCCGCCCGATTCCACCAGGATCAGATCCAGCCCCGGAAACCGTCGGTTCAATTGATCCACGGCCTCAAGGTTGATCGAGGCGTCTTCGCGGATCGCCGTGTGCGGGCAACCGCCGGTTTCCACGCCGATGATCCGCTCCGGCGCCAAGGCTTCGTTGCGCACCAGAAAATCGGCATCTTCACGGGTGTAGATGTCGTTGGTGACCACCGCCAGGTTGTAGCGTTCACGCAGGGCCAGGCACAGGGCCAGGGTCAGGGCGGTTTTGCCGGAGCCTACCGGGCCGCCGATACCGACGCGCAGAGGTTGTGTATTCATGAGGGTCTCCTAGGAACGGAACAGGCGGCTGTACTGGCGCTCATGGGCCATGCACGCCAGGGACAGGCCAAACGTGGCGCTGCCGTAATGGTCGGGATCAATGTTCGAGGCGTTGTGTTGAGCCTTTTGCAGCAGTGGCAGCAGTTCGCTGGTCAGGCGCTGGGCGGCTTGCTGGCCCAGGGGCAGGGTCTTCATCAGGACGGCCAACTGGTTTTCCAGCCAGCTCCATAACCAGGCGGCCAGGGCGTCCTGGGGGCTGATGTTCCAGGCGCGGGCGGCCAAGGCCCAGCCCAGGGCCAGGTGCGGTTCAGTACGTTGTTCAAGAAAGCGCCGTGCCGCGGCATCGAGTTCCGGCAGGCCGCCCAGCAACTGCTGCAACGAATAACCCATCTGCCGACTTTCCTGATGCAGCTCGCGGGTTTCCCGGCTGGCGCGGTGTTCCTCGCAGTGTTGCAGCAAGGCGTCCCAGTCGTCGGCGGCGGCGGCGGTGCAGTGGGCCAGTAGCAAAGGCGCCTCGAAGCGTGCCAGGTTCAACAGCAACTGATCGCTGATCCAGCGACGGGCGTCGTCGCAGGTTTTGACCTGACCGTTATCCACCGCCATCTCCAATCCCTGGGAATAGCTGTAGCCGCCGATCGGCAATTGCGGGCTGGCCAGACGCAGCAGCGCCCACGCCGGGTTCATGTGCGTACGCCGAACTGATGCAGGCGTGGCGCGTAGTTGAAATCTTCGTCGCCGTGTCGGGAATGATGATGGCCGCCGCCATACGCGCCGTGTTCCGGTTGGAACGGAGCCTCTATGTTTTCGGCACTGGCACCCAGTTGCTCGAGCATCGCCTTGAGCACGTAATCGTCCAGCAGGCGCAGCCAGCCATCGCCCACTTGCAGGGCGACATGGCGATTGCCCAGGTGATAGGCCGCGCGGGTCAGTTCAAATGCATTGGCGCAGGTGACATGCAGCAATTGTTCGGGGCGGGCGCAGACGCGCACGATGCGTCCGTCTTCAGCTTGCAGGCATTCGCCGTCGTATAACGGCGGCTGACCTCGCTCAAGGAACAACCCCACATCTTCACCCTCGGCACTGAAACAGCGCAGGCGGCTTTTGCTGCGGGCGTCGAAGGTCAGGTGCAGCTCGGCGTCCCAGCGGGGTTGAGTGTCGATTCTGCGATGAATCACCAGCATCGGAGTGCTTCCAGCAATGAACGGTGCTGTGTTTAGAGCAAGGGGCTTGCCAATCGAAGAAGGTGTAGGAAATAGCTGGGATGGCGTTTCAGGATGGGGCGGATTGCGTGCCGTTATGGTGCGCTTGTCGATGTCGCGCACCATTTTGCAGCTTGCGCGAAACACTGTGGGAGCGAGCCTGCTCGCGATTGCGGTGCATCGGTGGAATCAAGGTTGAATGAGCCACCGCTATCGCGAGCAGGCTCGCTCCCACAAAGGAAACATCTCGGCGGCTACTCGGTACTGCCCAGCCCTTGCCAATGCTTGAGGCCAATAAAGATGAACCGCAGTTGCTGGGTAATCTTCGCCTGGGGCGTGAGGTGTTCGGGGAGAGCGTGAGCGGGTGGGTCGATGATGTCAGGCAGGGTGGCGAACACGCTTTTGACGATCAGGTCGGCCATTACGCTCAAAGCGGCAAGGTCCAGGTGCTGCAACTTGGGCATCAATGCCAGGTCGGCGGCCAGGTCCGAGCTGATGCCTTCACGCAGACAGGCGATGGCCTTGCGCACGGGCAGCGAGCCGCCGTATTGCTCACGGGCCAAAAACAGGAATTGCGAACGGTTGGCTTGGACCACGTCGAGGAAAATACGCACGGAGGCATCAATGATGCCGCCCATGACGAATTCGTTGTGGCGTACCAGCCGGATCGTTTCGCGAAAGGTCTGACCGACTTCGCTGACCAGAGCCAGGCCCAGTTGGTCCATGTCGTCGAAATGCCGGTAGAACCCGGTGGGTACGATGCCGGCGGTCCTGGCGACCTCGCGCAGGCTCAGGCTGCCGAACCCTCGGCCGCACTCCATCAAATGACGGGCTGCATCCATCAAGGCATTGCGGGTCTGTTGTTTCTGTTCGGCACGGGGCAGCATCGCAGGGCTGACTTCTGATTCACGGAAGCGACGCACTCTAGCAAATCGGCTTTGCCGACGTCGAACGGTAGAGGGGGATATAGCGGGGAAAACGAGGTTCTCGGAAAGTCAAAAGCCCGATTGCAGGAATCGGGCTTTTTTCCAGGCCACCATGGGCTCAGCTCACTGCGCTGTTGCGTTCGATCACACGGTCACCACCACCTTCGGCAATGGCGCCCTGTGGGGTGCGCTCGTAGCCACCTTCAACCAGGCCTTTTTCTTCCAGGCGGTCACGGCCACCTTCAGCGACTTCCTGACCCTGAGGGGTACGTTCGTAGCCACCTTCAGCCACTTCCTGGCCCTGAGGGGTACGTTCGTAGCCGCCTTCAGCTACTTCTTGGCCTTGAGGGGTACGTTCGTAGCCGCCTTCAGCTACTTCTTGACCTTGAGGGGTACGTTCGTAGCCGCCTTCAGCCACTTCCTGACCTTGACGGGTCTGGTCGAAGCCATCTTCAGCAACGGTCTGGCTATAGACCGAACGGCTGTCTTTAACCTGCGGCGTGGCTTGTTCGGAGGCTGGCAGTGCGAAAGCAGTGGAGGCCAGCATTGAAAGGGTGAGGCTCATCAGTAATTGGCGTTTCATGATCATTGCTCCTTGGGGGGGCGATAAAGTGGGTACGGAGGCAATGCTACTCTCGATAAGTCGATATAAAAGTTCATAAAGGCAATGGTAATAATCAACGGAATTGATTGTTCTGTGGAAAGGCTCTAGAACGGGCCTTTGCGAGGCGTGGTTTTGCACCGCAGTGGGTATTTTGTACCCATTGATGCCACGCAAAAGTGCGGGGGCGGTAACAGGTAGTTGGCGGTTTGGTCAGGTTTTTTTCAGTTTTTTGTACCGCCCGTCGCCCAAAGTGTTAAACCAGTTGGCCGTATCGCCAGTCCTACTCTTCACAACGAGCCGATTACAGGCTCGTGTTTCCAAGGCGTCGCCGTCCGGACGCAGATTTGTCATCAGGAGCCTTGTGCATGACGCGCACCTCAAAAATCTTCGCCTGGACCTTCGCCAGCCTTGTTTTCCTGCTGGCCGTATTGGTGCTGGTCATCGCGTTCTTCGATTGGAACCGGATAAAGCCGCCGCTCAATGCCAAGGTTTCCGAAGAGTTGCATCGCCCGTTCGCCATCAATGGCAACCTGGCGGTGGTCTGGCAGCGCGAACCGCTGGAAGGCGGCTGGCGGGCCTGGGTGCCGTGGCCCCATGTGGTGGCCGAAGACTTGAGCCTGGGCAACCCGGAATGGTCGAAAACTGCGCAAATGGTCACGCTCAAGCGCGTCGAATTACGCATTTCGCCCCTGGCCTTGCTGGCCCGGCGAGTGGCAATTCCCCGCATCGACCTGACCGAGCCCGACGCCAACCTGCAACGCCTGGCCGATGGTCGCGCCAACTGGACGTTCGAGTTCGATCCGAAAGACCCCGACGCCGAGCCGTCCAGCTGGGTCGTGGACATTGGCACCATTGGCTTTGACAAAGGCCATGTCACTGTTGATGACCAGACGCTGAAAACCCGCCTGGACCTGTTGATCGACCCGTTGGGCAAACCCATCCCGTTCAGCGATATCGTCGGCGACAAAGCTGCGAAAAAAGCCCGGGACGCAGGTGCGGCTCCCCAGGATTATGCGTTTGCCTTCAAGGTCAACGGCCAGTACCACGGGCAGAACCTGGCAGGCTCCGGCAAGGTCGGTGGCCTGTTGGCCCTGCAGGATGCGTCGCAACCTTTTCCGTTGCAGGCTCAGGCGAAGATCGGTGATACCCGAGTCGAACTGGCCGGCACGCTGACCGACCCGATGAACCTGGGGGCGCTGGATCTGCGCTTGAAGCTGGCCGGGAACAGCCTGGCCAATCTTTATCCGCTGACCGGCGTGACCCTGCCGGATTCGCCGCCCTATTCCACCGATGGCCGCCTGATCGCCAAACTCCACGAGCCCGGCGGGGCACTGTTTCGTTATGAGGCCTTCAACGGCAAGATCGGCGATAGCGATATTCACGGTGACCTGGCCTACGTTGCCAGCCAGCCGCGGCCAAAACTCAGTGGCGCGCTGGTGTCCAATCAACTGTTGTTCAGCGACCTGGCCCCCCTGATCGGCGCCGATTCCAACGCCGAACAAAAGGCCCGAGGCGGCGCGAGCAAACAGCCGTCCGACAAAGTACTGCCCGTGGAAGAGTTTCGTACCGAGCGCTGGGGCGTGATGGATGCCGACGTGGAGTTCACTGGCAAACGAATCGTCCACAGTGAGCAGTTACCGTTCACCGACCTTTACACGCATCTGGTGCTCAACGACGGTCAACTAAGCCTCGAGCCCCTGCGCTTCGGTGTGGCCGGTGGCCGGCTCGACGCGCAGATCCGCCTCAACGGCCGCACCCGGCCCCTTGAGGGACAGGCGAAGCTGACGGCGCGGGGTTTCAAGCTCAAGGAGTTGTTCCCCGGTTTCGCGCCGATGAAAACCAGCTTCGGTGAGCTGAACGGCGATGCCGATATCGCCGGCCGTGGCAATTCGGTGGCGGCGTTGCTGGGCACCTCCAACGGCACGTTGAAAATGCTCATCAACGACGGCGCCATCAGTCGGGAACTGATGGAACTGGCGGGGCTGAACGTCGGCAACTATGTGGTGGGGAAAATCTTTGGCGACGAGGAAGTGAAGATCAACTGCGCAGCAGCGGACTTCGACATCAAGACCGGCCTGGCGACCACTCGCCTGTTCGTGTTCGACACGGCGAACGCGATTATTTATGTCGATGGCACGGCGAACATGGCCACCGAACAACTGGACCTGACCATCACTCCGGAGTCCAAGGGCTGGCGCTTGATTTCCCTGCGCTCGCCCTTGTACGTGCGAGGCACCTTCGCCAAGCCGGCGGCGGGCGTCAAGGCCGTGCCGTTGATGCTGCGTGGGGCCGGGATGGTAGCGCTGGGCGTCATTGCCGCGCCGGCGGCCGGGTTGTTGGCCCTGGTTGCGCCCAGCGGTGGCGAGCCGAACCAGTGTGCGCCGTTGCTGGAGCAGATGAAGGCCGGCAAGGCACCGGTGACGGTCAAACCAACCCGCTAGCCAGGCTTTGCGGTGAGGTTACTGGCCCCATCGCGAGCAGGCTCGCTCCCACATCGACCGCGACAGGACACGATTCAATGGGGGAGCGAGCCTGCTCGCGATAGCGGTATTACAAATCGGCCAGGATGTCGGCCATGTCATCGGCATGCTCTTCTTCCTGAGCCAGGATGTCTTCGAAGATTCGCCGGGTGGTCGGGTCCTTTTCGCCGATGTACTGGATGATTTCCCGGTAGCTGTCTATGGCGATCCGTTCGGCGACCAGGTCTTCGTAGACCATTTCCTTGAGGGTGTTCCCCGCCACGTACTGGGCGTGGGAGTTACGGGTCAACAGGTCGGGGTTGAACTCCGGCTCGCCGCCCAACTGCACAATGCGCTCAGCGAGCTTGTCGGCGTGTTCGGCTTCCTGGTTGGCGTGTTCGAGAAACTCGCTTGCCGCCACGCTGGCCTTGAGGCCGGTGGCCATGAAGTAGTGGCGCTTGTAGCGCAGCACGCACACCAGCTCTGTGGCCAGCGCTTCATTGAGCAGGCGAATGACTTCCGGTCGATCGGCGCTGTAGCCCTCGGTCACCGCGCCGTTCTGCACATTCTGCCGTGCCCGTTCGCGCAGGGTGGTTACATCGGATAGGTGCATGTCACTCATAGCATTCTCCTGGAGGCTGATCCGGTAGGGCGTCACGCTCTGTTGGCGTGATCGCTCTAAATCTGAGTGACGCGATCCTCGAAAAGTTTTACCGAATTTTTCAGTGCATGAGCGGACTGCCGCGCCTCTTCCTCCAGCCACTGGAAGAATGCCCGCACCGGCGGATGGCGTTCACGGCCTGGAACGCACAGGGCACTGTAGCCAGCGCCGTTGACCTGAATCTGCGGCCGATAAGCCACCAACAGGCCACTGGCGAGGCTTTCGGAAGCGAGGATGTTGCTCGCCAGTACCAGGCCTTGCCCGGCTATCGCCGCTTGCAGGGCGTAATGCTCCTCATCGTACTCGCGCATGCAAGGTTGCCGGGCCAGCCAGGTTTCGCCGGCCTGAGCGCACCAGGCTTCCCAGCCATGGGCATACAGTTTGGAATTGTGCCAGCGCACGCTGATCAGCGTGGGCTGCCTCTGCGCGGCCAGGGCCACTTGTTCCGGCGAGCCGTACACGCCGAAGTGTTCATCGAAAAGGCACAGGCCGTACAGGTTCGGGTAGCTGTCCAGGCTGTAGCGCACCACCAGATCGACGCTGGCGTCCTGATGCAGATCGACCACTTCGCAGTGGGTGTCCAGGCGCACGTTGATATTCGGATGACGCGCATAAAACCGGCCCAGGCGCGGCACCAGCCACAGGGTGGCAAACGCTGCGGTGGTGGACAGTGTCAGGTGAGTGTTGGTGCGTTGCGGGCGCAGGGTGTCGACGCTTTGCGCCACTTCCAGCAGGGCCCCGTGCAGGCTGTGGAACAAGCGTTGGCCGCCGTCGGTGAGCCGCACCTGGCGCGGCTGGCGTTCGAACAGCTGCACACCTAGCCAGGTTTCCAGGGCGCGGATCTGATGGGAAACCGCTGTGGGTGTCACCGACAGCTCCGCCGCCGCAGCCTTGAAGCTGAGCAGCCGTGCGGCAGACTCAAAGGCCCGCAGTGCGTTGAGGGGCAGCGTGGCAAACATTACTGATCTCCTGAAGTGCCATGGGTGAAATTAACTCATCTTGCGTGACGAGCCCTCATTTGCCCGACTACAGCGTTGGATATCAAGCTTGAAGCCGAAAAGTTCTATTGATTGTAGTCGCAACCCAAGGAGATTCAGATGAGTAAAATTCTTGTCGTGCATGGCAGCCCTCGTGGCGAGCGTTCTCACTCCCGACGCCTGACCGAAAGCTTTGTCTCGGCCTGGCAGGCGGCCCATCCGCACTCCCAGCTGAGCCGGCGCGAAGTGGGGCGCACCGTGATTCCTCCGGTCAACGAAGCGTTCATCGCGGCGGCGTTCTACCCCGAACCGCAAGCCCGACCGCTGACCATGCAGGCGGATCTGGCGCTCAGTGATGCATTGGTGACGGAATTGCAGGCCCATGATCGGTTGGTCATCTCCGCGCCCATGCACAACTTCAGCGTGCCCAGCGGTGTAAAAGCCTGGATCGACCAGATCGTGCGGATCGGGCTGACGTTCAACCACAGCCTGGATAACGGCGTGTCGCAGTACGAACCGCTGGTACTGGGTAAGAAAGCGCTGATCGTGACCAGTCGTGGCGACTTCGGTTTCGGGCCTGGTGGTCAGCTTGAAGGGATGAACCACGCCGACACGCTGCTGCGCACCGTGCTGGGCTTTATCGGTATCACCGATGTGACGGTGGTTGCCGCCGAAGGTGAGGAGTCGGCTGAGCGCAGTTTCGCCCAATCCTGTGCCGAGGCCGAGCAACGCTTGCTGGGGTTGGCGCAGACGTTCTGATGGCGCGGGTGTCATAGACTGGTCATCATCGATACCGATGCTGACCACCTATTGATCAAGGATGTCGCCATGTCACAACAGTGCGCCACTCGTTACCCGCTGGTGCTGGTCCCCGGAATGCTCGGGTTCATTCGTCTGGTGCTGTATCCGTATTGGTACGGGATCGTCTCGGCGTTGCGCCGGGGTGGGGCAGTGGTGGTTGCTGTGCAGGTGTCACCGCTGCACTCATCCGAGGTGCGCGGCGAGCAGTTGCTCGCGCGGATCGAGGAGATCCTCACGCAAACCGGTGCGCAGAAGGTCAACCTGATCGGCCACAGCCAGGGCGCCCTCACGGCACGCTACGCGGCGGCCAAGCGCCCGGACCTGGTGGCATCGGTCACTTCGGTGGCCGGCACCAACCATGGGTCCGAGCTGGCTGATTACCTGCAGGCCCATTACCCGGCCAACAGCGCCAAGGGTCGCCTGCTCAGTGCTTTGCTGCGGTTGATCGGCGCCCTGATGAGCCTGCTGGAAACCGGTTATCGCGGGCCCCGGTTGCCGGTGGATATCCAGGCGTCCCACGCCTCTCTCACTACCGCGGGCGTGGCCCTGTTCAACCAGCAATATCCCCAGGGCCTGCCAGAAACGTGGGGCGGGAGCGGACCGGAAGTGGTCAATGGCGTGCGTTATTACTCCTGGTCCGGAACCTTGCAGCCAGGCAAGACCAACAGGGGGCGTAACCTGTTTGATGGCACCCACCGGAGCTGCCGGCTGTTCGCCCGCACTTTCGTGCGTGAGGCCGGGCAATGCGACGGCATGGTGGGGCGTTACAGCTCGCATTTGGGCACGGTGATCGGCGATGACTATCCGCTGGATCACTTCGATATCGTCAACCAGTCGTTGGGGCTGGTGGGCAAGGGCGCCGAGCCGGTTCGCTTGTTCGTCGAGCATGCTCAGCGGTTGAAGGCTGCTGGCGTGTAGGGCTTCAGGTCGGGGTGTCCGTCATCGCGAGCAGGCTCGCTCCCACATTCGGATTGGGTTTCTTCTGGCGGAGTGCGGTCAACTGTGGGAGCGAGCCTGCTCGCGATGACGGTCAATCAGGCACGGAAATTCGCGCAGATGAAGGTGTAACAGGCGTTGTCTACACTGCATTTCATCGCCGTACCCATCGTGCGGCAGCCAGGAGAAAACATCATGAAGATGCTGTGTGTTCCTTTGTTGGTGATCGGGTTGCTGCTGTCTTCCCAGGGTTTCGCCGCCACGGCCCAACAGAACAAGATGACCACCTGCAATGCCGACGCTACCGCCAAGGCCCTCAAGGGCGACGAGCGCAAAGCCTTCATGAGCAACTGCCTCAAGGCCACCCCCGTCGATGCCAGCACCCCGCAGGAACGCATGAAAACCTGCAACGCCACGGCCACGACCCAGGCACTGAAAGGCGATGCGCGTAAAGCGTTCATGAGTGAGTGTCTGAAGAAAAAATAGCCGCCGGGATTTTTTCAGACGGTGAAGGCCTCATCGCGAGCAGGCTCGCTCCCACAGTTGATTTGCACTGCCCGGTCCATTGTGGGAGCGAGCCTGCTCGCGATGGGGCCGGCAAAGGCGCTACAAAAAAACACCTGCACTGTGATCGAGGTCAGCCGATACAATCCCTAGTGCTGTTGGTGGAACGCTGGCAGACTGCCGATCCTTTCACGCCGTTTTGTTCTGAGGCTGTATGCCAACGTTTTCTCAGCGTCATGTCTTGTTGGTGATCAGTTGGGTGATCATTTTTGGTGGGTTGTTGCTGGTGCTGCCACTGCGCCTGTTGCCGAGCCTTTTGGCCGGTTTGCTGGTGTTCGAGCTGGTCAACATGCTCACCCCGCAGTTGCAACGGCTGATCGAGGGCCGGCGGGCCCGCTGGTTGGCGGTGGCGCTGCTGGGCACGCTGGTGGTCAGTGTGCTGTCGTTGATTTTCGCCGGGGCCTTCAGTTTCCTGCTCCATGAGGCGGAAAACCCTGGCGCATCCCTGGACATGTTCATGACGGTGGTCGACCGCGCCCGGGGGCAGTTGCCACCGTTCATCGACGCCTACCTGCCGGCCAGCGCGGCCGAGTTTCGGGTGGCCATTGGCGACTGGATGAGCAAGCACCTGAGCGACCTGCAGTTGGTGGGCAAGGATGCGGCCCACATGTTCGTGACGTTGTTGATCGGCATGGTCCTGGGGGCTATCGTCGCCCTGCAGCGCATCCCCGACCTGACCAAGCGCAAGCCCCTGGCGGCGGCGCTGTTCGACCGTCTGAGCCTGTTGGTCAAGGCGTTCCGCAACATTGTGTTCGCCCAGATCAAGATTTCCCTGCTCAACACCTTCTTCACCGGGATTTTCCTGGCGGTGGTGCTGCCGCTGTTCGGCATCCACCTGCCGCTGACCAAGACCCTGATCGTCATGACGTTCCTGTTGGGGCTGCTGCCGGTCATTGGCAACCTGATGTCCAACACCCTGATCACCATCGTCGCCTTGTCGCTGTCGATCTGGGTGGCAATGGCGGCGCTGGGTTACCTGATCGTGATCCACAAGCTCGAATACTTCCTCAATGCCCGCATCGTCGGTGGGCAGATCAGCGCCAAGTCCTGGGAATTGCTCATGGCGATGCTGGTGTTCGAAGCCGCGTTCGGCCTGCCGGGTGTGGTGGCGGGGCCGATTTATTATGCTTACTTGAAGAGTGAGTTGAAGCAGGTGGGGATGGTTTGATCTGATCGGCGTCGCCTGTTCTGACGCCATCGCGAGCAGGCTCGCTCCCACCGTTGACCGAGTTCCTTCAGAGGGAATGCGGTTCAATGTGGGAGCGAGCCTGCTCGCGATAGATGCGCCGCAGAACTTGAATCAGACCTGCGTGCCGTAGCGCTTCATCGCCTCGATCGCCAGCCCGCTACCGATACTGCCGAAGATATTGCCTTCCACATGCCGCGCTTGGGGCAGCATCGCCGAGACGCTGTTGCGCAGTGCCGGGATGCCGCTGGAGCCACCGGTAAAGAACACCGTATCCACCTGATCGACGCGTACGTTGGCATCGTTGAGCAATTGCGTGACGCTGCCGCGCACCCGCTCCAGCAGGCCGTCGATGGCTGATTCAAACAGTTCCCGGCTCAGGTCCACACTCAGGCCTGCCTCGATCCGGTCCAGGAGCAAATGGCGCTGGTCGCTGTGAGTCAGCTGGATCTTGGTTTCTTCCACTTCCATCGCCAGCCAGTGCCCCGCGCGCTGTTCGATCAACTTGAACAACCGGTCGATGCCGCCGGTGTCTTCGATGTCGTAGCGCATGCTGCCCAGGGCCAGGGTGGATTTCTGCGAGTACACCGCGTTGATGGTGTGCCAGGTCGCCAGGTTCATGTGGTGGCTGGTGGGCATGTAGGCGCCGCTTTTCATGCGGCTGCCGTAGCCGAACAGCGGCATCAGGCCGGCCAGCGAGAGCTGCTTGTCGAAGTCGGTGCCGCCGATGTGCACGCCACCGGTGGCGAGGATGTCGGCGTGACGGTTGTCATGGGTGCGCCGCTCGGGCGACAGGCGTACCAGGGAGAAGTCCGAAGTACCGCCACCGATGTCGACGATCAGTACCAGCTCTTCCCTCTCGATGGTCGACTCATAGTCGAAGGCCGCCGCGATGGGCTCATACTGGAACGAGACCTCCTTGAAGCCGATGGCGCGGGCCACGTCCACCAAGGTGTTCTCCGCTTCCTGATCGGCCATTTCATCGTCGTCGACGAAAAATACCGGGCGACCCAGTACCACTTCTTCGAATTCCCGACCGGCGGTGGCCTCAGCGCGCTTCTTCAGCTGGCCGATGAACAGTCCCAACAGATCCTTGAACGGCATGGCCGTGCCCAGCACGCTGGTGTCGTGCTTGATCAGCTTGGACCCCAGCAGGCTCTTGAGCGAGCGCATCAGCCGGCCTTCGTAGCCTTCCAGGTACTCGTGCAGGGCCAGGCGGCCATACACCGGGCGGCGTTCCTCGAGATTGAAAAAGACCACCGAGGGCAGGGTGATCTTGTCGTCCTCCAGCGCAATCAGCGTTTCCATGCCGGGGCGCAGCCAGCCGACAGTGGAGTTGGACGTGCCAAAGTCGATGCCGCAGGCACGGGCCGGAGATGCGTTTTTCATGTCTTTCGGATTCCAGTTGAAAAAACGGCCGCGCAGTGTATGTCAGTGCGGCACGGATTCGAAGGCCGGTTATCTGCTAATTCGTAAACTCTGACCTTGAAAGACAGCGTCGCACCCCCAAACTTGCTGGCATGGGCCTGGCAGCCACAAGGCGAGTACAAGAACCGCCACCGGCTGCCGATAAACTTCTGAAGCGCCGCCCGGTCACAAACCTTGAGATCGGTCAAACCCCAGGACTTGTATCACGAGCATGCTGCGGGTGGCGGTGCGATATCGATAACGGATGGTGATCCTTCGATGGACTTCAAAGACTATTACAAGATTCTGGGTGTGGAGCCGACGGCTGATGACGCCACGATCAAGGCTGCTTATCGCAAACTGGCCCGCAAATACCACCCGGATGTGAGTAAGGAAAAGGATGCCGAGACCAAATTCAAGGACGTCTCCGAAGCCTATGAAGCGCTGAAGAGCGCCGACAAACGCGCCGAGTACGATGACCTGCGTCGCTATGGCCAGCACGGCCAGCCTTTCCAGGGACCGCCGGGCTGGCAAAGCCGGGGCGGCTTTGGCGGTGGACAGGACACCGGCGATTTTTCGGATTTCTTCAGCTCGATTTTTGGTAATCGCGGGCCGGGTTTCGGTGGCGGACAGTCAGGCCGCAGCACCGGCCGTCGAGGGCAAGACGTGGAAATGGAACTACCGATTTTCCTGGAAGAGACCCTGTCGAGCGAATCGAAGAAGGTCAGCTTCCAGGTGCCGCAGTACAACGCCGCCGGCCAGCACGTCAGCAATACCAGCAAAAGTCTGAACGTGAAGATTCCCCTGGGCGTGACCGACGGCGAACGTATTCGCCTCAAGGGCCAGGGTGCGCCGGGTATTGGCGGCGGTGCCAATGGCGATTTGTACCTGACCATTCGTTTTGCCCCGCACCCCAAGTTCGACGTCGAAGGCCAGGATCTGATCATCACCTTGCCCCTGGCGCCGTGGGAATTGGCGCTGGGCACTGAAGTGGCGGTGCCGACCCTCACCGGCAAGATCAACCTCAAGGTTCCGGCCGGCAGCCAGAACGGCCAGCGCATGCGCGCCAAGGGCCACGGCCTGCGCAACAAGGCCGGCGAGCGCGGTTACCTGTTCGTACAGCTCAAGGCCGTGATGCCCAAGGCCAGCGACGAGGCAGTCAAGGCGTTGTGGGCGGAGCTGGCGAAGAAGGCTGCGTTCGATCCGCGGGAGAATTTCTGACTGTTTTGAGGCGCTAGACTCGACAGTTAAAGCATTGGGAGAAGCAGACCATGAACAACCCGATCATTGAACTGAACCTGATGGAATTTTGCGAGGCCGCTGCGTTGGCGGATGTCCATGTGATCGAAATCGTCGAGCATGGCATTCTCGAACCCCATGGCGCGGCCCCGGCGGATTGGCGCTTCACCGATTACGAACTGGTCTTGGCCCGGCGTGCGGCCAAGCTGCGCCGCGAGCTGGAACTGGAATGGGAAGGTGTCGCCCTGGCGCTGGACCTGCTGGAAGAAGTGCAGCAACTGCGCAGCGAAAACCGCATGCTCAAGCAGCGGTTGGGGCGGTTGGTGGAGTAGGTTGATTAAGCCTGCCCGAGACCAGGGCCAGGCACATGATTTCCTCATTCTGTGGCGAGGGAGCTTGCTCCCGCTGGGCTGCGTAGCAGCCCCCTCCTTTGGCGGTTGCTGCACAACCGAGCGGGAGCAAGCTCCCTCGCCACAGGGTTATGTGTCTGGCCTGATTCACCTCAAAACAGAAAATAGCGCTGCGCCATCGGCAGCACATCAGCCGGTTCACACCACAACAACACCCCATCGGCCTTGACCTGGTAGGTCTGTGGATCGACATCGATGTTCGGCAGGTAGTCGTTGTGGATCAGGTCGGTTTTCTGCACATTCCGGCAGCCTTTGACCACGGCAATTCTCTTCTTTAGTCCAAGCTGTTCGGGCAGCCCCGCCTCGGCGGCGGCCTGACTGATGAACGTCAGGCTGGTGGCGTGCCGCGAGCCGCCGAAGCTTGCGAACATCGGTCGGTAGTGCACCGGTTGCGGTGTCGGGATCGAGGCGTTGGCGTCACCCATCAGGCTGGCGGCAATCGCCCCGCCCTTGAGGATCAGGGTTGGCTTGACGCCGAAGAACGCCGGGCGCCACAGCACCAGGTCGGCCCACTTGCCCACTTCGATGGAGCCCACTTCATGGCTGATGCCATGGGTGATCGCCGGGTTGATGGTGTACTTGGCGATGTAGCGCTTGATGCGGAAATTGTCGTTGCCTTCGCCATCGCCGGGCAGGGCGCCGCGTTGCTTTTTCATCTTGTCGGCGGTCTGCCAGGTGCGGGTGATGACTTCGCCGACGCGGCCCATGGCCTGGCTGTCGGAACTGATCATCGAGAACGCGCCCAGGTCGTGGAGGATGTCTTCGGCGGCGATGGTTTCACGACGGATGCGGCTTTCAGCGAAGGCCACGTCTTCGGCGATGCTCGGGTCCAGGTGATGGCAGACCATCAGCATGTCCAGGTGTTCGTCGATGGTGTTGCGGGTGAACGGCCGGGTCGGGTTGGTGGAGCTGGGCAACACATTGGCAAAGCCGCAGGCCTTGATGATGTCTGGCGCATGGCCGCCACCGGCGCCTTCGGTGTGGTAGGTGTGGATGGTGCGGCCCTTGAACGCGGCCAGGGTGGTTTCCACGAAACCCGATTCGTTGAGGGTGTCGGTATGGATCGCCACCTGCACGTCGTACTGGTCGGCCACGCTCAGGCAGTTGTCGATGGCCGCCGGGGTGGTGCCCCAGTCTTCGTGCAGCTTCAGGCCGATGGCACCGGCCTTGACTTGCTCGATCAACGGCTCTGGCAGGCTGGCGTTGCCCTTGCCGGTGAAGCCGATGTTCATTGGGAAAGCGTCGGCGGCCTGGAGCATGCGCGCCAGGTGCCACGGCCCGGAGGTGCAGGTGGTGGCATTGGTCCCGGTGGCCGGGCCCGTACCGCCGCCGATCATGGTGGTGACACCGCTCATCAAGGCTTCTTCGATCTGCTGCGGGCAGATGAAGTGAATGTGGGTGTCGATACCGCCGGCGGTGAGGATCATGCCCTCACCGGCGATCACTTCGGTGCTGGCGCCAATGGCGATGGTCACATCGGGCTGGATGTCCGGGTTACCGGCCTTGCCGATGGCTTTGATGCGCCCGTCCTTGAGACCGACATCGGCCTTGACGATGCCCCAGTGATCGATGATCAGCGCGTTGGTGATCAGCGTGTCGACGACCTCGGCGGCCAGCAGCTGGCTCTGGCCCATGCCGTCGCGAATCACTTTGCCGCCGCCGAATTTCACTTCTTCGCCATAGGTGGTGAAGTCCTTTTCCACCTCGATCCACAGTTCGGTGTCGGCCAAGCGGACCTTGTCGCCGACGGTGGGGCCGAACATGTCGGCGTAGGCTTGGCGGGAGATTTTCATGTGCTTGCCTTGAGATTCAATTGAATGTTGAAACCGTTCGCTGCGCTCACTTATCGCGAGCAAGCTCGCTCCCACAGGGATACGCGATCAAATGTGGGAGCGAGCTTGCTCGCGATGAGGCCAGTACAGGCCTCCATGGCTTAAAGGTCGCCCATCACCCGCCCGGCAAACCCGAACACCCGGCGATGCCCCGCCAAATCCACCAGTTCCACCTCGCGGCTCTGGCCCGGTTCGAAGCGCACCGCGGTGCCGGCCGGAATGTTCAGGCGCATGCCACGGCTGGCGGCGCGGTCGAAGGTCAGGGCGTCGTTGGTTTCGAAAAAGTGATAGTGCGAGCCGACCTGGATCGGCCGGTCGCCGCTGTTGGCGACGTTCAGGGTGAGGGTGCGGCGACCGACGTTGAGTTCGATGTCGCCGGGCTGGACCTGGTATTGGCCTGGAATCATTGCGGTTGCCCCAAAGTCTTGTAGTAAATGGCGGTCGGGGTGTACGTCCCGTCCGGGCTCTGGCAGTAGTCGGGCAGTTCACCGACGCGGGTGTAGCCCATGGCGCGGTAGAATGCCTCGGCCTCGGAACCAGCCTCCGTGTCGAGGTACAACAGGCCGCGCTTGTGCTGGCGGGCGCCGAGTTCCAGGGCGCTCATCAATTGCTGGCCCAGGCCGCGGCGGCGAGCCTCGCCGCGCACCAGCAGCTTTTGCACTTCGGCACGGTTGAGACCGTTGGGTTTCTGGCACAGGGCAAGTTGGACGCTGGCCTGCACCTGTTCATCCTTGACCACCACCCACAGCAGCAAGTGGCCCTGGTTGAGACTGGCCTGAACCTCATCGAAATAGGCGCGTGCCTGGACCGCATCGAGATCGGCCATGAACCCCACGCTGGCGCCATAGCCGACAGCGTCGAGCAACAGATCGATCAGGCCCTGGCGATAATGTGCAAAGCTCTCGGCGTGGACTCGACGCAACTGGGCGGGGTTCATAGGCATCACTCCTTGTCGACGGCAGGCGGAAGCGCCCCTGGGTTGAGGATCAACTGCATGAAAGTCAGGTCCAGCCAGCGGCCGAATTTGGTGCCCACCTGGGGCATCTGCCCGGTGGTGATGAAACCGGCCCGCTCGTGCAGGCGAATCGAGGCGGCGTTGCCGCTTTCGATGGCCGCGACCATGACGTGTTTGCCGCACGCCCTGGCGCGCTCGATCAGGGCCGTCATCAACAGTGAGCCCAGGCCGTTGCCGCGTTGGTCATCACGTACGTACACCGAATGCTCCACGGTGTGCCGGAAACCATCGAAGGGTCGCCAGTCGCCGAACGAGGCATAGCCGAGGACGTTATCCTCGTCATCGACCACCACCAGCACTGGATAGCCTTGCGATTGCCGGGCGCTGAACCATGCCTGGCGATTGCCCAGGTCCACGGCCTGTTCGTTCCAGATCGCCGTGGTGTTCAGCACCGCGTCGTTGTAGATGTCACGGATCGCTGGCAAGTCGGCGTGGCGGGCGTCTCGAATGTCATAGGTCATGGTGCGGCCTCACGCGATCGGCTGGTGGACAGTGACCAGTTTGGTGCCGTCGGGAAACGTCGCCTCGACCTGGATCTCCGGGATCATTTCCGGGATGCCCTCCATTACCTGTTCGCGGGTCAACAGCGTGGTGCCGTAATGCATCAGCTCGGCCACGGTCTGGCCATCGCGGGCGCCTTCGAGCAGGGCGGCGGAAATATAGGCCATCGCCTCCGGGTAGTTGAGCTTCAAGCCGCGAGCCAACCGTCGCTCGGCGACGAGGCCGGCGGTGAAGATCAGCAGCTTGTCTTTTTCGCGTGGGGTCAGGTCCATGTGCAATCCATAAGGGCAGATAAAAAATTCTTGCTGTAAACACAGATCTCCTTGTGGGAGATCCTTTGTGGGAGCGAGCTTGCTCGCGATAGCGGTGTGTCAGTCGACATTAATGTTGAATGTTCCATCGCCATCGCGAGCAAGCTCGCTCCCACAGGAAAGCAGATTCATGTACTCCAGATTCTGGGCGGCATGGCCTCTCTTCCAAGCAATGCAGGCCTGAGCAAACGCCACAATTCAATCAGCCAACCCCGCGCCAGCAGCGCCTCGCTCGCCAGGCACCGGGCCACGATCAGGCCGGGTAATTGCGTCAAGTCGCCGCGCACGTCATGGCCCAGGGATCGGCACCGTTCCAGCAACTCGCTATCAATCTCGCCCGTCACCAGCAGAGTGGCAAACACCGGATCGCCGCCCAGTCCGATGGGCGAGTCGAGCAATCCGTCACCGCCCACAATGCGCTGGCGTTCATGCCAGAGCAACTGCCCGTCGCGGCGGATGTCCAGCCGCGACTGGAAGTGCCCCAGGTCAAATCGTTCACCGCTGGCCGGCCGGCCGAGGGCCACCATGTCCCAGTAGAACAAGCGCCCGTCACCTTGCAGGTCGATGCTGGTGCTGAGTTCGGCCTGGGCGGCGCTGAAGACGATGGTTTCCTGGGGCAGCCATTCCAGGGTCGCCCCCGCGGCCACGCTCAGGTTCAGTTGCTGATAGGCCGGGCTGGCGGCGCGATACCACTTGGCCGCGCCGGGACTGGTCAACTGCGCCCAGGCAGCGGGGCCGACGTGGGCCGCGATGTCCAACCGATCACCGCCGGCAATTCCGCCGGGCGGGTGGACGATGATGTGCTGGCACACTTCGGGGCCTTCGGCGTACAGGTGTTTTTGCACCCGCAGCGGACCTTTGTGGCGGCGCTGTACCGGACGCGTGCAGTCACCGAACCGGGCATAACCCAGTTCCAGCTCGGCATGCCAGCTGGGGGTGAACAGGGCCGAAGGCGCCAGTAAGGAGACAGGTAAGCTCATGATTTCCGATTATCGTTAGAGCGCTACAGACTAGATCGTAACCAGCCCGCGCACACCCTCGGCTTCCATATTTTCTCCGCGCCCCTGCTGCACGATCTCGCCCCGGGACATCACCAGGTATTGATCGGCCAGCTCGGCGGCGAAGTCGTAGAACTGCTCCACCAGCAAAATCGCCATGTCGCCCCGGGCCGCCAGTTTCTTGATGACCACGCCGATCTCCTTGATCACCGACGGTTGAATGCCTTCGGTGGGCTCGTCGAGAATCAGCAGGCGCGGACGGCTGGCCAGGGCCCGGCCAATGGCAAGTTGCTGTTGCTGGCCACCGGACAGGTCACCGCCACGGCGTTGTTTCATTTGCAGCAGCACCGGGAACAATTCGTAAATGAACGTCGGCACCTCCTTGGCCTCGGCGGCGGGAAAACGCGACAGGCCCATCAGCAGGTTTTCTTCCACCGTCAGCCGTCCGAAAATCTCCCGGCCCTGAGGCACGTAGGCAATACCGGCGTGCACCCGTTGGTGCGGTTTGAAGGTGGTGATGGGTTTGCCTTCCCAGCTCACCGCCCCTTCCTTGGCCGGCAACAGGCCCATCAGGCATTTGAGCAGGGTGGTCTTGCCCACGCCGTTGCGGCCCAGCAGGCACGTCACCTCGCCGACCTTCACGTCGAATGACAGGCCGCGCAGGATGTGGCTACCGCCGTAGTATTGGTGCAGCTTGTCGACTTGCAGCATTTTCCAGATTCTCCTCGAACCCCTGTGGGAGCGAGCCTGCTCGCGATAGCGTCAGAACATTCAGAATGGATGCTGACTGACACACCGCCATCGCGAGCAGGCTCGCTCCCACATAAAAAGCAATTTTGCGCCTCAGCGCCCGAGATACACCTCGATCACCCGCTCATTGTCCTGCACCTGCGCTAGCGACCCTTCGGCCAGCACGCTGCCCTGGTGCAGCACGGTGACGTGGTCGGCAATCGCGCCGACGAAGCCCATGTCGTGTTCCACCACCATCAGCGAATGCTTGCCCGCCAGTGATTTGAACAGCTCGGCAGTGAACTCGGTTTCGGCGTCGGTCATGCCCGCCACTGGTTCGTCGAGCAGCAAGAGTTGTGGGTCCTGCACCAGCAGCATGCCGATCTCCAGAAACTGTTTCTGCCCGTGGGACAGCAACCCGGCGGCGCGATTGACCGACGTCGTGAGGCGGATGGTCTCCAGCACTTCGCTGATGCGCTCGTGTTGCTCGCCAGTGAGTTTGGCCCGCAGGCTGGCCCACACCGATTTGTCGGTTTTCAGCGCCAGCTCCAGGTTCTCGAACACGCTCAAGGCTTCGAACACCGTGGGTTTCTGGAATTTGCGACCGATGCCGGCCTGGGCGATCTGCACTTCGCTCATGCTCGTCAGGTCCAGGGTTTCACCGAACCAGGCCTTGCCGTGGCTGGGCCGGGTCTTGCCGGTGATCACGTCCATCAGCGTGGTCTTGCCCGCGCCGTTGGGGCCGATGATGCAGCGCAATTCGCCGACGCCGATGTACAGGTTCAGAGCGTTCAGGGCCTTGAAACCGTCGAAACTGACGCTGATGTCTTCCAGGGTCAGGATGGTGCCGTGACGGGTGTTCAGGCCCTTGCCGGCGGCCTGACCGAGGCCGATGGCGTCGCGACTGCTGCCTTGGTCTTTGTTGGGATCCAGTATGGGTTCGAGCATGAAATCGGCTGTGGGTGTGATTCGCATCATTCGCCCCTTTTCTTGAGTAGCCCGATCACACCCTTGGGCAGATACAGGGTCACAACGATGAACAGCGCGCCGAGGAAGAACAGCCAGTACTCGGGAAAGGCCACGGTGAACCAGCTCTTCATGCCGTTGACCACACCGGCCCCCAGCAGCGGCCCGATCAGCGTGCCGCGCCCGCCAAGGGCCACCCACACGGCGGCCTCGATGGAGTTGGTCGGCGACATTTCGCTGGGGTTGATGATGCCCACCTGCGGCACATACAACGCCCCGGCCAGGCCGCACAACACCGCGCTCAACACCCAGACGAACAGCTTGAAGCCACGGGGATCGTAGCCGCAGAACATCAGGCGGTTTTCCGCGTCGCGCAGGGCGGTCAGCACTCGGCCGAACTTGCTGCGGGCCAGGCGCCAACCAATGAACAGACTCGCCACCAAGAGCAGCACCGTGGCCAGGAACAGCACCGCTCGGGTGCTCGGCTCGGTGATGCCAAAGCCCAGGATCGAGCGAAAGTTGGTGAAGCCGTTGTTGCCGCCAAACCCGGTTTCGTTGCGGAAAAACAGCAGCATCCCGGCAAACGTCAGGGCCTGGGTCATGATCGAGAAATACACGCCCTTGATCCGCGAGCGGAAGGCGAAGAAGCCGAACACCAGCGCCAGCAACCCTGGTGCCAGCACCACCAGGCACATGGCCCAGACAAAGCTGTCGGTGCCGCTCCAGTACCAGGGCAATTCGCTCCACGACAGAAAGGTCATGAACGCCGGCAAGCCGTCACCGGCGGCCTGGCGCATCAGGTACATGCCCATGGCATAGCCGCCCAGGGCGAAGAACAGACCGTGGCCCAGGGAGAGCAGGCCGGCGTAGCCCCAGACCAGGTCCAGCGCCAGGGCGACGATGGCGTAGCAGAGAATCTTGCCCACCAGGGTCAGGGTGTAAGCCGAGACATGCAGCGGGTTATCCACTGCCAACAGCGACAGCAGCGGCAGACTCAACAGCACTGCCAGGATCACCACGCCGACGGCGAGGGTGACTTTCGGGCCGGCCTTTTGCGCGGCCGTGAGCATCAGGGGCTGGTTCATCAGTCGATTACCCGTCCTTTGAGCGCGAAGAGGCCTTGCGGACGCTTCTGGATGAACAGAATGATCAGCGCGAGGATCAGGATCTTGCCGAGCACGGCGCCGATCTGCGGTTCAAGAATCTTGTTGGCGATGCCCAGCCCGAACGCGGCGAACACACTGCCGGCCAACTGACCGACGCCACCGAGCACCACCACCAGGAACGAGTCGATGATGTAGCTCTGGCCCAGGTCCGGGCCGACGTTGCCGATCTGGCTCAGGGCCACGCCACCGAGCCCGGCGATGCCCGAGCCGAGGCCGAAGGCGAGCATGTCCACGCGGCCGGTGGGCACGCCGCAGCAAGCGGCCATGTTGCGGTTCTGGGTCACCGCGCGCACGTTCAGGCCCAGGCGGGTCTTGTTCAGCAACAGCCAGGTCAGCGCCACCACGAACAGGGCGAAGGCGATGATCACGATGCGGTTGTAGGGCAGTACGAGATTCGGCAGCACCTGGATGCCGCCGGACAGCCAGGACGGGTTGGCGACTTCAACGTTCTGCGCGCCGAACACCAGGCGCACCAGTTGGATCAGCATCAGGCTGATGCCCCAGGTGGCGAGCAGAGTCTCCAGGGGGCGCCCATAGAGGTGACGGATCACCGTGCGCTCCAAAGCCATACCGATGGCGGCGGTGATGAAAAACGCCACCGGCAGGGCGATCAACGGGTAGAACTCGATGGCATTCGGGGCGAAGCGCTGGAACAGCATCTGCACCACGTAGGTGGAATAGGCCCCCAACATGAGCATCTCGCCGTGGGCCATGTTGATCACCCCCAGCAGGCCGAAGGTGATTGCCAGGCCCAGGGCGGCCAGGAGCAGGATCGAGCCCAGGGACATGCCGCTGAAGGCCTGGCCCAGCAATTCACCGATCAGCAGCTTGCGCTTGACCTGGCCTAGGCTGGTTTCGGCGGCGGTGCGTACCGTGGCGTCGGTTTCAACGCCGGGTTCGAGCAGGCCTTCGAGGCGGGTGCGAGCCAACGGATCGCCGGTTTCCCCCAATAGCCGCACGGCAGCCAGGCGAACCGACGGGTTGGGGTCCACCAGTTGCAGGTTCGCCAACGCCAGGCTCAGGGCTGCATGCACGTCTTCGTCCTGCTCGCCGGCCAGTTGCCGATCGAGAAACGCCAGTTGGGCTGGGCGGGCGCTTTTTTGCAGTTGTTGGGCAGCGCTCAGGCGCACGCTGGCGTCAGCGGCCAATAGTTGATGGCTGGCCAGGGCGGTTTCAATCAACCCTCGCAAGCGGTTGTTCAGGCGCAGGGTCTTGGGCTGGCCGTCGACGGTCAACTGGCCTTGTTGCAAGGCGTTGATCAGTTCGACACGCTCAGGTTCCGGTTGCGCGGCCCAGGTTTCCAGCAGCGTGGCTTGCTGGGGCGGCTTGGCGGCGAGGAAATCTTCGGCATCACCGGCGTGGGCCTCCAGTGGCAATAGCAGCACCAGGGCGAGGATGAGGCGGTAGAGGGCGGTGGGCATATGCTTGGCCTTGCGCGAACTTCTTTCTTATGTGGGAGCGAGCCTGCTCGCGATAGCGGAGAGTCAGTCACATCATTTCTAGCTGACCCACCGCTATCGCGAGCAGGCTCGCTCCCACAAGGTTGTGTGTCGGTCCCGGGATCCAGGACCGACACCCATGGGCTCAGTTGCTCTTCACCGCATAGTCAGGCTTCTTGTCGTTGCCTTCGATGAACGGGCTCCATGGCTGGGCGCGGATCGGGCCCTCGGTCTGCCAGACCACGTTGAACTGACCGTCGGCCTGGATCTCGCCGATCATCACCGGCTTGTGCAGGTGGTGGTTGGTCTTGTCCATGGTCAGGGTGTAGCCCGACGGTGCGTCGAAGGTCTGGCCGGCCAGGGCTTCGCGGACTTTGTCGACGTCGGTGGACTTGGCTTTTTCAACCGCTTGCGCCCACATATGGATGCCGACGTAGGTGGCTTCCATCGGGTCGTTGGTCACGGCTTTGTCGGCGCCTGGCAGGTTCTTGGCCTTGGCATAGGCCTTCCAGGAATCGACGAATTTCTTGTTCGCCGGGTTATCCACGGACTCGAAGTAGTTCCACGCCGCCAGGTTACCCACCAGCGGCTTGGTGTCGATGCCGCGCAGCTCTTCTTCGCCCACCGAGAACGCCACCACTGGTACGTCGGTGGCTTTCAGGCCCTGGTTCGCCAGTTCTTTATAGAACGGCACGTTGGAGTCGCCGTTGACCGTGGAGATGACCGCGGTCTTGCCGCCGGCCGAGAACTTTTTGATGTTGGCCACGATGGTCTGGTAGTCGCTGTGGCCGAACGGGGTGTAGACCTCTTCGATGTCCTTGTCTGCCACACCTTTGGAATGCAGGAACGAACGCAGGATCTTGTTGGTGGTGCGCGGGTAGACGTAGTCGGTGCCCAGCAGGAAGTAGCGCTTGGCACTGCCGCCTTCTTCGCTCATCAGGTATTCCACCGCCGGAATGGCCTGCTGGTTCGGCGCCGCGCCGGTGTAGAAGACGTTCGGCGACATCTCTTCGCCTTCGTATTGCACCGGGTAGAACAGCAGGCCGTTGAGCTCTTCGAACACCGGCAACACGGATTTGCGCGACACCGACGTCCAGCAGCCGAACACCACCGCGACCTTGTCCTGGGTCAGCAATTGACGGCCTTTTTCGGCGAACAGCGGCCAGTTCGAGGCCGGGTCCACGACCACCGCTTCGAGCTGCTTGCCGTTGACCCCACCTTTGGCGTTGATCTCGTCGATGGTCATCAGCGCCATGTCCTTGAGGGACGTCTCGGAGATCGCCATGGTGCCGGACAATGAATGCAAGATGCCGACCTTGATGGTTTCGGCGGCCTGGACGGTCCAGGCCATGCCCATCGCGGCAATGCTTGCCGAGAGTGTAAAAGCCTTGATCAAGCTACGACGCTTCATTGTGCGATCTCCGTGCAATTATGAGTTTTTTTCGATGGCAGATGCGGACGCTGAAGGGGCTTTTGCAAGGGGTGTGCCCGGTTGGGCAAAGGCATTGAGAATGCGGGGTTGGCGCGCTGGGGTAAAAGTGCGAATGCACCACTAGCGACCGCGGCCTAGGCGCTGGTGCGATCAGATGCGCCACATTGGGGCGAAGGCTTGCAGTTCCCCGGTTATTTGCAAGTCAGGGAAACAGGGGTGGATTCAGCGACGGCGCATCAGGCCGATGAAGAACAGGCCACCGATAGCGGCAGTGGCGACGCCAATGGGCAAGTCCTCCGGTGCGATCAGGGTCCGGGCCGCCACATCCACCCACACCAGGAACAGGCTGCCCAGCAGAACACACGCAGGCAGCAGCCGACGGTGTTCGGCACCCACCAGGCGCCTGGCAATGTGCGGCACCATCAGCCCGACAAAACCGATCGAGCCGCTGATGGACACCAGCACGCCGGTCATCAGCGAGGCGATCAGGAAAATCCACAACCTCACCTTCGCCGCGTTCAGGCCCAGGGTCACGGCGGTCTGTTCGCCCGCCATCAGTGCATTCAGCGGCCGGGCCATGCCCAGCAGCAATCCCAGCCCCAGCAACACACTGGCCGCCGGCACCGCCAGCAATTCCCAGCGCGCCAGGCCCAGGCCGCCGAGCATCCAGAACATCACTGCGGAACTGGCGCGATGGTCACCCAGAAACAGCAAGAGGTTGGCCGCCGCCATCATCACGAATGACACCGCCACGCCGCACAGCAACAAGCGATCGCTTTCCAGACGGCCTTGGCGGCTGGCGATGGCCAGTACCAGCAACATGCTCAACAATGCGCCGATAAATGCGGCCAGCGGCAGGGTCAGCAGACCAATGATCTCACCGACATGCAGCACCACAATGACCGCCCCCAGGGTCGCGCCGGACGTGACGCCCAGCAGGTGCGGGTCGGCCAGGGGGTTGCGCGTTACCGCTTGCAGGACCGCACCGATCAACGCCAGCCCCGCGCCCACCAAGGCACCGAGCAGCAGGCGCGGTACGCGGATCAGCCAAACGATATGTTCCTGGCCGGGCGACCAATACACGTCACCCACACCGAAAGCCTTGTTCAGCAGGATGTCCCAGACCACAGCCACCGGCACCCGCGCCGGACCGAACCCCAGGGACACCACGCACGACACCAGCATCAGTGCACCGAGGCACACCAGCAGCGCGCCATAGCGACGATTGCTCATGGACGGTGAAAACCCTTTGCCAGGGTTTGCACCGCCAATACGTTATCGATACCCGGCGTGGCCTGGACGTAAGGGATCACGATGAAGCGCCGGTGCTTGATCGCATCCACTGATTGCAGGGCCGGGTTGTTCAGCAGGAATTGCTGCTTCTGCTCGGCGCTGACTTCGCCGTAATCGACAATCACGATCACTTCGGGGTTGCGCTCGACCACGTTCTCCCAGCTCACCCGGGTCCAACTGGTCTGCACGTCATCGAGAATGTTGCGCCCGCCGGCCGCATCGATCAGGGCCTGTGGCATGCCGAGACGGCCGGAGGTCATGGCGCGGTCTTCGCCACTGTCGTACAGGAACACTCGGGGCTGATCAGCAGGCAACTGCTTGCGCACTTGCGCCACCTGGGCCTGCATCGAGGCGATCAACTCATTGGCGCGGTCCTGCACATCGAAAATCCTTCCCAGGTTGCGCAGGTCGTTGTAGGTGTCTTCCAGGGTGGCCGGCGGGCGTTTCATCACGAACGCGCAGGATTCGGTCAACTCGTACACATTGATGCCCAGCGGTTGCAGGGTTTGCGGCGTCAGGTCGCCGCCCACCCGCATGCCGTAGTCCCAGCCGGCAAAGAAGAAATCCACGTTGGCATTGAGCAGGGTTTCCACCGACGGGTATTTGGCCGCCAGCTCCGGCAGGCCATCGAGGATTTTCTCCATGTCGGGCGTCACTGACTTCCAGCCGCTGATGCCGCTGTAGCCCACCATGCGCGACTTGAGCCCCAGGGCGAGCATCATCTGGGTCATGTTGATGTCATGGCTGACGGCGTGTTTCGGCGCCTGGTTGAATGTGACTTCGCGATTGCAGCTTTGGATCGTCAATGGGTAGCGGGTGGTCTCGGCCAAAGCATGTGTACTGCCGAGCAGCAGCGGCAGAAGCAGCAGGGAACGCAAGATCATGGTTGGGTTATCCAGGTGATTCGGGGGTGGGCGGCCAAGGGGTGTTCGTCAATCAGCGCCTGCACGCCAAAGACGTCGCGCAATAGCGTGACCGTCAGCACTTCCTTGGGCGTGCCGCTGGCGACGATGTGTCCGTGGTCGATGACGTAGAGCCGATCACAGAACGCAGCGGCCAGGTTCAGGTCGTGGATGCTGGCGAGGGTGCCGATCCCCAGGCGTTTGATCAGTTGCAGCAGTTGGAGTTGATAACGCGGGTCGAGGTGATTGGTCGGCTCATCGAGGATCAGCACCTGCGGCTGCTGCGCCAGGGCGCGAGCCAGGATCACCCGTTGCTTTTCCCCGCCCGAGAGTGTGGCGAAAGCATGGTCGCCGAAACCTTGCAGCCCCACCGATTCCAGTGACTGGCTGACCAGGCTCAGGTCTCGCTGATTGTCGCCATCGAACAGGCCTTTGTGTGGCGTGCGCCCCATGGCGACCACTTCCTGGACCGTCAGACCGAAGGCGTCGGGAAACTCTTGCAACACCACAGCGATGCGTTGGGCGCACCAGCGCGAGGACTGTTTCCAGACGTTGTGATGGTCAAGTTTCACCTCGCCCGCCTCCGGCTGACTGAACCGATAGGCGCAGCGCAACAGACTGGTCTTGCCGCTGCCATTGGGCCCGATCAACCCGACAAACTCCCCGGCACCCACCTGCAACGTGGCGTCACGCAGCTGGAACTGATGATGGCAGTGGCCATGGCCCAGGGGTGTCCAGGCGAGGTGGGAGAGGGTTAGCGAGGTCATGCATACACTCAAATGATTGGATCGATCCGAAGCCCCTGTGGGAGCGAGCTTGCTCGCGATAGCGGTAGGTCAGTCACATCTCTGTTGGCTGATCCACCGCTATCGCGAGCAAGCTCGCTCCCACAAGGGATGGTGTTCACCGTTTGGAAAACGGGCGCGATTGTAGAGGTTTCGCGCCGTCTTTCGTTAACGCGCTGTCTTCAACTTGAAGATGAAACCACCTCAGGCTGGCGATTGAAACGGGTGACGAGCCGATCCAGCAACCCCATCACCAGCAGCGACGCCCCCACCAGCGGAAACACCACTGCCAGGGCCAGCATGATGAACACCCCGGTCTTCCAGGTCGGCAAGTCGTGACGCAGCGCCGGTACGCCGAACTTGCCCTGGGGCCGACGCTTCCACCAGATCACCACGCCGCTGACGGCGCTGAGCAGGATCATCAGGCAAATCAGCAGCACGATGATCTGGTTCAGCGGGCCGAACATCTTGCCTTCGTGCAGCATCACGCCGGTTTCGGTGGCGCGGGCGACGACGCCGTAATGTTCCCAACGCACATCCGCCAGGACCTTGCCGGTGTACTGGTCCACGTGCAGGGTCGCGTCGTTGCGCGGGTCGTCGGCGAATACAGCGATGGTGAATACGCCGGTGGCGGTGGTCGGCAGGGTGATGCTGTAGCCAGGTTCCACTTTGCGTTCGGTGGCGATGTCCTGCACCGCTTGCAGGCTTACGGTCGGCGCGGCGGGACCTTCATGGGCGCCGCCGTGGGCCATGTGTTCGGCATGGTCGCCGGACATCGGCATCGGGGTATTTTCCACGGCCCAGGGTACGGTCTGGCGGTGCGCATTGTTGAGGCTGCCGGCGGCGACGTCGGACTTGGGCATGTCGTTCCACATGGCAGCCGGGAAGCGGTTCCAGAGGTCAGCATATTGCTTGCCCCAGAAGCCGGTCCAGGTCATGCCGCTGAGCAGCATCACCAGCAGAAACGCCGCGCCCCAGAAGCCGACGACCCCATGCAGGTCGCGCCAGAACAAACGACCGCGAGCGCTCCAGCGTGGCCACAACACTCCGGCCGACGACTGCCCGCGAGGCCACCACAGGTACAGGCCCGACACCACCAGGACCACGCCCCAGCCGGCGGCCATTTCCACCAGTCGGTCACCCACGGTGCCGATCATCAACTCACCGTGGATGGCCCGGGCGATGGCTTGCAGGTTGTCCTTGGCGTCCTGTTCACCGAGGACATCGCCATGGTACGGGTCGATGAACACGTTCAGCTCGCGGCTCTTGTCGATCACCACGAATTGCGCACTGCGCTCGGCATTGATCGGCGGCAGGTACTGTTTGACCTGGCCTTCGGGGTAGGCCTGGCGGACCTGTTTGAGCAGGTCGTCCGCCGCCATCGTGTGATGGCCGGCCGGCACGTTCAGCAGGCTGCCGTACATCAGAGGGTCGAGTTGCGGCTTGAACAGGTAAATGATGCCGGTCAAGGCCAGCATCACCATGAACGGCGCCACGAACAGCCCGGCATAAAAATGCCAGCGCCAGGCCAGGTTGTAGAAATTGGGTTTCGGTTGGCTCATTTTAGAAGCGCTCCGCAGGGCAAATGTGATCGTTATGTTTTTGGCGCTTTTGATCGTTCCCACGCTCCCGCGTGGGAACGCATCCAGTGACGCTCTGCGTCACCGCAGGACGCGAAGCGTCCCGTGCTGCATTCCCACGCAGAGCGTGGGAACGATCAATCAGGTCAGTTGTTAGAAGCTCATATCCACCTTGGTCCAGAGCGTGCGCCCCGGTTCGTTGATGGCTTGCGGGTCACTCGCCGGGTAGCCGAACCCGGCGTTGCCGGCCAGGTTCAGATGTTCGGCGTAGGCTTTGCCGAACAGGTTGTCGACGCCGCTGCTGACCTTCCAGTGCTTATTGATGCGGTAGGCACCGTTGAGGGAGAACACCCCGAACCCGGAACTCTTGCCGTAGTCCTTGCCCACTACGTTGCCCTTGTTCTCGTCGACACGGTTTTGCGCGGCCACCACGCGCCACAGGGCGCCGGCGCTCCAGCGATCTTCGCTGTAGGTCAGGCCCAGGCGGGCATCGAGCGGCGGCATCTGTGCCAGGGCGCTGCCATCGCTGCTGTTTTTGCCCCAGGCGTAGGCCAATGTCGCATCGGCTTTCCAGCGCTCGGTCAGCTTGTAGGCCGCGCCCAGCTCACCACCCATGATCCGCGCATCAATGTTCTCGGCCCGGGAGGTGGTGCCCATCATGCCGGGCGTGTAGTCGAACAGGATGTAGTCGCGCACCTGCCCGACATAACCTGACGCCCAGGCCTCAAGGGTTTCGGTCTTGTACTGCAGGCCGAAGTCGAGTTGGGTGGTTTTCTCCGGTTTGATCGAGTCGAAAGCATTCAGCGAACCGGCGGGGCCGGCGTTGGCCGAAAACAGCTCCCAGTAATCCGGAAAGCGTTGTGCGTGGCCCAGGCCCGCATAGAGGGTAGTAGGGCTGTCGGCCAGATCGTGTTCGTAGCGTACGAAACCACTGGGCAGCGTGTCGGCGCGGGTTTGGTCGGCAGTGGGATTGGGCCGGGCGGACATGCCGGAGCCGATGCTTTGACGGTAATCCTTGGCCGAGGCACGGTCGAGGCGGGCGCCGCTGACCAGCCGGTCGCGGTCGGCGGCGTACCAGGTCAACTCACTGAACACGCCGTAGTTATGAAAGTCGGCGTCCTTGGTGCGCGGCCGTTCCTTGTAGGTGTCGATGCCCATGCTACTGCGTTGGCGATGCTCGTTGGTCTGGGCGTCCAGGCCACTGATCAATTGCACATCGGCCCAGCGCCAGGTGGCCTTGATGCGTGCGCCGAGGGTGCGGCGGTCGACGTTGGACGCCATGGGGCCGGCCATCATCCCGGTGCCGGACGGCGTGCGCAGCGTGTAGTTGTCCATCACATGGTCGGCGTAGTTGTAGTAGACCTGCGCTTCGAGCGTATCCAGCACATCGCCCATGTTCGAACGCTCGAAACGCAAGCCCAGGCTTTCACGCTTGAACTGCGAGCCATCCATGCCACGTCCGGCGTAGCGTGCTTCACCGTCGCCCTTGCCAGCGGTCAGTTCCAGCAGGGTATCGGCATCCGGCGTCCAGCCCAGCGTCACGTCGCCGTTCCACTTGTCGTAGCGCGACGGCACCGTGTCGTTGTTGCCGTCACGATAATCGTCTGAATGAGCGGTGTTGCCGATCACCCGCACGTAACCCAAAGATCCGCCGGCAGCCGCATCCACGACCTTGTCGAAGCGACCGTTGGAACCGGCCAGTACGCTGGCGTTGATCCGGGTGCCCAGTTCGCCGAACTGCTCCGGCTCGCGTTCGAACAGCACGGTCCCGGCCGATGCACCAGGGCCCCAGAGCACGGTTTGCGGGCCCTTGATAACGGTGAGTTTGTCGTAGGTTTCCGGCGAAATATAGGACGTCGGCGCGTCCATCCGGCCCGGGCAAGCGCCCAGCAGCATGCTGCCATTGGTGAGAATGTTCAGCCGCGAGCCGAACATGCCCCGCAGTACCGGGTCGCCATTGGTGCCGCCGTTGCGCACCAGGGCGAAGCCGGGAATGGTCTTGAGATAATCGCCGCCGTCGCTGGCCGGCACCGGTTGGCGCGGATCCTTGGGGTTGGTGACCACGGTCAGGGGCGAGCTGGGAGCGACGGCGGTAATGACCGTCGGGCTCAGCTCTTCGATCTGAGCTTCGTGGTGAGCATGCTCGTCGGCCAGCGCACAGGGCGTGAGCAGCAGGCCGCACAGTGCGGTGGCGGTGTAGCGAAAACGAACCCGTGGCTCGTTCGGGGAGCAGCGAACCTGGGCTGCCCCCAATGCGATGTCGGCAGAAAACCTGGACATGATGATTCCATCGAACAGACGTAAACGACACGGTCGGGCAACCTGGGGCTGTCTTTTGCGACCGGGTGAAGTAAGTGTCGGGGTCTACGCGTCGAGGGGCGGTGCGCGGGTGCGGGCACCGGGGAAGAATGACGTCCGGGCATGGCCCAGGCGTGGCGAGGGGCTGGTGTAGGTGTGGGGTGGCGGGGTATCGAAGACGGCGAAGCTATGCCCCCCCGTCAGCGCAGGGCAATTGAACAGCAGGCTGCAATAACCACACTTTTCCCACAGTACGTGATGCTCGCTCTGGGGCGGGCAATGTTCGGCTTTCGCTGCTTCATGCTCGGCGTGAACGCCCGCCGACATGTCCATTTCCATGTTCATGGTCATGGACGAAGACATGCGCTGATCCATCGGCATCGACTGAGAAATCAGCGGACCGATAAAGATCATCAGCATGGCGAACAGGCTGATCCAGCTGCCGCGTGTCAGGCTCATCAGCTGACGGCGGGGCATGACCGACCTGGCGCGGGGCGTTCGCATGGGCAGAGGTGATCAGTGGGCGTGCATTTGGGTTTTGCTGCTGTCGGGGGCCTTTTTCTGCACTGCGACATCGACCGTGACATCCCCCGCTTTTTCGAAATGCAGGGTCAGAGGGAAGCGTTTGCCGTCGCTGAGCAGGCTGCGATCCTCCAGCCCCAGCAGCATCACGTGATAAGCCATCGGCGCGAAGGTGACAGTCGCACCGGGGGCGATATCAACGACGGGCACCGCTTGCATTTTCATCAGGTCGTTTTGCATCACGTGTTCGTGGAGCTCGGCTTTGTCGGCAATCGGCGAATCGACGCTGAGCAGTTTGTCGGCGGTTGTGCCCTTGTTGTGAATCACGAAGTACGCGGCCACGGTCGGTGCATTGGGCGGCAACTCCTGGGACCATGGATGAGCGATTTCAAGCTCGCCCGCTTTGTACTGGTGAGCTTGGGCGAAGCCGACGGGAAGCAGCAGGGCGGCCAGCAGGATAAGTCTGTTCAGCATGGGTAGTTCTCCGGAACGATTCAGGGCGCAGGGGCATGCGGGAAGAATCAGGCCAGAGGTGAGGCGCGGGGATTGAGGCTCGGCCATTGCTGGCGCGGTGTGGGGCTGTCGAGCAGTGGGTGGGCCGCGCCGCGATGGGCCGGCTGAGCATTCAGGTACAACTGCGGCTCGTGCCCGGTGAGCGCCACCAAGGGCGGCGACCCCGCACAGCACCAGCAATGCTGCATCGTCGAGTGATCGTCGTTCTGCGGCGTGCTCTGCTCGAACTTGCCCAGGGAAATCGCCACCAGTTTCGTGCCGCTGGAAGAGCAGAAACTGCCCCACAGCAATTGCTCGGCTGGCGACTGGGCCTTTGCCATCGCACCACCGCTGCCGGAAAGCGGCATGGCAAGCATGTTGAACAGCACTGCGAAGCAGGCGATCCAGGCAAATGCAAGCCGTTGTCGGGACATGGGGCAATCCGCTCGATGGTCGATCAGGTGGCGGTATTTAGCCTGATCGGGGTTGATAAGTAAAAAGAGCACGTGCGGTGTAGGGTCGCAGGGCTTGGGTTAACAGTAGCAACAGATCTTCAAGGGAGTGCTTTTATGGCAATGGATTTTGATCATCTCCTGCTCTGCGTTCAAAAGCAGAGTAGGGGCTTCATCGTGTGTTTATAGCTTCGTGTGAGGGCCATAGCATTCCTTTGAAACTCTAGGGGTGTGCGCACTCATTGTGGCGAGGGGATTTATCCCCGTTGGGCTGCGAAGCAGTCCAAAAATCTGATCTCGCGGTTTGTCGGGTGGACTACATTCACTGCTCTTGGGGCTGCTGCGCAGCCCAACGGGGATAAATCCCCTCGCCACAGGATTGGGTTTGACCAATCGTTTTTGATCAAACCCAACGCCCTGTGGCTTATCTCGGGTCGACCACATCCAGCGCCCGATTCGCCAGCAACTGGCCCAGCTCAATCATTTGCTGGACCCCTTGCGCGATATGTCGTCGCGAGCCCTCCAGATCGAATGCCAGGTCGCTGACCATGGCATTGGCCGACGCCAGGGTTTCGCTGAGGTTGGCGAGCAGGCATTCGGCGTCGACGTTAGGTGCGATGACGAAAAGGGTATTTAGCGTGTCGGATGGTTCTTTGTCGGCTGACGGCTTGAGGTAATAGTCCAAGGCGCGGGTGGCCGCGTCGTCGAGTTTTTTGGCGTTGGCTGACTGGCAACGGGACGTGTGGTCGTCTGGGGTTGGGGGATTCGGTGTGTTCTTGAACATTGCTGGAAACTCCATGTTATGGAGCCGCAACCGTTTCGCGACTAAACGAAGGGCGGCGGCTGTGCGCAGGTTAGTCGACCGGGGAGTCCAGCATTACCGGCGCGCCCGAAGGCGCCCTGCGCACAACCACCATCGAGTGCAGGGATGAGACACCTGACTGACGGAGCTTGTGAACCTGCTGAAAACCTCGGGCGACTAAACCCGATCACTGATGGGCAGTGACGGGATTCAAGTTACCGACGGCCTCCAAGGCGCACAAGCCAGCGGATTCTGGCGTAGTTGTAGGCAGCGGCGCAAGGTGACGTAGCTTGCTGGCGTAGTTCCGACAGGACAGGCTTGTAGGACGGTGCAGGTTTCTGTCAGACCAAATGCCGAAGCCCCTGCAACACCTCATCCACCGTCCCAAATTCCCGATCCACCCCCGGCAACACCGGCCGCTTCAACACCAGCACCGGCAGCCCCCGCTCCCGCGCCACTTCCAGCTTCGGCTCGGTGGCCGTGCTGCCGCTGTTCTTGCTGATCAGCACATCGATCCGCCGCCGTTCGAACAGTTCGCGCTCACCGTCAATATGAAACGGTCCACGGGCACCTATGACTTCGCAGCGCTCATTACCGGGGTAAACCTCCAGGGCCCGCAGGGTCCAGAATTGCTCGGGCGGGATTTCGTGCAGGTGTTGCAGCGGCTCGCGGCCAAGGGTGAAGAGGGGGCGGTGGAACGGCAGCAGGGACTGGATCAGTTCGGCCCAGTCGGCCACTTCGCGCCAGTCATCCCCGGCCTGGGGTTGCCATGCCGGACGGCGCAGGGCCCAGCAGGGAATGCCGCAAGCGCGGGCTGCGTGGGCGGCGTTGTGGCTGATTTGTGCGGCGTAGGGGTGGGTCGCATCCAGCAACAGGTCGATGCCTTGGTCTCGAATGAATTGCGTCAGCCCTTCGGCGCCGCCGTAGCCGCCGACGCGCACCTGACAGGTCAGGTCGGTGGGAACGCGGCCGATCCCCGCCAGGCTGTAGAGGTGTGTTGGGCCCAGGGTGCGGGCGATGGCCAGGGCTTCGGTGATCCCCCCCAGCAGCAGGATGCGTTTCATTTGAAAGCTCCGGCGTGACCGACGATGCCGCCCTGGCGGTCGATGGCGAAGACTTCGACCTGGACCTGGGCCGGTACGATGCCGCGAGCGAAGGCCAAGGCGTGTTCGCAGACTGCGTCGCCGAGGGCGATGCCAGCGGCGCTGGCCATCGCCAGGGCTTGTTGGCTGGTGTTGGCCTGGCGAATGCCTTGCTGCAATGCCTCATCGGCACCGATGGCGGCTGCCCATTGCGCCAGTTGTGGCAGGTCGATACTTGAATGACGGCTGTGCAGGTCCATGTGACCGGCGGCCAATTTGCTGATTTTGCCAAAGCCGCCACAGAGGCTGAGCTTCTCCACGGGCACCTTGCGCACATGCTTGAGCACCGCCCCGACAAAATCGCCCATTTCGATCAGGGCGATTTCCGGCAGGTTGTAGACCCGGCGCATGGTGTCTTCGCTGGCGTTGCCGGTGCAGGCGGCGATGTGCAGGTAACCGTTGGTTTTCGCCACGTCGATGCCCTGGTGGATCGAGGCAATGTAGGCCGCGCAGGAGAATGGTCGGACGATGCCGCTGGTGCCGAGGATCGACAGGCCGCCGAGGATCCCCAGCCGGGGATTCATGGTTTTCAGCGCCAGCGCTTCGCCGCCCTCAACGTTGACCGTGACCTCGAAGCCGCCGGCATACCCGGCTTGCTCGGCCAGCCGTCCCAGGTGGTCGCCGATCATTTTACGTGGTACCGGATTGATCGCCGGCTCACCGACGTCCAATACCAATCCTGGCCGCGTCACGGTGCCCACGCCACGCCCGGCAATGAAGCGCACCCCAGGCTCGGCTGTCAGCCGCACTTGGGAAAACAGCAGCGCGCCGTGGGTCACGTCCGGGTCATCGCCGGCGTCCTTGATCGTCCCGGCTTCGGCGCCTTGCTCGGTCAGGCGGCAGAATTCCAGGCGCATCTGCACGTGCTTGCCTTTGGGCAGCACGATCTCCACGGCATCGGTCTGGATGCCGCAAAGCAGCAGCCGGGCGGCCGCCAGACTGGTGGCGGTGGCGCAACTGCCGGTGGTCAGGCCGCTGCGCAGGGGCGCGGGTTGTTCGGCGGTTTCGTCACGCATCGAAGGGTTTGACCAGGTCGAGCAAGGTGATGGGCAATGCCTGGCGCCAGGTGTCGAACTCGCCCAATGGCTGGGCCTGGGCGATGTGGATACGGGTCAGTTCGCCGCCATGAAGTTCGCGCCAGTTCATCAGCGTCATCTCGCTCTGCAGCGTCACGGCGTTGGCCACCAGCCGTCCGCCGGGCTTGAGTCGAGCCCAGCAAGCGTCGAGCACGCCCTCGCGGGTTACGCCGCCGCCGATGAATACCGCGTCCGGCGGCTCCAGTCCTTCCAGGGCCTGCGGTGCCCGCCCGCGGATCAGTTGCAGACCGGGCACGCCTAGGGTGTCGCGGTTTCGTTCGATCAACCCTTGGCGGCCTTCGTCGGCCTCGATGGCCAGGGCTCGGCAACTGGGGTGGGCGCGCATCCATTCGATACCGATGGAGCCGCTGCCCGCCCCCACATCCCAGAGCAATTCACCGGGCATCGGGGCCAGACGGGCGAGGGTAATGGCGCGCACGTCACGTTTGGTGAGCTGGCCGTCATGTTCAAACGCAGTGTCCGGCAAACCGGCCAGGCGCGACAGGCGCAACGCCGAGGGTTCGGCGCGGCATTCGATGGCGATCAGGTTCAGGTCCGCGACGGTGGGATCGGACCATTGTGCCGCACAGCTTTCGATCCGCCGTTCGGCGGCGCCGCCCAGATGTTCGAGCACGGTCATGGGGCTGGGGCCGAAGCCGCGCTCGCGAAGTAGCGCCGCCACGGCGGCAGGACTGTGGCGGTCGTTGCTCAGCAGCAACAGCCGGACGCCTGTGGATAAGTGAGCGCTGAGTGCCGCCAGGGGCCGTGCCACCAGCGACAGGGTGACCACCTCCTGCAAGGGCCAACCCATGCGGGCCGCCGCCAGCGAACAGGACGATGGCGCTGGAATGACCCGCATCTGCTCGCCAGGCAGGTGTTTGGCGAGGCTGGCGCCTACGCCATAGAACATGGGATCGCCGCTGGCCAGCACGCACACGGGGTCTCCGCGCCGTGCCAGCAGCGGTTCGAGGGAAAATGGACTGGGCCACAGCTCCCGTTCACCGCGGATGCACAGCGGCAATAGCGCCAACTGGCGCTCACTGCCCAGAATACGCGAGGCCTGCAGCAAAGCGTGGCGAGCCGCTCGGCCCAGGCCCTTGAAGCCGTCTTCACCGATGCCCACTACGGTCAGCCAGGGGGTCATCTCTGTTCCTCGAATGGATAGGTTTGATCGGCGGGCTTGTTGCGCACGCGAACCGGGCCGCCATCATACCGTGCGCCTTCGGTTATGGCGTGGGCTGTTGGGAGCCTGCCGGCGTGCGGCACCGATTCAGACAGACCGCTTCGCGAGCAGGCTCGCTCCCACAGTTTTGATTGGGGGAGGCACAAGGTCTGTGTTTGCCACAGGTCCCCTGTGGGAGCGAGCCTGCTCGCGATGGCGCCGGCACATTCAACATCACCTTCTCAAGCAGGCAGCCGATTCATCGGTAGACGTATTTGAGGATATAGGCATACAGATCGTTGTAGACCGAGTCGGGTACGTGTTCAGCATGGGGCTGGGTCTTGAGCAGTGTCAGGTGGCACTCCTTTACCATTTCTTCGCGGTCGCCGATGAGGTGGAGGCGGTTGTTGGTGATGATCTCGAAGGCATTTGCATAAACCACCTTCGGTCCCGCGATGAGCAAAGTCCCGTCCGGATCGAGGGTATAGGTGCTTTGGGTGCGCAGGATCCGTTCCTTCAAAGGGCCGAACCCGCGCTCGTACAAGCATATCTGCGAGCCGCTGACTGCTTTGGCCGCCGTCTCGATAGCCAGCAGGGTCGGCTGGGCGTTGCCCAGGCTGGCATTGAGCGCCGATAGCGTGACGAACCTTTCCAGCTCCTGTTTTTCCAGGCTTCTGAGGGCTCTTTTGATACTCGATAGATGAGCGAACTCTTTTTTGCAGGCGATGATGTGGGTTTCCAGCTGATAGCCCGCTGCCGTGGCCATCGCCGGGAAGGCCGCGAAATCGATGCTATCGAACGCGCATTCCATGATGATGTTGTATTTTTTCCTGAACGCCTCTGCGAAGATTTTCGAGCAAACCTCTCGAACAAAGGCCTCTGTATGCTCATAAGCATGCAGCACACCGCGTTTGATCATTTCGGCGTAGTGAGGGTGTTTTTCCCGGTACTCGGGCAGGTACAGGCGCACATGATTGTCGTAGCGTTGGGAGGGCAGGAGGCTTTTTTCCAGCAGATAGGTTTTACCCGATCCCTGCGATCCGGCGACGATCAGCATTTTGGGGACGGACTCGACCGTAATGCCATTGAACAGCGTGTCGGTGATTCCGGTGAATGCGGTCGTGACCTGTTCCGGGGTGTAGGCGTAATTCGATGCGTGTGGCATATCCTGATGTCCTTATCAAAGATTCCCATGAAGTGAAGTGAGTGGTTGCCCTTTGAATAAAGCGGGGTTTTGCGGCTTGTTCAAATGAGCATGTGTTCCAAGATATATGCCTGTTTTTTAAGGTAAAAATCCCTACATGGAAGGCGCCGGAAACTTACGTCAGCGTGCCTGACACCGAACCCCTTTGGCGGGCTTGCTCGCGAAGGCCCTGGCACATTCAACATCACCCTTTCAGGTGGACCGCTATCGCGAACAGGCTCGCTCCCCCCGTTTTGTGGCCGTGATCAGCTCCCTGGCGCAGCGCGATGCCCGCAATCCGACCAGCAAGCTTTTCATGCCCCCCGGCAAAGCAGGCATAATGGCGGGCCTTCGCCGTTGCGGCGTGCCTTATCGACCGGTTTGCCCTTGAACGAACGTCCATCATCCAGCGTCATACGCCCCTCGGGTTGTCCGGGGTTGCTGCGTGTCGTCCAGGCGCTGGACGGAGGGATCTGCCGGATCAAGCTCGACGGTGGTTCCATCCAGGCGGATCAGGCCGACGCCGTGGCGTTGGCGGCCGAGCGGTTCGCCGGTGGCGTCATCGAGGCGACCAACCGCGCCAACCTGCAAATCCGTGGGATTGGGCCCCAGCACGATGCGTTGATCGAGCCCTTGCTGAACGCCGGACTTGGCCCCCGCAAACTGGCCGGCGATGACGTGCGCAACCTGATGCTCAGCCCCACGGCCGGGATCGACCGGCAGATGCTGCTCGATACCCGTCCGTTGGCCGCGCGGATTCTTTTCACCCTGCAAACCCATGAACGCTTCCATGAGCTGTCGGCCAAGTTCGCCGTGCAATTGGACGGCGGGGAAGGGTTGGCGATGCTTGAACATCACCATGACCTGTGGCTCTCGGCGCTGGTTCGCAACGGCGAGCCGTGGCTGGCCTTCGGGCTGGCCGGCACCCCGCTGGATAACCCGGACGGCGCTGTGGGCCTGGCCCAGGGACATGATTTGGTGGTAGCGGTGCTGGAGTTGTTTCTCGACCTGGCCCGTCCCGACCAGACGCGCATGCGTCACGTGCTGGCCGAAATCCCGAGGGATGAGTTCCTCGTCCAGTTGGCCCGCCGCGTGGCGTTGCAGCCCCCTCCGGATTGGCGGCGGGGCGAGTCCATCGACGGATTGCACATCGGCATCCATTCCCAGTACGACGACCGGGTCTACGTTGGCGCGGCGGCGCCTCTGGGCCGGCTCGACGCCGTCATGCTGCGCGCAGCGGCGCAATTGGCGCGGGACAAGGGCGACGCCAGCCTGCGTTTCAGCCCCTGGCAGAGCCTGTTGCTGCCCAACGTGCGCCGCGAGGATGCGCCCGGTGTGCGGGCACGGCTCGAGGAGCTGGGGCTGTTGTGCTCGCTCGAGCAACCCCTGGCGCAACTCATCGCGTGTACCGGCTCCAGTGGCTGTGGCAAAGCCCTGGCCGACACCAAGGCCGATGCTCGTCAATTGGCCGAGCTGCTGCAACGCCAGGGCCGTGCCCTGAAGATCCATCTATCGGGCTGTCCGCGTTCCTGCGCAGCGGCCCATGTCGCGCCCGCCACCTTGCTGGCGGTCGCCCCCGGTCGTTACGACCTGTATTTTCGCGATGCGACGCTGCCGGGTTTCGGCGCGTTGCAGGCGCACGATCTAACTATTGAAGCGCTCGGCCACTGGCTCGACGCTCGCCCCCGGAGCCCCCTTGATGCTTGATTACATCCGCGACGGTCAGGAGATCTATCGCAACTCCTTCGCGATCATTCGCACCGAAGCCAACCTGGCGCGCATTCCGGCCGACTTGGAAAAACTCGCGGTGCGGGTGATTCACGCCTGCGGCATGGTCGAGGCCGTCGATGGCCTGCAGTTTTCCGAGGGCGCCGGCACGGCGGGACGCCAGGCGCTGGCCGCCGGTGCGCCGATCCTGTGCGATGCGCGGATGGTCAGCGAAGGCGTGACCCGGGCTCGCCTGCCAGCGAACAATCCGGTGATCTGTACCTTGCGCGACGAGAGCGTGCCGGCGTTGGCCCTTGAATTGGGCAACACCCGTTCGGCGGCCGCCCTGGAGCTTTGGCGTCCGCATCTGGAAGGCAGTGTCGTGGTGATCGGCAACGCGCCGACCGCCCTGTTCTACCTGTTGGAAATGCTCGATGCCGGCGCGCCGAAACCGGCACTGATCCTGGGCTTCCCGGTGGGCTTCGTCGGTGCCGCCGAGTCCAAGGCGATGCTGGCAGCCAACAGCCGTGGCGTGCCGTTCGTGATCATGCAAGGCCGGCTCGGCGGCAGCGCCATGGCCGCCGCCGCCGTCAACGCCCTCGCTACGGAGATTGAATGATGCAGCAGCCTGGACGTCTGATCGGCCTCGGCGTAGGCCCCGGTGACCCGGAACTGATTACGGTCAAGGCCCTGCGCCTGCTGCGCGAATCGCCGGTGGTGGCGTACTTTGTCGCCAAGGGCAAGAAGGGCAACGCTTTCGGCATCATCGAGGCGCATTTGCAGGAGGCGCAGACTTTGCTGCCGCTGGTTTATCCGGTGACCACCGAAGCGCTGCCGGCCCCGCTGTCCTATGAACAGGTCATCGCCGACTTCTACGACACCGCTGCCGAGCAGTTGGCCGTGCATCTGGATGCCGGTCGTGATGTGGCGGTGATCTGCGAGGGCGATCCGTTCTTCTACGGCTCTTACATGTACCTGCACGATCGCCTGGCCGAGCGCTATGACGCCGAGGTGATTCCTGGCGTGTGCTCGATGCTCGGTGGCGCCTCGGTGCTGGGTGCGCCGCTGGTCTATCGCAATCAGAGCCTGTCGGTGCTCTCTGGCGTGCTGCCCTTTGAGGAGCTCAAGCGCCGCCTGGCCGACGCCGATGCGGCGGTGATCATGAAGCTGGGGCGTAACTTCCCCAAGGTTCGGCAGGTGCTCCAGGAACTGGGCCTGGACGGTCGGGCGTTGTACGTCGAGCGGGCAACCATGGCCAACCAGAAGATCGTGCCGCTGGATGAAGTCGAGCCGATGTCCTCGCCGTACTTCTCGCTGATCATCGTGCCCGGCGAACGGTGGCAGGGTTGATGACTTCCAAAGTGCCGGCCATTGTCATCCTCGGCCCGGGCAGTCTCGCCACCGCCCGGCGAATCCAGCAGCGCTACCCTGACGCCCTGATTCACGGCCTGAGCGGACGGGTCGAGGGTGTGGATCGTCAATACACCGAGTTCGGCACAACGCTGCGCGAGCTCTACCAACAGGACACGCCGATCATCGCCCTGTGCGCGGCCGGCATCGTCATCCGCACGCTGGCGCCGCTGCTGCTGGAAAAAGGCGTCGAGCCGCCGGTGCTGGCGGTGGCCGAGGACGGCAGCGCGGTGGTGCCGCTGCTTGGCGGGCTGGGCGGGGTCAATGTCATGGCCCGTGATATCGCCACAGCGCTGCAAGTCACCCCGGCGATCACCACCAGCGGTGAATTGCGTTTTGGCACTTGCCTGCTCAATCCGCCGAGCGGTTACCGTCTTGACGATCTGGAGCAGGGCAAGCGCTTTGTATCCGATCTGCTGGCAGGTGAATCGGTGCGCATCGAAGGCGCCGCGCCGTGGCTGGCTCAGGCGCAGTTACCCGAGGATGAACGGGCACGGTTGGCGATCCGTATCGACAGTGCTGCGGGTACACCGGCGGCGGATGAGCTGCGTATTTATCCGCGCAATGTGCTGGTGGCGTTGAGTGCAGGGGCGTCGGCGGACATCGGCGCGATACTGGAGCAGGCCGGCCTCGCGCCGCAGTCGCTGGCGTGCCTGTTGGCGGCGGACAGCGACATGGCCCGTCCTGAGCTGCACGAAACGGCATCGGCCTTGGGTGTGCCGCTGCGTTTTGCCGCAACCATTGGCAACCTCGAAACAGGGTTGAGCGATGCCCTCGGCCAAACGGCATCGCTACAGGTCATGGGCAGCCATGCCATCGCCGTGGCCGAGCAGCCCCTCGACCCCGACCAGATTGGCCGCCCGCGCGGGCGTCTTGCCGTGATCGGCCTTGGCCCCGGCGCTGCCGAGTTGATGGTGCCGGCCGTGCGCGCCGAACTCGACCGTGCCACCGATGTGCTGGGCTACGAAACCTACGTGCGCATGGCCGGTCCCTTCCGGTCCGATCAGGTGCAGCACTGCACCGACAACCGCGAGGAAATGCAGCGTGCCCGTCATGCCTTCGAGCTGGCAGCCCAAGGGCGATCCGTGGTGGTGGTGTCGTCCGGCGATCCAGGCGTGTTCGCCATGGCCGCCGCGGTGCTCGAAGCGCTGCACGAGTCGACGGATGCCCATTGGCATAGCGTCGACCTGCAAATCCTTCCGGGCGTCTCGGCTTCCCTCGCCACCGCCGCCCAGGCCGGTGCGCCTCTGGGTCATGATTTTTGCGTGATGTCTCTGTCGGACAATCTCAAACCGTGGTCGATCATCGAGAAACGCCTGGATCTGGCGGCTGAAGCAGACCTGGCCCTGGCGTTCTACAACCCGATCTCCCGTTCCCGACCGTGGCAGCTGGGGCGAGCGCTGGAGATCGTTGCGCAACATCGCACGCCGCACACGCCGGTGGTGTTGGGGCGTGATATCGGTCGTCCGGGCCAGACCCTGCGGGTCACGACATTGGGACAGTTGACCCCGGACCAGGTGGACATGCGCACCATGGTGCTGATCGGTTCCTCCACCACGTGTGTATTCCCGCGCGCCGAAGGGGGCGACTGGGTGTACACGCCGCGTTGGTATGGCAGCAAACCGCTCTGATAAAACCCGGCGGCCCGCCTGGGCCGCCTCTATCTGACTTCGTCATGTTCGAGACTTCGTGGGTACAAGACGACCCGCTGTTTGACGCTGTAGACGTCGCGAATACCTGTTTGTTTGAATAATGAAATAAATATTCGATGCGCGAGCGCTAAGTCATTGTGTTCGGAAACTTATTGAATTCCTTGTGAGTTGAACAGCGTTCGAAGTGTGGGCTATGTTTGCTTCCGCTTTGAAATTTATTGGGACTGTGAAGTGCTGTTTGCGGCCTGAGTGAACGCTGTTGTTGGGGCGCACTGCGGATGGCTGCTACTTATCTATTGCAGGAGAGAGCGCGCAACTTCTCCTGACAAGATTATTTCTTTGGATTGCTTGATGCAGAGGCTGCTCGAGTGCTTGGAAGCGCTTGTGGGCGGTCATCGTGCAAGGCTGTCCTGTATTTATATACGATAAATGGAAGTATTGTTTATGAGTGAGCCTGAGCGTTCATCGGCGGATGACTACGTCGATTTTGTGAGTTTGTTGAAACTAAAGGATCTTGAACGGGCCTTAATACCGTACAAGGGTTCCGAACAATATGATTCGGTACTTCGGTATTACTTTGGTTGTATCGCCTTGTTGGATTCTGCGCGCATGTTGGAACCGTTGGGGCTGCTCAAGCAGGCGGTGGGAACCTTGCAGGGAAACAGCCGGCGCCGTCGTGCGCCGGAGCCGCTGAGCACCGATGGCGCCGGGCCTGCGAACCTGGCGCAGATACAAAACAAAATCGAGGGTTTCGAAGCGCGCCTGCACAACAGCTTCGAGCAGTTGAAATTACCCGCTACCGAAGTGCCGAAAAACCTGCATTTTGTCTGGCTTGGGGGCGGCGTCGGGGCGATTCAGCGTGATTACATCAATATCTGGAAAAAGGTGATGGGCCCGCAGGGCTATCGCCTCAGTCTCTGGTATGACAGCGACGCGCTGCTGGCCTATGAGACCAACCGGATCATTGTCGAAGCCGCGAAGGCCGATGCCATGCTCAATGGCGGGCAGGCCAGTGTCGATCCGTTGGAGTTGGGCGACCGTTATGAAGAACGCGCCATCGTCCTGAAGCAGCAGATGTATGCGCATATCACCAAGGTTGTGAAGAACGGCGGCAGTGCCGATGAGGCTCGAATCGATCTGCTGGTTCGCGCCTACGGCCAGGATAAGGCGCGGCTCAATACCCTGATGAACGATAACCGCCTCAGCCTCACGGCCTTGGCTGAGGGTTGCCTGAGCCTGCGCGACGTTGCCGCCGGTCAAGCACCCCTTCACTTGCGGGATATCTACGAACGCGAGATCAGTCTGCGTGGCATGTTTGCCGGGGGCTCCGACATTGTGCGTGTCGAAGCCCTGTTCGCCGAAGGGGGCAGCTATGTCGATATCGATCACCTGCCGCCCTTGCTGGAGAAACTGGGGGAGGTGGACATTCGTGAGTTCAAGACCGACGCGCGCCTGGGGGTGTTGCAGTTGTTGCTTGATCGAAACCCGGATTGGATGCCCGGCCGTCAGGCATTGCGCAGCCAGTACACGGATTATCTCCACGCGATCCCGTCGCAGCATCGCGATGCGCTGGAGCGGTTCGCTAAAAGCCAGCCCGAGTTGAACCGCGTTTTTCGCCCGCCGGTGGAGCGTCTGGCGCGTCCGTACGAGCTGCGCGCCGTTGCCGCGCGAAACTCGTTGAGCAACGCTTTTTTGATGGGCCACCCTGGGGCGGCGATGCTCAAAACCGTGCTCGAGCGTTTCAGGCTCAACTATGAAATCGTCGATGCCACCGCGCGCCTGGCCGATGAGCAAAACGTTGCCCTTACCGATGCCCAGAGCATGATCGGCCTTGCGCGTCAGGCCGCAACGCAGGTTTTCGGTGCGTTTCACGAACTGTCGCCGGAAGCGGAAATGGCCGCGGCGTTTCTGGTGGAGGCGGCCGCCACTTACTACAGCGACGGTATCCGCCCCCAGAGCGAAGTGACGATCTACCTGACCGGCCCAGCCGCCATGCGCGAGGGGATGGCCGATTACCACCGGGCGCATTTCACCCCGCGAACCGCCGAGCAGTGGCGCGCGGAGGCGGCCATCGCCGCCGTCGGCAGCGTCAATGGGGCCACCGAGGAGGAGCTGGATCACTCCTGGAAGGAAAACGAAAGTGACACCGGGCAATGGCTCGTTAACGAGAAAAAACGCTGGCAAGAGGGCCGGTTCAAGGCTCGTTATGCCGGCGATATGGCCGAGCTGCTCAAATACCGTACGCTCCAGTTCGATGAAGGCTGGCCGGTGATCGAGGGGCGACATGTGTTGTCCACCGAGCTTTTGCAGCATCTTGCCGATGAGCTGGGTAAGCCGTTCATGCAGATGATGAGTCTGGGCCATGACGGGACGGTGATTTTCGACAAGGCGATACCGCTGGGTTTTGATGAACGTCAGTCGATCCTCGCCCAAAGCGCCAGTGCGTTACCGCCAGCATCGTTGAGCGATCAGCAAACGCGCCGGTTGTCCGTCGTTGAGCTTCTGGAGCGCCTCGCCAAAGGTGATTTTGAAGTCGCTCAATTGAGTCCCCTGCAACGTCTGCTGCTGGGGGGCTTGACCGGTGCGACGGCCTTGGATAATCGCAGCTTCGATGCGGTACGCCCGCAGTTGGATAACCTGGCCAACAACGTCGCGAACCAGGGAAGCGCCGGCGGCTATGCAACGATCGAGCATGCGTTGTACCAACGTAAGGCGCCGGCTTTTCTGGCCGGGCTTGCCAGTGCGGCCGAGTATCCGCCAGGGCATGAGGAGACCGCCCTGGCCCTGAAGAAAAACGCCCTGGAGCAGCCTTTGACATTGCGCCAATGGGGCCAGCACGTCGCCCGGATCCGCCAGGTGGCGAAGCTTGAATACCGTGTCCGGGTCGTTGAACGCCTCGGTACTGTCCTGGACGATTTCGATGCCGACACAATCAAGCTTGTACCTCAGGATCTGCTGCTCCAGGGCGATGGCGACAGGGTGGGCGGACGTTGTTATCCCTTGGCCCTGGCAATGGCGGCAGCCTTGTCGCAGGACAAGGTTGCGGTCAATACCTTGCGTGAGCGGTTCTACCTGGGGGTGATCGAGCCTCAGGCCAGTGATTCGCAGACGTTCCTCAACTGCGTGGAGTCGTTGCGCGACGTGCAGATCGGCGACGTCGGCCGTGGGTTGGCGCGCTCGGATCTGAATGCGGTGGTGGACATTCTGCAAGCCAGGACAACGACCAGCACGCTGATGCTCAACTCCGATAATCACGCCATGCTGGTGGCCAAGACCCTAGAGGGGGAGCGCAGTACGTATCACTTCTACGATCCGAACTTTGGCGTATTCGAGTTCCAGCAGGCGACACGCTTCAGGCAAGCCTTGGAGCAGTTCTTCCTTCAGCACGAGATGGCCAGTTATTACGCCGCGTATGGCGATGCGGCGCGCCCGACCTTCGATCTCATCGACCTGGACGGTGCCAAGGTGGCGAGCCTGGCATTGTCTGGTGCAATTGATGTTTCCAAACTGCTGCAACCCGGCGCGCTGCCCGGGCAGGCGCTGCGCCCGGTCAGGCAGCGCCTGGCCAATGCCCGGGGGCAGTCGCTGCAGAGTAATCCTCGACTGGGCAACTGTCTGCTGGCGCTGGATGGCCAGTGGTGGGGGCAACAGATCGCGCAGGCAACGGCCCATCTTCAGCAGGCGGGTCAATTGGCATCAGGCCTTGTGCCGTTGTTCGAAACCCTGGAGGTCATGTCGAACGGATCGTACCGCATAAGCCTGATCGATCCTGAGAGTCCCGAGCACCTGGTACGGGTCGTCACTGACGACCATCGACTCTTGCGTATAAAAAGCTACCTCTCGGAACGTTTTTCAGCCTTGGCCAATAAACCGTCCGTGCCCAGCGATCCCACCGAAGTGGGCAGCGTCCATACCCTGAACGCCGGTTTCGCCATACAGGCATTGATGAATGCATTGAGACGGCAGGAAGGGCCTGATCGCTCCCTGACGCTGGCGGTGCGCTTGCATGGCTATGTCAATTACGCGCAATTGGTTCACGGCAACGTGGTGGATATCGCGGGCCTGGTGGGGCTGGTGCGTCAGGCACTGGCTGAAGAAAAACTGATTGCCCGTACCGTCGCGCCAGTGGTGAAGGCGGCGGTGGGAAGCAGCGTGAGCGAAGCGACAGGGGGGCTACTGCAACTGGCGAATGTCGGCTTCGACATCTATCAGTTGTCGACTGCCCGAAACGAAGTGGAACGCGCGCAGTTCGGCACCCAACTGGCGTTTGACTCGGCCGGTCTGGCGTTGTCGGTAGGCGCTTACGCCGCCGGTGCCACCACCGCCGGAGCGTTTCTGGGCGGCGCCGCGGTGATGCTGGGCGGGCTGGCGGTGGGGGTGGCCGCGCTGGCCCAGGGTTTCGCCACCATTGCTGAAGAAGCCAAGCAAGTCGGGCTTTTCTTCGATGAGGCTACAAAAGCTCATCTTCAGCCTTATCACTTTGATGCCCCCAGTGGGGCATGGCTGCCGCGTTCTTCGTTGATCGTTCAGACGCTGGACCTGACCCGCTCCGAGCTCGTGCTGGACAGCCCCAGGCTGTATCCGCTACGTGATCATTTCGGCGTGCCGACCTTTGATGACGATTACCGCCGGGCAATCGATATCCGTCGAGAGCTGAATCTGCCAGGTCGGGCCAAGTTCACGCCGCCGGCAGACCAGGTCGTCGTCCTGCCTTGCACACCGCAAACCTGTTATCGCTACGAGTACAAGGCGCTGCCCTTCGCGAGCCTGCGCCATGACACCGGTTTCGACACGGCCCGGCGTCTGGAAAAAAGGAAAGCGGATGGTGGCTGGCTGTTCCTGTTTTCGTTCTATTCGTTTCCCAGCGACTACATCCTCTACCGCATGGTGCCTGACTATCGGCCAACAGTGATCGATGTGTGGCTCGATTCCGTCGATCGCTCGCTGGTGGTGCCCGTTCTCCCTGCCGTCTGGCACGCAAAGGTTGCCTATCGGATTCGGGGTGCCGGAAAACGCTGCGCGTTGGGACTCAATCCCGGCGTGGGCCTGATCCTTGAGTCGGGGCCTGCGCAGAAGTCCAGTTGGGTATTGGGCGCCCCTTGGGTCGGCGAGAGCGACATCCGTTTCGAGGGTTCAGGGAAACTGTTTATCGGTGAGCTCCAGGTGACGCTAACGGGAACGGGGAGCCATGAAATTGTGCTCAAGATCTCCGACAATCAAGTGTTTCAGGTTGAGCTGCAGGCATGCAAACTCACCCTCGTCGAGCAGGATGTGCCTCCGGGCATGAGTCGACAGGCGTTGCAGGGACACCTCAAGACTCTGGCTCAAAAGCACCGCCTGGTGATGCCGTATACGGCGGTGCACCATTATCTGATTCCGTTCGAGGCACCGGACGAACCCCGCTACGTTACGGCCTGGTACGACGCGAAGGAGGACCGCTTCCTGTACATCCGTGACGATATGCCGGGTGTCGATGGCGCTGTGTTGGGGGCGGTGGCGGGTGCTTCCTGTTACTTCTACGACCCGCAGAACCTGATCATCTGGCAAGTCGACGCGGTGACCGGGCTGTTGAGCCATCGTTATTGGCTGTGGGGCGCAAGCAATGTCGCAAGCACCATCAAGCGCGTCGAGGTGGATGCTCAGGGGGTGATTCATGTCGTTCAGCAAATCACCCGCAAGGATCAGGCCCGCGATGTTCTGGTTTATGTGATACATGAGGGGCAACTGCTGCTCAGTTCGATCACTCGGGACCTGGACCTGGCATTGGAGTCGGTCCTGAGTGCCAGCGAAACACTGGCCGACTGGTCGCTGATCCTTGGTAACGGCTACCCCTTTACCCCGTCCGCCAGCGAAAAGGACAGCTTCATCACCGTCAACTGGCGGCCTGCCCCCTTTGTTTCGGTTTGCTGGAAGCCCGAGGCGCAGTGGCGGGACATGGCCTGGGTTCGCCGCAGCGATCACTTGATCATCCGTCCCTCACCCCGCCGCAACCATCACCGTGGCTGGGCCGACTCGATCAAGCACATGACTGACCTGACGTTGCTGACACCGGCGGGCGACAGCGATGTGTTTGTCATCTATGACCGGCTCAGACAGGAACTGTGTCGCAAGCAACGTACCGAGGTGGCGGGAAAGGGACACTGGTCCGAAACATGGATGCGCCCGCAGAAGCTGGAAAACGTCATGGCGGTTGACGGCGGCTACGTCGCCCTGACGTCAGAGGGCCTGTTCTTCAACCTGACGAGCCAGGGCAGACTGGCCTTGGGCGGTTTGAGTGAAGTGTGGCTCAAGGATCGGGCGCACTGGTGGTCCGCATTGGAGCCCTTGGCCCGGCAATACGCAACCGACAGCTTTGCCCTGATCGGCTTGACCCACTTGAACGGTGACGCGAGGTTGTGTGCCTGGTACGTCGGCAACCGATTGTTGCTGGCTGAATGGGGGCATGCAAAGCAAGTGCGCCTGCTCGGCGTTACCCCGGATAGCGAAGCGGCCTGGCTGTTCGATGTATCGAGTGGCGAAGTCTATCGCCAGGCATTCATCGATCCGCAGAAACTGGAGTCCGCTTTTGGCCAGGGTTCGCAGTTGCTGCAGGCTGATGCATTACCCGCCGCGGAGCGTGCATGGGCGCCCTGGCAGTTTGTCGAACTGACGGTCGAAGGAGTGGGGCTGCGTGGCGTGACATTCGAGGGCGTGGTGGTTGTGCTGCGAGACCGGGAGCCGGCGTTGATTACCGGCGTCACTCACGAATGGGTCGTCGCACAAGGTGGCCGGAAGCTCGAGGGCCTCAAACAGCTGGCGGCCCAGCCATTTCGCAGCGCACTGCTGTCAGTGGAGGAGCCCGGTAACCTGCAATGGTTCGTCGCCGAGACCGAGCGTGTGATTCGGGTTCCCAAGACGGTCATTCCAGAGTCCTTTGAACTATTGGGCACCCAGCAGCGGAGCAACGTGCTGCTTCATGAAAGCAGGAACGGAAAGCTGCTGACCTTGCCGGGTATGGAGCATCTTGGGCCACTCAGTTACATCCGGCGTGATGCCGAGGTTCTGGCTATTGAGGGCCAGATGAAGGTTGATGATCTTCTTGCGCTGATGCCGGACGATGTTACGACTCTGGTCCTGCGCATGGGACAAGGCGCGGTGAGTTACAGGTTGTCGAAAGCGGCCTGGTTGAGAGTCAAGTCGGTCATTCTCGATTGCCGGCACTCGCTGGGCAGCGCGCAGACAATCCCCGGTAAGTTGATCTGGGAGCACGATGAGCCTGACCAGTTGTTGCTGAGCCCCATCCATGAACATCTGGTGATCATCGACCCGAACAGTGGGCACAGTGTGATTTTTCGTGAAGTGTATGCGGCGGATGTCAACTTGCGCGGAGAAGTCGTGCTCAGCTTTGGAGGAAACCGGCATTACACCGTCTCGACACTGATTGAGCAGTTGGGTGCTTTGCAGAATGCCAGCAACGGTGTCGCGCTCAAAGAGTTGTCACACGTATCGTATGAGGAGGAAAGCAATCTGGTGAGTTGACCACGGTCCGATATTCTCGCTGGGGTCTTACGTCGCAAGCAGACCGCTGCTGTGTCAGGGCACCAGATAGCCTCTGACCCCGGTAAAGATGATCTGCGCGGCCAACGCGCAGACAAACAACCCCATCAGGCGGCTGACAATCTGTAAGCCCTGGTCACCGAGAATCCGCTCGATGCGGCTGGACAGGTAAAGCACCACGCCGACGGTAAAGCTGGCCAGGGCGATGCTGATGATGGCCATGAGTTTGTCGTCCCAGTGCGGCTGGCTCACGCCCATCACCAGCAGGGCACCAATGGTGCCGGGGCCGACCGTCAACGGAATGGTCAGCGGGACAATGGTCACGTCCTGCTGAACATTATCTGTCTGTACGGCTGATTTGCCTTGGGCCATGCCCAGCGCCGAAATGAACAGCACGCTGCCGGCGCCGATTCGGAACGCATCCACGGTGATGCCGAACACGCTGAAAATCACCCGTCCGAACAAATACAGCAATACGCTGGACACCAGCGTCGCGATCGCGACTTTCCAGGCCAGGCGCCGTTGTTCCTTGCGCGAGTAGCCGCGAGTCAGGCCGATAAAACACGACAGCACGAAGAAGGGGCTGTAGAGCACCAGCATCTTCAGATAAACGCTGAACAACACATGAAGCATGGTCGAGGCTCAAGGCGGAGAAAGACGTCGGGGAGTCTATCAGGCGTTTTGGTGTCTGTCGGCTCAGGACGTCTGCGCTGTACGATTCTGCTGGTCGCGCTGGGCCACCCAGTGTTCGATCAGCTCGCGCAGTTGCGACAGTTCCACCGGTTTGGCCATATGGCCGTCCATCCCGGCCTGACGGGCGCGTTCCTTGTGTTCGGCCAGGATGTGCGCGGTGAGCGCGACCACGGGGGTGCGGGTGCGCTGGTTACCCATTTCCCAGGCACGCAGTTGCTGGGTGGCGGAAAAGCCGTCGAGGATCGGCATTTCGCAGTCCATCAAGACCAGGTCGTAGCGCTGCTCCTTCATGGCCTTGAGGGCTTCCTCGCCGTTGCTGGCGGTATCGGGTTGCAGGTTGAGCTTGCCGAGCATGCCACGGATGACCTTGGTGGAAATGCTGTTGTCTTCGGCCACCAGGATGCGGAAGTCGCTGGGCACTTTTACCGGAACGACAGGACCGGCGCCCATCGGAATGCTCGGCGCCTGGCCTTTGTTGCGCTGGTTGAGTTCGTCCGCCAGGGTGGTCTTGAGGGTATAGCCGGCCACCGGTTTGGCGAGGATGCGCTTGACCCCGCTGTTGCGTGCCACGACCTTGCTCGGCGCGTTGCTGATGCCGGTGAGCATGATCAACAGGATGTCGTGATTCAGGCTCGGGTCTTCCTTGATCTTGGCCGCCAGTTGCATGCCGGTCATGCCGGGCATGTTCTGGTCCAGCAGCACCACGTCGAAGTAGTCCCGCAGGTGCGCCTTGGTGCGCAGCAGCGCCAGGGCTTCCTTGCCCGATGGTACGGCGCTGACGTTCAGGCCCCAGGCGCTGCATTGCTGCACGAGCACTTTGCGGCAGGTGTCATTGTCGTCGACGATCAACACCCGCGCCCCTTGCAGCGGACTGTCGAGGTCGGAGGTCGGATGTTCGAGGCGATCCGGGTCCAGGGGCAAGGTCAGCCACAAGGTACTGCCCTGGTTGCTGCCGCTTTTGATGCCGAACTCGCCGTGCATCAGCATGATCAATTGACGGGCGATGACCAGGCCCAGGTTGCCGCCCAGGCGGGTGGCCGAGAGGAAGTTCTTGCTGTGCAATTCGGCATGCATCAGCGTGTCGCGCTCTTCGGCGTCCATGGGCGTTCCGCTGTCCTGCACCGCGATGCGCAGGCGCGGCTGATTGCTGCGCTCGTCCAGCGCCACGACGATCAACACTTCGCCCTCGTCGGTTTTTTTCAGGGCGTTTTCCAGCAGGCTCAGTAGCGCCTGGCGCAACCGTGTCGGGTCACCGCTGATCACTCGCGGCACCTGGGGCTGGATAAAGCTGATCAATTCGACATTTTGCTGTTCGGCTTTGGCGCGGAAGATGCTGAGGCAGTCCTCGATCAGCGCGTTGAGGTCGAACTGCACGTCGTCCAGTTCGATCTGCCCGGACTCCAGCCGGGAAATGTCGAGGATCTCGTTGATCAGGGTCAGCAGTTCGTTGCCGGCGCTGTGGATCGTCTGCACGTAATCGCGCTGCTTGACCGACAGCGGCGTGCCCAGCAGCAGTTCGGTCATGCCCAGTACGCCGTTCATCGGCGTACGGATTTCGTGGCTGATCTTGGCCAGGAACTCGGCCTTGGCGTTGATCTCGGCATTGCTCGCCGCCAGGTCGCGGCTGATGCTGAAACGGCTCTCGTTGATTGAGCGCTGACGCTCACCCAAGGCGACACTCATCAGCAGTCCGCTGACGCAGATGAACCCCAGCAGGGTGATGATCAGGCCCTGGGGAGCGACTTCCGTCAGCCCTTGCAGGGCCGGCAGGATGATCAGCGTGCCCAGGTTGAAAACCACCATGGCGGCGACAAACAGCCGTGCCGGGCGATAGCCCTTTTGCCAGTGCCAGGCGCTGACAAACAGCATGCTCAGGCCGGCCAGCGCGACCAGGGCATAGGTCATGATATTGAGCGGCAGTGTGTTCACGAACAACAGCAGCAGGCTGCAGAGCGTGATGAACACGATGTCTCCCAGCAGCAGCCGGTTCAACGGGTGCGGCCCCAGGGGGGCGAAGAAGCGGTAGGCGAACATCAGGCCGCAGGGCGCGGTCAGCAGCAGGGCCAGATAGGCCCCCGGCGTCTGAATGGCCGGCCAGTCGGGCAGCCAGGCTCCAGCCAGGTTCAACAGCAGCACCAGGCTGAGCATCAACAACCCTTCGCAGGCCGCCAGCCACAGGCAACTGCGTGAGCGGGTATAGGCGTAGCGGGTCAGGTTGTGCAGGATCAGCATCGCGATGCAGCCGAACAGCAACCCGTAGATCAGCGTCTGGTTCTGGTTGGCCGCCGCCTGAATCGCCGTTTCCAGGGTGACATAGGGCCGCAGTTCGTGCCGGGACGCCAGGCGCAGGTAGACGTCCAGCTGTTTGTCGCTTCGCGGCAGGGCCAGCATGTAATCGCTGCTGGGCAGGGGCTGTTCGATACGGGGCAGGGCATCCCCGCCGACCTGTTGGTCCACCAGGGTATCGCCGTCCAGCACATAGAGGTTCAGGCGAGACAGGTCGGGTGCAAAGATGCGCAGTATTTGTTCATGTGGGTCGGGGGCCAGCCGGAAACGCAACCACAATGCCCCACCCGGCTCGGCGGCCTTCAGGCGGTCCAGGTCGATGGGGCTGAATTGATTGGTGTAGCGGGCAGAACGGATGTCGCTCAGCTTCAGGTCGCCCTGTTCGTCGAGCAATACCGCCCAGCCACTGCCTGGCGCGGCCTGAGCCGGGAGCGTGCAGAGCAGTGTCAGCAGGGTGACGGTTAAACCTATGGCAATCCTGAGCCAGCGCACGGCGAAATCCCTTCGTAGGTTGATGCCAGATTATAACTATGCGCGGCGCCGGAGCAGACAGGCAAGGGCCATGGGCGCTTGCCGGTCTGAATGGCCGGGTTATTCCAGATTTTCGCCACGCTCGCGGGCAATGGCACGGTAGCCAATGTCCTTGCGGTAGAAACAGCCTTCCCAGTCGATCTCGGCGGCAAGCTTGTAGGCCTGCTGCTGAGCCGCGTCGACACTGGACCCCATGGCGGTGGCGCAAAGTACGCGACCGCCGGCGGTGACCACCTGGCCATCCTTCAGCGCGGTCCCCGCATGGAAAACCTTGCCTTCAAGCCCGGCTGCAGCCTCCAGGCCTTGTATCGCATTACCTTTAGCGTAGTCGCCCGGATAACCCCCGGCTGCCAGTACCACACCGACGCTCGGACGCGGATCCCACTGGGCTTCGACCTTGTCCAGAGCCTGGGCCAGGGCCGCTTCGACCAGCAGCACCAGGCTCGATTGCAGGCGCAGCATCACCGGCTGGGTCTCAGGATCGCCGAAACGGCAGTTGAATTCGATGACTTTTGGGTTACCAGCCTTGTCGATCATCAGGCCGGCATACAGGAAGCCGGTGTAGACGTTGCCTTCCTCGGCCATGCCGCGCACGGTCGGCCAGATGACCTGGTCCATGACCCGCTGATGGACCTCGGTAGTGACCACCGGGGCAGGGGAGTAGGCACCCATGCCACCGGTGTTCGGGCCGCTGTCGCCATCGCCAACACGTTTGTGGTCCTGGCTGGTGGCCATTGGCAGGACGTTCTTGCCATCGACCATGACGATGAAGCTGGCTTCTTCGCCGTCGAGGAACTCTTCGATCACCACCCGGGAACCGGCGTCCCCGAAGGCATTGCCGGCCAGCATGTCGCGCACGGCGTCTTCGGCTTCGGCCAGGGTCATGGCTACGATCACGCCTTTACCGGCGGCCAGGCCGTCGGCCTTGATCACGATCGGCGCGCCTTTTTCGCGCAGGTAAGCCAGGGCCGGATCGATCTCGGTGAAGTTCTGGTAGTCGGCGGTCGGAATCTTGTGACGTGCCAGGAAATCCTTGGTAAAGGCTTTCGAGCCTTCCAGCTGTGCGGCGCCGGACGTCGGGCCGAAGCAGTCCAGGCCACGGGAACGGAACAGATCGACCACGCCGGCGACCAGCGGCACTTCCGGGCCGACGATGGTCAGCGAGACGTTCTTCTCGGCGAAGTCGGCCAGTTGTTCCAGGGCCAGCACGTCGATGGCGACGTTTTCGCATTTGGCTTCGATGGCGGTACCGGCATTGCCCGGTGCCACGAAAACCTTCTGCACACGCGGATCCTGAGCCACTTTCCAGGCCAGGGCGTGTTCACGGCCACCGCTGCCAATGATCAAAACATTCATTTCAAAAACCTCGGATGACGCTGATTCTGTTTGGAGCCTAGGGCGTTTTGCGCCATAGGAGGTCGCAATGAAGTCGGTAGATGCAAGGCGGAGTCGACCTTGATGAGCGGAGTTGCCTTTTGGCAATGAGCATCATCGAGGTCGGCTCCAACGCAGCAGATGCCGGCTTCAGTGCGGCCGTTGTCTTGTTAGTGACGGAAGTGGCGCATGCCGGTGAATACCATGGCGATGCCGGCTTCATCAGCCGCCGCAATCACTTCAGCGTCACGCATCGAACCACCCGGCTGGATCACCGCAGTGATGCCGACCTTGGCCGCGTTGTCGATGCCGTCGCGGAACGGGAAGAACGCATCGGAGGCCATGACCGCGCCCTGTACCTGCAAACCGGCGTGTTCAGCCTTGATCGCGGCGATGCGGGCCGAGTTCACGCGGCTCATCTGGCCGGCGCCGACGCCGATGGTCTGGCGGTTCTTGGCGTAGACAATGGCGTTGGACTTGACGTACTTGGCGACTTTCCAGGCGAAGATCAAATCGTTGATTTCCTGCTCGCTTGGGGCGCGCTTGGTCACCACTTTCAAATCTTCGCTGCCGATCATGCCGATGTCGCGACTTTGTACCAGCAGGCCGCCGTTGACACGCTTGTAGTCCCAGGCCGGCGCGCGGTCGGCCGACCATTGGCCGCAGGCCAGCAGGCGCACGTTGGCCTTGGCGGCGACGATGGCACGGGCTTCTTCGCTGACCGAAGGGGCGATGATCACTTCGACGAACTGACGCTCGACGATGGCCTTGGCGGTTTCGGCGTCCAGTTCACGGTTGAAGGCGATGATGCCGCCGAAGGCCGATTCGGTGTCGGTGGCGTAGGCCAGTTCGTAGGCTTGGCGGATGCCGCCCTCGGCGTCCGGGCTGACGGCCACGCCGCACGGGTTGGCGTGCTTGACGATCACGCAGGCTGGCTTGACGAAGCTCTTGACGCATTCCAGCGCCGCATCGGTGTCGGCCACGTTGTTGAATGACAGTTCCTTGCCTTGCAACTGTGTGGCGGTGGCGATACCGACTTCGGCCGGCTTGGCTTCCACGTAGAACGCCGCGCTCTGGTGCGGGTTCTCGCCGTAGCGCATTTCCTGGGCCTTGATGAACTGGGTGTTGAAGGTGCGTGGGAATTCGCTGCGGCCTTCGGTCGACAGGGTTTCAGCGGCCTGGTTCACGGTGCCCATGTAGTTGGCGATCATGCCGTCGTAGGCGGCGGTGTGTTCAAAGGCCTTGAGCATCAGGTCGAAACGCTGGGCGTAGGTCAGGCCACCGGCCTTGAGGTTTTCCAGCACGCTGGCGTAGTCACTGGCGTTGACCACGATGGCCACGTCTTTGTGGTTCTTGGCCGCCGAGCGGACCATGGTCGGGCCGCCGATGTCGATGTTTTCAATGGCGGTCGGCAGGTCGCAACCTGGCTTGCTGATGGTGGCTTCGAACGGGTAGAGGTTGACGGCCACCAGGTCGATCGGCTTGATGCCGTGCTCGTTCATGATGGCGTCGTCGATGCCGCGACGACCCAGGATCCCGCCGTGGATCTTCGGGTGCAGGGTCTTGACCCGACCGTCCATCATTTCCGCAAAACCGGTGTAGTCCGCGACTTCCACTGCGGCGACGCCATTGTCCTGCAGCAGCTTGAAGGTCCCGCCGGTGGAGAGGATCTCGACGCCCAGCTGTTGCAGTTCGCGGGCGAATTCGAGGATCCCGGTCTTGTCGGAAACGCTGATCAAGGCGCGGCGGATCGGCAGGCGGGTGGTCTGGTCGGTCATTTCAATTTCCATCAAAAGCAAGGGAAGTCAGCAAAAAAGGCGACCGTTTTTTACGCGGGCGCCTTTCTGGTTTGATTGAATGCTTACAGCAGATCGTACTGCTTGAGTTTCTTGCGCAGGGTGCCGCGGTTCAGGCCCAGCAGCTCACTGGCCTTGGTCTGGTTGCCCTTGACGTAGTTCATCACGCTCTCGAGCAGAGGTGCCTCGACTTCCGAAAGCACCAGGTTGTACACATCCGTGACGGCAGCGCCCTCAAGGTGGGCGAAATAATTGTGCAGCGCCTTCTCGACACTCCCGCGAAGGGTCTGACCTTCTTCGCTGGGCGTATTGAGGTGCTGTTTCAAATTTACGTTGTCGCTCACGGGTGTTATTCCACTCACTAAAGTCTCGGTCATCATCGTCATGCGGCCACCCCTTCGTCCCCTGTCAGGCTCTTGTAACGCTCAGCGAAGAACGCCTGAACGTCGGCGCATTGTGCTTGCGTACCATCCAAACGATTGAAACGGGCGCGAAACTCCCTGGCGCCCGGCAGGGTTGCGAGATACCAGCCCACATGCTTGCGAGCGATGCGTACACCCATGACTTCTCCGTAGAAGGCATGCAGCGCGGCCAGATGCTCTAGCAGAATACGTTCCACCTCGGACAGTTGCGGCGCAGCGAGCTTTTCGCCGGTGCGCAGGAAGTGTTCGATTTCACGAAAAATCCATGGCCGCCCCTGGGCAGCCCGGCCGATCAACAACCCGTCGGCACCCGTCGCGTCCAGCACGTACCGGGCCTTTTCGGGCGAGTCGACATCGCCGTTGGCAAAGACCGGCATCGACACCGCCTGCTTGATCGCGGCAATGGTGTCGTACTCGGCCTCGCCGGTGTACAGGTCGGCACGGGTGCGGCCATGCACCGCCAACGCCGTGATGCCTGCCTGTTCGGCGATCTTGGCCACCGTCAGGCCGTTCTTGTTCTCCCGGTCCCACCCGGTGCGGATCTTCAGGGTCACCGGCACATCGACTGCGGCGACGACCGCCTGCAGGATCTCGGTGACCAGCGCTTCATCCTTCAACAGTGCCGAGCCTGCAGCCTTGTTGCAGACCTTCTTCGCCGGACAGCCCATGTTGATGTCGATGATCTGTGCGCCCAGCTCGACATTGGCCCGGGCCGCCTGCGCCAGCATCTGGGCATCGCCACCGGCGATCTGCACCGAGCGGGGCTCGGGATCGCCTTCGTGGATCATGCGCAGACGCGATTTGCGGGTGTTCCACAAACTCATGTCGCTGCTGACCATTTCCGAAACTACAAGCCCGGCGCCCAGTCGCTTGCACAGCTGACGAAAGGGCTGGTCGGTGACGCCCGCCATTGGGGCGAGAACCAGGCCGTTCTGTAATGTATATGGGCCGATGCGTACCGCCGACATAGGACTTCCCTGAAGTGGGGCCGGATCATGAGACTTCGAAAAAGGGTTGGCATGATACCCGCTCTCGATGACTGGATAAAGGTCGAATTGGATAAAATCTGAACAGCTATTTTGTTATCGCCAGCGGTTTGGTTCGGGTGCGCTGAGTCAGAAAGCTGCCGCCAATCGCCCGGCCCTGGTGTGCATCACTCTGGTGAATGAAAGCTCAGGCTGTAGTTCACCGCTTTAGGTCCCGGGTCGAGGATATCCAGGGCAATATGAATGGGCGTCTGCGGCGGCATTTCCCCCAGGCCTTCGACATCGCCGCCCAGATATTCACCGGGCTTGAAACGGCGACTGGCGATCAGATGCCCGTTGAGGTCGGCGAAACGCAGCTCCAGCAGCGGGAAAGGCTGGGAGAACGGCGCACGGTTGTAGATGATTGCGTCCACCACCAGGGCGCCGCTGAACTCCGGATGGCTGCGCACCACCAGGTTACTGCTTTTGATTTTGCCGATGTCGACCTTGGACGGCACGTCGCAGCCGATGGTCGGGCAAATCTGCAGGAACCACGGGCGATACTGATCCTGACGGGCCAGTTCTTCGAAGTGGTAGGCGATGTACTGGCCGGCCAGGGCCGCGGCGGCGAACAGGATCAACAGGCCCCACAGCAAACGCCGGCCCCAGGGCGAGCGACGCTTGCGCCAGTCCAGTTGCAGCGGATCGTCATCCAGGTCCTGAAGGGCCTCGGCGCGTAATCCGGGTTCATGGCGCTCGCGTGCCTTGCGCGTCGGCACCGCTTGCAGCGGTGCTTCGTCGTGATCGTCGTGATCATCGCTGGCAGACAGACTTTCCAAGTGTTCGTGGGGCTCGTCGTCCTGCTCCAGGCGTAACGGGGTGACCGGCTCGTCGTCCGGTTCCAGCGGTTCCAGGGTCAGCGGCAAGGACAAGGACGGTTCGGTGCGCGGTGGGCGGGCCGGTTCATGGGGCTCGAACGGTTCGACCGGGGTTTGTAGGGCCGTTTCGTCGCGCTCGCTGGCGGATTCGCTGTACAGGCTGTCGGACCAAGGCTCCTGATCGTTCGAGAGCGGGTCGCGTTGCGCGCTCAGGTTGTCTTCACGACGGCGGCCGAAGGTATCCGGCGCACGCTTGTCACGCCGCTCCAGTCGAGCCAGTTCCTTGTCCAGATCATCGAGGTCCAGCTCGGCGGCGGTCCATTGCTTCTGGCTGATCGCACGGGGCGGGGATTCGGCGGCGGGCGTCTTGATTGGCGGTGCCAGGGGCGTGACGGTTTCCTTGGCAGTATGCTGTTCCAGCAATTGCCGTGCGGCATTGAACACTTGCAGGCACGAGCCACAGCGAACCACCCCGCGGGCCACGCTCAATTGAGTATGGCTGACGCGAAAACTGGTGTGGCAATGCGGGCACTGGGTGACGAAACTGTCAGTCATGCGGCAATCCGGTTGATACAGGCGGCCATTCTAGCGCCGACGACCGGTGATGCGCACCCAGCCATCGCGATTGGCGATGGGGTCCAGATCAAAGTCCGCGGCATAGGCCGCAGCGACTTCTTCACCCTGTTCGGCCAGGATGCCCGACAGCGCCAGGCGTCCGCCCGGCTTGACCAGGCTCGACAACTGCGGCGCCAAGGACACCAGCGGACCGGCCAGGATGTTGGCCACCAGTACGTCGGCCTGAACCTGTGGCAGGTCTTGCGGCAAGTACAGGGGGAACAGCTCTGGGGCAATGTTGTTGCGCCCGGCGTTGTCGCGGGAGGCTTCCAGGGCCTGGACGTCGATGTCGGTGCCGACTGCTTCCTTGGCGCCCAACAGCAGCGCGGCAATGGCCAGGATCCCCGAGCCGCAGCCGAAGTCGAGCACGTTACAGTCTTTAAGGTCCTGGCCGTCGAGCCATTCCAGGCACAGCGCGGTGGTCGGGTGCGTGCCAGTGCCGAACGCCAGCCCTGGGTCCAGCAGCAGGTTCACCGCATCCGGCTGCGGCGCGGCATGCCAGCTCGGCACGATCCACAGGCGCTGACCGAAGCGCATCGGCTGGAAGTTATCCATCCAGCTGCGTTCCCAATCCTGGTCTTCGATCACTTCGCTGTGATGCTCGGGCAACGGGCTGCCGGTGAGCAGCTCCAGATGTGCCAGCACGCTGGCCGGCTCGGTGCCACCTTCGAAAAGGGCCAGCAGGTGAGTGTGGGACCATAACGGCGTGGTATTGAGTTCCGGCTCGAAGATCGGCTGGTCTTCGGCGTCCATGAAGGTTACCGATACGGCGCCTACTTCAAGAAACGCGTCTTCGTAGGTTTCGGCTTGTTCCGGGCTGATGGCCAGACGTACTTGCAGCCAAGGCATGGCGGGCACCTTTGGAAAAAAATCTACAGGAGGCAGCGCAGGGCTGCAAAGGCGCGCAGTGTACGCCAGGTCGCCATCAAAGTGGATAAGCGAGTCTCGTGCCGCCGGCGTGGTGTTTCGATATATATATGTATGACATGGGGGCAATGCAGGGCGGATAAGGTGCGGGTCCACACAACAGGGAGGAATGTGATGGACAACACTGCCGAACGGCACAGCAACACGAGCGGCGCGGGGACGGTCTCTTCCCCGCAGGCGGAAACAGCACAAGTCATTCTGGAGAAGTTGGCACGTTGGCAGGCGGCTATCGACCAGCGATTACACGCTCAGATGCCCTTGCTGGAGGTGCTGGAAGAGTACCTGCTGGTCCAACTGCGCACCCATTATTACCAGGGCAACATCGATCCATACTTCATCGGCACCCTGCTCGATGCGGTGCTGCAACGGATGATCGACCAGACGCCGGTGGCTTTTGATGAAGAACAGGATGCTCCCTATCGCTGGCCCGGCGGGACTGATCCGGGGTTTGCGGCTGAACGTCGGGAAGTCATCGTGCAGGTGGTGGAAGCAAGCGCCGCGGGCTTTACCCATCACTACAAAGACTATCTGCAACGTCACTGGCGCATGGCCGGGAGCGACGCCTCTCTTGAGGAGGTGGTCAAGCACAGGCTCGCTGAATACCTGGCCCGGATCGATAGGATTTTCCAGCCGGAGCAACTGGCGGGGGTGGACGTCGATGAGCTGAGGGAGAAGCTTGAAAACCTTCAGGCGCACTGGCGTCTCACTAACCAGATCACCTCGTTGGCAACCGCTCAGGAACGGCGGAGTCTTCAGGCAATCGCTGGGGGGCAATTGCCTGGCTGGCTGAAGGCGCTGAGTGAAGTCGAGCGTAAACAGTTGAAGGCTTTTGAGGCACGGACCTCGCAGGCGCAGGCGCTGGTGGATGAGCTGCTCGACGGCTTGGGCTCACTGCAGGCGTTTGCCCGACGGCTGGCCAGGGACTATGTCAGGCGTGAACTGGACATGGAAGTCGAGCCTGACGGCATTCGAGTGCAGTTGCAGTGGCGAGGGATCATTGACCAGCCGGTGCAGACCCATAGCCTGAGCGAATTGCTGGCGGCAGGTCCGATAAGATCGGACGCCATATCGGTGTTCCTGGTGGAAAATGGCGCCATGCTGCGCAACCAGCCTCTTTCGCCGGCGTTCATTACCCAACTGCTGGCGAACGTGGATGCCCCCGCTGGGTATGGGGCAGCATTGGTCAGCCAATATGGCCGGGCAGACCTGAAGGACGCCATGCTCGATTGGTTCGTGGCGCGCCTGGAGCAAAGCGCGTTCGTGGCACGTTGTGCGGGCCATTTGAAGGTGAGCCATCACGAGGCGCTCAAAACCTTATGGGCGAACGAGACGTCGGCGCAATCGGCCAGTGCCTGGCGTGTGGCCTGCCTTGCGCTTCCAAACGCACTGAAGTGTTCCGATCTTCTGTTGTTTTACCGCGAGGACCGGTCGGGCGAGGTCAGTGATCTGCTGTTGTATGCCCCCGGTAAGCCAGATGGGCAGGAGTGGATCGAGTTGCCCTCGCTTCGGTCCGTGAATGCAGAGATAGGCGCCTGGATTGAAAGCCAGGCGGGTCGCGAATACCTGTTGCAACAACTCTCTGCCGCCGGGCGTGATGTGGCTCGGGAGTACTTTGCCGGCGTGGCGGACAAGCCGACGGCATGGGATCTGAACAAAGACCTCAGGAGCACTGCGATGGCCTTCAAAGCCTGCCTTGAGGCGTCTGTCGCAATGGGCCTGGCCAACAACCTGGCGCAGGTGGAGCAGGACGAATCGCCCCGGTGGTACGCGGCCCTGCCGCTTGACTCCCGACGCATCATCAGCAGTTTGAGCCAGGAGCTTCAGGTTCATCAGCAGGTCTTCAACGAGCAGATCGCCGGCTATGAGGTCTTTGTGGACTTCGCCAAACGTACCGTCACCCAAGCCATCGCACCGTACATGCGTAGCAAGGGGGTGCAGGAACCGGTCGATCCTGCCACGGTGCTCATCGACTACACACCCGGTCTGGCGAGTGGCAAGCCCCAGGTTGCCAGCTTGCTGGAGCTGGCCATCCATGGGTATAACGACAACTCGGGCATCGACAACCCCAGAAAAGGCGTGCGCTCATCGATCGGGCAGGACCTGGGGCAGGTTCGCAGTGCGGAGCTGGCGACCTACATCCGGCGGGCCTACGTGGGCGAGCAGTATGCGCGGCAGATCCGCGCCAGGTTCCTCGATGCCAGTGCTGCCGAATACACCAAGCGGCGTAATGCCTACCGCAACCTGTTGCTGACCCGGATGGATCGCGACCTGCGGATCGCGACGGGCAAGTCCTTGTTGAACGCCCGTGAGTTCTGGTGGCTCACCCGGCAAATCACGCTGCTGAGTGAGGCGACGCCGGTGATCGGCTCAGTGAGTTCGCAGGCGGTGGTGCAGCGCGAAGGTCTGATCCGGTTTACCGTCGGCGGTCATGTGGTATTGGGCGTCTATGTCTTTGCCTACTTTGATCCCAAAGGCGCCTATTGGCTGTACACGCCCGACGCTCCCGACGGCGTCACGTTTCGCCCATACCAGGACTTCCCCGGGGCGGTCGCCGCACGCCTGCGTGATTACGTACTGGAGCGGGTGGCCGTTGGTGCTCGTGCCGCGGTAAGGCGCTCGCTGACGGCTTTGGCGACCACGACCCGTGGCCTCGAAGTATTGCGCGAATTCAATCGGGTAATGGATATCTCGTCGCAGTTCGATGCCTACATCGAGCGCGCTGTCACGGACGTGGAAGATGTCACGAAAAGTCGCGGCGAGGTGATCAGGGATCAGGTGCTCAAGGGCCTGCTCTTCGCCTCCGCGCCGGTGTGCATGGTTTACCCGCCCTTTGCCCTGTTGCTGGATGCCGGCTTCATTGCCCTCAGTTCCAGGCAGGCGATCGAGGCGCATGGGCAGGGCGACACGGATCGCGCCCTCGGCCATTGGCTGCAAGCGACCTGGGGCGCGTTGTTCGGCATGCTTGGGGCAATGAGCATGACCCGGCTGCTCGGTCAGGCTGTCAGGAGTCTGAAGCTCGCCATAAGGCCCATGTCCTTGGCCGCTCAGCGCCTGAGGCAGGTGACATCAGTCGCTGCCAGGGAGAGCGGGCCGCTGATCCAGCCTATCCGTTTCGATCCGAAACAGGCGGTCAGGGAAACGCCGAAGAATTTGCAGCAGGTGACCGAGGGAGCTTTCAAAGGCACCTATCTCAGCCCGTCCAGCGCTACGCAGCCGCGAAATGCTTTCTACATACTCGACAAGGGCAGGTACTACCAGGTAAGAGGAAATATCTACTTCGATGGTCTGTGCCTGGTGGATGCCCGTTATCCCGGCGCGTTTTACAAACCGCCCGTGTACAGGATGGCGAATGGCAAGTGGGCGCGTAAGCCCGTTGGAATGAGTGGCGGCAATGATGATGTGCGCAACCTTGGGCGAGTGAGCGATCTGCGCGAAGCGTTTCCCGGGCATGTCTTCCCGGACGTGGCGCGGGGCGCGTTGCAGGGCGAGGCGGTGGTCGCCAGGTTCAGCGAGACGGCGGCAGACAACTATCTGTTCTCCCTGAACGCACAGACATGCGTGATCGCTTCGTTGTACAACCCGACCACCAAGGTCGGGGCGGTCATTCATTTTGATCACAACATCCGCGCACTGATCGAGCGCAGTGTTCGCGAAGTGAAGCAGCGTTTGGGAGGGGCAGCGAAGGATATTCGCGCCATTCTGGTGGGCGGCGATTGGCTGACAGGCGCTGATATTGGCGAGCCGGTCAGATCGGTGATGAGGCGCCAGGGGCTGCAGCCAACCTGGGATCACTGGTCGTATTCTTCCTGCTTCGGTAATACCTATGGTGTGTCGCTGGATCTGCGCACTGGGGTGACGTCGGTGTTCAAGACATCACAGAGTCAGGTTGAGCGCTACTACATACCGGTGCTGGCGAGGGCGAAACAGAGTTCCGACCCGGTGTCGGTGCGTGCGCGTGGGTTCATGACGCGCTTGCGTAGTGAGCCGTTGGTAGCCAATGCCAACGGTAGCGTTCGCACCCAGCAGGGCAGGGCGGCGACGAGGGCGCAGATCGAAGCACAGGCACTCCCTACGGTAGCGCTGAGCTGAGTCATTCGCCGCCATTGTGAAAGGCAGGCAAAAAAAGACCCCGGCCAATGGACCGGGGTCTTTTTTACATCACTCGGGACATCAAGCCTGATCAGCCAGCTTGTGTTCCAGGTAATGGATGTTGACGCCACCTTTGCAGAAGCCTTCGTCGCGGACCAGGTCGCGGTGCAGCGGGATGTTGGTCTTGATCCCGTCCACCACGATTTCGTCCAGCGCATTGCGCATGCGCGCCATGGCTTCGTCACGGGTTGCGCCGTAGGTGATCAGCTTGCCGATCAACGAGTCATAGTTCGGCGGAACCGCATAACCGCTGTACAGGTGCGAGTCGACGCGAACGCCATTGCCGCCCGGAGCATGGAAATGCTTGACCGTGCCTGGGCTTGGCATGAAGGTTTTCGGGTCTTCGGCGTTGATCCGGCATTCCAGCGAGTGGCCGCGGATCACCACGTCATCCTGGGTGAACGACAGTTTGTTGCCGGCGGCGATGCTGAGCATCTCCTTGACGATGTCGATACCAGTGACCATTTCCGAAACCGGGTGCTCCACCTGAACACGGGTGTTCATTTCGATGAAGTAGAAACGACCGTTCTCGTAGAGGAACTCGAAGGTGCCGGCGCCGCGGTAGCCGATGTCGATGCAGGCCTTGACGCAGCGTGCCAGGACTTCCGCGCGAGCCTGCTCGTCGATGCCCGGTGCCGGTGCTTCTTCGAGGACCTTCTGGTGACGACGTTGCAGCGAGCAATCGCGGTCGCCCAGATGGATGGCCTGGCCCTGGCCGTCGGACAGCACCTGGACTTCGACGTGACGCGGGTTGGTCAGGAACTTTTCCAGATAGACCATCGGGTTGCCGAACGCAGCGCCCGCTTCGGAGCGGGTCAGTTTCGCCGAGGAAATCAGGTCTTCTTCCTTGTGTACCACACGCATGCCGCGACCACCGCCACCACCGGCAGCCTTGATGATCACCGGATAGCCGACTTCGCGGCCAATGCGCAGGGCGGTTTCTTCGTCTTCAGGCAGCGGGCCGTCGGAACCTGGAACGGTAGGTACGCCGGCGGCGATCATGGCGTGCTTGGCCGATACCTTGTCGCCCATCAGGCGGATGGTGTCGGCTTTCGGACCAATGAAGGCAAAACCGGAGTTTTCGACCTGTTCGGCGAAGTCGGCGTTTTCCGCCAGGAAACCGTAGCCAGGGTGAATGGCGGTGGCGCCGGTCACTTCAGCGGCGGCGATGATCGCCGGGATGTGCAGGTAAGAGTGCGCAGCCGACGCCGGACCGATGCAGACGGATTCGTCCGCCAGGCCCAGGTGCATCAGTTCTTTGTCGGCCTTGGAGTAAACGGCGACGGTCTTGATGCCCATCTCTTTGCAGGCACGCAGAATCCGCAGGGCGATCTCACCGCGGTTAGCGATCAGAACTTTTTCCAACTTCGCAGTCATCAAAGGCTCTCCGCGGTTCAAACGATGGTGAACAGCGGTTGGTCGTACTCAACCGGCTGGCCGTCTTCAACGAGGATGGATTCGATCACACCGCTGGTTTCAGCTTCGATGTGGTTCATCATCTTCATGGCTTCGACGATGCACAGGGTGTCGCCTTTCTTCACGGTCTGGCCGACTTCAACGAAGGACGGCGAGGACGGGGAAGACTTGCGATAGAACGTGCCTACCATTGGCGAACGGGCCACGGTGCCGTTGAGCGTTGGCGCGGCAGGTGCTGCTGGAGCGGCGGCAACTGGCGCTGCTGCCGGAGCAGGCGCGGCGGCTGGAGCCTGCATCGGTGCTGGCGCGTAGAACTGCTGGGCCGGGGTCTTGCTGTGACGGCTGATGCGTACGGACTCTTCGCCTTCCTTGATCTCGAGCTCGTCGATGCCGGACTCTTCCAGCAATTCGATCAGTTTCTTAACTTTACGGATATCCATGAATCATCAACTCCCAAGGGTCGGTCAGGGGCGTTTAACGCTTGTTGTTCAAGCTGTTGCCTGTTTTTCAAGCTGCTCTAGGGCGGCCTCCAGAGCCAGTCGGTAACCGCTGGCGCCAAGGCCGCAGATCACTCCCACCGCTACATCGGAGAAGTAGGAGTGATGGCGGAAAGGTTCGCGTTTGTGCACGTTGGACAAATGCACTTCGATGAATGGGATGCTCACTGCCAGCAGCGCGTCACGTAATGCGACGCTTGTGTGCGTAAAAGCAGCGGGATTGATCAAAATGAAGTCCACGCCTTCGCCACGCGCGGCATGGATGCGGTCGATCAATTCATATTCGGCGTTGCTTTGCAGGTAGAGCAAATGATGGCCGGCATTGCGGGCCCGCTGTTCCAGGTCCTGGTTGATGTGGGCCAGTGTCACGGCCCCGTAGACGCCCGGTTCGCGGGTGCCCAGCAGGTTCAGGTTGGGTCCGTGCAGGACCAATAGGGTCGCCATCTGCTGTTCCTTGTTATCTGTGAGCAGGTGTCAGAACCCGGCGACTATGCCGCAAAGCCTTTATGACTGTCCAGTTCTCTGCAATAGCCAGCACGATGACCGATGTTTGCGCGAAATTTGTGACCATGCTCCAGGATCCGGTCACCCGCCCCTGGGATGCCTGCGCTAAACCCTGTGGGAGCGAGCCTGCTCGCGATGGCGGCGATAGATTCAATATTTCTGCAAGCTGACCCACTGCAATCGCGAGCAAGCCCGCTCCCACAGGGGAGCTGTGGTGAACATCAAGGTTGGGAATAACCCGACACCCGCGTGGGAGCGAGCCTGCTCGCGATGGCGGCGATAGATTCAACATTTCTGCAAGCTGACCCACTGCAATCGCGAGCAGGCTCGCTCCCACAGGGGGGCTGTGGTGAACATCAAGGTTGGGAATAACCCGAAACCCGCGTGGGAGCGAGCCTGCTCGCGATGGCGGCGATAGATTCAATATTTCTGCAAGCTGACCCACTGCAATCGCGAGCGAGCCCGCTCCCACAGGGGATCTGTGCTGCTTAAACCCGAAATGCCTGAACTGCCGTGTGCAAGCGCCCACCGAGCACCAGCAGGTTGTCGCCCTGTTCCCGCCCCTGACCAATGCGCAGCAGATTATCCCCACCCAGTTGATGAATCCGCTCACTGTGATCGCGGATTTCGCTGACGGCGCCGCTTTGTTGGGCGGTGACGTCGGCGATGCGCACTGCGGTTTCGGAAATGGTCTGGATGGCCCCGACGATTTTATCCAGTGCGCCGTCGGCCGCTTGTGCCTGGTTGGCGGTGGCTTCGGCGTGTTCGACCTGGGCGCGCATGCCGTCCACCGACTGGCGCGCGGCCAGTTGCAGGCGGGCGATCAGTTCCTGGATCTCGGCAGTGGCGCCCGCCGTGCGTTGGGCCAGGGAGCGGACTTCTTCGGCCACCACCGCGAAACCTCTTCCCATGTCTCCGGCGCGTGCGGCTTCGATGGCGGCGTTGAGGGCCAGCAGGTTGGTCTGATCGGCAATCGAGCGAATCACTGTCAGCACGCCGCCGATGGTGGCCGATTCCTCGGCCAGTTGTTCGATCATTTGTGCGTTGCCTTGCACTTCGCCCACCAGCGCATGCAGGCCGGTGAGGCTCAGGCCGATGACTTTCTGTCCTTGCTCCACAGCATGCCCGGCGCTACGGCTGGCGTCGGCGGCCTGGCTGGCGTCACCGGCTACTTGTTGAATGGTCGCTTCCAGTTCGCTGAGAGAGTCGCGAATCAGCGCCGTGTCACCGGCCTGGTGCTCGGCGCCGCTGTGCAATTCTCCACTCAGCTCGGCCAGTGCCCGGCTGCTGCCAGCGACCTGCTCGGCATTCAGGCGAATGGTGCCGACCAGATCCACCAGATACGCCCGCAAGCGATTGAGCGAGGCCTGGATGTCTTGTAACTCGCGGTTGCTGGCGCCCACATGAATGTCGCGGCTGAAATCCCCTTCGGCCCAAGTCGACAGGGCGGGTGCCAGATTCGTCAAAGTCCGGGCCAGGCGCCGCTGCAAGGTGTCGATGAGCAATGCGATCAGCAGGATTAGGCCGATCATCAATCCCTGAATCAGCCGAACTTCGCCCTGGATCTGGCCATGTTGGGCGCGAACCGCCGACTCCATGGCATCGATCGCCTGTTGCACATCGGCGATTTTCAAGTGCGTGGCGCTGCTCAGTTCTGTGCGCTTCTGGATCAATGCGCGAGTGCGCCCCAGTTCGGCAGGGTAGCGGCCGAGCAGGCTGTTGAGTTCGCGCTTGAGGGCGATGCCGGCGTCTTCGGCGACGGTTTCTTCCTGGGTCTGCAAGCCCATCAGCGCAGCGAAATCATCGCCCTGCGCTTCGTTGCTGGCTGTCACGCCCAGCAGCGGCAGGCTGTCGAGGCTCTCGGCTTGTGTGCGGATGCTCTGCAGTTCCCGTTCGACATCGGCGGCCAATTCGCTGCGTCCGCTGCTGACCAGTTTGTCCCGGGCGAGGGACAGTCGGCCCAGATGTTGCGAAGCGGCGAACAACGGCGGCAGGTAGGCCGGGGCGCCATTGGCGTATTGCGCAAGGCGGTCCAGGCTCGCGCTCAGTTCCCGTTCGGCCTGCAACAGCAGGGCTTGCGGATCGCCCGCCAGCTTACCGGCGGCCAGCAGATCGGTCTTGCTGAAGCCGTCGAGGCTGGACAGGCTTGGGCGCAAGCTCTTGGCCAACTCGGGCGGAAATTGGTCCAGGTCCTTTTGCAAGGTATCAATGGACTGGGTCGCTGCGCTGAGGCGCAAGGCGTCGCCGCTGGCCAGGTAATCTTCGATGTTGCGCGCCACCTCGCCCTGGAACTGCCGCGACAGGCTCAGGTAGCGCTCCATCAACAGATAGGGGCGCTCCAGGGCGATTTGCGACCACCACAGGGTGCAAGCCAGGCCAAGGCACACGGCAACTAAAAGAAGGGTATTGAGATTGGTCAGCAGCTTCAGGCGCATCAAGGGTCTACCAAGGGCAGAATCGTAAGTGCTTGAAGTTATTGCGTTTGGGTTACAGGTTTATGACTGAATCGGTGGATTCCGATGAAAAGGTGGCACTTTGCTTTGATTGCCGCGCGCTTTGTACCCGATTGCGCCCTGCGTGCTTGGCGCGGTACAGCGCTTCGTCCGCCTGGCTGGCCATCATCAGGCTGTCGGACTCTTCGCTCATCTGCACCACGCCCGCGCTGAAGGTGCACCACAGGTCCTGGGGCTGCGCCGGGTAGTGAATTTCGGCAAAACGCTGGCGGATTTCATCCAGTACCTTGTAGGCCGCATCGATATCCGTGTCTGGCATGACGATGGCGAACTCTTCACCGCCGTAACGGCCGATGAAGTCGGTCTTGCGCAGACGCTGCTTGAGAAACAGCGCCAGGCTTTTGATCACCCGGTCGCCCATGGGGTGGCCGTGGCTGTCGTTGACCCGTTTGAAATGGTCGATGTCCAGCATGGCAAAGCTCAACGGCTTGCCTTCGCGGCGAGCGCGGAAGCAGCAGTCTTCGAGCAATTGCAGGATATGGGTGTGGTTGTAAAGACCGGTGAGGCTGTCGCGGACCATCCGCGCCTTGAGGTTGCGCGCCCGGGCCGCTCGGTTGCGCACGGTGGTGATCAGGTGCCGGGGTTTGATCGGTTTGGTCAGGAAGTCGTCGCCGCCTTCACTCATGGCGTCGAGCTGTTTGTCCAGGTCGTCTTCGGCGGACAGGTAAATGATCGGCACGCTGACATAGCGGTCATTGTGGCGGATCACCTTCGCCAGCTCCGTGCCGGTGCAGGCGGGCATGTACATGTCGAGGATGATCAGATCAGGCTGGAAATCCGCCAGCTCGGCCATGGCCTGGATCGGTTCGATCAGCGTGCGGGTGACGATACCGGCGCTGTTGAGCAGGCGCTCGGTGTGCAGGGCCTGGGCACGGGAGTCATCAATGATCAGCACTTTGTAGGGTTCGTACTGGGCCACGCAGGTCAGCACTTCGATCTTTTCCAGCAGGCTCGAGGCTTCCAGGGTGCCAGTGAGGAACTCCTGCCCGCCGGCGCGCACCGCCGCCAGGCGTGTCGGCGTGTCGGTTTCCAGCAGGCTGAAGAACAATAGCGGCAACGGCTGCTCCAGACCTTCCTGAGCTTCGGCGGCCAGTTTCAGGCCGATGCCGGGGCCGCTGAAGTCCACGTCCATGACAATCGCGGCCGGCAGGCGCTCGACCATCGAAGCCCGAAACGCCGCCACGCTGTCGAGCGCCTGGGCGCTGAGGCCGAAGAACTCCAACTGCTTGGCCAGCCGCTCGGCGCGGTCATGGTCCTGCAACATCACGTAGATGGGTTTGCGCAGCGGCGGCAGGAAGGTCTGTTCGAGCTGATCGCCATGGCGCAGGCCGGTGCGGGACAGGCGCTGCATCAGTCGATTGATTTCAGTGATCAGGTGGCTGCTCAGACGCCCGCGATTGGCTTCCACCGCTTGCAGCGATTGACTGATGCCCTGGGCGAGCTGGCAATGCTCCGGTTGCTCGAAGCGCTCGGCAAAGCGCAGCAGACGCAGGTTGGCTTCGCTGAGCTCCGACAGGTCGACGCCTGACCATTCACTGCGTTGCAGGCGCTGCCAGATCTCCAGGATCTGACGAGCCTGGTGAATTACCCGCTGGGCAAAGTGGTGCTTGAGGCGCTCACGGCTGGGGTCTTCTGGCTCGGTCATATCCTGACTACTAGTTAGGGTGCATGCTGAGATCGACTGGTGGCTCTATGCTAGCACCTCTTTTCATTCGCATGAGTGTCATACGTCAATAATCTGTCTTGGGAGGGTATTCAGTTTATGACCGGTCAGTTTCGTAGGCTGGTGACAGCGCTTCCTTTATAGTGGCCGTTCGATTGCCCTGTCGTGGTCGGCATGATTTGCGCCGCATTATCGCGTTTCAAATCAGGCACGATGGCGTAGGGTTGTGGTCGAACCGTGAACTCAAGTGATTGAAGGGACATCGCCATGCTGGACTGGAAAAACCGCGCGGGCAGCGCGCCTGAACGTGCCGCCGAGCCGAAATCGGCCACCCGCAGCTACCTGGGTGGGCTTTTTTTCAGCCGGGCACTGGCCACCCTGGTCGGCCTGTACTTGCTGGTGACCATTGCCGTCGGCTGGTACTGGAGCCAGGAGCCCGCCCTGTTCCCCGTGCAGCAGAACGCCCAGGCGGCCGCGGAGAAGGAAGGCCGGCAAATGGTGATCGGCTACACCACCGTCGAGACCCTCAAGACCGTGGCCGAAACGCTGCTGACCAAGCCAGGTGGCTACATTTCCAACGACCGGTTCCCGCCGGGCCTGTGGATGGACAACATGCCGAGCTGGGAATATGGCGTGCTGGTGCAGGTACGCGACCTGAGCCGCGCTCTGCGCAAGGACTTCGCCCGATCCCAGTCCCAGTCCGCCGAGGACGCCGACCTGGCCAAGGCCGAGCCGCGCTTCAACTTCGATAACCGCAGCTGGGTGCTGCCCTCCAGTGAGTCGGAGTACCAGGAAGGCATCACTCTGCTGAGCCGCTATCAGGCGCGCCTGTCCGATCCGAACCAGAAAAGCGCGCTGTTCTATGCCCGCGCCGATAACCTGAATAATTGGCTGGGCGATGTCGGCACTCGTCTGGGTTCGCTGTCCCAGCGCCTGTCGGCCAGCGTGGGCCGGGTCAAGCTCAACACCTCGCTGAAAACCGAAGTCACGGCCCCGGGCCAGGTACCGCAAGTGGACGAGGAGGTGGTCGAAACCCCGTGGATGCAAATCGACAACGTGTTCTACGAAGCTCGCGGCCAGGCCTGGGCGCTGTCGCATTTGCTGCGCGCAATCGAAGTGGATTTCGCCGATGTGCTGGCAAAGAAAAACGCCACGGTCAGCGTGCGGCAGATCATTCGTGAACTCGAAGCCTCCCAGGAGCCGGTCTGGAGCCCGATGATCCTCAATGGCAGCGGCTTCGGTGTATTGGCGAACCATTCGCTGGTGATGGCCAACTACATTTCCCGCGCCAACGCGGCGGTGATCGACTTGCGGCAACTGCTGAACCAGGGCTGACAGATGGAAGAAAGCCCGCGGGAGGTCGCTCATCGAGTGGCCTCGGATGCCGAGCTCATCGCTTGGGTCGATAAAGACGACAACCTGCTTGGCAGCCTGGTGCGTGCGGACCTGCGTGAGCGCGGTCTGATCGGACGCGGCACCTACATCATGCTGTTCAACTCGGCCGGTGAGTTGTGCGTTCATCGGCGGACCCTGAGCAAGGCGATCTATCCGGGTTTCTGGGACGTGGCGGCCGGCGGGATGGTGCAGGCCAACGAGACCTACGCCGAGTCGGCGGCTCGAGAGCTGGCGGAAGAGTTGGGCGTGAGCGGCGTCGAACTGACGGCCCATGACCATTTTTATTTCGAAGACAGCGGCAGTCGCCTGTGGTGCTCGGCGTTCTCGGCCGTGTGGGATGGGCCGCTGATTCTGCAACCTGAAGAGGTACTCGAGGCGCGTTTCCTGGCGGTCGACCAGGTGCTCGATGAAATCCAGCACAAGCCTTACTGCCCGGACTCTCTGGCGGCACTGGAGCGCTATTTGCGAGCCCATGGCGATGATGTCGCAAAGAAGCGCTAAATTGGCGCCGATTGGCCCTTAGCAAGTTAGCTTTTTGCCGTTACACTGCGCGACTTTTCAAGCTGAATCGCTGTCTGCGATCCAGTAGCGCTGCCCCTGCCTGAGTGGGGCTTCGCGGTCGGGGCACTTACTTTTGCCCGGCCAGTCTTTGTCCTCCCAAGAGGATTGCCGGTGGCCAAAAAAGCCGCATCCTTCGCCGCCTTGGGCGGCCTGGTATTTTCTACCGACGCCGGTCGTCATTGCCCTGATTGCCGCCAGCCGGTGGATGCCTGCATCTGCAAACAGACCACCATCCCGGAAGGTGACGGTATCGCTCGCGTGCGCCGTGAAAGCAAAGGCCGCGGCGGCAAGACGGTGACCACGATCACTGGCGTGCCGCTGGCCGAGGACGCGCTCAAGGAACTGGCTACCACGTTGAAGAAGCGCTGTGGCACCGGTGGCGCTTTGAAAGACGGCATCATCGAGATCCAGGGCGATCACGTCGAGCTGCTGCTGGCGGAGCTGACCCGACATGGCTTCAAGGCGAAAAAGTCCGGCGGCTAGCAGCCTCTGTGAAAACCACCCTCGGCTTGATTCGAACCCTTATCTACGAAGCACGGTTCGAAGTCGCCCACATGGTTTTCACAGAGCCTGTTCTGAACGGGTTTCTAAACTCAGCGCTGTGAGCAGGGTCTACCTTGCTTACAGGCAAATCGTCATTTCCATTCTCTAGACTGCTCCAGCCTCCTACCGGATGGTGCATTTTGACTTCTTTATAGGGGACTTCGATGTCCGTACGACGCACACGCAAAGACGATGGCAGCCAATGGACAGTTGCGGACAGCCGCAGTGTTTACGGGATCCGCCATTGGGGGGCCGGGTATTTCGCGATCAATGACGCCGGTCGCGTCGAAGTCCGTCCGAACGGTCCAGGCAGTTCGCCCATCGACCTGTTCGAGCAAGTCGACCAGTTGCGCCAGAGCGGCCTGTCGCTGCCCTTGCTGGTGCGCTTCCCCGACATCCTGCAAGACCGCGTGCGCCAGCTCACCGGTGCGTTCGACAGCAACATCGCGCGCCTGGAATACCAGAGCCAGTACACCGCGCTCTATCCGATCAAGGTCAACCAGCAGGAAGCGGTGATCGAAAACATCATCGCCACCCAGAACGTTTCCATCGGTCTTGAGGCCGGCTCCAAGCCCGAGCTGCTGGCGGTGCTGGCCCTGGCGCCCAAGGGCGGGACTATCGTCTGCAACGGTTACAAGGACCGCGAGTTCATTCGCCTGGCGCTGATGGGCCAGAAACTGGGCCATAACGTCTTCATCGTGATCGAGAAAGAATCCGAAGTCGGCCTGGTGATCGAAGAAGCCGCGTCGCTCAAGGTCAAGCCACAGGTCGGCCTGCGGGTACGCCTGTCGTCCCTGGCGTCGAGCAAGTGGGCCGATACCGGTGGCGAAAAGTCCAAGTTCGGCTTGTCTGCTGCGCAACTGCTGTCGGTGGTCGAGCGCTTCCGCGCCGCTGGCCTGGATCAGGGCATCCGCCTGCTGCATTTCCACATGGGCTCGCAGATCGCCAACCTGGCGGACTACCAGCATGGCTTCAAGGAAGCGATCCGCTACTACGGTGAGCTGCGCAACCTCGGCCTGCCGGTGGATCACATCGATGTTGGCGGTGGCCTGGGCGTGGACTACGACGGTACGCACTCGCGCAATGCCAGTTCGATCAACTACGACATGGACGATTACGCCGGTGTCGTGGTTGGCATGCTCAAGGAGTTCTGCGATGCCCAGAGCCTGCCGCATCCGCACATTTTCTCGGAAAGTGGTCGCTCCCTGACCGCCCACCACGCGATGCTGGTGGTGCAGGTGACCGACGTCGAGAAACACCACGACGACGTGCCGGTGATCGAAAACAAGGAAAGCCTGCCGGAGACCGTGCAGTGGCTGGTTGACCTGCTGGGCCCGACCGATATCGAGATGGTCACCGAGACCTACTGGCGCGCCACCCACTACATGAGTGACGTGGCCGCCCAGTACGCCGACGGCAAGCTGACCCTGGCGGAAAAAGCCCTGGCCGAGCAGTGCTACTTCGCCGTGTGCCGTCGCCTGCATAACTCATTGAAGGCCCGCCAGCGCTCCCACCGTCAGGTGCTGGATGAGCTCAACGACAAGCTCGCCGACAAGTACATCTGCAACTTCTCGGTGTTCCAGAGCCTGCCGGACACCTGGGCCATCGGTCAGGTGCTGCCGATCCTGCCGCTGCATCGCCTCGATGAAGAGCCGTTGCGCCGCGCCGTGCTGCAAGACCTGACCTGCGACTCCGACGGCAAGATCAAGCAGTACGTCGACGAGCAGAGCATCGAAACCAGCCTGCCGGTGCATTCCCTCAATCCGGGCGAAGATTACCTGTTGGGCATCTTCCTGGTGGGTGCCTACCAGGAAATCCTTGGCGACATGCACAACCTGTTCGGTGACACCGACTCGGTGAACATCTACCAGAATGCCGACGGCAGCGTGTACCACGCCGGTATCGAAACCCACGACACCATCGAAGACATGCTGCGCTACGTGCACCTGTCGCCGGAGGAGTTGATGACCCACTACCGCGACAAATGCGCCAGCGCCCGTATCAGTGCCGCCGAGCGCACCCAGTTCCTGGATGCCCTGCGCCTGGGGTTGACGCGGTCGTCCTACCTGTCTTCCTGATGGCGGCCTGAACGCCCTCCGGGACTGTCAGAAAATACACCGTGTGCTGCGGGTTTTTTCGGATAGTCCCGGAGGGCGTTTTTATTTGTGCCGCTGTTATTTCCGAACACTGGTGCATTTAACCGGTGGTGTCCTCATTTCGTGTAGTCCCTTTCCTAACTTGTACTTGGGCTCTCTACTCGGCCATGGCTCTCAGCGAGAATCCTCAGCCGCCCCTCCTGTAGAGAAACGCCGATGTCCTATCCAGCCAGCGAGCCGTCATTTCGTCTGGAGATAGCCGGTCTGCCCGAATCCTTTGTTGTCGTGGCCTTCACGGGCAGCGAAGCCATCAGCGAACCCTTTGTCTTTGATGTGGAGCTGTTGATCGGCGATACGCCCCTGGACCTTGCCGGGTTGCTCTACCGCAGCGTCTGGTTGAGTTTCGACGCTGGAGGGCGGGGCATCCATGGGCAGATTCACGAGCTTGTCCAGCATCGTCAGGGCGCTGGTTGCCGGGTACGCATCGGGCCGAAGCTGGCGTGCCTGGCGCAACGATTCAGCCAGCGGGTGTTCAGTGCCCGCTCAGTGCCGCAAATCATTCGCCAGGTGCTCAAGGCCCACGGCATTGCCGGACGCCAAGTGTGCCTGGCTTTGAGTGGTGATTATCCGCTGCGCGATTTCTGTACCCAATATCGGGAGTCAGATCTGCAATTTCTCCAACGCGTGTGCGCCGAGGCGGGCATTTACTTCCATTTCGATCAGGCTCGGGATGGGCATTGTCTGGTTTTTGCTGACAGCACGGACGATTCCCTGCCCGATGGCGAGACGCTTTACAGGCTCGAGGGAACGGCTCCGGCGGTGCGTAACTGGCGTGTACAAAGCGATGTTTCGGGGGAGCAGGTAGCCTTGGGCCGCAGCGATCTGATGGGGCTGCATTGTGGCCGGACGCTGTCGCTGGCAGGGCACCCTGTCGAAGGCTGGAACCAGCCCTGGCTGTTGACGAAAGTCGAGCATCGCGCGCAGGCCGGCGTATATGGCAACCATTTTCGCGCCATTCCTGCGGGATGGCCGTTCGTGGCGACCGGGGTTGCGGCAAAACCTCGCATGCTGAGTCGGCAGCGCGGCTGGGTGGTCACGGTCGATGAGCCGCAGATGCAGGTGGCGGGGCGAGTGGCGGTGCAGTTCGACTGGGTCTATCAGGGGGAGGGAGCCAGTCCCAGTCATTGCTGGCTGCCGTTGGCCCCTGAGCTGGCCGCTTGGGGGCACGCCATTGGCAAGGGCACCGAGGTGTTGGTGAGTTTTATCGAGGGCGACCCGGATCGTCCATTGATCAGCGCATTGCTCGACGCGCCGGCATCTCGGGAAGAAGGGGATGAGTCACTCCTGAGCGAAACATCCCAACCAGTCCATGAGGGCTCTGGCATCGACCCGCTTCTGTTGGCGGCGATCCAGAGTGCCGAGCCGTTGGTGTTGTTGTGTCTGTTGCCCGGGGGCGGCAGCTTCAACCCCTGTAGCCAGCTGTTGTGCACCTGCCGCATGCTCACGCAGCTCGGCGCGGGCGCTGCTCCATGAATGCTGCCGCCATGTCTGCATCAGCGCCGCAATGGCTGCTGCTCGACGTACCCGGTGCGCCGGACGCCGCGCAGCGTTTGCAGGAGCAGTTCGCCGAGATCCGGCGCTTTGCCTTGTTCGAAGGCACCGAATTGCACGGGCTGAGGGAGCATGGTCCGTTGCTGGTGGATTTGCAGCAATCGCCGGCACTGGCCAGCCTGTGTCACCTGGATGCCGGCGCCTGGCCGGGGCTGTTGTTGGTCAGCCGAGCGTCAGAGGCGCAATTACTGGCGCATCTGCGGCGCATGTTGACGGTGACGTTAGGCCTGCATCACAAGGCCTTGCTGAACTATTACAACCCTCACACGGCCAGCTATTTCTTCGACGGTTGCGATCCTCGGGAACTCACTTGCTGGCTGGGGCCGATCAGCCTGGTGCGCTGGTTCGGCGGGACCTGGGGCGACAGGACCATCGGCAGCCAGGGCTGGCAGCAACTCTGCAATCCGGGGCTGGCAGTACCGGCACTGGAAAATGAACACAGCCTCAGCGACTGGCAGCAAAGTCAGTTGCAGCGATGTCTGCTGGAACGCCACGTCTGGCAGTGGTCTTGTTCTACCGGGCGGGATTTCCGCCTGCTCTGGGAGGACTTGCAGCAAGGGCTGACCCTGGGGTTCACCGAACGACCGGTACTCGATGACTGGTTATGGCTGCGCCTGCAATACCCCAATGCCCGACCCGTGCCGGGGCTCAAAGGCGGTTCGCAGCGCGAACGCCTGGATCACCTGCGGCGGCTGTGGCAGGACAATCAAGGTTGAAAAGGTCAATGGGCGCCGGCACCGAACCAGCTATCGCGCTGTTGCATGCGCCAGGCGAAAGCACCCAGGGTCAGGCTGCGCAAAGCCATGAACAGCAAGAAAGTGATCCACAGCCCGTGGTTGCCCAGCGCTTGCAGTACCCAGGCAAACGGCGACACCAGCAACAGGGTCAACAGCATGCCGTTGCGCATTTCCCTGGCACGAGTGGCGCCGATGAACAGGCCATCGAGCAAATAACTCCAGACCGCAATCAACGGCAGCGCTGCCAGGTAAGGCAGGTAGCGGTAAGCGGTGTCGCGCACGTCCGGAATATCGGTCTGCATATCGATGAACAGGTGGCCGGCGAGCAGAAACAGTAAGGCAAACCCCACGCTGGCAATCAATGACCATCCGCAGGCCACCACCAGCGAGCGGCGCAGGGCCAGGCGGTCGCGGGCGCCGATGGCGTGACCGCACAGCGCTTCGACGGCATGGGCCAGACCGTCCAGGGCGTGGGCTGTCAGCAGCAGACCATTGAGCAGCAGCGCGTTGGCTGCCACGGTCGCATCCCCCAGACGCGCGCCTTGCACCGTGATCAGGAAGAACACCGCTTGCAGCGCCAGGCTGCGAATGAAAATGTCCCGGTTCACCGCCAGCAACGGACGCCAGCTTTGCCACACCCCCAGGGCCGCCCAGGCGATCTGCCCCGGCCAGGCCCGCAGCGTGTTGCGCGCCAGGATCAGACCGACCAGGGCGCCGGTCCACTCGGCAATCACCGACGCCCGGGCCGAACCGGTCACGCCCCAGTCCAGGCCGATCACGAACCACAGGTTCAGGGCGATGTTCACCAGGTTGGTCACCAGCAGGATCGCCAACGGCGCCCGGGCATTCTGAGCACCGAGAAACCAGCCCACCAGCGCATAACTGGCCAGCGCCGCTGGCAAGCCAAACAGCCGGGTGTGGAAAAAGTCCCGGGTCAACTGCTCAAGCTCGGCGGATGGCTGCATGAAATGCAACGCCACGCCACTCAACGGCACGCCGACCGCCCCCAGCACCAGCGCCAACCCCATCGCCAGCAGCAGACCTTGCAGCAGCACCTGCCTCAACGCCGCTCCATCCCCACGCCCGGCTGCCTGGGCGGCGAACCCGGTGGTGCCCATGCGCAAGAAACCCATGGCCCAGGCCAGCACCGTATACAAACTCGCCCCGACCGCCACCGCGCCTAACTGATGGGCATGGGGCAAGTGGCCGATGACGGTGCTGTCCACCAGCGCCACCAGCGGCACGGAAATGTTCGAGAGAATCATCGGCGCAGCCAGCGCCCATACCCGGCGGTGGGTAAGACGGTCGCGCCAGTCGGTGATCAGGTTGGACATGCGAGCTCCTTGGCGGAGCGCGATTGTAGCGGGTTCTCGCATGATCGTTCTCATGCTCCGCGTGGGAATGCCTCTAGGGACGCTCCGCGTTCGATCTCAAAAAACTCTGTGGGAGCAAGGCTTGCCCGCGATGAAGATGACGCGGTCTTTCAGGGCGCCGAGGCGCCTGTATCGCGAGCAAGCCTTTGCTCCCACACAGTGCTCTCGGCCCTAGTGAATGATCCAGCTCAACAACCACAACCCCAGCACCAACCAGATAATGCCCAGGATGATCGACGCCCGCATGAAGGCGCGGATTGCCGAGTACAGCAGCATCAGCCCGAGGATCAGCGCAATGATGCTGATGATCGAGGTGTCCATGCCCAGTGTGCGCGACAGGCCATCGACAAAGTTGCCGCCAGCATTGGCCAGGGTGTTGAACAGGCCGCTGAGCAGGTCGACGATAAACCGGATCACCGAACCGAGCGCCTGGCCGAGCCATTCGAAAAAGCTTTCTACCTGCATGTGTACATCCTGATGAGAGAGATCGGAATCGAGCCTTGGGCTTCTGGTTGTAAGAGCGGCTGAAGGCCAAGATCGTTCGATTATGGGGCAAAACGCCGCTTCGTACCGAGACGCTTGCCTTCCCTCGTCATCCCCCCGAAGCTATGCGCATTCAGGAGACCCCGATGAACCTTGTTGAACTGACCGAACGCCTGCATGCCATTCGTGACCATAACGATTGGCGGCAATTTCACAGCCCGAAAAACCTCGCCATGGCCGCCAGTGTGGAAATGGCCGAACTGGTGGAGATTTTCCAGTGGCTGACCGAGGACCAGTCGCGCCAGTTGCCGGCGGACAAGCTGGCCCACGCTGGGCAGGAAGTCGGTGACATTGTGTTGTACCTGTTGCTGCTGTGCAGCGAGCTGGGGTTGGATATGGAGGCTGTGGTGCGCAGCAAGCTGGACGACAGCGAGCGGCGGTTCGGCCAATGAGCGATCGCCATTTCGATCAGCTCGCCACGCGCTTTGCTGAAAAAATCTACGGTGGGGCCAAAGGTGCGATCCGCCTGGCGGTGCTGCAGGCCGATCTGCTTGAAGCCTTGCCTGAGCGTCCGTTGCGTGTGTTGGACATAGGCGCCGGCTTGGGCCACATGTCGTTGTGGCTGGCCGAGCGCGGCCATCAGGTGACCCTGGCCGAGCCAGCCGAGCCCATGCTCGAAGGTGCCCGTCAGCGGTTCGCCGATGCCGGTCAGAGCGCAACGTTCATTCAGGCTCCGTGGCAGGCGCTGCCCGACCAGCTCACTGAGCCTTACGACCTGGTGCTGTGCCACGCGGTGCTGGAATGGCTGGCCGAACCCCATGCGATCCTGCCGGTGCTGCATCAACTCACGGTCCCGGGCGGCTGGTTGTCCCTGGCGTTCTACAACCGCGACGCGCTGGTTTATCGCAACCTGCTCAAGGGGCATTTTCGCAAGTTGCGCAAAAATGACATGGCCGGTGAAAAACAGAGCCTGACCCCGCAACAACCCCTTGATCCGCGGGAATTGGCGGCGCAACTTGAAGGCGTGTGGCAGGTCGAAACTCAAAGTGGCGTGCGGGTTTTCCATGACTACATGCCGGTGGAGTTCCAGGGCCGCGTGGAGCTGGCACAGTTGCTGGAGATGGAGCTGGCTCACCGCCGCCATCCGGCGTTTGCCGGGTTGGGGCGTTATCTGCACTGGGTCTGCCGTCCCCTCTGATCTGAAAGAGCAATCGGAGCGCGAAATGAAAGGTCGTTCAGGGTTGTTGGTGTTGTGCCTGGGACTGGCTGCCTGCCAGGGCAGCAACCCGTATGTCGCCACGTCTAACCCGCTGCCACCGGCGCCGCCTCAGGCCGCCACGGTGTTTGACCGCAGCGCTTACCCCGCGCCACCCCGTGACTACGGGCGCTATCGCAGTTGGGCCTGGCTCAACGGGCGACTGCCACCGGGCACCGCTTGGGCGGACTCGGCCCAGGTGGCTGAAGCGGTGAGCAACGCCCTGGATCAACGCGGCCTGCGTCCATTGCATGACAACCGCCCGGCCGACCTGTTCGTCAGTGCCGACCTGCGCCTGGAAACGCGCGTGCGTCAGGTTCGGGACGACTATGATTCCGGTTACTACGGCGGCTATAACCGTTACGACCGCTACGGCCCCGGCTATGGCATGTATCACTCGGTGCCGGTGGTGCGCACTTATCGGGAGCAGGTCGTGGTGGTGCGAGTGGACCTGTTCGATGCCCGTAATGGTCAGCCGGTGTGGAGCGCCAGCGCCGAGACCAGCCAGCGCGGCAGTCAGAGCGCGCGCACCGATGCCATTCGCGAAGCGGTGGAAAAAGCCCTGTCGGCTTATCCTCCAAGTTGATTACGCAACGGAGAAAAACCATGTTTCGCCGTATCGCTCTACTGGCTTTTACCCTGTTGCTCGGCGCCTGTGCGGGTACCCCGGTCAACCACGACTTTGACACCAGCCGGGATTTCTCGGCTTACCGCAGTTGGAGCTGGAAAGAGCCGGCGCTGCAATATCGCCCCGATGATCCGCGCATCAAGAGCGACCTGACCGAACAGCGGATCCGTCAGGCGGTTGCCGACCAACTCGACCAGCGCGGTCTGCGCCCGGCCCAGGCTGGCGGGCGAGGGGATGTGATGGTCCAGGCCTACCTGATCGTCGAGGATCGCCAGCAACAGATCACGACCAACTACGGCGGTGGTTGGGGCAGCCCTTGGAATGGCTATTGGGGCGGGCCGATGTACAACGAAACCCGCAACATCAGCTACAAGGTCGCCACGGTGCAGATTGACCTGCTCGATGGCAAGGACGGCAAGCTGGTGTGGCGTGGCAGTGATGAACGAATGCTCAGCAACTCGCCCAATCCGACGGATCGCAGCACCGCGGTGCGTGAGACGGTTGCGCGGATCCTGGCGAACTATCCACCGCGGTAGACGGATTCAGCATCGAAGCCAACTGACCCACCGCTATCGCGAGCAGGCTCGCTCCCACAGGGGATTTGTGTCGCACGCAGGCCCCATGAACGCCCGAGAACCCATGTGGAAGCGAGTCTGCTCGCGATGACGGCGGCCCATTCAACATCGATGCAAGCTGACCCACCGCTATCGCGAGCCTGCTCGCGATAGCCATCGCACATTCAACAAAGATGCCGGTCCTCAGCCAGCCGGCCGCCAGCTCCCCACCATATGCTCCAACTCCCCCGAACCGATCAATCGCAAGTCCCCACTGGACCCCGCGGCACTCGCCAGCAGTGTCACTTCGCTGGGCAGGCGCACCGGCTTCTTGAAGGTGACATCGATCTCGACGTTGGCATCGGGCAAGTGTTCGTCCAGCGCCGCCAGGGTCCTGGCCTTGTTCCACAGGCCGTGGGCGATGGCGGTAGGGAAGCCGAACAGCCGGGCGCTGAGGCCGCTCAGATGGATCGGGTTGTAATCGCCGGACACCTTGGCATATTGCCGGCCAATGTCAGCCGGCGCGGTCCAGTGCGCCACTTCAGTCAATGCCTGAATCTCTTGCAGCGGCTCTTCCACCAACGCGCCGTCAAGCTGGACGCCCTTGCAAAGCATCTGGCTCTCGGCCTCCCACAACGGCCCCAATTGATCATCAATGCGAGTCACAAGGTCGAACACCGCGCCCTTGGGGTGAGCTTGCAGATTCTGCACGTTGACGCGAGCCTGCACTTGGCTGACCCCGCCCATGGGCCGCAGTAGGCGGATGCGATTGCTCAAGTGGATCAACCCCAGCAACGGGAACGGAAAGTCCCGGGCGGTGAGCAATTGCATCTGCAGGGCAAACGCCAGTACGTGGGGGTAGGTCGGCGGCAGCAGTCCGTTTTCGGCAAAACCGCAGACTTTGCGATAGGCCGCCAGGCGTTGCGGATCGACCTGTATCACTTGGCGCAGTCCGTCCTGGGGCAAGGTTTTTCCAGTGACCTTGCGCCGTGTCGCGGCTTTCACGTACAGCGAGGACATACCGGGCGCGGCGTTTACTTCATGCCATTGGATCGTCATGGTCATGCTCCCAGGAGGCTTTGCCCGCACACCCGCAGCGTTTGGCCGGTAACGGCGCCCGTCCCCGGCTGGGCGAGCCAGGCCACGGCTTCGGCGACGTCCTGTGGCAGGCCGCCCTGGCCCAGGGAACTCATGCGCCGCCCGGCTTCGCGCAGGGCGAAAGGGATGTCGGCGGTCATGCGGGTTTCAATGAAACCCGGGGCTACGGCGTTGATGCTGATCCCCCGAGGTTGCAGGACCGGCGCCCAGGCCTGGGCCAGACCGATCAATCCGGCCTTGCTCGCTGCGTAGTTGGTCTGGCCGCGATTGCCGGCGATGCCGCTGATGGACGCCAGCAGAATTACTCGGCCATTGTCCCGCAGGGTGCCACTGTCGAGCAGGGCCTTGGTCAGCACCTGCGGCGCGTTGAGGTTGACCGCCAGCACCGCGTCCCAGAACTCCGGGGTCATGTTGGCGAGCGTCTTGTCCCGGGTGATGCCAGCGTTGTGCACCACGATGTCGATGCCGTCGGGCAGGTGTTCAGTCAACTGTGTAGCGGCGTCTTCAGCACAAATGTCCAGCGTCACGCTGCGCCCGCTAAGGCGTGCAGCCAGGGCTTCGAGATCGGCCTTGGCCTGCGGGACGTCCAGCAGGATCACGTCGGCGCCATCGCGGGACAGGGTTTCGGCAATGGAGGCGCCGATCCCCCGGGCCGCGCCGGTGACCAGAGCCTTGAGGCCGGTGAGCGGACGCGTCCAGTCCTGGACCTGGGCCTGGCAGGCATCAAGGCGAATGACCTGCCCGGAAACGTAGGCGCTCTTGGGCGACAGGAAAAACCGCAGCGCACCTTCCAGTTGGGCCTCGGCGCCGTCACCCACATACAGCAATTGCAGCGTCCCGCCGTGGCGCAACTCTTTGGCCAGGGAACGGCTGAAGCCCTCCAAGGCCCGCTGCGTGCTGGCGGCAAACGGATCGGCGAGACCTTCCGGAGCGCGGCCGAGGATGACGACATGGGCGCTGTGGTCGAGGTTCTTCATCAGGGGTTGGAAGAACTCGCGCAGTTGCTTGAGCTGGTCGGCCTGCGCCAGATGACTGGCGTCGTACACCACCGCCTTGATTTTCGGACCGTGACCGGGGATCCATTCGGTGGCCAGTGTCGGTTCGCCCCCGTAGATGAAGATCGCATCGGTCAGGCGCTTGGCAAATGCGCCGATCTGTTCGGTCAACGGCCCGCCGCCCAACAGCAACGCACCTTCGATCGGCCGCAGCCGCCCGGCCTGCCAGCGCTCCAGGCGGGCCGGCGATGGCAGGCCCAGCGCACCGACCAGACGCAGGCCCAGGGGCGAATTGGCGAAGTCGATATAACGGTCTGACATGGAACACACTCCGGCTGATGAGGTTCAAAGTGTGGACCATGATTGGCAATCAGTCGTTCGATTGGCCAGATAAAGCCTAAGCTTGTGCGGGAGCCGGGTTTCCGCAGGCCCATTGGCGCATCCGGACATACACAGGGAGTTCTTCATGACACAGCTACGCCGCGTCGCGATCATTGGTGGTAACCGCATCCCCTTCGCCCGCTCCAACGGGGCCTATGCCACCGCCAGCAACCAGGCGATGCTGACCGCCGCGCTCGAGGGGCTGATCGAGCGCTACAACCTGCATGGCCTGCACATCGGTGAGGTGGCCGCCGGTGCGGTGCTCAAGCTTTCCCGGGATCTGAACCTGACCCGCGAATGCGTGCTCGGTTCGCGGCTATCGCCCACCACCCCGGCCTACGACCTGCAACAGGCTTGCGGCACGGGGTTGGAGACTGTGCTGTTGACGGCCAACAAGATCGCCCTCGGGCAGATCGACAGTGCCATTGCCGGCGGCGTAGACACCACCTCGGATGCGCCGATTGGCGTCAACGAAGGGCTGCGCAGAATCCTGCTGCAAGCCAATCGCGCCAAAACCACCGCTGAGAAAATCAAGACCTTCCTGCAACTGCGTCCCCAGCACCTCGTTCCCGAACTGCCGCGCAACGGCGAGCCACGAACCGGCCTGTCCATGGGCCAGCATTGCGAACTGATGGCTCAGACCTGGCAGATTCCCAGGGAGGAGCAGGACCAATTGGCCCTGGAAAGTCATCAGAAAATGGCCGCGTCCTACGCCGAAGGCTGGCAGAACGACTTGATGACGCCGTTTCTCGGCCTGACACGGGACAACAACCTGCGTCCGGACCTGACCCTGGAAAAACTCACCGCCCTCCAGCCGGCCTTCGAAAAAAGCGCCAAGGGCACGATGACGGCGGGCAACTCCACGCCATTGACCGATGGCGCGTCACTGGTGTTGCTGGGCAGCGAAGAGTGGGCCAAGTCCCGGGGGTTGCCGATCCTGGCGTATGTGCGCGACGGCGAAACGGCAGCGGTGGATTTCGTCAACGGAGCAGAAGGGTTGTTGATGGCGCCGGCCTACGCCGTGCCTCGGTTACTGGCGCGCAACGGCCTGACGTTGCAGGACTTTGATTACTACGAGATCCACGAGGCATTTGCCGCTCAAGTGTTATGCACGCTCAAAGCCTGGGAAGACCCGGATTATTGCAAGACGCGACTGGGCCTCGACGCTCCGTTGGGCAGCATAGACCGCAGCCGGCTGAACGTGAAAGGCAGCTCCCTGGCCGCCGGCCACCCGTTTGCCGCCACGGGTGGAAGAATCGTCGCCAACCTCGCCAAGTTGCTGGACGCGGCGGGGCGGGGCCGCGGTCTGATTTCCATCTGCGCGGCCGGTGGCCAGGGTGTGACGGCAATCATTGAGCGTTGAGGGACGCCTCGCGTTGTTGATGAATGAGTTCCCGTTGGCGGTTGGCGTAGCGTTCGGCCAGGATCGAACAGACGATCAGCTGCAACGGGTGATAGATCATGATCGGCAGCAGGATCAGCCCCAGGCCGGGGTTGTTGCCGAAAATCAACGCGGCCATCGGCACCCCGGCCGCCAGGGATTTCTTGCTGGCGCAGAACACCGCGGCAATCTCATCGGCGTTGCTGAACCGCAGGGCCCGGGCGGTGCGGGTGGTCATCCACAAAATGATTGCCAGCAACACGGCACTGCCAAGCAATGCACTGAGCAGCACAGTGTTGCCTTGTTGTTGCCAGATCCCGGAGACCATCGAATTGCAGAACGCCGCGTAGACCAGCAGCAGGATCACCAGTTTGTCGATGATGCTGGTGTAGCGTTTGTACCGCCCGAAAAAACCGGCCAGCCAGCGGCGCAGTAACTGTCCGAGCACCAGCGGCAGCAGCAACATCAGGCAAAGGTCGAGCAAAGTCGCACCCAGATCGATGCCCCCGGCGCCGCTGCCGACCACGAAACTGACCAGCAGTGGCGTCAGGAAAATCCCCAGCACGCTGGACAGGCTCGCGTTCAGAATCGCCGCCGGTACGTTACCGCCGGCGCTGCCGGTCAGGGCCACCGAGGATGAAATGGTCGAGGGCAGGACGCACAGGTAGAAGAACCCCAGCATCAGCAGTGACGGCACATGGCGGCCCAGAAGCCAATCGCTGACCAGCCAGATCAACGGAAACACGCCGAAGGTAAAGACCTGCACCATCACGTGCAGTCGGGTGTTTCTCAGACCGTGGCGGATCTGCTCGCCGGACAGGTTTATCCCGTGCAGGAAGAACACGACAAAGATGCCGATATTGACCACCCACTCGGCATGCATGGCGCCACCCGTGGCGCCAAAGCTGGGAAACAGATACGCCAGCAACGTGGCAAGCAGCATGCCGCACAGGAACCAGTCGGTTACCAGGCGTTTGAGGTGTCTGAAAATGTGCATACGGCACCGCAAGTTGTAAGAAAAGTCGACTTAGCCTAACGTCGGCACTTGCATCCGTCTTGCGACATAAGGTCAATCCATGCCGACTAACGGACACCAACAACTCGAAAGGCGCATTCCCGACCTGACGGAATTGCCCAGACCGCTTTATGCCCGTGTCGAAAGCTTGAGCGCCGGTTCGTGGACCCAGGCCCATCGTCATGATTGGGTGCAGTTTTCCTACGCCATCAGTGGCGTGCTGGGTGTGCACACCGCCGAAGGCAGTTTTTTCGCCCCGCCACAATGGGCCATCTGGATTCCTGCCGACCTGGAGCATCATGTGGTGACCTCCACCCGGGCAGAAATGCGCAGCCTTTATGTCCGTCGCGAAGCCTGTCCGTGGGCCGATGAACGCTGCCGAGTGCTGGAGGTCACGCCGCTGGCGCGGGAGCTGATCAAGGCTTTTTGTCAGTTGCCGGCCGATTACGCTCAGGGCGATACCCAGCAAGCGCGACTGGTGCAAGTGTTGCTGGACCAGTTGGCAACACTGCCGGAGGTTGGCTTTTGCCTGCCACTTCCCCGGCATGCGCGTCTGCTGGCGTTGTGCAACGAGCTGATCGAACAGCCCGACCAGAACGTGACTTTGCAAGTGTGGGCCGAGCGCCTGGGCACATCGGAAAAAACCCTGATGCGTCTGTTCCAGCGCGAAACCGGCCTGAGCTTTCGCGCCTGGCGCCAGCGCACTCGGTTGTTGTCGTCCTTGGGGTCGTTGGAAAAAGGCGATAGCGTGACCGGCGCGGCGTTGTCCTGTGGCTACGATTCCACGTCCGCTTTCATAGTGGCGTTCAAGGGGATGTTTGGATTGACCCCGGGGGAGTTGTTTAAACATTGAATCAGCTGCACTGGGCATGGCTGTCAGCTCTTGTCGCAAATGCCTTTGCATTCAGTTGCCAACGCTATGCGCTGTCTCGGCTATGATTCGGCTCGGTCGATTAATCCGGCACATTGTGTGCATCGAAGGGTTCATAAGTCGGCAACCCCTCCCCGTGGAGGGAGGATTGCCGTATAACGACTGTCATTCGCGTGTTCGGTAATAAAGGACCCACAATAAAAGCTGATGAAGACTCCAAAACGCATTGAACCCCTGATCGAGGACGGTCTGGTCGACGAGGTGCTGCGCCCACTCATGAGTGGTAAAGAAGCAGCTGTTTATGTGGTGCGCTGCGGCAACGAGTTACGTTGCGCCAAAGTCTACAAGGAGGCGAACAAGCGAAGTTTTCGTCAGGCGGCCGAATACCAGGAAGGCCGTAAGGTGCGTAACAGCCGCCAGGCCCGGGCCATGGCCAAGGGCTCCAAGTTCGGGCGCAAGGAAACTGAAGACGCCTGGCAGAATGCCGAAGTGGCGGCGCTGTTCCGGTTGGCCGGCGCGGGCGTGCGAGTGCCCAAGCCGTACGACTTCCTCGAAGGCGTGCTGCTGATGGAGCTGGTGGCTGACGAATACGGCGATGCGGCACCGCGTCTGAACGATGTGGTACTGGAGCCGGATCAGGCTCGTGAGTATCACGCGTTCCTGATCTCCCAGATTGTGTTGATGCTGTGTACCGGTCTGGTGCACGGTGACCTGTCGGAGTTCAACGTGCTGCTTACGCCGACGGGCCCGGTGATCATCGATCTGCCGCAGGCGGTGGACGCCGCTGGCAACAATCACGCCTTCAGCATGCTGGAGCGGGATGTGGGCAACATGGCGTCCTACTTCGGCCGGTTTGCCCCGGAGCTCAAGCGCACCCGGTACGCGAAGGAAATGTGGGCGTTGTATGAGGCCGGCACCTTGCACCCGGCCAGCGTGCTGACCGGCGAGTTCGATGAGCCGGAAGAGCTGGCGGATGTCGGCGGGATCATGCGTGAAATCGAGGCTGCCCGTCTGGACGAGGAACGCCGCCAGGCCGTCCGCGCCGCTGACGACGCTCCACCCGGCAAAACCGAAGAACCGCCTCCGCCGTGGATGCAGTGAGCGCTTGACCAGAAACCCGGCCCAGGCCGGGTTTTTTGTGGCCGCCCAAAAAATCCCACAGTGTTTTTGTGAGGCCCTCAACACCTGCGTCCGCCACCAACTCCCTGTGGGAGCGAGCCTGCTCGCGATAGCGGTGGATCAGCTTGCATGGATGTAGGATGTGCCGGCGTCATCGCGAGCAGGCTCGCTCCCACATTGGTTCTCGGGGGTATATGGATCCTGCGTCCTGCACAAATCCCCTGTGGGAGCGAGCTTGCTCGCGATAGCGGTGGATCAGCTTGCATGGATGTAGGATGTGCCGGCGTCATCGCGAGCAGGCTCGCTCCCACATTGGTTCTCGGGGGTATATGGATCCTGCGTCCTGCACAAATCCCCTGTGGGAGCGAGCTTGCTCGCGATAGCGGTGTATCAGCTTGCATGGATGTAGGATGTGCCAGCGTCATCGCGAGCAGGCTCGCTCCCACATTGGTTCTCGGGGGTATATGGATCCTGCGTCCTGCACAAATCCCCTGTGGGAGCGAGCTTGCTCGCGATAGCGGTGTATCAGCTTGCATGGATGTAGGATGTGCCGGCGTCATCGCGAGCAGGCTCGCTCCCACATTGGTTCTCGGGGGTATATGGATCCTGCGTCCTGCACAAATCCCCTGTGGGAGCGAGCTTGCTCGCGATAGCGGTGTATCAGCTTGCATGGATGTAGGATGTGCCGGCGTCATCGCGAGCAGGCTCACTCTCACCTTCGCTCAAGCATGCACTGTCTTCTCGCAACACCCCGACGCCAGTTCCTTGAGAATCGGGCAGTCCGGGCGGTGGTCGCCGTGGCAGTGTTCCACCAGGTCCTGGAGGGTGTCGCGTAGTTCGGCCAGTTCGCGGATTTTCTGGTTCAGTTCGTCGATGTGTTGCCGGGCCAGGGCCTTGACGTCGGCGCTGGCGCGTTGGCGGTCCTGCCAGAGGGTCAGCAATTTGCCGACCTCTTCCAATGAAAACCCAAGGTCCCGGGAGCGCTTGATAAAGGCCAGGGTGTGCAGGTCATCGGCACCGTAGATCCGGTAGCCGCTGTCGGTGCGATGAGCCGCCTTGAGCAGGCCAATTGACTCGTAGTACCGGATCATCTTCGCACTCAGGCCGCTCTGGCGGGCGGCTTGGCCGATGTTCATCGCTTGTCCTCCAGGTGTTTGGGTGTCCAGAGTTTCAACAGTAACGCATTGCTCACCACGCTGACGCTCGACAAGGCCATGGCCGCGCCGGCCAACACCGGGTTGAGGAAGCCGAATGCCGCCAGGGGAATACCGATCAAGTTGTAGACGAATGCCCAGAACAGGTTCTGACGGATCTTGGCGTAGGTCTTGCGGCTGATCTCCAGCGCCGCGGGCACTAGCCGTGGATCACCGCGCATGAGGGTAATACCGGCGGCGTGCATTGCCACGTCGGTGCCGCCGCCCATGGCAATGCCAATGTCCGCGGCGGCGAGGGCCGGGGCGTCGTTGATGCCGTCGCCTACCATGGCCACCACCGCATGGGTTTTCAACTGCTGGACGATGGCGGACTTGTCGGCCGGCAGTACTTCGGCATGAACGTTGGCGATGCCCAATGCCTCGGCCACCACCCGGGCACTGCCGCGGTTGTCGCCAGTCAGCAGGTGGCTGCCGATATGGCGTTCATTCAGGGCGTGTACGGCCGCCAGGGCGCCGGGCTTGAGTGTGTCGCCGAAAGCGAACAGGCCCAGCACCCGTGGCGTGGCGTTTTGCTCAATCAGCCAGGACAGGGTTCGGCCCTCGGTCTCCCAGGCCTGGGCCGACTCGCTCAGCGAACCGGGGGCCAGGCCCAGTTCGTCCAGCAAACGTCGGTTACCGAGGGCCAGGCGCTGCCCGTCCAGGCTGCCGGCAATACCGCGTCCGGTCAGCGACTGGCTGTCGTTGATGTCCGGGACAACCAGGCCGCGCTCCGCACACGCATCCAGCACCGCCTTGGCGAGGGGGTGTTCGCTGCCGCGTTGCAGTGCGCCGGCCATTTGCAGCAGCTTGTCTTCGTCACCGTCCAGGGCGCTCAAGTGGGCGATGCGTGGTGTGCCGGAAGTCAAGGTTCCGGTCTTGTCGAACACCACGGTGTCGACTTCATGGGCGCGCTCCAAGGCCTCGGCATCCTTGATCAGGATTCCATGGCGGGCAGCCACCCCGGTGCCGGCCATGATTGCTGTGGGTGTCGCCAGACCGAGGGCGCACGGGCAGGCGATCACCAGCACGGCGACAGCGTTGATCAGCGCTGTCTCCAGGGGGGCGCCATACAACCACCAGCCGATCAACGTCGCCAATGCCAGCACCAGCACGACCGGCACGAAGACCTGGCTGACTTTATCCACCAGCTTTTGAATGGGGGCCTTGGCCGCCTGGGCGTCTTCCACCAGGCGGATGATGCGCGCCAGGACGGTTTCCGTGCCCAGGGCCAGGGTGCGCACCAGCAGGCGGCCTTCGCCGTTGATGGCACCGCCCGTCACCTTGTCGCCGGGCTGTTTGGGCACCGGCAGGCTTTCGCCACTGATCAAGGCTTCGTCAGCGTGACTCTGGCCTTCCAGCACTTCGCCGTCCACCGGGAAGCGTTCGCCTGGCTTGACCAGCACCCGATCATTCAAGCGCAGGGCGCTGATGGCGACGTCCCGCTCCTGCCCGTCAATGACCTGAATCGCCCGCTCCGGTCGCAAGGCTTCGAGGGCGCGGATAGCACTGGCGGTTTGGCGCTTGGCGCGGCTTTCCAGGTATTTGCCGAGCAATACCAGGGCAATCACCACGGCCGAGGCCTCGAAATACAGGTGCGGCATGCTGCCAGGGCGGGCGATGGCCCATTCATAAATGCTCAAGCCATAACCCGCGCTGGTGCCCAGGGCCACCAGCAGATCCATGTTCCCGGCCCCGGCACGCACGGCCTTGTAGGCCGCGATATAGAAGCGCGCACCGAAAATGAACTGCACCGGCGTCGCCAAAGCGAATTGAACCCAGGCCGGCAGCATCCAATGCACGCCAAACGGTTGCAAAAGCATGGGCAGCACTAACGGTACGGACAGCAAAATCGCCAGCACCAAGGCCAGGCGCTCGCGATTCAGGCGATTGCTTTGTGCGTCATGGGGTTGCTCGGCCTGCCAGACACTGGCGTCATAACCGGCGCCCTTGACCGCATCGATCAGGGTTTGCAGGTCGACCCGGCCGAGCAAGTCCAGGTGGGCCCGTTCGTTGGCGAGGTTGACGCTGACACGGTTCACCCCGGCGACTTTGCTCAGGGCACGCTCGATCCGGCCGACGCATGAGGCACAGGTCATTCCCTCGATGGACAGTTCCAGCGTCTGGACGGGGACACTGTAGCCGGCCTGTTCGACGGCCTGCATCAAGGCTGGCAGGCTGCCCTCGGGCGCCTGGATCCGCGCCTGTTCGGTCGCCAGGTTCACGCTGACGGCGCTGGCCCCTGTGACGTTGCTCAAGGCGCGCTCGACCCGCCCGGCGCAGCTGGCACAGGTCATCCCGGCAATCGGCAGATCGAAAAGGGTGGATTCAGACATCGGACAGGCTCCCTGTAGTGAATGACTACAGGATCAACCTTGCCACGCCGGGAAGGTCAAGCGCTAATCCAAACGCTTGCACACACACACCTTGTGGGAGCGGGCTTGCTCCCACTTTTTATCTAAGGGGTCAATAACCCAGCTCAGCCGGCTTGAGATACATCCCTTCCTGGGTCATGGCAATGCGGAACTTCAGTATGTCGCCAGCCTTGAGCGTCACATCCTGCGACCCCGGCGCAAGCATGCCCGGGCTGCAGCCCGGCGCCTGGCCTGGCAGCAGCTTCAAGCGCAAGGAGAATTTTCCGGGTGGCAGGTTGAAGGAGGTGCTCTGTTCCTGGAACAAACGCCCCGAGAGCTGATCGCCGATATAGATGCCGATTTCGCAGGAAGTCGGCACTTCCAGGCGCTCGCGGGAAATGATCAGCACGCCGTAGTCTTCGCCGACGGCCAACGCCTGAGGGCTCACCGCTGACAAACCGAGCATGCAAAACAGGCTGAACGCTGACCAGCGCATGGCTGAACCTCCGGTGTGAAATCCTTGATGTGTGCAGCTTGGCCGAGCTTGGCAGCGATTGCCAGCCCGGCAGTTTTCGTCAGAACTTGACCTTTCCATGATGGCAAGCTTGAAACTGCTGGCAACCTCAATCCCAAGGAGTCATCTCATGCAAACATTCAATGTTCAGGGAATGTCCTGCGGTCACTGCGTCAAGGCCATCACCCAGGCTGTGCAGGCCAAGGATCCGGCGGCGCAGGTGCAGATCGATCTGGGCGCCAGGACCGTTCAGGTCCAGAGTTCGTTGTCGGTCGATGCCGTGCTCCAAGCCATTAAAGAGGAGGGGTACGAGGCCAGTCCCGCCTGAGATTTTTTAATAGTTAGCGACCTATCGGAATGTTCAAGAGCGCCCGGCAGGGCTAGACTGTCGGGCTGCTGACTGACGCCTGAACCTGGACGCCCGATGAACTTCCGTACCATTCTGATTCTTGGCGCCTTGAGCGCATTCGGTCCCTTGGCGATCGATTTCTATCTGCCGGCTTTCCCGGCCATGGCGACTGCCTTCGGCACCGACGAAAATCACATCCAACTGACCCTGGCGGCTTATTTCCTCGGATTGTCCATCGGGCAACTGGCTTATGGGCCGGTGGCGGATCGCTTCGGCCGGCGCATTCCATTGCTGACGGGCGTCGGTCTGTTCACCCTGGCTTCTCTGGCCTGTGCCTATGCGCCGAGTCTGGAATGGCTGATCGGTGCCCGTTTCGTCCAGGCTCTGGGCGGATGCGCCGGCATGGTGATTTCCCGGGCGGTGGTCAGCGACAAATGCGACGCGGTGGGCTCGGCCAAGGTGTTCTCGCAACTGATGCTGGTGATGGGGCTGGCGCCGATCCTCGCGCCAATGCTTGGCGGGCTGTTGGTGAACCTGCATGGCTGGCAATCGATCTTCATTGCCCTGACGCTGTTCAGCGCACTGGCGGCGACGGCCGTGGCATTGTGGCTGCCGGAAAGTCTGCCGGCCCATGTGCCGCGTCAACCATTGTCCGGGGCGTTGCGCCAATATGGTCGACTGTTGACCGACACGGTCTACCTCGGGCATGCCTTGACGGGAGGTATCGCTATCGCCGGGATGTTTGCCTACATTGCCGGTTCGCCTTTCGTCTTCATCAAGCTCTACGGTGTGCCGGCCGAACACTTCGGCTGGCTGTTCGGCACCAACGCGGCGGGTTTTATCCTGGTGGCACAGGTCAACGCCCGGTTGTTGTCCAAACGTGGGCCGGCATTCCTGCTGTCGCGCGCGGTGTGGGTCTATCTCGCCGCCGGGCTGTGTTTGTTGGCGGTCAGTTCCTTGCACCCTGAGCGGTTGTGGCCGTTATTGATTCCGCTGTTCATTTGCATCGCCAGCCTGGGTTGCATCCTGCCCAATGCCTCGGCTTGCGCCATGAGTGGACAGGGTGCTCGTGCCGGTAGCGCCTCGGCGATGCTGGGATGCCTGCAGTTTTCGGTGGCCGCCGGTGCCGCCGCATTGGTGGCGGCGCTGCACGATGGCAGTGCCGTGCCGATGGCGATGGTCATCAGCCTTTGCGGGTTATTGGTGGTGGGTGCAGCGATGCTGACCCGCCGCCTGCAACAGGCCCGGACACTGGCACAAGCCAGTGGCCAGGACTGATTCAGCCGGCCGCTCGCTGCTGCTGTTCAGGGTAGCGGTGAGGTGCGTGAATACGCGCTTGCAGGGTGGTGGCGAAAGCCTGGGCCTCGGCCTCGGTGCGGAAGGTCACGACGTGTTGGTCAAGACGCACTTGCCACTGGGATTTTGCCACTTCTTTTATCAGGATCTTCATTGCTGACCTCCTCACGTAAAAGATTGTGCTGCAAAGGCCTCGAGTGTAGACCTGAATGCGATCGCAATTGTGACAAGGGTCAATTCTCAGACTGACGGTGCAGGTTTTTTTTGTGGGAGCAAAGCTTGCTCGCGATACGCGACGACTTGGCCTGACGGGGAACCGCGCGACCTTCATCGCGAGCAAGCTTTGCCTCTACAAAAACCGCCCCCTTATCGGTGGTTAGAAACCTTCAAGCACAATCTTGCCTTTGGCTTTTCCGCTTTCCAGCAGGGCATGGGCCCGGCGCAGGTTTTCGGCGTTGATGGTGCCAAAGTGCTCGCCCACGGTGGTCTGCAATGTGCCGGCATCGATTAGCGCGGCGACGCGGTTGAGCAGGTTATGTTGCTCAATCATGTCCGCCGTTTCGAACAGTGAGCGGGTGTACATGAACTCCCAATGCAACGACAGGCTCTTGCGCTTGAGTTTGGTCACATCCAGCGCCTTGGGATCATCGATCAGCGCCAGTTTGCCTTGGGGCGCCAGGGCTTCCACCAATTGATCCAGATGCAGATCGGTGTGGGTCAGGCTGGCGACATGGGTCACCTGAGCCTGGCCTGCCTGCTTTAATACATCGCTCAGCGGATGGCTATGGTCCACGACCAGATCGGCACCCAGGCCTCTTACCCAGTCCTGTGTCTGCGGCCGGGAAGCGCTGCCAATCACTTTCAGTGCGGTGAGCTGGCTGGCCAGTTGCGTCAGTATCGAGCCGACACCTCCTGCAGCGCCGACGATCAACAGGCTTTGCCCCTGATCCTCCTGGCCTTCCTGGATTTGCAGGCGCTCGAACAGCAATTCCCACGCGGTAATGGCCGTCAGCGGCAGGGCAGCGGCTTCGGCGAAACCGAGCGTCTTGGGCATCTGGCCGACGATACGTTCATCCACCACATGCAATTGACTGTTGCCGCCGGCGCGGGCAATGGAGCCGGCGTAGAACACTTTGTCGCCCGCCTTGAACAGCGTGACCTCATTGCCCACCGCCTTGACCACGCCGGCCACGTCCCAACCCAGCACTTTGGCTGCGCCGTCTTCAGGCTGGACGTTCTGGCGAATTTTCGTGTCGACCGGGTTGACCGAAATGGCTTTGACTTCCACCAGCAGGTCCCGAGGGCCGGCGGTGGGTTCCGGCAGTTCAATGTCCTGCAGCGATTGCGGGTCGGTGATCGGTAACGAATGGTAGTAGGCGATGGCTTTCATAGGGCGGCTCCTTGAAGTGAGTTCGATGAAGCCAATGGTTAGCTATTTATCGCCGAGATAAAACCGGCTAAAAGAACAGGCTCTTTCAATGTTTTTTTGATAATGAGGCCGTCATGCTTCGATTCGACGACTTGCAGTTGTTCGTCCGGGCCGCAGACCTGGGCAGCCTGTCTGCCGCGGCCAGGGTCATGGACCTGTCGGCGGCGGTGGCCAGCGCCGCATTGAAGCGGATAGAACAACACTTGGGCGCCCGGCTGTTGGCGCGCTCTACCCGCAGTTTGCGCCTGACGGCCGAGGGCGAAGGCTTCCTTGAGTATGCCCGCGCGGCGCTGAGCAGCCTCGACGAAGGACGCAGGTTATTGACCAGCGGCCAGGACCAGGTCAGCGGGGTGTTGCAGTTGTCCGCCCCCTCGGACTTGGGACGCAACCTGCTGCTGCCCTGGCTGGACGCGTTCCAGGAGGAGCATCCGGGGCTGACCGTGCGACTGCTGCTGGGTGATCGCATCGCTGATCTGTTCAAGCAGCCGGTGGACGTCGCGTTGCGTTATGGCGAGCCGGAAGATTCGAGCCTGGTGGCCCTGCCGGTCGCGCCGGATAACCGCCGGGTGCTGTGTGCATCGCCCAGTTACCTGGCTCGGCATGGCGAACCTGTTCAGTTGGAGCAACTGGCCCAGCACAATTGCCTGTTGTACATGCTCGGCACGCGGGTTCATGACCGTTGGCGTTTTCATGACGGCAAACGGGAAATGAGCCTGACCGTCAGCGGCGACCGCTTCAGCGACGATGCCGATGTGGTGCGTCGCTGGGCGGTGGCAGGCGCGGGGATCGCTTACAAGTCCTGGCTGGACGTTTCAACCGATGTGTTGGCCGGACGTTTGAAAATCCTTCTGCCGCATCTGCAATGCGAACGCGCGCCGCTCAATCTGCTGTGTGCTCACCGAGCGCAACTGAGCAAACCCATCAATCTGCTGCGGGAAATGCTCAAGCTGCGTTGTGGCCGGTTGACGGCACAATTTGCCCTCTCGACGGGGGACGACCATTAGTCGCGCGTAAATAGAGACTTTTCCCTCACGAACAATCGCCTCCAAAGGTTTCCGGAGGACAGGAAACCTCGATCCGCACGCTTATACTAGCGGCCGCCTGAAGCGGCGCGCGATTTGCGGCGGTCGAGCCGCTTTGGGCGGCCCCATTGCTGGTCACTAGCGCCAGAGCAGTAGACGAATGATTCAACAGGGAGTGAATACATGGAACATGCACCTTGCATCAGCCAGATCGCCACGCTGCTGGCCGACCCAAAACGCAGCGCAATGATGTGGGCCTTGATGGACGGCACTGCGCGGCAGGCTGAAGAGCTGGCGTTGCTGGCCGGGCTGTCGCCGTCTTCGGCCAGCGCTCATCTGGGCCGTCTGTCCGCCGGTGGCCTGTTGAAAGTCGAAGCCCGTGGCCGCAAACGGTTTTTCCGCCTGGCGGCACCCGAGATCGGCGCTGCCGTCGAAGCGCTGGCCAGCGCGACCCTGGCCAGTACGCCGCGCCAGCTTCCGGAAGTCTTCAAGCGCGGAGTCATGCCGGGCAAGGCCCCGTCGGCTCCCGCTTCGTTGATGCGGGCCAGGCTTTGCGAAGACCATCTGGGCGGCACCCTGGCGGCCGACCTGTATCAGCGCCTGCTGGATGCCGGATGGATCGAGCAGGGCGACCAGCGGGTGATCGTGACTCACAAAGGTGCCAATGAGCTGGCCGGGCACGGCCTGTTCATCCAGGCGCTGGCCCACCGCAACGCCCGCACCGCTTGTGCCTGCCCGGACTGGAGCGAGCGACGTCCGCACCTGGGGGGCGCCTTGGGTGCTGCGTTGCTGCAACTGTTCATGCAGTCCGGTTGGCTGAGCTTGCCCAACGACTCCAGGGCCTTGCAGGTAACGGTGCTTGGCCAGCAGGAAATCCATCGGTTCGCCACGCAGGACACCGTGGAAATGGCGTTCTAGGGCTGCCGACAGGTCGTATTCAGCAATAGCCTCCAGCAAGGTTCGCGCACACTCGAACCTGGGATTTTTTTGGATTGGGGGAAACAGCATGGATACTCACGGCTACAGCGCGGCGGAACGTCTGGAGCGACTGCCCATCAGCGGCTACCACCGGATTATTTTCATCATTATTGCCTTGGCGTTTTTCTTCGACTCCATGGACCTGGCCATGATGACGTTCCTGCTGGGCTCGATCAAAGCCGAGTTTGGCTTAAGCACCGCCCAGGCAGGTTTGCTCGCCAGCTCCAGTTTCTTTGGCATGGTACTGGGAGCATCGCTGTCGGGCATGCTGGCCGATCGGTTCGGGCGCAAGCCGGTGTTCCAGTGGAGCATCGTGTTGTGGGGCGTCGCCAGTTATTTGTGCTCGACCGCCCAGAGCGTCGATTCACTGATGCTGTTCCGTATCCTGCTGGGTATCGGCATGGGCATGGAGTTTCCGATCGCTCAGTCGATGCTCTCGGAACTGATCCCGGCCACACGCCGAGGCCGCTATATCGCGTTGATGGATGGCTTCTGGCCGTTGGGTTTCGTGGCGGCGGGCGTGCTGTCGTATTTCCTGTTGCCGGTGATCGGCTGGCGCGACATCTTCCTGGTGTTGGCGGTGCCGGCGGTGTTCGTCCTGGTCATTCGCTTCTTCATTCCCGAGTCGCCGCGCTGGCTGGAACAGGCCGGCCGGGGGGACGAGGCGGACGCCGTGCTCAAGCGAATCGAAGACAAGGTCCGAGCCTCGTTGGGACGTGGAGAATTGCCTGAACCGATTCGTCTGCCGAGGGGCGAGAGCACGCCGGGCAATTTCTTTTCGGCCCTGGCGCAGATCTGGTCACCGCTGTATCGCCAGCGCACGATGATGATCTGGAGCGTCTGGTTCTTCGCCTTGCTCGGTTTTTATGGCCTGACGTCCTGGCTCAGTGCCTTGTTGCAGCAGTCCGGATTCGCCGTGACCCAGTCGGTGTATTACACCGTGCTGATTTCCTTGGGCGGGATTCCCGGCTTCCTCATGGCGGCGTGGCTGGTGGAGCGCTGGGGACGTAAACCGGTGTGCGTGGTCACGTTGCTGGGTGGCGGGGTGATGGCGTTTCTTTATGGTCAGAGCGCGGTGTTTGGCGGCAACGTGGGCCTGCTCATCGGCACCGGGCTTTTGATGCAGTTCTTCCTGTTCGGCATGTGGGCGGTGCTCTACACCTACACGCCAGAGCTGTACCCCACCTCGGCACGGGCCACGGGCTCGGGTTTTGCCTCGGCTGTCGGTCGCATTGGTTCGCTGCTCGGGCCCCTGGTCACCGGATTGGTGTTTCCCATTACCGGACAGGGCGGTGTGTTCGCCCTGGGCGCGCTGTGCTTCGCCGTGGCGGCGGGGGTGGTCTGGTTGTTTGGCGTGGAGACGCGGGGCAAGACATTGGAGGAGTTGAGCGAGGGTACGGTGGCCGGTTAAACCACTTCACTCTTGTGGGAGCGAGCCTGCTCGCGATGGCGGTAAGTCAGGCGACATCGATGTCGAATGTCATGCTGCTATCGCGAGCAGGCTCGCTCCCACAAAGGGGCATCACCCGTCTTAGGGGTTTACCAGCCGTGCATCCAAGCTGTTCTGCGCCAGGCGTGTGGCCTGGTCCTGGGTCATCCCCAGATGGGTGTGCAGCGCGTGGAAGTTTTCGGTGACGTAGCCGCCGAAGTACGCCGGGTCATCGGAATTGACCGTCACCTTCACTCCGCGTTCGAGCATGTCGAGGATGTTGTGTTGCGACATGTCGTCGAACACACACAACTTGGTGTTGGACAACGGGCAGACCGTCAGCGGGATCTGTTCGTCGATGATCCGCTGCATCAGTCGTTCATCTTCAATGGCCCGCACGCCGTGGTCGATGCGCTGGATCTTCAACAGGTCCAGGGCTTGCCAGATGTACTCGGGCGGGCCTTCTTCACCGGCGTGGGCAACGGTCAGGAAGCCCTCGTTGCGTGCACGGTCGAATACCCGCTGGAACTTGCTCGGCGGGTGACCCATTTCCGAACTGTCCAGACCCACGGCCACGAACGCGTCGCGGAACGGCAGCGCCTGGTCGAGGGTTTTCTCGGCCTGTTCTTCGCTCAGGTGGCGCAGGAAACTCAGGATCAGGCCGCTGGTGATGCCCAGTTGCTGTTCACCGTCCTTGAGGGCCGCGGCGATGCCGTTGAGCACCACTTCGAACGGGACACCACGGTCGGTGTGAGTCTGCGGGTCGAAGAACGGTTCGGTGTGAATCACGTTCTGCGCCTTGCAGCGCAACAGGTAGGCCCAGGTCAGGTCGTAGAAATCCTGGGAGGTGCGCAACACGTCGGCGCCCTGGTAATACAGGTCGAGGAATTCCTGCAGATTGTTGAAGGCATAGGCCTTGCGCAGGGTGTCCACGTCGCTCCACGGCAGGGCGATCTTGTTGCGTTCGGCCAGGGCGAACAGCAGCTCGGGCTCCAGCGAGCCTTCCAGATGCAAATGCAGTTCAGCCTTGGGCAAGGCGTTCAGCCAGTCGTACATGTTCTTTTCTCATCAGCGAATCGATGGCGGGCATTCTACAGGGGCTGGCCGCAATGTCTGGTAAAACCTGACCGGCTGATCCACTACACCGCCTGTTGTTCCCGCCGATAAGCATAGGTGTCAGCGAAGCGTGACAGCAGGAATTCGGCGCAGGTGGTGGTCGGGTACTTCGGTGGGTGGCCCTCATCCTGACAACCGGGCAGGCATTGGATCTGCGTATCGGGGTGCGGCTCGGCAAAGAACGGCATCGAGTAGCGGTCTACCCCCAGCGGGCTGATCACCCGGTGGGGGGTGGACAGGTAACGGTCGTTGCTCCAGCGCGCCATCATGTCGCCGAGGTTGACCACGAACGTGCCGTCGATGGGCGGCGCGTCGATCCATTGGCCGTTGACGTTGCGCACTTGCAGGCCACCAGCGGCGTCCTGGTAGAGCAGGGTGATGCAGCCGTAATCGGTATGGGCGCCGGCACCTTGCTGTTCGGCAGAGCTGGCGGTGTGACGCGGCGGATAGTGAATCAGGCGCAGCACGCTCACAGGCTCGGTGAAGCGCGTGTCGAAGAAGTCCCGCTCGATGCCGAGGGCCAGGGTCATGGCGCGCAGCAGGGTTTGGGCAAGGGCCTGCATGTCGCGGTAATGCTGCTCCATCAGGGGTTCCCAGCCCGCCAGGTCCGGGTGTCGGTTAGGACCGCGCAGAGGCTTGTGCGCCAGCACGTCGGGATGATCGGCCGGCAAGTGCAGGCCCATGTCGAAGGTTTCTTTCAGGTCGCTGGGTTTGGCCGGGTCCAGTTGTTCGGTGGCGACGGCGCCGTAGCCGCGATGATGGCGGGTTTGGGTGATGTCTATCTTGAGTTTTTCTTCTACCGGCAGCCTGAAGAAGCGTTGGGCATGGTCCAGGACTTCGGTGATGCGAGCCGGGCTGATGGGGTGACCCTTGATGTAGAAAAAGCCCCACTGGCGGCAGGCCTGGTCGATCTGGTTGGCGACCGATTGCCAGGCGCTGGGGCTATCGCCGTAGAGCGGGCTGATGTCGATGATGGGAAGGCTGTTCATGCGGCTTTCCTGATTGTGTGAGGGGGCCGATGTGGGAGCGAGCCTGCTCGCGATAGCGATTTGTCTGTCGACATCAACGTTGCATGTCAGTCCGCTATCGCGAGCAGGCTCGCTCCCACAGGGATGTGTGTTGACTCGTCAGTTATTTGGGAATCTCAGCCTTCATACCTTCGACGTAGTAATTCATCGACGCCAGTTGCGCATTGGTAGCGCTCATGCCCGCCGGGATTTTCTCGACGCCGGCCTGGTCCTTGATCGGCCCGGTGAACGGATGGAAAGCACCGCTCTCGATGTCGGCGATGATCTGCTCGGCTTCGCCTTTGACCGCCGCTGGCACCAGGTCGCTGATCGGTAGTTTCACCGTGCCTTCCTTCAGGCCGCCCCAGTAGTCCTGGGATTTCCAGCTATGGTCGAGCACGCTTTGGGTGGCCTGGATGTAGTGCGGGCCCCAGTCGTTGACAATCGAGGTCAGCACCGCCTTGGGACCGAAGTGGGCCATGTCCGAAGCGTAGCCGACGGCATAGACGCCGCGCCGCTCGGCGGCCTGGATCGGCGCCGGGCTGTCGGTGTGCTGGAACACCACATCCACGCCCTGGTCGATCAGTGCGTTGGCGGCATCGGCTTCCTTACCCGGATCGAACCAGGAGTTGACCCACACCACTTTGATTTCGGTGCCGGGGTTGTACTTGTTCAGGGCCAGTTGGATGGCGTTGATATCGCGGATCACTTCTGGAATCGGGAAGGAGGCGACGTAGCCGATTTTTTTGCTTTTGGTCATCTTGGCCGCGATGAAGCCGCCGACGTAGCGACCCTCATAGGTGCGAGCCAGGTACGTGCCCAGGTTCTTGTCCTGCTTGTAGCCGGTGGCGTGTTCGAAGGTCACCTTGGGGAATTGCTTGGCGACCTTCAGTGTCGGGTTCATGTAGCCGAAGGACGTGGTGAAGATCAGGTCGTACTTGTCCTTGGCCATGTTGCGGATCACCCGCTCGGCGTCGGCGCCTTCAGGCACGTTTTCCACGTAGTTGGTGGTGATTCGGTCGCCGAGTTTCGCCACCAGTTCCTTGCGTCCCTGTTCATGCTGGTAGGTCCAGCCGTGGTCACCGATGGGGCCGATATAGACGAAACCGACCTTCAGCGGGTCGGCAGCGCTGGCATTCAGGCCGGCGCTCAGACCGACAGTCGCAGCGACGGCGCAAAGCAACATCTTCAAGGGACGCTTGTGCATGAACTCGAACTCCATTTTGTTGTGAGGTTGGCTGAACAGCGCTAATGCAAAATGCTGACCAATAGGACAACAAAATCTGTGATCTTTTCGAGGCAGCCATCGCGAGCAAGCTCGCTCCCACAAGGACAACGCAATACCTGTGGGAGCGAGCTTGCTCGCGATGAGGTCCTTGAGATCGATAAAGGTGCACCTGCCACCCACTCGCCACTCCCTGGTGCGTCACTTCGCCCGAACGTTCGCCGCCCCCTACAGTCAGTAGCTCATGACCCCGCCCACGGTGATAGGCCCGCGATGCTGACTTTGATCAAGCAAGAAAAACTGCTGTTGCTGGCGCTGATCGCCGCGGTGCTCGCCTATCCGCTGGAGCACTGGCTGTTGGGCAGCGGACAGATCGTGGCGTTGCTCGGCGGTTTGGTCCTGATCGGCTTTATCGTCGCGGCTTCCATGCGTGTGGCCCATCACGCCGAGCTGCTGGCAGAGAAGGTCGGCGATCCCTACGGCACGATGATCCTGACCCTGTCGGCGGTGCTGGTAGAAGTGGTGATCCTGGCGATCATGATGAGCAACGAAGCCTCGCCAACGCTGGTGCGCGACACCATCTATTCTGCGGTGATGCTCGATATCAACGGCATTCTTGGCCTTGCGGCGCTGATGGGCGGAATCAAGCATGGCGAGCAGGCTTACAACGATGATTCGGCGCGCACCTACAGCGTGATGATTCTCACCGCCATGGGCGTATCGATGGTGGTGCCGGAGTTCATTCCCCAAGAGAGCTGGAAGCTCTATTCGGCATTCACCATCGGCGCGATGATCGTGCTGTACACCCTGTTCCTGCGCATGCAGGTGGGGCCTCACAGTTACTTTTTCAGCTACAGCTACCCGGAAAAACGCCGTCGGAAAGAGCCGGTGGAAAACCAGCCGAAACCCATCAGCCTGACGTTCTCCATCGCGGCGCTGGTGTTTGGCGTCGTAGTGATCGGAGCGTTGGCCGAGGTCATGTCCAAAGCCATCGACCTGGGGCTGGAAGGTTCAGGGGCGCCGCCGGTGGTTACGGCGATTCTGGTGGCTGCCATTTCCGCGGCACCGGAAATCCTCACCGCCTTGCGCGCGGCGTTGGCCAACCGTATGCAGTCGGTGGTGAATATCGCCTTGGGGGCTTCGCTGTCCACCGTGATCCTCACCGTGCCGGTGATGGAAGCGATGGCGCTCTACACCGGCCAGCCGTTCCAGATGGCAATGACCCCGGTGCAGACGGTGATGATCTTCATCACCTTGATCGTCTGCGCCATCAACCTCAACGATGGGGAAACCAATGCCATTGAAGGCATGACCCATTTTGTGTTGTTCGCGACGTTTATCATGTTGTCGTTGCTGGGACTCTAGAAGAGTATCGCGGGCAAGCCTTGCTCCCACTGGTCTCACGGCAAGGCTGCTTCATACATCCACCCTTGATGTGGGAAAGGCTTGCCCGCGATAGCGTCCGGTCAGGCGTCGGCGATCAACTCCCGCGCCGCCTGGCTGTGATCAGCAATCAACCCCTTCAGGTCCAACCCTTCGACCTGTCCGTCGATGACCCGCCATTGCCCACCGACCATCACCCGGTCCGCCCGGTCCGCGCCGCACAGCAGCAGGGCCGAAACCGGATCGTGACTGCCGGAGAAGCGCAGTTCGTCGAGTTTGAACAGCGCCAAGTCAGCCTGTTTGCCCTCCGCCAGCTCACCGATATCGTTGCGCCCCAGCAGTTGTGCCGAGCCGCGGGTCGCCCAGCCCAGCACTCGCTGCGGGGTGATCGCCTGCGCGCCATAGCGCAGGCGCTGAATGTACAACGCCTGGCGGGTTTCCAGGATCATGTTCGAGGCATCGTTGGAGGCCGAGCCGTCCACACCCAGGCCCAGCGGTGCGCCGGCGGCGGTGAGTTCCAGGGTAGGGCAGATGCCCGAGGCCAGGCGCATGTTGGAGCTCGGGCAATGGCAGATGCCGGTGCCGGCGGCGCCGAGACGGGTGATTTCCTCAGGATTGAAATGAATGCCGTGGGCCAGCCAGGTGCGCGGGCCGAGCCAGCCGACGCTGTCCAGGTAGTCCACGGTGCGCAGGCCGAAGCGTTGCAGGCAGAAGTCCTCTTCGTCGAGGGTTTCGGCCAGGTGAGTGTGCAGGCGTACGTCGAGTTTCTCCGCCAGCTCGGCGCTGGCGCGCATGATTTCAGGCGTGACCGAAAACGGTGAGCAAGGCGCCAGGGCAATCTGGATTTGCGCCCCGTCGCCGCGCTCATGGTATTGGCTGATCAACCGCAGGCTGTCCTCGAGAATCACGTGGCCCTGCTGCACGGTCTGTTGTGGCGGCAAGCCACCGTCGGCTTCGCCCAGGCTCATGGAACCGCGGGTCAGCATCGCGCGCATGCCCAGTTCACGGACACTTTGCACCTGCACATCGATGGCATTTTCCAAGCCTTCAGGGAACAGGTAATGGTGATCGGCCGCTGTGGTGCAGCCTGAAAGCAACAGTTCGGCCAGCGCCACTTTGCTCGCCAAAGCGAGCTTTTCCGGTGTCAACCGCGCCCATACCGGGTAGAGGGTTTTCAGCCACGGGAACAGGGGCTGGTTCACCACCGGTGCCCAGGCGCGAGTCAGGGTCTGGTAGAAATGATGATGGGTGTTGATCAGCCCCGGCAGGATCACATGTTCGCCGGCGTCGAAGACTGTGTCGCAGGGCTGGGCGGGTTGCTGGCCGGCCCTCAGCAATTCGACGATCACGCCGTTTTGCAGGACAAGACCGCCACGGGCATCGAGGTCGTTGGCCGTGAAGATGGCGAGGGGATTTTTTAACCAGGTACGGGTCGCAGGCATGGTGGCCGGCTCCTCTGAAAGTGGGTTCAGGTTAGCCAGCTCAGTGATGCCCTGTCTGCTGATCCAGGGTCGCCCGTTGGGTAGGGCGAGGTGCTGAGTTTACTCAGGTTGCGGGGCACATTTCCAGAGTTGAACGGGAGCCATGTGGGAGCGAGCCTGCTCGCGATAGCGGTGTGTCAGTCGACATCATGGTGAATGTCAGGCCGCAATCGCGAGCAGGGGGAAGGCTTGGGTTACCAGGGAATCGTCTCGCCCTTGTAGTTGACGAAATGATGCCCACCCTTGCCGGCAAAGGCATTGACCTGATCAATCAGGCCGCGGGTGCTGGTCTCGACATCAATGTCCGCCCCTTCGCCACCCATGTCGGTCTTCACCCAGCCCGGGTGCAGCGACAGAACCGTCAATGTCTGCTCGCCCAATTGAGTGACAAAACTATTGGTCATCGAATTGAGCGCCGCCTTGCTGGCCTTGTACAGCGCCAGTTCCGGGGCGTCAGGCATGGTCACGCTGCCCAGCACGGAGCTCATGAATGCCAGCACGCCACTGCCGTCGCGGATCTGGCCGACGAAACGCTGGGCCAGATTGATCGGTGCCACGGCGTTGGTGAAGAACAACTGGCCGACTTCGGCCAGCGTCGCACCGCCGGGGCTCTGGTTGTCAGGGCCTTTGACGCCGGCATTGACGAACAACAGGTCGAAGGTTTCGTCCTTGAGCTGCTGGCTCAGGGTGATGACGGCTTGCTGGTCGTCCATGTCGAGCTTTTCGATCCGCACTGGGCCCAGTGCCTTCAACGCCTCGGCGTTCTGCGGGTTGCGCACGGTGGCGGTCACGCTCCAGCCATCGCTGAGCAGCGTCTTCACCAGGCCGAGGCCCAGGCCCCGGGAGGCGCCAATGATCAATGCGTTTTTTGCCGAATTCATGAGGAGCATCCTTGATGAAAAAAGGTCACGGATTTAATGGACAGCGTTGCCCGAGCCGTTGTTTCAGCTCATGGCGCAACGCGTCGAGTTCGGTCATACGGGTTTCGATCAGGTTCAGTTTGTCTTGCAGCAATTGCGTCACGGCGCAGTCAGGGTCCTGCGCCTGCCACAGGGCGGCGACGCTGGCGCCGATCTCGCCCAGGGTAAAACCCAGGCGCTGGGCGGTCTTGATGTAGAGCACCAGTTGCACCATGTCGGCGGGGTAGTGGCGATAGCCATTGGCGCTGCGCTGCGCCGCGATCAGGCCGCGCTGCTCGTAGAAGCGCAGGGTGTCACGGCTGACGGCACAGGCTTGGGCGAGTTCACCGATGCGCATGGTGGGTCTCCGAAGGGCTTGACCTTGGAGCATACCCCAGGCTTTAGGCTCTTTGCTTCCCAATTATCTGGAGCAAGGTGTATGTGGACTTTGATGCAATATCGCCGGGTGGTGCGCGGCAGCGCCTGGTACGACCTTATCGTGTCGGCCGTGCTGGCCACGCCGTGGAGCTTTGCGGCGTTGCATGGTGTGTTGATGAGTATGACTCAGCTATTTGACCTGCCTGGAGAACTGCCGCCGTTCGCGCCGGCGCATGTGCTGATGGTGAATCTGCTGGGCTCGATTGTCTGCGTGTGGGCGGTGCTGCGGATTCGTGATCCGCAGCCGCTGTACGGGCGTTATGACGCGGCGGGGCGGTTTTTGTTTTCGGCCTGGATGCTGTATGCACTGCTTCATGGGGCCAGTGCGGTGTTGTGGGTTTTCCTGTTTTTCGAGTTGGTGTGGGGCTTGGTTCAGGTATTGCCTGTTCGGGCCTCATCGCGAGCAGGCTCGCTCCCACAGGGAGAGATGGGGCGAGCCTGAAACTGACGGTCACCCCGATCAAATGTGGGAGCGAGCCTGCTCGCGATAGGCGCGCCGCCGTCTACCTCAATGCCCTGCCTGCCAAGGCTGTCCCAGCGACACCGGCGCGTACAGCCGCGTGCGCACCGCGTCCCGGGACAGCAACACCAACACCACAATGGTCGCGACGTACGGCAGCATCGCCAGCAAGCTCGATGGAATCGCCAGCCCCAAGCCCTGGGCCACCAGGTGCAGGATGCTGGCGAGGCCGAACAGGTAGGCGCCCAGCAGCAGGCGCCAGACTCGCCAACTGGCGAACACTACCAGCGCCAGGGCGATCCAGCCGCGCCCGGCGCTCATGTTTTCGGCCCACATCGGCGTGTAAGCCAGCGACAGATAGGCACCCGCCAGCCCGGCCATGGCACCGCCGAACAGCACCGCCAGGGTCCGCACCCGCAACACCGGCAGGCCCATGGCACTGGCGGCATCGGGATTTTCCCCCACCGCCTGGATAATCAGCCCAACGCGACTTTTCACAATCACCCAGGCCACCAGGGCGAACAGTGCAAAAGACAGGTACACCAGCAGATCCTGGGCAAACAACATCCGCCCGATCAACGGGATGTCGCTCAAGTAGGGAATCGCCAGCGGCTCGAACCCCGCCAGCGGTTTGCCGACCCAGGCCGCGCCGACAAAACTCGACAGCCCCACGCCGAAAATCGTCAGCGCCAACCCGGTGGCCACCTGATTGGCATTGAACACCAGCGCTACCAACGCGAACAGCGCCGACAACAGCATCCCGGCGGCCATCGCCAGCAGCACGCCAAGCCACAGGTTGCCGCTGTTGAACGCGACGATAAAACCGATCACCGCGCCGAACAGCATCATGCCTTCCTGGCCCAGGTTCAAAACACCACTTTTCTCGCAGATCAGCTCACCCAGGGCCACTAGCAGCAACGGTGTGCCGCAACGGATCATGGCGTAGAAAATATTGCTCAACAGGTCGATATCCATCACAGCGCTCCTGCCTGTACGGCGGTGGTCCGGGTGCGCCGGGCCCAGCGCAGGTTCAGGCGCGGCCGATACAGGATCAGTACGTCGCAGGCCAATAGGAAAAACAGCATCATGCCCTGGAACAGCTGGGTGATTGCCTGGGGAAGGTTCAGCGACATCTGCGCGCTTTCGCCGCCGATGTACAACAAGGCCATCAGCAGGCTGGCGAACAGAATGCCGATGGGATTCAGACGTCCCAGGAACGCCACGGTAATCGCCGCATAGCCGTAGCCCGGTGACACTTGCGGCACCAGTTGGCCGATTGGCCCGGTCACTTCGCAGACACCGGCGAGCCCGGCCAGTGCACCGCTGATCAACAGCGCCAGCCACACCAACGGCTTCTGGCGAAAGCCGGCGAAGCCGGCGGCCCGAGCGTCCAGGCCCAGCACTTTGATCTGAAACCCGACAAAACTTTTCTGCAGCAACACCCAGACCGCCACCAGTGCCAGCAGGGCGAAATACAACCCGGCATGAAGCCGCCCGTCTTCCACCAGCAATGGCAGGCGACTGGCATCGCCGAACATCGCCGACTCCGGAAAGTTGAACCCGGCCGGGTCTTTCAGCGGTCCGTGAACGCAGAACAGCAGCAGGTTAAGTGCGATGTAATTGAGCATGATGCTGGTCAGGATTTCATTGGCATTGAAGCGCGTGCGTAGCCACGCCGTGAGCCCGGCCCAGGCGGCACCGGCGAGGGTGCCGGTCAGCAGAATCAGCACCAGTGCCCAGCGGCTTTGTATGCCGATGATGTTCACCGCGACGGCGCTGCCGGCCAGGGCGCCCAATAGCAATTGTCCCTCGGCGCCAATGTTCCAGATTCGTGCCTGGTAGGCCACCGCCAGGCCGAGGGCGCAGAGCAGGATCGGCAAGGCTTTGACCAGCCATTCGGACACACCGTATAGATCACTGATCGGGGCGATCAACAAGGTGTACAAGGTTTGCAACGGATCATGCCCCAGGACGGCGAACAGCAGCGAGCCACAGCCCAGGGTCAATACGGCGGCCAGCAGCGGCGAGCACCAGAGCATCAGGCGCGATTGTTGGCCGCGGGGTTCAAGAGACAGCAGCATAAAAACTCCGTTAGACCGTCGCGGGATCAGGGGATTGAGGGGCGTCGAACTGGCCGGCCATCCAGCCGCCGACGTCGCTAAGCCGGGTTTGGACAGTGGGCCTCAAGGCGGACAAACGCCCGCCACACAAAGCGCCGAGGCGGTCGCTGATCTGGAACAGTTCGTCGAGGTCTTCGGAGATCACCAGGATGGCGGCACCCGCATCGCGTAAGGCAATCAGGGCCCTGTGGATGGTCGCCGCCGCGCCGACGTCTACGCCCCAGGTCGGATGCGCCGCCACCAGCAGCCTGGGCTGTTGAAGGATTTCCCGACCGAGGATGAATTTTTGCAGGTTGCCCCCCGAGAGGCTGCGCGCCGGGGTTCTGGTGTCGGGCGTCTTCACCCCAAAACGACGGATAATCTCCTCGGCCAGGTGCTCGACCTTGCGCCGTTGAATCAGGCCGCAACGGATCAGTCCTTGTTGGAAGGCGCTGAGCAGGGCGTTATCCGCCAGGCTCAATTGCGGCACCGCGCCGTGGCCCAGGCGTTCGGCTGGAACAAATGCCAGCCCGAGGCGGCGCCGGGCATCGGGGCGCAGATGCGCCACAGGTTGCCCATCGAACCTGATCGTCTCGCCTTTGTGGCGGGGCAGTTGCGTTTCACCGCTGAGTAACGCCAGCCACTCGTCCTGCCCATTCCCCGCCACTCCGGCGATACCGACGATTTCGCCGCTGCGTACCTCAAGGTCTATATCCCGTAACGAGCAACCGAACGGGTCTGGGTTTGGCCATGACAGTTTGTGGATCTCAAGGAACGCTTTGTCCGCGCTGACCTTGGGATAGTCCGCGATCAGCCCGGCCGCTTCGCCGACCATCAACTGCGCCAGTTCCCGGTCCGAGCACTGCGCTGGTGTGCAATGCCCTGACACCCGTCCGCCGCGCAGCACCGTCGCGCTGTGGCACAACGCGCGGACCTCGCCCAACTTGTGGCTGATGAACAAAATGCTGCAGCCTTCGCTCGCCAGGCGCCGCAGGGTCACGAACAGTTCTTCGGCTTCCTGGGGCGTCAGCACCGAGGTAGGTTCATCGAGAATCAGCAGACGGATGTCCTGCATCAAGCAGCGAATGATCTCCACCCGTTGACGTTCGCCAATCGACAGGCTGTGGACCAACCGCTGCGGCTCCAGGGCCATGCCGTAGCGTTGGGAAACTTCGCGGATTCGCGGCTCCAGTTGCGCCGGTGTGCCGGCTGCCGCGCCCATGGCCAGGGCGATGTTCTGCGCCACGGTAAGGGTTTCAAACAGCGAGAAATGCTGGAACACCATACCGATGCCCAGGCTACGGGCCTGGGCCGGGTTGCGCAGGTCGACCCGTTGGCCTTGCCAGATCACCTCGCCCGAATCGGCGTGGGTAACGCCGTAGATAATCTTCATCAGGGTGCTTTTGCCAGCACCGTTTTCGCCGAGCAGCGCGTGGATCTCGCCGGGCTGGATGCTCAGGTCGATGGCGTCATTGGCCAGGCAACCTGGGTAGCGTTTGCTGATCTTGCGCAATTGCAGGCGCGGGATGGAATCGGGGTCGGACATGACAGGCTCGGGTCAGGGGACATGAATGCCTGTGGATAAAGCAATTTCCTGGCCAGTAGGTCAGGAAATGTCAGCGAGCCCCGCGCTTTGCCTATCGGCTTGGCTTACTTGCCAACACCCTCGCTGTGGATAGGGCACCGCAATGGGGCGAGCAGGTGATAGAGGCGTTGTTTGTGCCCCGAAACGGGTGGTTAAAAAATGATCAGGCGGCTGCGAGCCATGCCTTTCATGGGACGGCGTGAGCCATGAACGGGTTATCCACAGGATGTTCCACAGTTATTGTGCGCAAGCCTGAAGGTCCGGCATAACCAGCGCCCGGCTTTCTTCTAAAGGTGATAAAACCTCGCAAGCATTTGTTTTTCTGAAGAATTCCTACAGAAAACAGTGCTTTGATCAAAAAACGAACAACAGCCGCAAAGCCGCATGACAGAAGGGTTACAGCGGAATGTGCTCAGGTTATCCACAGTCGGGTGCACAGTGGATGTGGGCAAGTCGCACGATGGCGTTTGCCCTGAAAAGTCGCAGACCCCCTCGCGCTCAACGGGCCAGCAGAATCCGTCCACGGCTCAGGTCGGCCAATTGCTTTTGCAATGTTTCGATCTGCGCTTCACCCACGGCCACCTGCAAGTCCACGCCATTGGCTGTAAAGCTCTCGGTGTTCACCAATCCGCCGCATTCGGCGACCCGCAGTTTCACCAGGGCCAGTTCCGCGAAACCGCAGGTGCAGCGCAGCGCCACACGGCTGATCAACTCAACCTTCTCGGCGTTTTGCAGGCATTTGTTCGCGCCCCCGCCATAGGCCCGGGCCAAGCCTCCGGTGCCCAACTGGATTCCACCGTACCAACGGATCACCAGCACCACGACCTGATCGCAAGCCTGGGCTTCGATGGCCGCCAGGATCGGCCGCCCGGCGGTGCCACCCGGTTCGCCGTCGTCGTTGCTGCGGTATTGGTCGCCCAGTTTCCAGGCCCAGCAGTTGTGTGTGGCGTTCAGATCGCTGTGCTGCTCTATAAAGGCCACGGCGTCGGCAGGGCTGGTGATAGGGGCGGCGAGGGTAATGAAGCGGCTTTTGCGAATCTCTTCGCGGTATTCACAAAAGCCGGTGAGGGTAAAAGGCATGAGGGTCTTAAAAGGTTGGTTTCAGGCCGCAGCCCTTGAGAATGATGCGGATCAGGTTGTCGCCGGCATCGATCATGTCCTGCTTGGTCAGCTTGCTGCGACCGGTCACGCGGCAGATCTGGGTGGCGAAGTCGGCGTAATGCTGAGTACTTCCCCACAATAGAAAGATCACGTGCACGGGGTCGATCGGGTCCATCTTGCCGGCATCGATCCAGGCCTGGAACACTGCCGCGCGGCCGTTGAACCAGGTGCGATAATCCTGGTTGAAATATTCAGTCAGGCATTCACCGCCGCTGATCACCTCCATGGCGAAAAGCCGGGACGCCTGGGGATGGCGGCGGGAGAACTCCATTTTGGCGCGGATGTAGCGGGTCAGGGCTTCGGCCGGATCATCCTCGGCGGTGAGGGTATTAAAGGTGCTGTCCCACAACTCGATGATGTTGCTCAGCACCGCCACGTACAACCCAAGCTTGTTGGTGAAGTAATAATGCAGGTTCGCCTTGGGCAGCCCGGCCTTCAAGGCAATGGCATTCATGCTGGTGCCTTTGAACCCGTGACGGGCGAATTCATCTTCGGCGGCCTTGAGGATGGTCTCTTCGTTTTTTTGACGAATGCGGCTGGTGGGCTTGCCACCGTGGGCAGGGACTTCAAAGGTCATGGGCGTTTCCGGGCTGGGTCTGTGGGGCAAGCAAATGCGTTGATAGCGCACCGGCAGCGATCCGACAAGTGCCATCATGCTAAAAGCCTTTCGCTGGGGGCAGGCTAACCCAGCCAATGTCGGACCAAGGGTTAGCGGGTTGCCGCCAGGCTCTGGAGAAAGCTCTCCAGCACCAGATGAGGCCGACGCCCCTTGCGCGTGACTGACGCCAGGCTCAAATCATAGAAACGGGCCGTGGGTTTGAGGGCGCGCAACCGTCCCTGCTGGACCCACAGGCTGGCGTAATGATCCGGCAGGTAACCGATGTAGCGCCCTGTAAGAATCAGGAACGCCATGCCTTCGCGGTCCGAAGCACTGGCAGTGCAATTGAGTGCCTGGTAATGGGCCTGGATCTCGGCGGGCAGGCGGAAGGTCGGTGCGATGGCATCCTGGCTGTTGAGGCGAGCGTCGTCCAGTTGTTGGTCATCCACATAAAACAACGGATGCCCGACCGCGCAATACAACAGCGAACGTTCGCTGTAGAGCGGTTGATACTCCAGCCCGGAAAGGGCACTGGCCTGGGGCACGACGCCGACATGCAATCGGCCGTCGAGTACGCCTTGCTCGACTTCGTTGGGAGCGATCATGCGAATCTGAATCTGCACGTCTGGACCGCGTTCCTTCAATTGGGCCAGGGCATGGGTGATGCGCATGTGGGGCAGGGTGACGAGATTATCGGTCAGGCCAATGATCAATTCGCCGCGCAAGTGTTGATGCAGGCCGTTGACTTCGGTGCGAAAGCTTTCCAGTGCACTTAATAGTTGCAACGCTGATTGATAGACCTCGCGGCCTTCCTCCGTCAGGGAAAAGCCCGCCCGCCCGCGCTGGCACAACCGTAGGCCAAGACGCTGTTCAAGGTCGCTCATCTGCTGGCTGATGGCGGAGCGACCGATCCCAAGCACCGTCTCCGCTGCGGAGAATCCACCGCACTCCACCACGCTGCGAAAAATGCGCAACAGACGAATATCAAAGTCGCTGACCTGGGCCAGCGGATCGGGACGACGCGCGCTCATAGTTTAGTGATCCGCTGACTGAAGGTTAGAAAAGTTGGATTTCATCGACTTTATCGCCGTGGCAAGTTAGCTGCAAGAACGCCTTTGGATCCCTGTCGCTTCTCTCCTGCGAGGTTTTGTCGATGAACATGCCCGAACATGCTGCCGGCTCCCTGGCCAGCCAGCTCAAGCTTGATGCCCACTGGATGCCTTACACCGCCAACCGCAACTTCCAGCGCGATCCACGTCTGATCGTCGCCGCCGAAGGCAGTTGGCTGGTGGATGACAAAGGGCGCAAGGTCTACGACTCGCTGTCGGGCCTGTGGACGTGCGGCGCCGGGCACACCCGCAAGGAAATCCAGGAAGCGGTCGCCAAACAGCTGGGCACCCTCGACTACTCGCCGGGCTTCCAGTACGGCCACCCGCTGTCGTTCCAGCTGGCGGAAAAAATCACCAGCCTGACACCGGGCAACCTCAACCATGTGTTTTTCACCGACTCCGGTTCCGAGTGTGCCGATACCGCGGTGAAAATGGTCCGCGGCTACTGGCGTCTCAAGGGCCAGGCGACCAAGACCAAGATGATCGGCCGTGCTCGTGGTTACCATGGCGTGAATATCGCCGGTACCAGCCTCGGCGGCGTCAGCGGCAACCGCAAGTTGTTCGGCCAGGCGATGATGGACGTCGATCACTTGCCCCACACGCTGCTGGCAAGCAATGCCTATTCCCGTGGCATGCCAAAAGAGGGTGGTATCGCCTTGGCCGATGAGCTGTTGAAGCTGATCGAACTGCACGATGCCTCCAACATCGCCGCGGTGTTTGTTGAACCGATGGCCGGCTCCGCTGGCGTACTGGTGCCGCCTGAGGGTTATCTCAAGCGCCTGCGGGAAATCTGCGATCAGCACAGCATCTTGTTGGTGTTCGACGAGGTCATCACCGGGTTCGGCCGTACCGGTTCGATGTTCGGTGCCGATAGTTTCGGCGTGACCCCGGATCTCATGTGCATTGCCAAGCAGGTTACCAATGGCGCGATCCCCATGGGCGCGGTGATTGCCAGCTCCGAGATCTACCAGACGTTCATGAACCAGCCGACGCCTGAGTACGCAGTGGAATTCCCCCATGGCTACACCTATTCGGCGCATCCGGTGGCATGCGCGGCAGGCTTGGCGGCACTGGATCTGCTGCAAAAGGAAAACCTTGTACAAAGCGTGGCCGAGGTGGCTCCGCATTTCGAGAAGGCCTTGCATGGCTTGAAGGGGGCGAAGAACATCATCGACATCCGCAACTATGGCCTGGCCGGGGCAATCCAGATTGCGCCCCGCGATGGCGATGCGATCGTGCGCCCGTTCGAGGCTGGCATGGCGTTGTGGAAAAAGGGGTTCTACGTGCGTTTCGGCGGTGACACTCTGCAATTCGGGCCAACGTTCAACAGCAAGCCACAGGATCTGGATCGCTTGTTCGATGCGGTCGGTGAAGTGCTGAACAAACTCGACTGACGCGTCCCTCTATATAGCTTTCAATACGGGCGTCCGGCAGCGGGCGCCTGTGGATAACATTCTGGAGTCCCCATGAGCCTCATTGCGCATTTGATCAATGGCGAACTGTTGAGCGACAGCGCTCGTACCGCCGACGTGTTCAACCCTTCCACCGGCCAGGCGATTCATAAGGTGCCACTGGCCGATCGTGCGACGGTTCAGCAAGCTATCGACGCCGCCAAGGCGGCTTTCCCTGCCTGGCGCAACACACCGGCGGCCAAACGAGCGCAGGTAATGTTCCGGTTCAAGCAGTTGTTGGAGCAGAACGAGTCGCGCATCGCCCAGTTGATCAGCGAAGAGCACGGCAAGACCCTGGAAGACGCGGCTGGAGAGCTTAAGCGCGGGATCGAGAACGTTGAATTCGCCTGCGCGGCACCGGAGATTCTGAAGGGCGAATACAGCCGTAACGTAGGACCGAACATCGACGCGTGGTCAGACTTCCAGCCCTTGGGCGTGGTGGCGGGCATCACGCCATTCAACTTCCCGGCGATGGTGCCGCTGTGGATGTACCCGCTGGCGATCGTTTGTGGCAACTGCTTCATCCTCAAACCGTCCGAGCGTGACCCGAGTTCGACGTTGCTGATCGCCCAATTGCTTCTGGAAGCCGGGTTGCCCAAAGGCGTATTGAGCGTGGTGCATGGCGACAAAGCTGCAGTGGACGCGCTGATCGAAGCGCCGGAGGTGAAGGCGCTGAGTTTTGTCGGCTCCACGCCGATTGCCGAATACATCTATGCCGAAGGCACCCGGCGCGGCAAACGCGTGCAGGCACTGGGTGGGGCGAAGAACCATGCGGTCTTGATGCCGGATGCGGATCTGGATAACGCCGTCAGTGCGCTGATGGGGGCGGCCTACGGTTCGTGTGGCGAACGCTGCATGGCGATCTCCGTGGCGGTGTGTGTGGGCGATCAGGTGGCGGATGCGCTGGTCGCCAAGCTGGTGCCGCAGATCCAGTCACTGAAAATCGGCGCGGGTACGTCGTGCGGACTGGACATGGGGCCATTGGTGACCGGTCAGCATCGCGACAAGGTCAGCGGCTATATAGAAGATGGCGTATCGGCGGGTGCGTCGCTGGTTGTCGATGGTCGCGGTTTGAGCGTGGCTGGGCATGAGGAGGGGTTCTTCCTGGGCGGCTGCCTGTTTGATCGCGTGACGCCTGAGATGCGCATCTATAAAGAAGAGATTTTCGGGCCGGTGCTGTGCATCGTCCGGGTCAACAGCCTGGAAGAGGCGATGCAACTGATCAACGATCACGAGTATGGCAACGGCACATGCATCTTTACCCGTGATGGTGAGGCGGCGCGGTTGTTCTGCGATGAAATCGAAGTCGGCATGGTAGGCGTCAACGTTCCTTTGCCGGTGCCCGTGGCCTACCACAGCTTTGGTGGGTGGAAGCGTTCGCTGTTCGGCGATCTGCATGCCTATGGTCCGGACGGGGTGCGCTTCTATACCCGTCGCAAGGCCATTACCCAGCGTTGGCCGCAGCGTGCCAGCCACGAGGCGTCACAGTTCGCCTTCCCGAGCTTGTAAGCGGTAGGTGGGTGAAGAGGCCGGTGTCTTTGGACACCGGCCTCTGTGTTTGCGGGGGCTTTTGGCTGTTGTGACAGAAATATGAAAATAGGTGTTGACGGCAAATTCTGGAAGTCTATAATTCGCCCCACTTCCGGCGCAGTCGAAACGAAAAACTCCTTGAGTTTCAATGAGTTAAACGATTTTCGGCAGCGCGGGGCTTCAGGTCATCGAAGCGTGGGAAGCAGTTAGTGGGGCGGTTTTTCTGGCTCCGTTAACGGTTCGATCTTCTCGATCGAAAGCGGTCAAAAAGAGGTGTTGACAGCAGCGAGTAACGCTGTAGAATTCGCCTCCCGCTAACGAGAGATCGGAAGCGCAAGTGGTTGAAGTTGCAGAGGAAACTTTGAAAACTTCTTAAAATAACCGCTTGACAGATACACCGGGCGCTGTAGAATGCGCGCCTCGGTTGAGACGAAAGGCTCAACCCACCGCTCTTTAACAACTGAATCAAGCAATTCGTGTGGGTGCTTGTGGAGTCAGACTGCTAGTCAACAGATTATCAGCATCACAAGTTACTCCGCGAGAAATCAAAGATGTAACCAACGATTGCTGAGCCAAGTTTAGGGTTTTCTCAAAACCCAAAGATGTTTGAACTGAAGAGTTTGATCATGGCTCAGATTGAACGCTGGCGGCAGGCCTAACACATGCAAGTCGAGCGGTAGAGAGGTGCTTGCACCTCTTGAGAGCGGCGGACGGGTGAGTAAAGCCTAGGAATCTGCCTGGTAGTGGGGGATAACGCTCGGAAACGGACGCTAATACCGCATACGTCCTACGGGAGAAAGCAGGGGACCTTCGGGCCTTGCGCTATCAGATGAGCCTAGGTCGGATTAGCTAGTTGGTGAGGTAATGGCTCACCAAGGCGACGATCCGTAACTGGTCTGAGAGGATGATCAGTCACACTGGAACTGAGACACGGTCCAGACTCCTACGGGAGGCAGCAGTGGGGAATATTGGACAATGGGCGAAAGCCTGATCCAGCCATGCCGCGTGTGTGAAGAAGGTCTTCGGATTGTAAAGCACTTTAAGTTGGGAGGAAGGGCATTAACCTAATACGTTAGTGTTTTGACGTTACCGACAGAATAAGCACCGGCTAACTCTGTGCCAGCAGCCGCGGTAATACAGAGGGTGCAAGCGTTAATCGGAATTACTGGGCGTAAAGCGCGCGTAGGTGGTTCGTTAAGTTGGATGTGAAATCCCCGGGCTCAACCTGGGAACTGCATTCAAAACTGTCGAGCTAGAGTATGGTAGAGG